>JAAYCY010000032.1 GCA_012729535.1 Methanomicrobiales archaeon | reverse complement strand
GAATGCAGCATGACCTTCATTCAGGTGGATGGCAGAATACTTGACTCCCAGCGATTTGAGTGCATGGGTTCCCCCGATGCCAAGGACAATTTCCTGGAGAAGTCTCATCTCATTAATACTGCTATAAAGCCTGCTGCTGATGTTCCGAAGGTGCGGAGGGTTCTGCTCAATCTCGGTGTCGATAAGATAGAGGATTACTCTTCCGATATCCACTCTCCAGAGAGCAAAATGAATCTGGGGTATAATATACGGAACCTGGAGGATCAATTGTGTCCCTTCACGGTTGAGAACTCTTTTCACCGGAGCATTATCACGGTCAAGTTTCTCTTCGATATCTTCCTGCCAGCCGTCATTTCTGACACGCTGGTGAAGATACCCGTCCGAATACATAAATCCAATGGCTACGAGGGGGATTCCAATATCACTACATTCTTTCAGGTGGTCTCCCGCCAAAAATCCCAGCCCTCCTGCATAAAGCGGAAGAGAGTGCTGAAGGCCGTATTCAGCAGAAAAGTATGCAATCTTGTGGTGCTGATGTTCCGGGTAATACTCATCAAACCATTGGTTTTTCGCTAGCATGTACCTTTGAAATTTAGCGATTACCGCGTCATAGTGATTAGTATATTCAATATTGGACGCTGCAGTGTCCAGGATCTCCTGGGGTATTTCCTGGAGCATTTTTACAGGATTGTGAATTGATTCTTTCCATCCCTGTCGGTTAAGATTTTTAAAAAGGAGCCATGCTTCTGGATGCCAGGAAGACCAGAGGTTGTAAGAGAGATCAATAAGACCTGACAGTCTGTCAGGTATATGATCAAAATCAATCCACCGTATACCTATCATGTTAAAAAACCTGCACTGTTGCTGATAGGTGATTATCCGCCAGATATCGTATATAGTTAATGGCAGTACATGGTTATCAGTATCAGTCTCTCATTTCTTTATAACCAGGTACAATCACGAAATATCTAAAAATAAAGATAAAATGCTATACTCCCGGACGGATTCGAACCGTCGTCATCGGAACCAAAATCCGATATGATTGACCTCTACACTACGGGAGTAATAATTAGCAGGGTAAAACCTTGCCTTATCATATTTGTGTTATTATATTATAGCATCTCTTGCTGATCTCATCTGTTTTATTGTACCTGCCTTGGCACACATCACTTTATACTTATGGAAATTTATCAGTTAAAACCTGATTTTCTATTAGATTTCAATTTTCTGTATGAAATTCCTGGATATGGTTTTTTTATAAGATATGATATGACTTTTTTGTCTCGCGCTGGCAATCTGTATCGATGACGAGAAATGTTCACGGCCCTTTATGCATGCACATCGCTTTCATGTTTCATCAATAAGGATGTCCTGAATGTCTGACACGTTCGCAGTCTTCTGCCCTGACATAGCCAGGGGGAAAAACTCACGATATACCCTGCGGCGTTCGTCTACATCAGTATGGAGGTACACCTCTGTTGTTTTGATGGATGCGTGTCCCAGGTTTTCCTGTACTACCCGAAGGTTCCGGGATCTCCGGTATAATTCACTGGCATAACTATGACGAATTTTATGGGGAGTTATCCCCGGAGGGGCATATTTTTTAAAAATCAACTGGACTGTCCGGGGTGAAATATAATTTCCGGATTGTCCAGGGAAAAGTGGACCTGAAAGGCGGTTTTCGATATGATCAGCAATCTCTTCGAGGGTATCTTCATCGATAAACACCATTCGTATCTTTCCCCCCTTGCCATGAACCCGGATCATTAGGTCATCAAAATCAACATCCTCAATATTCATTGTGCATAGTTCAGATACCCTCACCCCGGTTGCATAAATAATTCTGATCATGAGCCGGTCACGGTCATCAGGTATTGACTTTAAAAGACGCATTACCTGGCTGTGCTTGAGGTATTTCAGTTCTTTATCTTTCACCTTTGGCCGGTCTACCCGTGGAACCGGATTTATATTGACAACTTCCTGCATCAGCAGGAACCGGTAAAATGATGAAATTGATGAAAGCATTCGATTGTATGTAGAAGCATGGTACTGTTTGTCACTCGAGAGGAATTCTAAAAACCTGGTAATCTCTGACGCAGTCACCAGTACATCACTCTCTAGTCTGAGTACCTCTTTATGTTCCCACTTTTTTGAAAGGTCCCCCCGGTATGATCTGGTCAGCCAGATGAACTGACCAAATCTCCTGAGGGTGATGTCATAACTGCTCAGTGTCTTCTGCGAATAATTCCTCATTTTCAGATATTGGATAAACCGGGGAATCCATTCTGAAAAATAACCTTGATTCACTTTAATAATGTATAAATCTAAAAAATTATAATGATTTCGTAGAATACCTATTCTGCGAAACAACATGATCTCGGAATTACTTTATACCGATATTCCCAAGTTGACAATGCGTACATACTGTAATGTATAATTCAGTGTTTCCCAATGATCCGGAAGGTCTTCATTATGCCTGAAAAACGAGTCCTTATTGTTGAAGATGATGAGATAATCGTCCGAGTCTTATTGTCTATGTTAAAGGAAGGTGATTTTCTTTTTCAGACTCCGGTAAATTCAGGTGAACAGGCTATTCTTCAGGTGGCAACAGAGAGGCCTGACGTGGTTCTGATGGATATTGATCTTCCCGGTGAAATTTCTGGGATTAAAACCGCTGCTGATATTTTTATTATCTTTACAATTCCGGTAATATTTGTTACCGGCCATGATGAGCGTAAGGTTTTTGAAAAAGCTATCAGTGCTCTTCCTTTTGGTTTTCTTATAAAACCTGTCAATCCATATCTGTTATATAGCACAATTCAGGTGGGTTTATCCCTGTGTGAAAAAATGCTTCTTACAACTGAGGGCCAGAAGGCAGGGCTTACACCAGCTATGTCGGTTCAGATATCAGATTCTATGCATCCGGTAATTCTGGTCGGTTCAGATCTTCAGATTTTGTGGACTAACCAGGCCACAGAGGAATTGATGGAGGAAAATATCCACTCGTTGTTTCTCATGGATATCCGTGAAATGTTATCAGGGCTGAATTTACCAGTTGACATATCTCCATCTTTTTTCAGAGAGCCGGAGGAATCAAGAATGCCTGTATCACTGAATATCAATGGCATGACGAGGAAATGTATAATTACTGCCCACCCGATTATGAATATGTTTGGCTTATATTCAGGTTCATTCATTACCATTATTCAGAACGAATAAACGGTTATATGAGATAAAAACCCGCAAAAGCGGTATTAACCTGGATGGGGGCACTGGATATTATGGATCTCCGGGCAAAAACCTTCTTAATAATAGGGCTCACTTTTCTGGCAGGATTTTTGCTCATTATTATTTTTTCTTTTACTCTTCTCACCGATAGTTACGCCAAATTTGAACAGGATGATGTGAAACAAAAAGTTCATAATGCTCTGAAAGTTCTGGATTATGAAAAAAGACAATTAGAGACAAAAGTAGGCGACTGGTCACGATGGGATGAGTCGTATGATTTTGTGCAGGATTTGGATGAGGAATATATTAATCGCAACCTGAATTATGATTCAATCGTCAATATTGACATTGATTTTTTAATTTTTGTAAGAAAAGATAATTCTGTTAAATGTTCAACCCGGATTAATCCATCTACTAAATCCATGGAGTTGATGTTAGATAAAACCGTTGAAAAAGTAATTTCTACACCCGGGATTCTGACCTCTGAATCAATCCTTGAAGGTAAATCCGGTTTTATTAATATTCCTGAAGGCCCTTCTCTTATCTCATCCTTTCCTATTATAACAAGCACGTATGAAGGACCATCTGTAGGGTGGTTAATATTCGGTTCATATCTGGATGATAATTTAATCGGGACTCTGTCTGATATTTCTGAGCAATCTCTCTCTATTAACTGGATTCCTTCAGATATTTCCTTGTCATCTCCTCTTTTTCCTGGTGATCTAAATCTTCCTGTATCGGTTTTTCCTGAATCTGATACCATGGTTTCAGGCTCTGTACTCATTCCCACACTTGATTCTGATGGTTATCTCCAGCTAACTACTAGGCTCTCCCGTGATATCATTACCCATGGAAAGGATACGATTATTACATATCTCATTATCCTGATGCTACTTGGACTTGTGATAATTGTTGTTTCACTGGTTATGGTAGACCAGCTTGTTATGTCAAGGTTACATTCTCTTATTGATAAGATTAAAAACCGAGGCAGTAAGCAGTTTGTGCCAGATGAATTTCATTTAGAAGGTGATGATGAGTTCACTGTCCTTGCCAGGGAAATATCCCCAATATTTTTGGAATTATCAAAGTCCAGAAAGCAACTTGAGGAACATATTCTTTTGTTGACGGAAAGCGAAAGAAAATATCGTGAACTTGCCGATCTTTTACCCGAATTTGTCTTTGAATCTGACCTGAATGGTAATATTTCCTTTTTGAACCAGATGGGTTTGGGAAAATTTGGGTATGACACCGGGGATTATGAGTCTGGGCTTCATATTCTAAATATTATTGATACAAATGACCATCAACGGTTTCTGGATTTAATTCAGAGGATATCGGAAGGTAAGTTGATCAGCGGATCAGAGTTTTCTGGTCATGCAAAAAATGGAGATATATTACCTATGGTAATGTATGCTGCTCCAATAAAGACAGGAACAGAAATTGTGGGCCTTCGTGGATTTGCCATAGATATCTCTGAACGTAAGGGATTTGAAAAATCGCTACAGAAACTAGCGAATATTGTGGAACACACCAGCACAGGCATCATTACCGGAACTGGTGATTTGGTGGATTATGTTAACCATGCGTATTCCTCGATGCATGGCATGCAGCCTGAAAATTTTATTGGGAATAGCCCTTTTCTAGCAGTCCAAAAATACCCTGACAAAAATTTCCTGACTTACCTTGAAAGCGCTATTCACTCAGGTCATATTGCCTTTGAGCTGGATCATACCAGAAAGGATGGGACAGAATTTCCTGCACTTCATGATCTTACCGTTTTTTCAGGAACAACGGCTGAACACTCATTCTGGTCCATGAATGTTCAGGATTTCTCTGAGCAGCGACAGGCTTTTAAAACAAGGATGGAAAGTGAGGCTCTCCGCGAATCATCGCGTCATCTGCGTGATGTTATTTCCCGACTGCCCGACGCAACCTTTGTTATCGACAAAGATGGATGGGTCATTATCTGGAATCATGCTATGGAGATTCTGACTGGTATCCAAGGTAGTGACATCATCGGGAGAGGGAAAAAGGAGTATGCTATTCCCTTCTATGGTGAAGAAAGACCTATGCTGCTCAATGCAGTCCTTGATACAGAAGGAGTCCTTCCGGAGTTTTTTCCTGATGCAAGCCGATCCGGTGATTCCTTTTTCATTGAAGAAAATTTCCCGAAGATGGGTACTGGTGGAAAATATTTTTCATCCATGGCAGGTCCTCTCTATGATTCCAAGGGTGGAATCATTGGTGCAATTCAGAGCATGAGAGATATTACTCCAAGAATTCTGGCTGAACGGGCTTTAATAAGGACAAACGAAAAACTAAACCTTCTCTCCAGTATCACCCGTCATGATATCCGAAACCGTGTCTCGGTTATCCTTGGTCTGTTACCACTCCTCAAAAATAATGATAATGAAGAGGAGATGGATAAAATCATGACTATCCTGCAGGATGCGGCGAAAATGATACAGGATCAGATTGAGTTTACACGGGTATACCAGGATCTTGGAATACATTCGCCTGAATGGAGTGATGTAGGTATCCTGGTAAATAAGGTTTCAGAAATTGGTATCCCAAAGCAGGTCAGGATTGTGAATGAATTATCCGGCCTGATGGTATATGCTGATCCCCTTTTGGAACGGGTTTTTTACAATCTCATTGATAATGCAATTCGTCATGGTGGTAATTCTCTCTCATATATCCGGTTTTCCTGGTTTTTTGAAGAGAGCAGAATGTGCATCGTATGCGATGATGATGGCCAGGGTATTCCGGATGATTTGAAAGAAACGATCTTTGAGCGGGGTTATGGTAGCAATACAGGGCTTGGACTCTTTCTTGTCAGAGAAATATTATCAATTACCGGTATTTCAATTGTAGAGACTGGAATCTTCGGAAAGGGAGCACGGTTTGAGATCAGTGTCTCACCTGAAGGATTTTCCGTTTCAGATAAAGAATAAAACAAGACGCCCAGATCGGAATTCGAATCCGAGTCGTCGGCGTGACAGGCCGACATGATAGGCCACTACACTATCTGGGCTGATGGGAGAACCCCTATACATGTTGTATGTCAGGTATTAAAAACCCTGTTCTCTCTTGGATTTTGTCTCAACCGTGGTCTTATCTGTGAGGCAATTCTAACGGTACAATGATGTCAACGCCATTCCGTTCACGGGATCCTACGAAGTATCACAAGTTTAGGAAGGTTGACGGCGCATCATACACCCAGGTAAACCAGTTTCTTCGCAAGAGGACGTTTATTACTGCCAGGGAATGGGCGATTTCACGATTATGCTCTGATTTTCAAACCTCTTCAGGTGCTGAAATGACATATATCGGGAAAAACCTTCCTGAACTGGTTCCTTTTATGACTGGAACATATACGCCGCAGGCTGTAAACCAGGCGCGGAGTTCTTTTAAAAAGAAGGTCAGTAAAGCCGGTGCTACATTTCTATACGGAGCCATGTGTGGTTTTTACACTCCCGAAGAACTTGATGATCTACTCTTTGAGGTAAGTGAAGTAGCCCGGTTTCTCATGGAAATTGAGAGTACATCCATTGAAGTTGATGATGAAATTGAGATAGAAGACCGGGTGACTGAAATAATGCGGCATGTTGCTCTTGCTTCATCACGTCTGTTAAAGATACGTGAGGATCAGTTACGAGAAAAGCAGGAAAAGCGGAAAAAGCGGGAATCTGTAACACAAGAACAGTTAGATGATGGAGAAATAGATCCGGAAGATCCAAAAGATGATGCATATGTCTGAAAAGAAAAAGCAGTTATTTGGGACAAACGGTGTTCGTGGTATCGTTGGAGAACTTATAACTCCCGAACTCGTCATGAAAATTGGAATGGCAGTAGGATCTATGCGCCCGGGTACTATTGCTGTTGGAATGGATACCAGGACATCCGGCCCTGCATTAATTAATGCAATGAAAGCTGGTCTTATGGCAACCGGCTGTGATGTTATCGAGTGTGGAATTCTTCCAACTCCTGCCCTTCAGTATATCGTCATGGACCGGTATGATGCAGGGGTAGTAATTACCGCATCCCACAATCCTGGGGCTTATAATGGAGTAAAAGTTATTGAAAAAGATGGAACTGAGATGGATGATGAAGCATCCATTGAGATTGAGGAACGTGTATTCTCATATAATTTTGACCTGAAAGAATGGAAAGATGTCGGAGTTCTGATTCCGGAGGCCGATCTTGTTACCAGGTATATAAAAGGCGTCATTAAGAAAGTCCCTGAAAATATCGGACAGGGGATGAAGGTTGTCATTGATCCGGGTTGTGGTGCAGCATTCCGTACAACTGCTGAAATCCTGAAAGGAATTGGTTGTGATGTCTTTACGATTAATGCATATGCGGATGGAAATTTTCCGGCCCGCGATCCGGAACCTTCAGTTGAAGGACTAGCCCCTCTGGCAGAACTAGTAGTTTCAACCGGTGCTGCATTCGGGGTTGCCCATGATGGCGATGCTGACCGGGCAGTTTTCATTGATGACAAAGGAAGATTTGTAGAAGAAAACAAAGAATTTGCTCTCATAGCTGAATATGTCTGTTCTCAAAAGAAAGGAATCCTGGTAACTCCTGTCAGCACATCACGGCTTATTGAGACTGTTGTGTCCGCTCACGGATGCACAGTTGATTATACTGCGGTTGGCAGTATTTATGTGGCACGACGAATGAGAGAATTGATTGCTGCAGGAAACAGCGTTGTATTTGGTGGTGAAGGCAATGGAGGTCTCATTTATCCAGATCACCAGTTCTGTCGTGATGGAGGAATGACTGCTGCAATGATGGTTTTGTTGCTCGCATCTAAAAAACCGTCATTATCTTCACTTGTTGATGCTCTTCCGCCTTCAGTTATGTTAAAACATAAATTCAAGACCGGCAACGCTGAAAAAATTCTGGTAGTTGTCAAAAAAACCTTTAATGCTGATTCTTTAAATACCATTGATGGGATCAGAATAGACCGGAAGAATGCCTGGGCATTAATCAGACCTTCCGGAACTGAGCCTCTTGTGAGATTATACGTGGAATCTTCAGATGAGACAATTGCCAAAGGTTTTGAGCAGGAGATATTGTCCTGTATTTCTGATCTCATCTAATTTTATTATATTAATTTTATATTATTTTTAAAATATTATTAAGGTATGGCAACCGGTATATTTATATTATAAATCATATGATGCTATATATTAGGATTGACTAAATACTAAAAAAAATATTAAAATCAAGGTATAATTTTTGCTAAATAAAAACTTTGAAAAAAACTGAGTAGGTTTTCAGATTAATTACTCAGTTATTGATAAGGGAGATTTAGCGTGACCTGATAATAGAAAATTGGGCTTCTCCATGTAATGACTGGAGAAGTGTTTTTACCTGTAAATCTATTACATTCTGATTAATTGAAGAAGAAAAAAGGTTAATGAGGTGATGAATGATCTCATCCTGCAGGATACAGCGGTTGTGTGTTAGGTCATATCCATTCGTTTTAAAATCAGGTGAAGCGATAAAATCAATTACATATTTATCAATCATCTCTGCTTTCCAGCAATTAATGAGATCCTGTACAAGGGCCTGGTTTCCCCTGTTCAAAAAACCCCTGGCGGGATTCAGATGGCCGCTTATCACTGTCCGTAAACAGGCAGCTGACAACATTCCATAACCAAATGAGAAGATTGCATTAACTGGATCATGGCTGGGTCCTGATGTCCTTCTTTTAAAATGAAGAGATGGATCGAAAAATCTGCTGATAATCTCATAGTACATATCACGAACTAGTTGCTCGACCCTGCGGAGTTCTTCAATAAGTACCATGTTTTCCAGTTCATTCAGATAACTGGACAAGATGTCAAGTTCACCAGAATACAAAATATCAGATCCATGGATTTGTACATATCGTTCAATCGCAAAAATCCGTGACTTCATTGATTCATAGGCACATGAATAAGCGTATGAATACGGTGGTGCAGACTCCTGAAGTTGTTGGATTTCATGGTAACTGGTGTAATCATAGGGAGCAATATATCCGACGGGCTTCCCATCAGATTCACAAAAAGAGATAAAGACGCCTTCTTTCACAAGAGTGTTGATGGTCGATGTTTGGATGTTATGTCCGCCCATAATTAAAAAATGAGATAATTCCTTAATCGGAATTTCAGTAATCACTCCCTTGTGGTGGATGATTATTTCGGTCCGGTTGGATTTTATGTGGGCTCCATATCCTCCCACGGTTTTCCATCTGATATTCATGCAAAAATCTCAAAGAAGTTCCGCTTAATTATTGGCAACACTCGACCCAGTACCCGTCAGGATCACCCAGATAAGATGATCCGGTCTTTTCACTCAGACAATCCGGGTTCATCCTGATATCCAAACAGACACCTGATTTTTCTCCCTTGATTCCAGTTCCTTTGAGTGCAAAATGGTCAAGTCCATATCCACCCGTCTTTACCGGGTTCCCATCTGGCGTAGTCCTTCCGAGGAGTAGTATACATTTTTTTCCTGACTTGTCCTTTAGCCAGATATATCTCTTTCCCGGAATACTGCTTCCTGAATCTGAATCAACTGAAAAATCCAGTTTTTCCGTGTAAAAATCCCTGCTTTTTTCCGGATAAGTTACATGGAGGGTGATCGTGTCAGGCCCTGATGAAAATGCAACCGCTGATATAGGAGCATCTTTGGTTTTTAATTCAATAGTCCTTCCATCAGGATCCCTGACGTAAAGTGAATGGTGTATGACATTTTCGGAGAACAATGTTCCGTCAGATTCAGGATCTCCCCATTCAAAGGTTGCTTCTTTCTGGTAAAGATCCCATCCTAGAATATCCATGTCTACTGATGGTGCAAGATTACAGGAGAATCCAAATATTGTTAAACCATCAATTGATTTTGTCTGATTGGTTTCGGGGGTTCGTTCTTCTATAAGAAGAATACAATATCCTGATCCATCAGGAGAGATGAGAGCGATATCAGTATACTGGTCTCTGATAGCCCGCGTGGAAATACTATTGATGATCCCTTTAAGCAGGACATGACGGCCGGACACTGCTTTATTAATGATCTGCCCGCTTGCTGTAAGGGTGCCCAGGTTAACCGGTCCAAATACCTCCATTTGGAGAATATCTTTATAAAATCTGATACTCCGTTCAAGGCTGGTTACATGTAAAGCAATGTGGTCGAGTAGGATTAAATCACCAGACATGGATATGTGTTGCAAACAAGTCAGCAGCAGGGAAAAATAAGTTTACTTTTTGAATCTCTGAATTATTTCAGGAAAATCTGTCCGCACTTTTTTCAAGTGCTGCAATAGCAGGGAGTTTTTTTCCGGTTAAAAACTCAATACAGGCACCTCCTCCGGTTGAGATATGGGTAAACTTAGTGTCATATCCCATTTTCTCAATTGCTGCTGCAGTATGACCCCCGCCTACGACTGAAAAATCTGCTTCTGCAGCTGCTTTTATGATTTCTGTTGTCCCAAGGGAGAAATCTGCCTCTTCAAAGAGACCGGCAGGACCATTTAATACGACTGTTCTGGATTTCCTGATAATATCAAGGCAGGAGATCAGCCCTTCAGTACTTATGTCAAGTATCGGACAGTCATCCGGAATATCCTGGACAGAAACCTCGGCCCTTTTTCCATTCTTTTTGATAGCAACGTGTTCTGGCATCACAATTTTTTCAGAAAACCGGGAATAGATATCCCGTGCAATCTCTATCTGTCCGGTATATCCAAGTTGTTCAATAAGGTCCATTGATGGTTTTCCAATGGAAAAACCTCTTGCCGCAAGGAAAATATTTGCAACTACACCTACTGCAAGAACTATATCTGCAATCCCATTCATCAGGACATGGCGGGCAACGTCAATGGAATCATCAACTTTTGTCCCTCCCAGTATGAATGTAACCGGACGGGGAGCTCCCTGAAAAACGCGTGAAAGATTTTCAACTTCACGTTCCATCAGAAGTCCGGCAATTGCAGGAAGCACCTCTGGAAGGCCTACAATGGTTGGTTGTGAACGATGTGCTGTTCCAAATGCATCATTGATGAAGATATCGCCCATTCGTGCCAGGTTTTTTACAAGCACGGTCTTTGCTGATTCTTCTCCGGATAGTTTGAGGTTTTCTTCAGCATTAAACCGAACATTCTCCAGCATAATGACATCACCGGATCTGGCTTTTTTGACTGTATCCTGTGCATATGATCCAAAAATATCATCAATAAACTGAACTGGTTTACCTAAAAGTTCAGAGAGTCTTTTTGCATGAGATACAAGGGAAGTAAAATCTTTTTTTCCAGGCCTGCTCTGATGTGTGATTATAACGATTTTTGATCCGTTAAGTGCTTTTATAGTATAGAGATGTTCCCGGAATCGTTTATCGTCAAGAATAGCACCGGTGATCGGATCAATAGGTGAATTGAAATCAACCCGAAGAAGGACAGTTTTTCCAGAAACATCAACATTTGATAATCCTTTAATTTTTGAATATGTTCCCATAGACATCTCCGGTTATGTATCTCTCGGAAAAATCACAGCTTTTTTTCAGCTGGAAGTACATAAAATCCTGTCATGATCTGATTTAATTAAATCGATTGTTTGTATCCTCTCCATAAATCATGGAAAGATGGAATCTACAGAACTGTAACATTGAAAAAAGACAATGATGATTTGCATGAGACACCATGGTTCGAATTGAATATTCCAGCCTTGTAAAGAATGGCCTCACTGAGTCTTTGTTCTATCCTCTTTATTACCCTATCAAAGAGGTACTGAAAAAAATTTCACACACTTTTTCTTTGTCTCTTTGAGAAAAAGAAAGGTATCCAAAGCTTTCGTACCTTCGCATGTAATGGTATGCAAATTTATCTCTCTTTTTTTCTTGTTTAAAATATTAATGCAAGTTTATCATCCAAAGCATGATAATCAGTTTTTAAGTGAAGATCTCACGAAATATTCCTCAAGAACTTTAATTGATGTGATTTAGGATTCTGTTTGTTCTCGGTCAGTTGATGATGGTAATCCCCAGAACTGGCCGAATTTCTTCTGGATCAATGCCTGATATGCTGGATTTAATGGATTTAATTTATACAGACTTCTCCCTGCATCAATCCAACATAAGGGGTGATAACATGTAATATGATTAAATACACCGAGAAATCGGTAGATGACCTCAGGTGCTAAAAATGATTGATACGTTTGAGTTTGAATGTGTTCAGGAAAGGAATACCATCACGAATCGAGATCTTATATGATTATATAAATTTTGTTTAATAACCTGCCATTGAATATGGATAGGATATGTGCGGTTTGTAATAGTGAGATATTTATACGAATTATTTTTTTTATCACCTCTCATGATGATTCCTTCACCATGAAAATCCTGTTTTTTCAACCAATGGATTCATAGTAATCTAATTCGAATAGGTACCCATGGTTATGGTCCCTCCTCCTGATGAAGCACCGGATAGTGATTCTTCAGGAGATATTCCTCCTTTATCTTCAGGAGTAGAAATTGAGGATCTCTCTGATGATTCGGAATACATTGATGAATCGGCTGTATCGTGCGATGAAGATGAAGAGTTATTCTGTATTCTTCCAACAAAAGAGGTAAAGATAGAAAAAAGTCTCAATACACTTCTGAAAGTTGTAAGACAGCTCATCAGGGACCATGAGTGGCAGAAAGCACTACCTTTTATTCAGCAGATTATCGCGCAGGATCCTGATGAATCATCAGGATGGCTCTACCTTGGGATAGTATATTTGTATACTGGTAAACCCACAGAAGCAGCCGAAAATTTAAACCGTGCAACTAACTATGAAGATACACAAAAATCAGCATTATATTTTTTAGCACTGAACGACTATCGCCGGGGCAGATATCTCCAGGCCCAAGATTATCTAAAGAACCTGATTAGCCTTGATTCAGGCCAGACCAGGGCACGGTTTCTCCTTGGGTTGTGTCTTGTTCGTTTACAACTATACTCTTCTGCAATTTATGAATTTGAAGAGGTTCTCCATGTATATCCGGATCATGAGCGGGCACTTATTCTTATCAGTTATTCCCATATACACCAGGAAAGGCCGGATAATGCTATTGGGTACCTGGATCATCTCCTGGAACTGAACGAAAAGAACATTTCCGCATGGGAGCTGAAATCACGTGCACTTTTAAGACTTGGGCGGTATGCAGAAGCCCTTTCTTGTGCTAAACGGCTTCTTCGGTACAATCAGGGGAATTTTCAGGGGATGAATCTTGCTTGCTTCTCTTTACTGAAACTTGGAAGGTTTGATGATTCTCTCGCTGTATCAAGACAGTTGACAAAAAAATACCCGCTAAAACCTTCGGGCTGGACCCAGACCGGTCTTGCTTTAATGATGATGGATAGGTATCAGGATGCTCTCGAACCGCTTGAAAAATCATTAAAGATCAATCCTCATGATAAGATTACTCAGTCATACCGGATTACTGCCCTGAGAAAACTCAAGAGATATGGCGATCTGCTGCAGTATTATGAGTATCTCACAGATACTGATCCTGAAAACCAGAACGCCTGGTATAATAAAGGAGTTCTGCTTCACCGTGCAGGGAGGTTTAAGGAGGCGATTGACTGTTATCAGAAGGTATTATCAAAAAATCCTTCAGAGGTACGTTCATTATTAAATAAGGGACGAGCACTCCAGGCACTTCATCAGACCCGTGAAGCTATTGCATGTTACAAAAAGATCATTTCCATTACTCAGGAGAATGCGGATACCTGGTTTTTCCTGGGACAGATTTATGCAAGCCTTGTCAGACTGTCTGAAGCTCTTGCCTGTTTTGAACAGACACTCCGGATAAGACCTGAACATGTAAAGGCTCTAGTGTGGAAGGCCCGGGTGCTTGATGAACTTGGTATGAAACAACAGGCATACCAGACCTTAAGTAAAGCAAGAAAACTGGATCCGGATATTTCAACGCAATTATCCAGTAAATACTTTCATGATTGAACCAGGATGAGAAGAGTACTACTAGTAAATCGGGAGTGTAACAAATTTCCTAACCTTTTCCTGAAATTTTTTTGGAGGTTATTCGGAGTAAATCCTCCTTGAATTCCTGAAAGGTATTTTCATCCAAAAATTTTCATAAAAGCCTTATTAACTGCTTTATTTTAAAAAAGACATATATAACTACCAATAATTATGCATATCCTGAACCCGGAAAAAAAATTATGCGGTAGATCTGGCTTTGATCTTCTTGAGCCTGAATAACTCTTCACGCTCCATCTCATCAAGCCTCATCTTAATAAAGTCACGTGCTTCGGTAAGTTCAGGAATAACCTTAAACTCCAGGGCGTTGACACGTCGCTTGGTAGATTCAATCTCATCAAGCAGACGTTTCATGGTGGTCTCAATCTCAGCACTCTGAATAATTGCCTCAACCAGCT
>JAAYCY010000031.1 GCA_012729535.1 Methanomicrobiales archaeon | reverse complement strand
CATCAAAAATATCATAATCACCAGTAATATCTAATCGCTTGTCACCCTTAATTTTTTGAACAACACCATTATCTTTGATTTCAATATCTCCTTCCTTCACATGCTTCTCGAATGATTCTACATTTAATGAGTCTAAATATTCTGCCCTTCTCTGATTAAACCGAATTTCTAGCTTTTCTCTGTCAACGGTCTTATTGTTAATTGTTAGATTAGTACCTTTAGGCGGCATTACGGGATTAAAATAGCCCACTTTTCCTAAATCATCGGTTGTTAATCCCTGTTTTAATAGTATATCCAGTTCGTTAATCGTCTTAGATTTAATATATGCAGGTTTTGGAATTGCTTTTCCCGACTCAATTAATTGGCGTGCATATGGTGTAGTAGGTCTAATAAGCAGTTCAACATTAAACTCTTCTGCAATTTGTCTGGCTGCTTCAATATGCTCTGGCAGCATTCCCAAGGTTAGATAAGAAACATTTGCTGTTGGTGAATCCCTGTAATCGAATAATCTATCCCGTTGGTGATGTTCTCCGAGTCCGATGTATGTATCTTTAATGGTGCCAATTGGACATGGCCCTGAGTATGGCTCTTTTACCTGGGGAACAGAAGGATAAGGCATATCAGGAGGCCAGCAGGAGTCTGCAGAAACAGTAAACAATGTAATCGATCCAAAAAAAAGAATAATTACCGTTAAAATTAAAATTTTTAAGTCTTTCATTAATAGGTTCCCTCCATTAGTTTTGATTGAATTGATAGAAATTACTGGAAATTTACTGAATACACCATATTCAGTGATTTCTGATTTAAATGCTAGGTATTACAATTAATTTTATAAAAAAATTGTGCCTCCATCCAATCTAACACATACAGATAATGAATTAATCAATACATCAGGCGCATAAAAAAATTCTCTTATTCTAATTCTATTGAGAATATTATTGAATATACTATCGTATATGCGTTAAGAAAGGAAGACCAGATTACTCAATACGATGGGATAAATTACACCTAACTCCATATTAGTTATCAGGTTAGGACAATAGCTGCAGGATTTTTAACAATATTGGATAGCTATTCAATAAATGATAAGGTAAAAAAATTTATTAGATATAGAAGTGAGGGTATTACTATGAAAGAAATCGTTTTACCAATTGTTTTTGCTTTTATGGTTCAACTTATTATTTTTTGCCCGGTTTCTGCTTCTATTGCCACAATATCCCAAGGAAATGAGGTATTCATCGGTGAATGTGGATTAGATATATCTTCTGCAATTGGAAATGCACAACAGATTGCCTGGTGGTCAACAGATTCAAAACACACAGAAAATCCTCCATCGTATATTGTAACTATAGATAATCCTCAAAATTTTTACATCTCACCTGAAATTTTTGTTGGAAAAACAGGGAAATGGTATCAATGGACTGATAATGAGATTGGATCACTTGCTTTTTATGTTCTGGATCCTTTTTTGACGATCTCAATCCACGATAAGACTCATGGGAGAGAAATAAAATCTGGGGAAGAAGTACTCCAGGGGAACATCCTCAATTTTGTGATAGATTCAAATATGCAAAGTTTTGTCGTCAGACCAAAATATAGTAATGAAGATGAATTTTTTAAAATTGCTGTAAAAAATCCACAGGGTGATGAATATTCTTACCTTGTGGATTCCACTGGTCAGCCTAAATCACTAACATCTCTTATTATAGGCAAATCAGGGTGGGTATGGAGCGCTAAAGATGGATGGGATACTGGAATAAAGGAAAAAAATTCCGGTGAGCCATATTATCAGGAAGGAGTGTATCACATCTGGGTAGAATGTAATGCAAATGGAATGAAAAATAACTACCTGGCACCTGATGGTTTAGAATATGCTGGAAAAACTGTATCCACAGAAAAAATGTTTGAAGTAATCACACCACAGGACAAAAAGACACCGGTACCTTCAACTGTTAGTTCTGATTTAACCTCTCATCCAGATCCAACTAAAAAACCAGCGAATGAAGTTGATTTTGATGAAAGGATTTATCTGAGTTTTTTTTAAATACACCCTTTATTAGTTGAAAAAATCCACAATCTAGTGCTCGGAGACAGTAAAAATTATAAGTTAAAGTAAGCCAAAAGTACTTTATAGTAGTACGTAATAAAATTCAATGAATAAGATACTACCGTATCCTCTCCATAATTCAGGGATACATGAATTATTCACTATCCAGTTACCCTAACAAAAGTCGATAAAGATTTGTGTGAAATATCGATATCTGCACTATGTATGCCAGCTATGTGAAGGACGGTTTCCGCTAATCTTTGAATCTTACCTTTTTTCGTAATTCTTTCAAATAGATACTCGAAAAAATAAATCCCGCACTTTTTTGTTGTCTCTTTCAAAGAAAGAAACGTATCCAAAGCTTTTGTTCCCTCTTTTGTAATCGTATGCAGACTTACAGGCTCTTCGTTGTTTCAAGTGGGTAAGTCAAATTTTAAGTTGACCGTACCTTAAGTAAATCATTGTCATAAAATTGTCATCATTACGATACCCTCTTGAATTAGCTTTTAAAGCCTGAATAAGGCTATTTAGACCATCTAGGAAACCATTGGTATATCGATTATGGAAGTAATTTATAATCCCATCCCAGTGGTTCTTTAGTGTCTTTGCAACTCTTACTATTTGATGAATCCTGGAATGAGTAGCCCAGAAATACCATTTTTTAAAATAAGCATTGGCTGAATCTAAATCCTGCATATCCCAAAGACCCTGTAGACTTAATTTCAGATTATAAGTCTTACATTTTTCATATTCATATCCTTAAGTCCACCTAATGTTTCCAATTGTTTTTTCGTTAATGAGGAAGGATTTTTAAGCCAAATCATTTGAGTCTTTTTCAAAAATCCATTTAAGGTCTGCTCTAACCTTCTAGCTTCATCCAATGCTTGATTTACCAATTTCATAACATGAAATTTATCAAAAATAATTGAGGATTTAGGAAATGTCTCTGTTATCCCTTTAATGAACGCAGGAGACATATCACAACAAAAATCACTTATCTGCTCCAAGGTTCCTTTATGAGATTTCAATGAATTTGCAAAGGATATTATTGTAGACGAATCCTTTCCTTTACAAATATGAATGATACGACCGGAGTCGAGATTTGCAAAAACAGTAATATATTCATGTCCTTCTCGTCTGGATGTTTCATCAACTCCAACTGAGGTTACATCTGAGAGATCAGATTTTTTTATTGCATCTTTAACATAATGTTCAATTACTCTCCAAATTTGTTTATCTCGAAGTCCGAACTTTTTCGCAATTTGAGAGATTTGCATGGTTTGTGCGAAAAGAACAAACATCGTTTCCATTAAGAGAGTGAATCCACTATTTTCTCTCGCCCAAGGAACATTTACTTGATGAACTTTACAATGAGGACAATTTATTCGAGGAATTCTTCCATGGAGGTATGTTTGGTGTTCAAAAAAATCTAAATGACGCCAGGTTCGTGTATTTGTATCATGAACTGGACAATCTAATGTGTTACATATAGGACAGGGAAATTTCGAACCCTCAGGAAAATCAATCCAGATATCAAGTCTACGTTCTCCTTCATTAATTTTAATAATGAGATAATCCAAGGAGCGGTAAGATGAAGGGCTGAACGAAATAATTCTTCAGTATTAATCATATAGTATTTTTTATTCAAACTACATCATACCCACTGAAACTGACGAAGAGCCAGAAAAATATATACTATAATTTATCAATATCAATTACCTATGGCAAAATATTGTGTGGAATGTGGATCAGAATTAATTGAAGGAGCACAATATTGTGAGCAATGCGGTGGTTTTATTGGTGAATCAGAATCCTTTAAAGAAACAAACCCCGAACCAGCGGCTGTATATTCTAAAACCAAATTCGAGGGAAGTTCACCAGAATCTTCATTTTTTTCAGTTATCCTAAAAAATGCCAGAAATATTACAATAATTGGAATAATCCTCCTCATTTTATCATTTTTTATACCCAGTCAGCTTTCAATGGAATTATCCATAGATCCTGCAGAAACAACGGAGGAAAACACTTATGGAATAAAGGTAATTCCTACAAAAATTTCTTCTTTACAAAGAATTCTTGATTTTATTTCAGATATAAAACCTGATTATTTCACCTCATTAATCGATATTGTCTTACTCATTATTGCAATTTGCATGGCAATAACAGGCTTTGTGAAATATAAAAGTCAGATGGTTTGTATTGCAGGGATAATAGGTGCAGTTTCATTTGTTTTGAATTTGTATACCCTCGGCTTTTATCATTATTTCGGCGGTCTAATTATAACCGGCTCCGTTATTGTGGCAATTATTGGCTATATGAAAAATAAATTCAAATTTTTTGTTATCTCTGTATGTATGCTACTATTGGGGTGGATATTGGATTATTACTTAAACCCGCAATTATTCTGGATTGATGAAACACTGCCAGACTATATTATTCTCTGGTGGTCATTGGTTACAGTTGGGGGAATTATTTCTCTGCTTCTATCAGGGGCAGTTCAGATGACGAATGATTCCACATCGTAATATTTTTTTTAATGGCAGAGTTGGGTTATGATGGATTTTAAGAGGAGTTCAGGGGTCTGTTTAATCTTTCCATGATGAAGATCTGAATACAAGTCAAAAATAACATTATTATCAGGATAAAAAAGGTCTCACCAGAAAGTTGATTATCCCCGGATTTAGGTCAGGAAGCCTTAATATCAACCGGGGAAAATGGATGTTGCATCATATGATTAAGTCAATTATTAGTATATTCGGACTCCTGTTCATTATGAGCTGTCTGGTGTCTGTTGGAACAGCAGAAAAAGCCTATGACTATAACGATTACTATGGAACATGGGGAACCAAATTAAACACCAACTTTAATTTAACCTCCTCATTTGATTCTGAGCCAGTATTCGATCCGAACACCGGGTTTAGCATTACCAGCACACCCCCTGGAGCAGAGATATTTGTAAACGGTGAAAGTGCAGGAATTACCCGCTCATTAAAAGCGAAGGAGATAAAAGGCCTTATCCCAGGAGAATATAACGTAACTGTCAGTTTTCCGGGATATATGGACTATGCTGGTAACTACACGGTAAACGAGAGTGAGATCAGAAGCATTGAAGCTGTTCTTTCAAAGATGTAAGGTCTGATACATCCTCAGACAACCTTTTTTTAGATCAAAAATTATGGCTTATTATATGCCTTTCCCTTAAGGTAGATTTGCTCTCTGGTGTTTTGGGTTTTTCATGCACATATAGTATCATTTGCTATGAATCATTGCAGTGTAAATCCTCACCTGACGGTTTTTATGATTGATTATTCTTCGGTTCCCGCTGGATCCAACAGTATTGCAAGCCTATTGCGGGCATAGTCCCCCGGAGGTGGCAGGAGTATTGCAGTTTCGTATGCCATTTTCGCTTCGGATAACTTCCCCAGAAATTCAAGAGCCATTCCTTTGGTTGTCCATGATATAGAGTTATTCCGGTAGATATTAATGGAAGTTTCAGCTGATTCAAGTCCGTCATCATAATCCTGAAGACTGACAAGTGCCATGGCACGAACACTCCAGGCCTGGTAATCGTTTTGGTCCAGATCAATTGCTGTATCTGCTGCCTGGAGAGCTTCTTCGAATCGTTCCAGTCCGACAAGTGCACTTGCCTTATTCACCAACGCCGGTCTGAATCTCCCTTCAAGTAGTAGTGCCCGGTTTGCAGCGGAAAGTGCTTCTTCATTCCGGTTCAGATTCACAAGAGTGGTTGCCTTATTATTCCATCCTGAAACAGAGTTATCATCAAGTGATGTTGCCTTTTCTGCTGCAATTAATGCTTCTTCGTTCTTATCCAGACCTATTAGGGCACTTGCCTTGTTCACCCACCCTGAAACAGAGTTATCATCAAGTGATAGTGCCTTTTCTGCTGCAATCAATGCTTCTTTGTTTTTATTCAGACCAATAAGGGCATTTGCCTTGTTTATCCAGGCTCCCGGATCCGTTTTTTCCAGGATAATTGCCTGCTCAGACGCTGCTAATGCTTCCTCGTACCTTTCCAGTCCGATACAGGCATTTGCTTTATTCACCCATGCTCCCTGAAGAGTATTTTTGAGGGAAATAGCTTCTGTTGCTGCCTTTAGTGCCGCCTCGTACCGGCCAAGGTTAATCAGTACGGTAGACATTCCAAACCAGGCATTTGAATATTTATCGTTCAATTGTATCGAGGTTTCATAAGCGGAAAGTGCATCCTCATATTGTCCAAGGTTAAGAAGCGCTTCGCCCTTGTTAAACCATGGAGCTGAATAGGACTTGTTGATATTAATTGCCTTTTCTGCTGCTATTAGGGCCTCTTCATTCCTGTCAAGATGCCTGAGTGCCGCAGATTTTACATTCCATGCTCCTTCCCATTCCGGGATCAGAAGAATTGCTTCTTCAGCTGCTTCTAATGCTCCGGGATAATCCTGGTCTGAATAATTTTGAGTCGCAAGAGCAATCCATCCCTGGGCAGTATCTGGTTCATCACCCGTGCTGCCGGGTAGTATCATGGAAATGATGATTATCACCAATAGGCCAGTGTAGCAGTGTTTTAAAAATACCATCCGGATCATACTGTGTCCATGGGAGATAGTCGAATATAAACTTTGTAGAGAATGGAGAAATCGTTGACATGATCGATACTTCAGGGAAATATATTGAATTCTGCCTTTTTTCCGCTTTATCGGGTAGAGGATGGTTGCTCGTAATTCAACCGGTACAATTCCAGATAATTATGGAGATAGTGCCAGTTAACTTTTATCACAGAAAGATCCATTTTTGTTGATTACTCTAAAATATACTTGCCAATAACAAAGCTGCAATCAGATGTTGATGATAAGATAAAAAATGATTATTTACAGGAAATGACGCACACTGCGTATAAGAGAGGATTTACTCCTTCATTTATCATGTTTGATAGTTGGTATTTAGGAATGAGAACCTTAAATTCAATAACCGCCGTAGGTGGGCCTCCTTCACTCGAGTAAAGTAAAATCGGATAGTAAATCCTGACGCCCTTGGAAATATTCAAGTAACAGAATTGGTTATTCCTGAAGAGGGATTGGAGGTCCATTTGAAAAAATTTGGATTTATCCGTCTTTTCACTCTCTGAACCGGAAAGGTGCAAGTTGAGTATTGGATTACAAATTATATTCCGTTAAATAATGAAGATGGGTTAGTTTTACCGTCAACATGTGGGACAATTGCGTACTATCACAGGGAAATTTTAGAACTGTGTGGAGTTGAAAATTATCAGGCGAGGAAAGCAATTATTCAACAAAATAATATTACCCTTTCATTAAGAGCATATTTAAGACTCAAAGGTAACAATTTTTTGAATGGTGGTACTCCTTACAATGCTCAATGGTAAATCACAAAAGTTGGGATATCAGAGTATATTCAGAGGCCAAAATATGCGCTATAATCATTTTGGATGCCTTTCTGCGTAAATCCCATCCTATTTCAATGAGCGGACAATCCTTCCTTAAGGTATCGTTGTGTTCATGTCATGTGCATGGTTTTTGATTCACCTTTTGAAAATGCGAGAAGATTCGTCATTTTATATAAAAAACCCCCTCATCGCTTTTGCATAATCAACATTCCAAACAGGTCTGGTGATATTGGTTTCCTAATAGAGAAGACAAAAAAATTATTTAGAGAGAATAGCCATAATAATTCGACCATATGCAGGCCTGGTTACAATTACTCCCACAAGGACACCAAGAATTGTGACAATTGCAAACCCTCTCAGGGTTGAAAGATCCATCAATGCAAGCGGTAACATCGCAATAAACACCGTAGCTGCTGATGCAACGATAATTCCAAGTGCCCGCTTTAACCTTTTCACATACAGGTTTGGGGAAGGAACCTTTCCCTCATACAATATTTCATCGGTAAGAATGACCAGTTGATCAATCCCGGTGCCTAGTACTGCTATCAAACCGGCAATGGTAGCAAGATCGAGTTGTAAGAAGAATGAGGTGATAGCAAGGAGGATTATCACTTCAGACGCATTTATCAGAACCATCGGGAGAACAATTGCCGGCTCATGGTACCTGACAAGAATACTTATCCCGACCGCAATAAGTGCAAAAATGCCAGCAAGCACGCACCAGAGTTTAAACTGTTCTCCAAGATCAGCTGACACAGCACCTGAACCAGCAACCTTCACCTCTACAGGAAGAGCCCCGTTTCGGAGATGAATCTCTAATAGTTTTGCCTGTTCCTGCCCTTCAATACCATATCCGGTTGATGCCAGAAGATTTGTGGTCGCTTTCATTTGAAGTTCAGCGGCCAGGTCTGGTGAAAGAGGAGCTGAAAAAACAACTTCTCCATCAAGGATCATATCCAGATTATGCCCTTCAGGTTTTCGTACTGCACCAGAAGAAATAGCAATCTGCCTCAGGTTTTCAGCAGCACCAGGAGTAACGACAAAAGACACCCCCCAGTTATCACTGTTTGGAGGAGTTTGGGATGGATTTGCGACCGACTGTATTGAGTCTCCAAAGAATACATGAACCGTTTCATTTCCGGTGGTATGGAACCGGGTCTCAAATTTTCCCTGCTTTCCAACAAGTTCCTTGGCCTGTCCCATGGAGACACCGGCCATCTCAATCCTGACATACCTGCTAATTCCATTCAGACCGGTTATGACATAGACTTTTGCGTCCTGTGTGCCAAGACTATTGATCTTATTCTCCATGATACGTTTGATATCATTTGCAGTCTCTTTCGTAACTCCTGGAGCATATGATATGAGTTGGGTGTCAAGTTCGGAAAAAATATTGCGAATCTCTTCTTCAGTGAGACCTTTCCGAATCTCCAGGGTGTCCTCATCAACCTGTAATACCTCACCTTCGATCTTCTTTTTCAGGGCAGGAATGAACTTGTCAATAGTCATTTCAGACTTGAATTTCACCACAATTGCCTGGTACTCTAGTTGAAGCCAGGAACCCCCGTCAAGGTCAAGACCGAATTGCAGGTTTGTTTCAATCCCGGCAGGTGTCGGGTGGGGAAATATAATGATAATCGAAGCAATGGTTAAGATAAGATATATCGCAATCCGATAATCCTTCACCATCTCAACTACGCCTTTCAAATCCATTCATACCACTCTATGATACCTGGATTGATGGGCTCCTTTCCCTTCTGTCACATACCACTTTAAAATTCCAACATTCGTAAACCAGGTATTCATGACGTCAAATAAGAGCCCGATAAGGAGAACCTGCGATATCGCATGGATGATTCCAATACCACCAATCCATGAGATAATCCACATCGCAAAGATCGCACCAAATGTAGTGGTGGTCATAATAATACCGGTACGAAACGCTCCGGAGACTTTTTTATCAAACGTTCCCTTCCGTTTCAGAACACGGGAGGTCAGGAGGATATCACTGTCTACTGAATATCCAATCAGCATCAGAAGTGCTGCGGTCGTTCCTAGGGAAAGTTGAATCCCGAAGAGGTTCATCGCTGCAGCAGTCATGGCCATATCCGCAAATGCTGATATCACAACTGCAGCTGACGGGACAATCGTTCGGAATATGAGAAAAACAACGATTGCCATACCTATGAAGGATATGAGGATTGCAAAACCGGCCTGATCCTGAAGGGTTTTTCCAAATGATGAACCGATCTGATCAATCTTTGCATCAGTGTATGTCTCCTCTATCTTTTTAGTAAGTATAAGAACCGTAGCATCATTCATCGGACCAAATTTCAGGTATTTCCCATTATTGATCCCTTCCTCTACCTTTACAAGCGGATACTCATGAAAAGTCGAAAGAATCTGGTCAGGCGTATCTTTGGTTATAATTGATACACCAAATCCCCCCTGAAACTCCATTCCCGGATATACCGGAAGACCGGTCTCCAAAGTCGTTAATCCCAATGATATCACTGATACGATGAGCACGATAATAGGGATTATACATAGTTTCAGGGGTGAACTGATCCTGATATAATGATTGAAAAATTCCATTGAATCCATATTTCTGGTTATCAGGTACATTCCAGGTTTTTTGTAATGCCATCCCCCCATCTTACGGGATAGATGATCAAAACCCTTTCATCCGTATTACGCCAATAATCGGTGAAATCGGGAATTTCCTAAAAAATGAGGATGTATCTCTGGTTCTATTCACCATGATGACTCTCTATCCTGCATGGGATACTGGAATTTACATACCTGTCTCCTGGTCCATAAATGTGACACTATAATAAAAATGAATTCTGACGGAATAAGCTAATCATCAGAGTTTTTTTCTGATATTATCGGGTAATTTATAATGTCATATACTCAAATGATATACCTGTATGCAATACACGAATTTCGGTTTTGCATTAGGTTTTTTGCTCCTTCCTCTCTTTATGCCAATCGTCGTATCATCAGATGATTTGTTGCCAGATATACCAGAGCTAAACCCTGAAGGGATAACAGGGACAAAAGTGGAATCACCAATGGCAAATTCGGTTCCGTCTGATACCAACCGTCTCTCTCAGTATTGGATGATGTCAGATTACATTGGAAATATCGACACATTCGAACGACCCAACCGGGAATTTTTCCGAGGGTACCGAAGAATCAATACTAAAAACATTCTCGAACATGAAACCAGAAAAAAGATATATGACCTGGTATGCCAGAATCCGGGAATAAATCTCTCAAGATTATCAGAATTATCCGAATGCAACGAGAGCACTCTTCGTTATCATCTTGATCAGATTTCTCAAAAAAAATATATTACCCGGTATGATAATGGGAGATCCTCCCATTTTTTTGAAAAACGGATCGGCTTTTCCCCTGAAGAGCAACAGTTCCTCTCAAGTCTGTCATCTGGCCAGTCTGGCAAAATTTTACATTTAATCCATAACGATCCCGGGATAACCAGAAATGAACTCGCTCAAAAACTTGGCATTGCCAGTTCGACCGCTACCAGGACGGTGCAACACTTAACACTCAACGGATTGGTGGTTTTGGAAAAATCAGGACGAGTTACCCGACATTACATTTCAGAAAATCCGGGTAGGTTAAAAATTCCAGTGGCTGAAGAGTACTAACCCCTTTATGCAAAAAAGGTATTCATTTAGATAAACAACCCACCCAGGACAAGGTTCAGGGTTGCCATTAGTTCTACCAGAACATGAAGTGATGGTCCGGTAGTATCTTGCTGAAAGAAAACCCCATTATCCTGAAAATAATTGAATTAAATGTTGAAACAGTCCAAAATCTTTTATATCAGGGCTACCGGGCGATATATGGAGATGCCAGCCTTGTTGATACCTTGAAGAAAGCCTTTTTTGAAGATCCAGGTGGGCCACCTGTCCGCATGGTTTTTTCTTAACGCATGATCATTGAACGGTTCACGATTCATTGATTACGCTCATTGGGAAATAAAAAATTTCCCATTTATCTATGCTACTAATTGTCATAGCCCTATCCAACGGTGTATCTATATAGTATTGTACTAGTACAATATTGTATGAGTTCGATCTCGAACATGGAGACGGCCCTCCTGGGTCTTCTCTCTGAAAGACCGATGTATCCGTATGAGATTGAAAAGAATGTGTGGGAACATGACATGCGGTACTGGACCGAGATCTCACTCTCATCTATTTACAAGGTTCTGGAAAAACTTGAAAAGAAACTTCTCGTGGACGTTAATCTGACCGTCACCGATACCAACAAGGTTAAAAAGATCTATTCTATCACCGATAAGGGAACTAAGAAACTCAAAGAGAGGATCGTTGAGATCATGTCTGAACTGGAGATAAGCATCTACCAGATTGATCTTGCCCTTGCTAACCTGAACCTTCTGACCCGGGAAGAGGTGAACGAAGTCCTGGGTAAATATTTAAAGTCCATTGATGAGCGTATCACCTGTTACAAGGAACTGGAGAAGTATCTCCTTGAACACGAATGTGAGGTGGGAAATCTTGCCCTGTCAAGGAGAAGGCAGTTTCTCATCAAGGCAGAGCGGGATTGGGTTCTCAGTTTCCTTGATGAATACAATGCAGAGGCCGGAGAGGAAGGAAATGAGTGAGGAAATACAACTCTCCGGTGTCAGGGTTCATAACCTGAAAAATGTCTCGGTCTCAATCCCGAAGAACCAGATTGTAGTCTTTACCGGAGTGTCCGGAAGCGGGAAATCCTCCCTTGTGTTTGATACCATCGGCCTTGAGGCACGGCGGCAGCTTATTGAGACCTTCAGCACTTTTGAACGCTCCATGCTCCCAAAGATAACCAGGCCGGACGTTGATGAGATAATAAACCTCTCGCCGGTCATCGTCATCGACCAGAAGAGACCGGGTCAGACGCTCCGTTCCACTGTTGGGACCATGACCGAACTGTATACGTACCTTCGTCTCCTCTATTCCCGGTGTGGAGAGCCGTTCATCGGAGGATCAAACCTCTTTTCGTTCAATAATGCAGAGGGAATGTGCCCGGAATGCAGTGGTCTTGGACAAAAGATGGTCATCGATGAGAATAAGGTGTTTGATTTCTCAAAAAGCGTAGCAGAGGGAGCCGTTCTCCATCCCCAGTACAAGAAGGGCGGATACTACTGGACATCACTGATGAAATCAGAACTCTTTGATACACACTGTCCAGTGGGAGAACTCTCCGAAAAGGAACGGTATAACCTGATGCACCATCCCCAGACTTCCATCCAGGGAGAGCGGTTTGGGGAGAAGTACCAGGCACAATATGAAGGGGTGCTCAGCAGACTGAAAAAGACCTATATCAACAAGGAAGAGAATTCTGATGCATATACCCAGTTCTTCAGGTACGAGATCTGTCCCTCCTGTCATGGTTCACGGCTGAATGAGCAGGCACGTTCGGTTAGGGTTGCGGGAAAAACAATTCCTGAACTGATTTACCTGGAGATGCCTGATCTCCTTGCCTGGCTTGATACTCTTGATCACCCCCATGCAGTTCAGATTGCCCGGAAGATGGGACTCATCATCCAGTATCTTATCGATATCGGGGTCGGATACCTTACCCTTCACCGGCCGGTGGCAACCCTCTCCGGTGGTGAGGCACAGCGTGTCAAGATCGCCAAACAACTTGACTGCACATTGGTAAATCTTGTATATATCCTTGATGAACCAAGCATCGGACTTCATCCCCGTGATATCCGGAACCTGACCCGGATTCTCACCGAACTCCGTGATCGAAAAAATACCATCCTTGTCGTGGAGCATGATCCCGAGGTCATCCTCTCATCTGATTACCTGGTCGATATCGGGCCAGGAGCAGGAATCCACGGAGGTCAGATAACCTATTGCGGTCCGGTCAGTGGAATTCATTCTTCCGGGACCAAAACGGCGGATTACCTCAGCCGGCGGGCTGAAATGACACCCGTCCGAAGACAGTCAAAAGGTGAATTCAGAATTGAGAATGCAATCCTTCATAACCTGAAAAGCGTCTCCGTTTCCATCCCGAAAGGAGTTCTGGTCTGTGTGACGGGAGTTGCCGGGAGTGGGAAGAGTTCTCTTATTCACGGAGTATTCTGCAAGAAACACCCTGATGCGGTCGTCATTGATCAGACGGCAGTCGGAAGAAGTTCACGGTCTAATCCGGTGACATACCTCGGAATCTTTGACCAGATAAGGAAAGAGTTTGCCCGGGCAACCGGCACCGAACCATCCCTCTTTAGTTTCAATTCGAAGGGTGCCTGTCCGAAATGTAAAGGGCTTGGAATCCTCAAGATGGACATGCATTTTCTTGATGATGTCGCGATGGTCTGCGATGAATGTAGCGGCCTTCGGTACCGACCGGATGTGCTTGCTCTCCGGTATAAGGATAAGACGATTTCCGACATCCTGAACGAAACCGTCGGGGAGGCGATTGATTTCTTTGAGACACCGGAGATTAGAAGAAAACTCTCGGTCCTCAAATCGGTCGGTCTTGATTACCTCAGGCTGGGCCAGTCGCTCAGTTCACTCTCCGGAGGCGAAGCACAGCGGCTCAAACTTGCAACCGAACTTCATAAGAAGGGAAATATCTACGTGATGGATGAACCCACAACCGGACTTCACATGGCAGATACCGAGCGGCTTTTAGGGATTATTCACGGTCTTGTTGATACCGGGAACTCGGTCATCGTGATAGAACATAACCTGGACGTTATCTGCCAGGCAGACTATATCATCGATATGGGTCCGGAAGGAGGAAGCAGCGGAGGAGAGATTGTCGGTACCGGCACTCCGGAAGAGATAATGCTAAATCCGGCATCGGTAACGGGGCGGTTCCTTAGCGAGATTTTTGGCACGAATCAGGTTCAGAATTGCAGGGTAAAGGTGACTCATGAGTAATTCAGTCATACTGGATGTATCCAATTTTTCATATGCGTATGGTGATGTACAGGCGGTAAAAGATGTCTCATTTACGGTGAAAAAGGGAGAATTTCTCTCCTTTCTCGGGCCGAACGGTGCGGGAAAGACGACGGTGATAAACACTCTGATAACGCTCCTCCCGATGCAGGAAGGAACCGTCACCATCGCAGGACATGATCTTCGAACTGACCAGGTCAAAGTAAGGGGGTCAATCGGGATTGTATTCCAGCAGATAACGCTTGACAAGGATATGACGGTCTTTGAAACCCTTGACTTTCATGGTGATATCTATCAGATGAACCGGGAAGATAAGTTAAATCGAATTTCCGAGCTTCTGGCCCTTGTGGAACTTGAGGAGAAGAAGGATGTACTGGTCAATAATCTCTCGGGCGGAATGAAACGCAGACTTGAGATAGCCCGTGGTCTGATGACCCGGCCACAGATCCTCTTTCTTGATGAACCTACCATCGGGCTCGATCCACAGACCAGACAAAAGACCTGGGAGTATCTCCGAATGGTAAACCAGGAAGGAACCACCATATTCATGACCACTCATTACATGGATGAGGCTGATATCCTCTCCGATTCGATAGCCCTCATTGATCATGGGACTATTATTAAAAGGGGAACCCCGGATGAGCTCAAATCCGACCTTGGGAAAGATATCATTTATCTTGAAACCAGTGATAACAACGCCGTATCAGACAAGATTCGGGAAATACCCGGGATAACCGGGATTCAGCCTTGTGATGGGAAGCTGCTTATTTTCTCAGGAAACGACGGGGCACAGGTTCTTCCTGGAATAATCAGGGCTGCTGATGAACAGGGAATCATGGTGAGATCGGTGAGTCTGAAAAAACCCACGATGGACGATGTCTTTATGCACTACACCGGAACGGAGATCCGGGACTAACGGTGGTCTATATGGTTTTTGGATTTATTGCGGTGTTCAAACGGGATATTCGAAGGTATGTAAGGTTCAAGGATCAACTCTTCACCTCGATGCTTCATCCCATCCTCTGGCTTGCACTCTTTGGTCTTGGGATGGCCGGAAATTTTGAACGTATTCTGGGTGGTGGCTCTGCTCCGGCAGGGATGATATCATATGATTACCTGACATTCATGTGTCCGGGGATGATTGCTGCAACCATCCTCTTTGCGAACCTCTACGGGGGTTTTTCAGTGCTCTTTGACAAAAACTGGGGGATATTGCGGGAGATCATGGCAAGCCCGATGCCACGAAGGGATCTGATCATCGGGATATCCCTCTCTTCAGTTACGAAGTCACTGATTCAGACGTTTATCATCATCGTCTTCGGGATAGTCCTTGGTGTGACATTCTTTTCCGGAGAGAACGTCATTGGAATTCTCATCTCACTAATCGGAATTGTCCTCTTTGTTGCCGTCTTTTCTGCAGCGGTGCTCTGTGTCTCGCTCTATGTTGCATTTAAGACGTCATCACCTGAAGGGTACCAGGGTGTCACAACAGTTCTCTCAATGCCGGTGTTCTTTGCCTCAAATGCCCTCTACCCGTCGGCAGGACTCCCTCCGGTCTTGCAGGAGGTTGCTCTCATAAATCCGCTGACCCATCTCTCAAACGGGCTCCGATATTTTTCGATGGGTGATCATTTCAGTGCCCTTGGGCTGGAATTTCTCTTTAGCAGCACGGAGATCCTGATATCGTTCATCTACCTTCTGGGTTTTGCACTGGTGACGTTCTATTTCGCTCTCCGGGCAGTTGAGCAGTCGGTTATTACCTGAATAATTCGGAGCTCGTTTCAGAGTCTTTACTGATGAGTTCTGAATCAATCTGACAGAAATTTGGAAAAGGTAGAATCACAAATACTACTGATAGTAATATACATTCATGTATGGTATAAAGGATTACTAAGATGATACCTGACGATCTTCTCTCTCAAATTTCTCTTGGTGAAGACAGTAATCATCAGTTCAAACAAAATATCACCAATGCAGATTCCCTGGCTTCGGAGATGGCGGCATTTGCAAATGCAGAAGGTGGTGTTATCTATATCGGAGTCAATGACGATGGTTCAATTTCCGGGCTTTGTTTTTCAGACATAACCCGAATCAACCAGATAATCAGCAATGCAGCCTCTCAACATATTAAAAGTCCCTTAACGGTAAAAACTGAAAATATCCCTGTCGGTAATGACCGGATTGTCATTGCTCTTTCCATTCCCAAGGGGCAGGATAAACCATATTTTGATCGAAATAACGTTATCTGGTTTAAGACTGGTGCGGATAAGCGAAAGATTAATTCACGGGATGGGCTCTGCCGTCTTTTTCAGAGTGTTGACAGATTCCATGCTGATGAACTCCCTACCAAAACAGGAATCGAAAAATTAGATAAACTCAGGTTCCGGGATTTTCTTCAAAAAACCTATGATATTCCTCTTCCGGATGATCCTGAAGAACTCAGGATCCTACTCCAGAATATGAATCTTGCAACCGAAGATGGGGTGCTCAATCTTGCAGGAGTTCTCCTCTTTACTGAACACCCAGAGTGGATAAAACCACAGTTTATCGTAAAAGCAGTAAGATACCCGGGAAATGCCATACATGTAAGTGATTACATCGATACTGAAGACTTTTCCGGTCCCCTTCCACGAATATTTGACGATGCAATGGCATTTATTATGCGAAATCTTCACAAAATTCAGGCTGGGCGAGGTGTAAATACGCCCGGAATACCTGAAATCCCTCCTGTTGTGTTTGAAGAACTCGTGGTTAATGCTCTTATGCACCGGGATTATCTGATAAGTGCCCCGATTCGGATTTTTATCTTTGACAACAGGATTGAGATAATAAGTCCGGGTAATCTCCCGAACAATCTCACTGTTGAGAAGATCCGGAAAGGGAACTCAAATATCAGAAACCCGGTTCTGGTCTCATATATTGCGAAGGGACTCCTCCCCTACCGTGGTCTTGGTTCAGGAATTAAGAGAGCGCTCGAAATATGGTCAGATATTGAACTCATCGATGATCGTGAAGGCTGTCTTTTTACCGCGATTATTCATAGAAAAGAGATTATTGCCGGATAAATCAAAAATAATGTCCGGAATTTTTCCAGTCGAATACTATCCTCTCCTCCAGCCTGTTAATTAACAGGGTTCTGGATAACCCTATCCTTTTTCTGGATCCCTGGACCGGATTGGTTTATGGTAATAATTACCGGATACAAGAAAAAAATTAAAAATTAGTCCCGATGTATATTCCGGAACCAATGAGCCAGTCATCACCGGCGGGAAGCACATAACAGAGTTTAAGTTCATTGTCTCCGGTATCCGGATTATAATATACCACATATACAAACCCGCCTCCCTGTTTTGCTGCATCAATCTCCTGGTGAATGATATGGGCTCCATACAGGTCGGTATACTCCATCCGGTTCGTACCGATTAACACCGGCTGGAACGGAAGAGCGAGGGTTGTCCCGTTATAATCATAGGCAAAGATATACTCTCCCCCGTTTGCAAAGGTCTGATTCAAATCATTAAAATCATTAAGACCCTGTTCTTTTCCAACCTCTTCTGCATGGCTCTTTGCCTGTTTTACCCGGTCAACCAGGTCACTTATCTCTTCAGAATCTAATTCTGCCTCAATCCAGGGCAGATAAATGCCGGAGCCGATAAACCAGTCGTCATCAACCGGCTTTACAAAAACAAGTTTCAGTTGGTACTGATAGTCATTATTCGGGTTTGGATACACATAATAGAGGTAATCTCCACCTCGTTTTGCTGCACCCATGATTCCGGAAAAAATGGATAATCCGTTTATGTCGGTCAGGTCCATCCGTTTCTTTCCAAGAATGCCCTGTTGAAAGGGAAGGGCCAGGGTCGTCCCGTCGATTGCATATCCAAAGATATAGAGTTCTTCTTTCACGAATGGTCCGGAGAGGTTGTTAAATTCATCACATGCTACTTCCCTTCCAGTAGCCTTCGCAAATACTGTTGCATCCTCAACAAATGCGGTCAACCCGGCAATACTGGCATTGACGTCTCCGGATTGTTCATGAGCAATGCCGGATTCATCAGCAGATCCATTGATATCTCTCACTACTCCGATTCTCCATTCCTGGTTATCAAGAGCAAGGGTATCCCATATCGCCTGTCTCTCAGTCTGTTTGTTCCAGAACCGGTTCCAGAATGAATATTCAATCGTTCCCTCAGGGTTATCAATTACGGCCCGGGAAACGTTTCTCATCTCCGGAGTATCGTAGATGGGATCTGTTAGGACATTCTTTCCTATTTCCACTTCGTTTGTCTCGTACACGGTCATCCCGTCAGTCTGCAGGATAAATACCTCGTATCCGGTCTGCTCGGTAAACGGACTTATAACCGGGCGTAAAAACTCTTCCGGACGGATGGTAACATCGGTGTATCCAAGATATTTGTCTCCTGAAAATACCGGGTAACTGATGGATATGCCGTAAAATCCTTCTTCAAGATAAAAAATATTGCTCACGACCGGACTTTGCTGGTCGGTTGCAAACCTGGTTTCATTCTGGTATGAGAGGTCAGTTCCAATAAGATGGGCATACTGTTTTGGGGCTGCTGCAGTAACCGTATTCTCCGGAGAGATTACCAGGGACGAATGGCTGTAGGTTATGTTTTCAAGTTTTAAAGAAAGAGCCTTGGCAGCTTCATCTCCGGAAATTCCAGTACTTGCCAGAGCATCTGCACTCAGGCGGTTTTCTTCCCGAACCTCGTTTAGCACCTGTATTATTGTTTTTCCTATACTGTCCAGAGCAGGTTTCATCTCATCTGGTGAAGGGTTGTCAAAAAAAGATTCATTCGTCAGTTCTTCTCCACATGCCGGGTAGAAAAGAACCATAAGAAGCATCAGCAGGATACACCTGGTATTCATAATTACGCATTTTTTTGAGAATGCAATAAACATGTCGGTCAACCGGTTCGAATGACATGATTACAGGACTAACAAAATATAGTAGAATGTTCCCGTTTCATTGATTGTAAATTCAAAAGAGGTCATGCCAGGAGAAGAGATGAGAAAACCATCCCTGATGGTTTTTAAAAAAAATGGAGAATAAATCCTGTAGATTCTACGAAAAACCGGTAACGTCTGAATGCAAAACCGGCATGATGAATAAGATCACGGAGGGATATTCACAACGCCGAAAAGCTGGTTTTGAAAAAGGAATGATACAGGAATCTTAACTAGTAGATACTATAAATATGAGAAGAATTGTAAAAAGGAGATTACAGGTTGTCTATCTGGTTCAGACAATCACATGCATCAATATCTCCGGATTCCATCCCTTTTCTAAACCAGGAAACCCGTTGGGCAGAAGTTCCATGCGTAAAGGAGTCAGGGACAACATATCCTTGTGCTTCCTGCTGAAGTCGGTCATCACCAATTGCACTGGCAGCATTCAATCCCTCAATAATATCTTCTTTATCAAGGATCAAATCCTGTTTAGCTGCCTGATTTGCCCATACTCCTGAGTAACAGTCTGCCTGTAGTTCAAGAGCTATTGAGTACTTATTTGCCTCAGTTTCGCTAACCCGGCTTTGTTTTCGGGTAACCTGCTGAAGGGTTCCATCAAGATTCTGGACATGGTGACCAATTTCATGGGCAATCACATATGCCTGGGCAAAATCTCCAGGTGCCCCAAATCTCTGCTGTAGTTCGTGGAAAAAGTCAAGGTCAAGGTATACTTTCTGATCGGCAGGACAATAGAAGGGGCCGGTGGCAGAACTAGCAAGTCCGCATGCTGAATCTACACGGCCGGTGAATAAAACCAGTTTTGGTTTGGTGTACGTATCTCTATGTTCATTCCTGAATATATCCGTCCAGACTAGTTCCGTACTACCCAGAACGAGTGAAACATGGTCAGCCAGTTGATTCTGCTCTTCTTCGGTTAATTGCGACTGGTATTCGGTAAAACCGGTTGAGAAGTCGGTACTCGAAAGCAACTCCATCGGGTCCATACCAAAAGCCATCCCAATGATAATAATTGCAATAAGCCCAATCAGGCCCACTCCTCCTGCTGCACCCCCTGGACCACGAAGAGATCTTCGATCCTCAATATTTCCGCTCCTTGTACCCTGACGCCATCTCATGTTTTAGTTCCTCCTCTATATTACCCCAGTATTATATCCTAAAATCCACATAAATCGTTCATGATCCATAATGATCACGTTACTCAAGCATTATGATTCGAAAGATAATAAATCATATATAGTTGGAAATATCGCGGTAATCTTTATAATCCGTATTTCTTTTCTCTTATGAGGGTATTAATTGATGCTGAAGCATCATCCCCGTTTTCAAGATATACTAACTCGATGGTATTCTCATCGATACGTGTTCTAAAGCAGTACTCACCAGAGTATCTGGTAATACACAGGTTTTTTTCACGATCAATCACTCCGGATATCCCGTATTTCCACATTTTGAAGTATCATTCACGTGGCAATAATATATAGTTCCGGTAAATGTCTGGCCTCTTTGCTGGTTAACTACCATAGGTATCACCCGGTTTGATGGATAGTCAGGTTCCTATCTGGTCATGACCAATTTAAGGTCGGTCCAGTTTCCAAGGAGGTCTGGAATTTTTTCACTATCTGCTAAAACTGGTCTGGTTGCCATCAGTAGCAAAGCCATACACATCATCCATTTCAATGAATACCTACGAACACCATAGAATATGAAACTTCTCACGTTTTTTTTCCGAGCAGAAAGAAACATTCATAATCGTGTTCTGATCGGTTTTTTAAAATCCGGTTTTTCTAATAAAATGTAAAAGGATTTTAAAAGAATGAGGATTTTATTGATAATTAAATATATTCTATGCCTGTATTAAAAATAAAAACATATATTAATTAAAGATCAGAACAAAAGTGAAGACACAAATGGGTATTGCATATATTAATGCTAGGAAAAAAACCTGTATCCGGGAGTAAACCAGAGAATTATCCATCATACCGTACCAGATTGTTTCTTGTAATTACTCTGATCTTTTTCGTCTTTATTGTTCTGATTTCATGTACTCTCTATTTTTTTTCAATCAACCAGGTCATTACTGAATTTACTGACTCCCGTCAGCAGGCAGAAAAAACCTTTGTTTCATCGGCAATCCTGACAGAGGTAGGAATTGAAACCTTTGATGCCCAGTATGATTTTCTTCTCCATGACAGAATGATCCCTTTTATTAAGGCTTACGAGGAGAACCGGCAGGATCCCTCTTTAATCAACCTAAATTCTCTGAAAACTACTATTTCATCCGGTGTTCCTGGTGAAATAGAACTATTCATGATTAATAAAAGCGGGGTAGTCGAGTATACGACATACGAACGGGATAAAAACATGGATTTCAGCCAGTATCCAGATTTTTTTTCATCCCTTTCTTTGTTTCTCCAGGGAGATGAGTTCAAATCAGATCCCTGGACCCGGGATTTTTATGATCCAAAATTATACTGGAAATATGGATATCACCCGACTTCTGACCATGAATACATCCTCGAACTCGGGCTTCGAAATGATAATTATTCCCAGATGCATAAAAAAATGCTCTCCTCCCTGAAGGATATCATCGAAGATGCCATGAATATTCAGAATATTGTTCACGTGGAGGTATATGATAAAGCGTACCGCAAACAAACATTCTGGACAAAGAATAAATCACAGTCACTGTCTTCGGTTACTGGCGTTTTAACCAGTGAAGAGTTGACAAATCTGTTGAACCAGACCTTTGAATCCAAAAAATCATTTGTTTTTGATAACCCTCAGAAAAACCAGGTTATCTCCATCCAGTATGTTGATCTCTCTCCGGTCTCTTCTCTGTCAGGATCAGAGCGAAGTTTTATTGGAATTCTTATTTTTAGCAGGGAGAAAATCGAGGAGATCATTCTCTACTACCAGGTTGTTTTTATTGTCATCACGATCATCTCGTTGATACTTGGTCTGATTATTGCCCAGTATCTCTCGGTTTATATCTCACGGCCTATCACCATGATGACCGAAGATATCGGGATTATTGCATCATCCTCACTTACTCATTCAGTCCGGGCTACAGGCATTCATGAAACAGAGATGTTAAGGCACAGTATCAATCAAATGGTTGCCAGCATCAGTGAATACATCGCAGAAATTGAGACACAAAAAAATTCTCTTGAAAATGAACTGTTCCTTCGGGAAAAAGCGGAAAAATCTCTTGCCAGTGCTAATAAAAGGCTGACCCAGCTCTCACAGATAACCAGGCATGATGTGCTAAACCAGGTTACGTCTCTCCAGTTATACCTGGGATTAATCCCTGACCTGGAAGACCGATCTGAAATTTCTGTATATGCAGAACGGGCATTAAATGTCGTAAAAAAAATCACCCAGCTCCTCTCATTTACCTACGATAATGAAAAGATCGGGGAAGATGGAGCCATATGGCAGAATATTGGAGAAATCCTGGACCAAAGCCAGGCTGAGTTCTCAGGCAGGATCACCATAATTCATTCTTGTCAAAACCTGGAGATAAAAACTGACCGGCTAATAAAAAAAGTGTTCTACAATCTTATCGATAACACCATCCGGCATGGAAAAACCGCAGACAGGATTTGGGTATCCTTTGAAGAGAATGATTCAGGCTCTATTGTCTACCAGGACAACGGGATCGGAATCCCTGATGATGAGAAGAAAAAGATATTCAATCGTGGATATGGTAAAGGGACCGGAATCGGGATGGCTTTTATCAAGGAAGTCCTTGAATCGAATGATATACAGATCATCGAGAACGGAACACTGGGACACGGAGTCAGGTTTGAGATAATCATTCCAAAGGATCATTACCGGATTATCCAGAAAATGAGTGAAAACTGAATAACCCTTCACCCAATTCATCTATTGTATTGCAACATACAGCTCCTGATATCCTCTCCTGTATCATGCCACATATCTCCTCGTACCTTCCGGAGATATTATTTGTGATTCCCGAATTTGGAAAAGATTCTGCTAAATTCACCCAGGTTTCAAAGACCGGGTAATACCTGTCACTCCTTGCCTTTTCAGCCCGGTAAAAGTCCTTTGTTGCAGGAAGCATGTATCTGGGAGGTACGGGGACAAATGCATCTTCACTAAACGCAATCAGGTTCTTTACCCGCAGGCTGTTGTAGTACGATACGAATGTTGATGCAGTGTCCATGCACTTTTCGTTACAGGCCTTTTTGTTAATGACCAGTCCGTCTACCCAGATAAGAGGATGCATCGCATTGCCATACGGAGTAGAAATTACAGAGTAGGGAGAATTGTTATCAATCCGTAAAATATTATACAGATTCTCTGAATAACCGTTGTAAGCGAAGGATTCATCATTTGCAAATACCCTGGCCGGGGAGTGGAGAGCATAATACCCGTCCAGGCAAAAATTTTTTCCATCAACGGTGCACCAGTTCATGGTATCTGTCATCGTATCAACACCGGTCTGGTTGACTGGACGGTATATTGCTTCTTCTTTCTTTGAAAACCCCATATTATCAGTATATGCAAATACATAGAGCATGGGAGGAATCCATATGCCTCCGCTTACATAATCACCTACCAGCATGGTGGAATACCCGGATGAATGAGATTTAAAAACCCTGGATAAATCTGCGACATTTTGGATTATTTTGATATCCGGATCCCGGGAGAAGAGAAATTGGGAACATATCCAGGTTGGAATGGCATATGTCTCACTCTGGTACCTTCCAGCTGGTATTGCCTGAACTTTGATATTCTCTGTTAGGGAAGCATCGGTATATGGTTGAACATATCCGTTTTCGACCAGATAACCAAGCAGGCTCAGGTCAACCTCAACAAGGTCCGGCCCGTCTTCGGAGAATATTTCCGGGATTTTGGAGAGATTATAACAGTCATAATCCGGGGACATCAGAAGGGTAAGGTTTATCGAGGGGTTGTCCCGTTGAAACTGTTGTTTCATGATTGAAAGGAGATATGCATTCTCGTCATGGTTCACATCGATAATAAACGGGTACAGGGCCACTTTCAATGGGGTGATGTCAGGGGATTTTTCCTGGAATAGTAATTCATCGGCATATTCATGATAAAAAAGTGCCTGGGCCGGACTCAATATGAGCATTACAACCAGTAGTATGTGTAACCAAAAAATCAGGTTTCCGATACTATTCATAATGTCTATATGTCTACAGGAGACATCATTACATCGTAATTGCCTGGATATTTCCCGGGATGAACAGGAAGCACCATTTTGAAATTCAGGGGATAACACAACAGTACAAAGGGAAACCGTGCACAATATTATCAGTTAAAACAGATGCGGGAATAACAGTTCAATCAGTATTCCTGAATATGGACAGTCCTCGTTTGATGGTGTGTATACTCTTTTCCGAAAGGGTCAATCTCTCTCCCTAAAAGGGCCTCTTTTTCCACCGGTATCATTTTAACGTATTCATCGACACTATTTTCTTCTCAAAAAGAGATAAACACCCTGATAACATTGGATTCAGATACATCGCTGAAGAGCAGAATCTTTGATATAATCGATGATACCGATCATGAATCCAAGCCGGATCGGCTTTTTGATTTTCTCATAATAATTCTTGTTTTAGTAAATGTGGCCCTCATTTTTCTGGAATCATACAAGGCAGTCTATGAACAATTCCGCGAAATCGCCAGTTTCATAGAAATTATTACCGTTCTCGTTTTTACGATTGAATATATCCTCAGAATCTGGACATGTACCCATTATAAGAACTATCGTCACCCCGTGAAAGGAAGGCTCAGATATGCAGTAACGATATACATGATCATCGACCTTGTTGCAATTCTTCCCTTCTATGTAGCACTTTTTCTTCCCTTTCATCCACAGGTCGTTCAGTTCTGCAGATTATGCAGGATTTTCAGGATATTTAAACTACTGAGGTATTATAGTACCGTTGATGTCATCTTTTCCGTCCTCGTGAAAAAAAAGGACTATATCTTCTCGATCATCCTTATTTTATTCACTTTTCTCACCTGCTCCACCTTTGTCATGTACACCGTTGAATCAGAAGCTCAACCAGATAAGTTTGAAGATTTTGATAATGCCCTTTGGTGGGCAGTCGTTACGATGACAACCGTCGGATACGGGGATGTGTACCCAGTCACGGTTATTGGAAAGATGTTTACCATCGTGATGTTATTGCTTGGAATTGGAATAATCGCCCTCCCAACCGGTATTATCGCTTCAGGATTTCTTGATGAGATGAGGTTTAGGAGTGAACATGAGGGATCCAAAAGAATTCCTTCGGTTGCAGATGAGCTAAGAAAAATCCATGATTTGAAAACCGACGGAGTAATCTCCACAGAGGAGTTTCTGGAATTAAAGGAGAGAATCCTCAAGCAACATGAAATGGAGTGCTGCCCGCCACCAGATACCAGGGAATAAGTGCCGGAAGTGATTATTCCGGACAATGAAAAATCTACGTTTCGAATAATACTCAATATTCCCCGTGATTTTCCATGATATCCGGCTTACCTCATCTCATCAGGCGAATACCCGAATAATATTCCCGCAGCAATTTCATCAATAATTTCTTCAACCGGTTTATTAAGGGAGTAGAGTATTACCTGGTGGTTCTCATAATCCATGATAGTTATCACCCGTACCCACTTGCAAGCAATCAGACTACTCATCCCATCATTAATCTGTAATTGATTAAGGTCGGTTATCCGCATAAGGGTATATTGTGTCTGATCTAATTCACGAAAAAAGACGACAAGTAATTGTGCCTCAATATCTTTTATACCGATATCTCTCAGGATATTAAGGATTTTTCTCTCAAACTTTGTCAGGGATGAATATACTGGTGAATCCATTTCATATAAGGGATTGAAATACCCTGGTACTACAAGGTATTCTGATCAATCAGGCATCCTGGTAATTTGTTCGGGCACTAAAATTAAGTGAATGAAAGAATGTTTTGGTCAGAATAGAGTATGTTCTCTCCTGTGTTATTGCCGCTCCGGTCAATTTTCTTTCATTCCTTTAAACCTATTACCTTATGGTGTCTTCATCTGTTCTAAGCCGCATCTTCCATAACCCGGATCTTACCCAATGCTTCCTTTGCTTTTTCATGTTCTCCCAGTTTTTCCAGGGTATTTCCAAGGCCTGTCCACAAGTCAGGGTAATCATAATTGAGCTCCTTCGCTTTCGTGAATGCCTCAAGAGATTCATTGAATCGTCCAAGTTCAAAGAGACTTTTACCCTTGTTTATCCATGCATAAGAATATCCGGGATCCATACGGAGAGCAGTATCGTATGTATCCAGGGCCTCCTCAAATCTATTCTGGTTTTCATACGATATCCCAAGGCCAGTCCAGGACAGTGGATTATTCTGCTCAAATTCCAGGGATCGATTAAACGAATCAGCCGCCTCTTTATACTGCTCAAGTTTATTAAGAGCTAATCCTTTGTTGGTCCATGCATCAGCGTATTCCGGGTTAATCTCAAGGGATTTTTCGTATGCAATCAGTGCATCAGCAAATTTTTCCTGCCAGTAAAAACTAGTTCCTTTGTTATTCCATGGATCGGCGTAATCCGGGTTTAATTTGATTGCCGTATCATATGCCGCAATAGATTCATTGTATCTGCCTTGAGAATGATACACAATCCCAATGTGATTCCATGGTTCAGCACATGACGGGTCAACCTCAATTGACCTGTTATATGCCTCCATTGCCTCTCCTGTCTCTCCAATCACATAATGGCCAATTCCCTTATTACTCCATGCTTTGGCAAATCCTGGATCAAGCTTAACCGCCTTGTCAAAGGACTCCAATGCAGCATCGGTATTTCCAAGATAAAAGTGAGCCTCTCCTTTTTTGTTCCAGGCTTGTGCGTTATCCGGACTTATTTCAACTGCTTTTTCAAATGCTGCGAGAGCTTCTATGTAATTTCCTTCCTCGCTCAGGGCAGTTCCTTTTTCAAACCATGTTGATCCCGATTCCGTATTGTCTGTGCATCCTGTGATAAACGCTGCAATTATGAGGACTACCAATAGCCCGACAGTAATTTTCATACCTTGTATATGTCTGACCCGGGTATTGGAATTCCTTGTGGTTGAAAAATTATGTAAATCCTCGAAATATTGATACTAATAAAAAACAAGATAACTAATTGCGATATGTGAATTCTGAAAAGAGAGGATTGTTGTGTTAAAACTCTCCGGGTATCAATATTTCCTATTAGTAGTGGTATTCCTCATTCTTGCACCACTCGTATCTGCAAGCTCACCGGAAAATGGAGACATGGGCCCCATTCTTATCGGGGTGCTTGCAAACCGGGGAGATGCCATTGCGTATGAAGAATGGGGACCGACAGCTGAATACTTACAGAAAAAACTGCCACCTCTCCGGTTTGAAATAATCCCCTATTCTTTTGATGAAATAGAAAATGCCACAAAGAAGCATGATATTTCATTTGTTGCAGCAAATCCTTCAGTCTATTCATACCTTGAATACTATGGGCTGGCCCAGAGAATTGTAAACCTGCAGGTACCTGGTGATCCTGAACCCCAGTCTGTATTTGGCGGGGTGATATTTACCCGGTCTGACCGGGATGATATATCTGATATCGCTGATATCAGGGGGAAACGGTTTGTTGCAGTTGACCAGAGTTCCCTTGGTGGCTGGCAGGCAGCCTGGAAAGAGATAAAGGAAGCAGGAATAGATCCCCTGAATGATTTCTCATCGCTTTCTTTCTTAAGAACTCATGATGAGACCGTTTTTGCCGTACTAAACAACACGGCGGACGTTGGTACAATCCGAAGCTCCCAGATTGAACGGATGGTAAAAGAAGGAAAAATTTCCTTTGATCAACTGAAAGTGCTCAACGACATGCATGAGACCTATCCCTGGTATCCATCTCTTCTTTCAACAAGCCTGTACCCTGAATGGCCATTTGCTGCAGTTTTGGATACTGACAGTGAACTGAGCAAGAAGGTCGCAATCGCCCTGCTTGAGATGGATGAAGAAGATCCTGCAGCTCATGCGATCCATGGAGCCGGATGGACCATTGCACAGGATCATACCACGGTCCATGAACTGCTCCGCTCCTTAAACCTGCCGCCCTATGACCAGGTAGAAAAGCCAACCATTCAGGAAATAGTCAGGCATTACTGGCAGACAATCCTTGGAATTGTTATCACGGTTATTGTTTTGTCTTTTCTGCTTGTCTATACCTGGAAGACAAAAAAAGACCTTGTTCATGCCCTGATAAAAGTAAGAGAGAGTGAAAAAGCCCTGCTTAGTTCAAAAAAAGAACTTGAACAGGTTAATTCCCAGTTACGTGAGTCAAAGCAGCGAATTGTAGATTCAATCCAGTATGGATTACTTATCCAGCAGTCAATACTTCCGACCAGAAATGAACTGGATACATATCTATCTGATTACCTCATCATTTCAAAACCGCTGGACATTGTTGGCGGAGATTTTTATTTCTTTAGACAGGAAAAAGACTGTTTTTACATTGCTGTTATTGACTGTACAGGTCATGGAGTCCCGGGAGCATTCATGACCATGATGGTAAATGCTCTCCTCTCACGGATAATTGAAACTAATCCTGAAGAAAATCCTGGTTATATCCTGGAACGGTTACATCTGCTCGTTCAGGAAACACTCAAAAGCCAGTCTGAACAGGATTACCTGCAAAACGGACTTGACATTGCATTATGCCGGGTTTGTCCTTCTGTAAATCAGCTGATATTTGCCGGTGCCGGGCTTCCACTCATCATCTCCAGCGAAAATGGAATAGAAGAGGTATTAGGAGACCGAATGCATCTGGGATTTAGTTCATCAGGAAAAGAATGTGTCATCACCGATCACGAGTTTAACCTCTCTTCTGGCTGTCGGTATTTCATGGTCACTGACGGGGTATTTGACCTTCCGGGCGGAGAGAAAGGGTACGGTCTGGGGAGAAAAGGGTTTCAGAATCTGCTCAGGGTTTTAAAACTCCCCCTGGCTGACCAAAAAGAACAATTATATTTACAACTGATAGAATACCAGAATACGTGGTCACAGAAAGATGACCTCCTGATATTCGGGTTTTCCGTGAGGGGTGAAGGGAATCATGCGTGATTTAATAAAATTAAAGGAAATATTCAACCGGAAAGGTGTCCTTATCAGTTTTAACGGTTCACTATCAAACAGTATCATAGAAGAGATTGGAAATGCAATCAGGCAGTACCTTGCTGATAAAAAGTATGGAAAGGGGACTATTTCAGATGTCTTTTCAGTTTACATCGAACAAACCCAGAATGTCCAGAATTATCTGAAAAAATCCGGAATGGATGAGAAACACCTGTCAACGATTTTGGTCATCAGCAATAAGGATGGCAATTACCAGGTATCATCAGGTAATATGATACGAAAAGAGGATGTTTCTTCACTGGTAGCCAGGTTGGAGCAGGTAAAAAGCCTTGACAATGATGGCCTCAAAAAACTGTACAAGGAACAAATAAGAAAGGACCGTGACCCTGAATCAACCGGGGCAGGTCTTGGTCTGATTGAAATTGCACGTCATGCAACCGGTGGCCTGGAATACCAGTTTGAAGAAATAGATGGATATCATGACTTTTTTAGTCTGATTGTGACTGTTCAGGGAGGGCCCTGATGCTTGATATCCAGGAGACAAAAACTACGCCAAGGATTATCTTTTCAGAGGAATCAAAAACTCTTGCCATATCTGGTGAATCATACCCTGAAAACACCTTTGAATTCTTTAAACCGGTTTTTGAATGGTTGAATTCAGAACTTACAAATTGTGATGAGTTTATTCTTTCAGTGAACATACGGTATATGAATTCAAGCAGCACCAAGTGTCTTCTTGATATCATTGACTTATTGGCTGAAGCAGCAGAAAGGGGATGCAGTGTTTCAGCTGTATGGTATTATGATCCTGAAAATGAACGATCTCTTGATATTGCACAGGAATTTGAGGAGGATGTGACGATACCCTTTACTATCATGCCTGAAAACCAGCCCGGTTTACCATGAAAAAAGAGAATAATTTTTTCAATCCTGATACGATTCCTGAACGAATCCAGGAATTGAATAATGATCCTTCTCCTCTGGCTCGGGAATTGCAGGAGACGCTGGCTGCATACCAGAAACTAGAGGAGAGGTTTGACCGGGTTATGGGGATAGCAGACCGGTACCAGGCTGATCTTATGAAGACAAACGAAGAACTGGTAAAATCCCGTGATGAAATCCGAAAGGTCAATGAAGCGATATCACAGGTCAATAATAAACTCAAGATACTCTCCAGTATAACCCGGCATGACATCTTAAACCGTGTTATGGTCACCTCTTTTTATAGTGAAAATGTCAGGGACTGTATAACCGATGAGGACCTGAAAAAGCAGCTTGATGCGGTGAAAATATCCAGTGAGGAGATAAAAAACATCATTCAGTTCACCGGATTATACCAGGATCTTGGTATGGAAGCACCGGCATGGCAGAATATCAGAAATATTTTATCATCTCCTTCAATCCAGAATATGATATCCGATATTACCATCAATTATATGGAGGATTCTTTGGAGATCTATGCTGACCGGATGCTTGAAAAAGTGATATATAACCTGGTTGAGAACTCAAAACGGCATGGGGAGAATCTTTCAAAGATCTCGTTTTCCTGTCATAAAGAAGGAGACAAACTCGTTCTCCTCTATGAGGACGACGGAAAGGGAGTCCCCACTGGAGTTAAGGAGAAAATTTTCGAGAAAGGATTTGGGAAAAATACTGGTCTTGGTCTTTTTCTTATCCGTGAAATTCTCTCCATTACGGGAATCACTATTATTGAGAATGGTGAGCCAGGTGTAGGAGTGAGGTTTGAGATTACCATTCCCGAAGGTAAATTCCGGATTAATTCAAAATAATTATTGCATATAGTATTTTATCCACTGGTTTTGTTCCTGAGCCTGGATAAGCAGGTAATTGTGTTGTCCTTCGTATACAGGAGAATATTATCCTCCTTTCTAACGCAGATTCCTTTTTTGCATCAGTCATCATCTCACCGAGTATGTGGTGTAGCCATATGTTCCGGTTCGTGACAATATAGCCGGTTTTACATCGATTACGGTACCGATTAGCGTGTCCGAATAATTGTTTATACTGGTTCACCATTATGGTGAGTACTTCACATGAAACCGAGTCTCTAAAAAAATTTTAGATAACCAAAAGCAACGGAGAGTATTCCTGCATATTCATACATCAGGTACAAAACCACAAATTTTCAGGGCTTTTTTTCCTCCCGAGTTTCTTTTCCGGTGATTGAACTCACCTTTTCAGTAAGTTCCTGCATCTTTATGGTGATATCAGTCCCGACCCGGCTTCCTACATCACTGAGGGTCAGGGGAACCTGGAGGATAAATTCCTTCCCCCGTGATACGTCTTCCAACCTGGCCTGAATACCCTGATGTGCATACGTATCAGCTGCTTTTAATGATTCTGACACCGGTTTTGTGATGGCATCCAAAAGGCCGGTTAATTTTTTGACCATATCAGGGTCAGGTACTTTACCTGATAACTGTTTACTTTCATATGCTGCAGATCCCTCTTCTTCGGGTTTATTCTTGTTATTCTGTAGATCAAGGGCATATTGAACAAGTTCTGAACCAGGGATGGTTTTTCCGGTCTCGTCTATAACCGTAATATTTTGCATGTTCTCATCTGCTGCCATCTGCTGCAGTAACCGGGTAGCATTCTTATGCATTCCGCCTGCAAATGCAGCCATTGTTCCAACCAGGATCATGATCTCATGTTTGCGGTCAAGAGCGAGTTGCACACTCGGATATACCTTTTGTACCTGGTTTAACATGGTAACCGATCTGGCGAGGGTAGCTGGAACACCGATTGATACAAACACTCCTGGAAAAAGGACAGCAATGGCTCCGATTAACTCGATAATGGTGAAAAGGGCATTCACCTGTGCCTGCAGATTATCAAGTTCGTGGACTGATTCTCCTGCTTTTAAGGAATCAGTCGCTGTTGAGAGAAATTCATCGATGTTCAGGTGGCTCTGATGAAGTGGTCCGTCATGGAGCGAAACGATTATTTCGTGCTTTTTTCCCCGGTCAATATCGTCAAGAGCAGCATGAACCAGTTCTTCGTATACGGTTAATAACCGGGAAAAATCCTCGTCTGATCTGTTCTCTACATTATCCTGACCGGTCTGTATATATGAAGATGTTTTGGACTGGAGAAGTGAAAATTTGTCAAAAAATCCGGATTTTACCGTATCACGACCTTCCGGTGTACATATGTATCTGTACAGATCTCCACGGATTTCATGCAGAACGACTCTTGCTGAGAGAAGATTCTTCACCTGATCGGTGTTTTGGTAAATTTCCTTTTCCTCCTCGTTTCCCTGGATTTTTTCTTGATGATCTTTTGTGAACCCCATCTTATACATTCATGGTAGGAAACATGATAAAAGAATCTTGTGGTTAGAATTTTTCTTGGTTGATTCCGATTGATTAGTGAAAAATTTTCGGGATTATCAAGAAATGCAAAGAGGATTTTCTCAAGGCAGAATGACAAGGAGAAAAACGGCCAAAAACTCAAAGATTTCGAAAATGGTGTCTCCAACAAAAATTTCAACCGTGATTTGTGATGCCTGTTCATACTAGTCCGGTGTTACGACGTTTCTGGCAAGAAGCGTCATAGTAAACGCGAAGATACCATTGGTGATACGCTTTAGGTTGACTTTACTGATGGGTTCATGAATTGCTATTATATTTGTCCGTATAGAACAATAAGAAGACTTTTGATGATAATCCTTTGTCACCTTTTTATGTCACGGCACATTATCCGGAAAAAAGGAAAAAATCAGGGGGTAAGTTTTATGGCCCGGTCATAGACTATCTCATTCCAGGCCGGACCAACTGATGTTTCAGGCTCTACGTATGCCCTGAACCCGACAAAACATGGTTCATCAGGCTCGACACCATGAGCCCCGACTCCGGATGAGATCACGGAAGTTGACGGACTTTTATCATCCTGACGGGTTATCTTTGCAACATACAGGTATTTTGCATGGGGATTTCCGGGCAAATATTCCTCTGCAGTCCCCGAGTAGTCATGGTTTGAGACCCCTTCTATTCCATTTAATGCAGCAAGACCATACAGGCCGAAATTCGCATATGTGGCCTTTCCAGTTGCGACATGGTTCACCCCGTACACCATGATACTTTCGCCAGGTTTATCTCCGAGAATGGTACTGGTCGTATTCAGGTAGACCGTATCCCTGATATCACCCAATGTATCAACACCTCTCTGGATGGCATCATATCCTTCAAAGATCCAGATCTTCGTGGTCAGATCCTGGGCCTCATATCCCTCATACCTGTCAATAATCGCCTGTCGGAGTTCTTCCAAATCATCCATCAGGTCCAGCTCGCGGGTATCCCCGGTCCCCCGGACGATGAGGTCAGGAACATCGAAGAATGCAGGTTCTTCTTCAGTTTCCGGAGTGAGCCGGTAGACAATACCCGGAGTGCTGTTCATGTATACATCCCCCTCTTTTTCATCTTTAAAGAATGCTACCCGGTGAAGGGTCGTCAGGGTATCGGTCTCTGAATCAAGACCGAGTTTAACAAGTGTATGTGGCACCACCAGGGTGTGAATGATATCCTCCGGATATCCGGCAGAGATAAGTGCAGTTCGTGCCTTTGTATCTGCATTCATATCTGCGGTGAAGATGATGATAATCGGCTTTGAAAAAACACCGTCCTTATATGCAAGTTCATCTTTCAGCCGGGCGAGACTTACAGCATCTCCAAGACTTGCATACACCCGGTGTTTATCCCCGACAGCCGGGAAATATCCCATGGCGATATACCCGCAATAGCTAAAATAATCACACTCCGGCGGGGTTGTTCCGATGTAGACAAACGCTTCATCCGGACGGGTATGATAATCAAGCCAGAGTCCCGTGTTTTCCGGATTTAACGGTGAATCAGAGATAGTATTATTACTTGTCTGTCCGGGTGCTTTTGGAACTTTAAACGACATGTATGGAGCACTTGGATTAATAGCATAACAGGATGGAGTAATTCCCATTTCATACAGACCCATTGCGTCAACGGTCTGCATTTTTCCAAGGCCAACTGAAAAACCCTCCTCCTGGAACGCCTTGATCGTTGTATTCACGTCAATATCGTTCTGGTCAGCTAAACCTGGTATAACGACAAGTGTCAGGAAGAACACCGTCATAATGAATAGAATTACCCGTTGCATACCAAGAATTGAAATGGTCAGGAGATATAGATTGTGAGTTGACATTGGGTTTGAAATTTAAAAAACCGGATTATAGTTTTTCATAGATTTCATCACAGAACCTCTGCCTGATAGAGACGGTCTTAATTCTCAAAGATACCGGGCTGTTCAGTTTCATCCGAAGGATTCCCGGGGGCAGGATGAAGAGTTGGAGATTCAAAGAGATTTTGGAAATCGTAGTAATCAGGCCAATGTGGTTTTAATTCAGATACTGAATTGTTGACCTGAACCATGATCCGGTCGGATTCAGACCTGGTATCCCGTTACTAAATAGGTTTTAGAAAAAATTACCCGGTGTACCGGTAATACATATGTTTTACCAGTTCACTGCACACAAAAAATGCTGCAACAAGAATGAGAATTATCCCCAGGTGCATGGCAGATGGCGGGTAGAAATGAAATAATTTCTCTCCTATTACGGTATACGGGAGCAGGACGGTTGCGAAAGCAGCAATACCCGTCAGGAGTATGACATACCTGGAAGGCCGTTCAGCCTGGAAAAAAGGTAGTTTTGTCCGTATCGAGAAGAGAAATACGAGCTCAGTGAGTATACTCCCAACAAACCAGTTTGTCTGGAGGATTTTATCTCCCTCGTGTATGAAAAATGCAAAAAACATGAGATCAAATACTGTCACGACCACCCCGAGCAATGTTGCGACCAGCATTATTTCTCTTAATTCATATTTTCTCGGTTTTTTGACCTCATCTTTATCAACCGTATCAGTAGCGATGGAGATCATCGGAAAATCTGAGAGGAGGTTTACCAGGAGTATCTGTATGGGAAGCATCGGAAGAAAAGAAATGAACATGGACCCGATTGCAATTGCGTAAAAATGTCCGAAGTTTGATGCAAGAGTTGCTTTGAGGTACTTGACACTGTTTGCAAACACCCCTCTTCCACTCTCAATCCCGTCCATTATCACCTCCAGGTTCTTCTGAAGCAGGATGATATCAGCAGCCTCCCGGGCAATATCTGCTGCACTCTCAACCACCATTGAAACACCGGCAAGTTTGAGGGCTGGAGCATCATTAATTCCTTCTCCTAAAAATCCGACGGTAAAGGAACGCTGAAGGATCTTGATAATCTCATATTTCTGTTCAGGGGTGACCCGTGCGATGACCGTATGCCGAATTATCTCCTCTGCCCGTTCGTTTTCCGGTAAATCCTGTAAAACTGAACCGGTAAGGAGCATCGTTGGATCTTCAAGCAGCCCGATCTTTACCCCAACCGCTCCAGCAACCTCCGGGCTGTCACCGGTGATGATTTTAATCGCAACACCAAGTTCCTTAGCCTTTTTTACCGCATGGAAAGTGGATGGTTTGATTGGATCGGCAAAGGCCATGACACCAAGGAATTGCAGATCCTGTTCATCTTCAGGAGTGATTTTTTCTTTATCTCCAGGAAATATTCGTTTCGCAATGGCAATCGTTCGCTCTCCTGCATTTCCCTTATCAGAGATCCATTTCTCAATACCAGCCTTTTCAGAATTTGAAAGAGAAGATAAGGCGATGATTACCTCTGGTGCACCCCGGACTACCATAATTGTTTCTTTCTCGTTCCTGATGAGAACCGCATTTCTCCGCCGTACCGGATCAAAAGGCAATTCCATCAGCCGCTTAAAACTCTCATCCGGTAAAATCTGCCGATCAGATGCCTCCTTTTCTATTGCAATATCAAATGGCTCAGTTTTCTCCACAGTCTCTGCAATGGTCAGAGCAGCATATGAGAGAAGAGTTGGATGTGTATCAGGGGAATATCCTGTCGTACTGAGTGAGTTTTCTGTCAGAGTCCCGGTCTTGTCAGAACAGAGTACCTCGATACTTCCAATATCCTCAATAGCAGTGAGACGTTTAACAATAACCTCATGTTTTGCAAGCTGCAGGGCACCTCTTGAAAGAGAGACCGTTGTTACGACGGGAAGTGCTTCAGGAACGACACTCACAACAAGGGCAATACAAAATACGACCAGTTCGAAAATATCTGCATTTTCACCCTTAATTACGAGGTTTGCCAGGAATATGAAGACCAGGGTGATCAAAATCATCCGTAAGATAAAACTGCTAAACCTGCTTATCCCTTTAGAAAACTCGCTCTCTTTTGTTGTTTCCACGGTCAGTTTAGCAATCCTGCCCATGGTAGTCCGCTCTCCGGTCTCAAGAACCAGAGCAGTCGCCTCACCTTCCACAACTGATGTCCCACTAAAAAGAAGATTATGGCTTTCATAGATGTTTTTTGGAACAGAGGGGAGTGTATCTGCCTGTTTTAAGACCGGTACCGATTCTCCGGTCAGGGTTGTTTCATTAACGATAAAATGGCTGGTTTTCAGGACCCGGAGATCAGCAGGTATGGCATCTCCGGTCATAAGACTGATGATATCTCCCCGTACCAGGTTTCGTGAATCGATTACCTGCCAGTTATTATCTCTTTTTACCCGGCTCCGGGGACTGATAAACTGCTCCAGTGCCCGGAGTGACTGTTCTGATTTGTATTCCTGGTAAAAACCAAGAGCAGCATTGATGAAAACAAACCCGACAATGATTCCTGCATCGATATGTTCACCGATAGCATACACGATTACAGCAGCGATTAACAGCAGGTATATAAAGGGAGATGTAAACTGCCGGATAGCAATCTCCCACCACTGTACCTGGTTGGCAGATATCTCGTTTAATCCATCTTTCTGGAGAAATGTACTGGCTTTATCCTGAGAAAGCCCATCTGACAATGACGTCTGAAATAGTTCCTGAAGTTTTTCTTGGGGAAGTGATGCATATGAGAATATGTCGGTTTTTATATCTTTTTCACTATCATGAGTTGTCATGTTCTCTCCTGGTCCGTATACAGATCGGTGTTCTGCCAGTCATCATATAGATCCCGTTTTCTTTCCACCCGAACGGAAATTTATCCTTCTTTCTCAATATGCTAAGGGTGATGATAATGATTGTGAGAAAAAAATTATACCTGCCTGAAACAGAGGGACGTGATTGATAATCTAAACTGGATTATTTATCCGGGCAATGAGAATAAAGAAAAACAAAAATAAATGCATCTGGATCAGGCTCTCCAGATTCACGTACTCTGATAATTCTGAGAGATGATGATCGAAATATAATATAACAATCAGGTGGCAATACCATTAATTCTCATAGGAGAGTATTAAAAAAAGGACGCTAGTTCTCTGATTATTGAGAGATATAGTTAGAAAAAGGATTTGTACGTAACTTACTCGAAAGGTTTCAAAATTGGAAAGAAGTAGTACTGCGGTTCATTGATAATCCACTCGTGCCATTTGATAACGATCTTGCTAAGAGAGATATTCGAATGATGAAAGTGAAAATGAAGATATCAGGAGGGTTTAGGGATTTGGGTACAGGAATAGCAGTCTCTCTAATTCGACGTTATATCTCAACAATTAGGAAAAATGGTATTTTTTTTGAGGGGATTAATTCAGCTATTGATGAAAATCCATGGATGCCGAATAAAAATTTGAACTGAATATTTGCAATTCCTCATGAGGAATCTTTACTTTGTGCGTAGGCCGACTGAATAGTTACTTCTATTGTTTTTATACACCTCTCCATGTGGTGAATAATCATGTGATCCGGGCTCTTCTGAATCAACCAGAATGATCGTATCTCCATCCGGTTTTTGTCGCATCAGATAAATAAACTGGGTTTTATCCCGTGCCTCTTTCACCTTAATAAAGTATGATTTAATCTCCTGATACAGAGGATTAGAAAGATCCCGTTCATCTCAGACAAGAGTATCGATAGATGAAGGCAAGAGTGCTGCTCCAAGAATTCTGGATTCGGTTAATAAGTGATTACGCAGTTTTGATTCCTGAAGTGCAGCGGATTCAAATGTGTAATAAGTTCCGATTATTATTGTTCCAAAAAGGAGGGCAATGAGGATTTGAATGGTAATTCTCTGATTCATCTGAGTCCTCCAATACCTGTGAATATGAACCTTTTTGGAATTGTACTTCCCTGAATATATTGTCTAATCCAGGTACAACAATTATTTCTAATAGGTGATCTGCTTCACTTGTATATGGTAATTGCTTTTTATCTTTCAGGTATACCTTCTCATCAGAAAAATAACTATTCGTGATGCGATGACTGATATTCAGGTTAGATTATCAAATAAGACAATTCAGAAAAATCATGAAGTAAGGTTCTGCTTTTTTCCTGATGATTTTCCATGCCTGACTGCAATTATAACTCCTGAGAATACGAGGATAACTCCGATATACCCGTGAAGAGGGAGTACTTCCTGTAATAGTAGATAACCAAATAGGGCCGCAAATACCGATTCCAGAGTAAAAATCAGGCCGGTATGTTCCGGAGAGGTAAATTCCTGTGCAACGGTTTGCAGAACGAATCCGATGAGTGTACAGAGTATAGCAAGGTATAGGATTATCATGCCGCTTGTCAAAGTGACGGTTTGAAGAGGCATCTCGAGAAAAAAAGCAGGTCCGATTGCGAATAAAGCAGTAAATCCCAGTTGTAATACCCCGATAGTGACTGCGTTCTCTCCGCTGGACAAGACCCATTTTGTTGTTACAATCTGCGTTGCATAACAAAGAGCAGCAATCAGGCAGATTATAGTCCCAAAATCTATGGTCTGCCCTTCCTTGATCGTGAGAAGTCCGACTCCGGACAGACAGAGTAGTATTGCAATTATAAGAAATTTATTGGGAATTTTATGGAAAACCAGTGCCTGGATTATGGGGATGAATACTATTGTTGTTGCCATAAGAAATCCAGCAGAAGTCGTCGGGGAGGTCTCCATTCCGACGAGGAGAAAAATAAAACCGCAGAAAAAACAAAATCCAAGAAATGCACTGGAGGCCAGAGTATGAAGATAAATTTTAGACATACTGGGCCAAAGGACCAATATCCCGACACAAAATGCGATGCTGAAACGAAGGGCAATAAGCGAGTAAATGCCAAAACTGTCCATTCCCCATTTCATTGCTACATAGGAGGAACCCCATATCAGGACAATGAGTATAAGAATGAGATCTGCGGTAGTTTGTTTCATGTATGTCTGATCTGGTATATGGTCATCGGCAAAGGGCCTGAAAACGGCTAATCATTATAAAAAATTATTCGAAAATAAACAGGTACCTAAAGGTTATTCTTCATGATATTTCTATGCATAAAGGGGATCTACATGTACTGATGGGATTTTGTCATATCAATCATCTTTTCACCCTCAATATTCCCATCGCCAATTTCTACAACAGTTCCTCTGTTTCGAGAAATAATATGTGAAAAATTACTCAGGACCGTCGTTCCATGAGGACCATCCCCTTCCAGTACCCGTGCAACAACCAATCTGTGACCTGCTCCGATATAATTTTTTAATGCATCAAGTGTTTTTGTGTTCGGTAAAAATCCTAATTTCTGGTTACATTCCTGCACCAGGTCAGTATATCTGGTATCACTCAATACATTCGGAAATAATAGTCTTGTTAACTGTTCAGGAGTAATTCCGTTCAGAAGCTCATCAACACATTCACCATCAATATATCCTGCACCCATTGCAAGGATACTTTCTCCGGGTATTGGTTTTGCTGATATTTCCAGGCATCTTTTGATAATATCGGGTGATACTGGGTTAATTTTTTCGATTCCGCACGCTCTCAAAAAAAGGGAGTACCCTGTATACCATTCCCGTTCCTTATCTGTCCGGAACATCCGGATACTGGAGTATTCCTTTTTCAAGTAAATCTTTTCGAGATTATCATGAAACGCCAGATTTGAATCATATCCGGTATCCAAAGCACCAATAATCGGTGAATTAATAAGAGAACTCCATTTTTCATTCTTTTGGAGATCACATATCTCAGCGATTAAAAAATTAAGGTAGGATGTAAGATACATAACCAATCCGGTCACTTTTGGTGCAGCAAAGCTGGTTGAAGGAGGATAGGTATCAGAATTCGATGACCCGTCAGTAACTACAGTAACCGTTGGGCCATGTTCCTGACCTCTGCTGGAAATATCCAGTATTTTTCTGTTCTTATCTGTTGCACCAACGGAAATAATTGTGGGATGTGTTGCAAGTGCCTGCAAAGTTCCTTCGCCCCCAAGTCCGTTGTTGCCTGCTGCAACTACTACCGGTATATTCATTAAATAAAACATTAATAAGGCTAGATTTATCGGATCATCATCCTGGATTTTTCCTGGTCCAAGACTGATATGTACGATATCAGGATGCTGCAAAAGTATCCAATCCAATCCTTTGAGTAAATTAACATATGAATATGGTTTTTCTGTAAATTTATGAATATATGGAATTTCAGGTCCGGAATATGATTTTGGACATATGATGAAAGCTAAACTTTCACCAACAAATATCGTAGGATCAGCAAAAACGGGTGTGAAAGTCTGGGGATTATATTGATAGACTGAAAACGTCCCCTCTTGAGAGCTCATACACTCTCTAAGGTGAGAACAATCTTGTGTGAATATGCAGAACTTCCTCCCGCCCCAAGAATCATGGAAATTTCTCCCTCTTTGGTTATCTGAAACTGAAGAGTAATTACCGCATTCTCAAGTTTGAATTTTGGTTCCTTTAGTGCTGCTTCATGAATGGCTTTCTTAATGAGTGCTACTGCTTCTGCTAATTGTGATGGAATATCCTTGTATCCCATGAGAGTGACTTCATCTATATCAGGTTTGAGAGAGATACAAATGGTCTGAATATCCTCTTCCTTGACTTCTCCTGATATGTTCACGTTTAATGGTTTGAACTCAAGTTTTCCATTTGCGGATTTCTCTAAAACATTTTTGATTTCAAGATCGATTTTTTTCACATTAAGCCCTGATCCCATGACTGAATGTTGAATTGCACGTTTTATATCGCCTATGACAGATGATAATTCATAAGATCCCATGGTAATGCCCTCACACGTAATCTCGGTTTATATTAAATAAATGTTTGCACTCTTTATCTTTAAAAGTGGGTAATGAATTTATGTTGACAATACCAAAGGAGTAGTATTGTAATGATATCCATGGAGCTGTAAGATGAAGGGCTAAAAAAATATTTTTGTAATAGTCATGGTTTTTTATTCATAACCATAATTCGCACTTAAACTTAAAAAAAGCAAAAATAGATATTATTACTTAGTTGCTTCTTCTCCATATCCTTCTTTAAAGTCTTCACCACACCCAATAAATTTTGCATCTTCATACCGTGCCTTTAGTTCATTCTTGTCTATTCTTCCCTCTTTCATATCTTTCGCTGCTTGTCTGCCTGCCGCTCTTGGATCATGTCCAAAATGTTCTCTTGCTGATCCCATAATCAGTTATAACAACAATTATAATATTTATATTTTAGGCACGTCGTCATTTAGATATGGTAGAAACACAAAAAAAATCTCATAATAGCAATTAATTTTTTCATAGTATGGGTATATCCGGCGATTTTATTCATTTGTTAACATAACCTGAATCACCAATAGCTATGTAAGAATGATTTGTTTTTTCTCTCCCGGTTCAGAAATAAAAGCGGCGATATTCTTGATAATTACGTCATTTATATTGCATGGCAAACCCGAATGGCATATTTTTATTATATCCCGAACCGATACCAGTTTTCATGAGGGGTAAAATGTTTTTAGACCATTACGGTAGGTATTGGAATCGTTTATTCCGAAGCATTTTCCCTTCATATGGTAAAAAACCAATATTGGTGTTCTTTTTTACAATCATGGTTATCCCGATAATTCCTTCAGGGGCTTTTTGTGATGATACGTATTCAACCGAGGAAAATACTGACCGGCAGGGAATGGATAACAGTCATTTTAAAATGAATCCAAATGACGATTATTCATTATGTGCACAGGCATGTATGGAAAATCCGGAGTGCAGGGTATATACCTATGTCAGACCTGGAATACAGGGAGATAATCCGGTAAGCTGGCTTAAAAATGGAGTTCCCGATCCAAAAAATGATATTTGTTGCATATCCGGTCTGAAGTCGGAGAACAACCAATATTCTACAGCACTTATTTCAACAACAGTTTTTCCTTTTTCAACGACAGATTCAAAAGCCGGTTCATATATGGTTTCGGAATATTTCCCTGGAATCAGTAAAGATCAATGGAATAACGGGATTATTATCCATTGGGAGAATACCTGTTTCCCCCCAAGTCCGTATTACAAAAAGTTACTGGTATATTCAACATCATTCCAGGCCGTCGTTTTGAAAGGGGTGGAACTTGGTACATAATTTTTAGGATGATTACTATGAAGAATTACATGATTTTCGTATTATTAATTATTAGTGTTGTTATTTTTTGTGCAGGGGCAGAAGAATGTATAGATCCTCGCATGGAAATCAATACTGACCGAATGGGAATGGATTACAAAAATTTCGAACTAAAAAATCCCAATCCCTGTGAATGCAGGGATGTCTGTTATAATGATTCAGAATGCCTGGCTTATACCTATGTGAAACCAGGTGTCCAGAGCAGAAATGCCCGGTGCTGGTTGAAGAACGATGTTCCGGATCCGGTTACTGACAAGAATTGTATTAGTGGATTAAAATATACGGTTGAAGATGTGGAGCCCGGGTGTAATAGCACCCTTGTTGATCCAGTGCTGTCTTATGTAAAATCAGATAATTATATCGGTTCAGATGGCAACAAATATACCGGGTATTACCTATCGGTTACTAATTATCAGGATTATTCCACCGATCTGTTTGTTGCTTCTCCAGACCTTCCTCCATGTGGGAAAAACATCAATTCTTCACGTACATGGGTTAGTATCTACACAAATTCCGGAGATTATCTCTATGGGTTTTGTGCCCTCAATAATCCTTTAGAACTACAAAACCTGTGGTTTTCAGTTCCCTACGGGACAACTGCTCCACCATTTGTGTTTGTTGTACTGCAAGATCGTCTTTGTAACCAGAAATCACGTGCATCGGTTACTATTCCTGTTACCTATGGATTAAATCTAATAGATAGTGCTTCAGATTTTATTCCAGAGCTGTCTGCAGAAAATAGCAGGCTGGATACATCTTCAACCCTTGTAGATCCATCAGAATTTTTTGGAGTACATCCTGTTCCTATTCCCTGATTTTTTGGTGATGATAGTAATTTTCTAAAAGAATGAAATCCTGGTCCTGGATTACGGTATGGGCTATATGTGGTCTTCTTTTTTTAAGCTCTTTTGTTACCGGGTTAATTGTATCCGGTTGAAGGATTTACCGACAGACCGGGGCTTTGAAAGGTTGTGGAGACACATTTCGAGTTACAACCTTCGGATAATGGTGCTGCATGTGTAAAAGTCTGTCTTACAGGTTCTGACTGTAAGGCATATACCTGTGTCCGGTCAGTTTAATTGGTGTAATTTTTTACTATCTCCTTTTTACGGGAAGTATGGAAACATATTTTCAGATTGAAATCGGTTAAGGTTATAAAACCTGACAACCAAGGCCAGATGGTGATCCAGATGAAATGGACAAGAATAGATGTAAAAACCAGTTCAAGAACTCAGCTCATAGAGATTACAGACCGGATATCAGAGGAAGTTAAGAAATCAGGAATTCAAGATGGTGTATGCCATGTTTATGTGCAACATACGACAGCAGGCCTTACAATCAACGAAAATGCCGATCCGGATGTTGTGCGGGATATCCTCACCGGGCTAACCCGACTGGTTCCGGCGACCGGAGATTACCGGCATGCTGAAGGAAATTCCGACGCTCATATCAAAGCATCGCTAATGGGATTTTCTCTGAATGTACCGCTAATCGATGGCCGGCTGGCCCTTGGAACCTGGCAGGGAATCTATTTTTGCGAATTTGACGGTTCGAGAATCCGCCATGTCCTTGTCGGGATAACTGGTGAGTAAATCCAATGAAAGTATCACGAGGGATATATGGTTCCTGATTCCGAAACAACATTGCCAGTCGGTAACTTGTCCTTGACAGATATCTGGTTCCCTCTGATATGATTGGTAATCTATCAACTGGATATTTTATAAGTTTGGTAAATTTTTCAGAAAATTCGGATTTTTCTGATAGTAATATATGATATGAATGTAAACAATAAAGGGAAATTTATGGGCAAAGGGAAAACTGAGGAGAAATCTTTTTCTGATGATTTATCTTGCGATTGTCATCCGAGGGCCGGATGCACCGTTGAAGCGGTCCTTACAGTAGATGAGCGGGGCCAGATAGTACTCCCAAAAGATATCCGGGAACGTGCAGAAATAAAACCGGGTGACAAACTTGCCCTGGTCAGTTGGGAGAAGGATGGAAGCATCTGCTGTATCGCACTCATAAAAACGGAACGACTGAGTGGAATGGTCAAAGAAGTTCTCACTCCTCTAATGAACGACACCGGAGCGTAATATATGAGTTCATCATCTCCATGCTGCTGTTCATGTCAGAATACTTTTTCTCCCTGTTCCTGTGATATTTTTCCAGTAAATAGTAAAATAACGACTAAAAACCGGATTGATCATTTCCTTGCAAGGTGGGGATTCAATCGGTCAGGACACCGGGTAACACCCGGACTGTATCAACTCGGCAATCCGACTGCTGATTCTTTGGTCTTTGCATCTGCAAACTATACACTCAGTTTTGATGCTCTCCGGTCAAACCTCAAAGGAATCGATGCATATATTCTCGTACTTGATACGAAGGGAATTAATGTCTGGTGTGCAGCGGGAAAAGGAACATTTGGAACTGATGAACTGGTCAGGCGAATTGAATCTACTGCCCTTGGACAGGTTGTCACGCACCGCACTATTATCGTTCCCGAGCTTGGAGCTCCTGGGATTGCTGCTCATGAAGTGAAACGACGGAGTGGTTTTACGGTTCAATATGGTCCGGTCCGGGCTTTTTCTCTCCCTGAATATCTGAAGATGGGAAAAGCAACTCCTGAAATGCGCCGGATTACCTTTCCGGTGAAGGATCGTCTTGTTCTGGCACCGATAGAGCTGGTCCATATTGCTCTGCCGGCAGTTATTGTACCGATCATTCTCTGGTTTTTGGCCGGATATGTCGCTGCTCTTGCTGCAATTACTGCAGTCCTTGCCGGCACTGTCCTGTTCCCCCTTCTATTACCCTTCCTTCCAACCAAAGATTTCTCGATGAAAGGGCTGATTTTGGGAGGAATCTGTGCAATTCCCTTCTCAATAACATATGCAGGTACCTCAGGTCTTCCTCTGTGGGCATTATATGCCGGTGCTACTGTCCCTCTCCTGATTATCCCCCCGGTTGTTGGATATCTGGCCCTGAATTTCACCGGATCCACACCGTTCACGTCAAGGACCGGAGTGAAAAAGGAGATCTTCCGGTATATTCCGATCATGACCGGGATGGTTGGTCTTGGAGGAATTATCGGGATTGCTCTTGGAATATCCCGCCTGACAGGAGTTATCTGATGTTTAATTCGTATACTCAAAATACTCTGCAGTTTCACGAGGATAGATGTATCAACTGCAAACGATGCACAGAGGTCTGTCCACACGGAGTTTTTTCTGAAATTGGGGGCCAGGTGAAACTTACAGAAAAGACCCGTTGCATGGAGTGTGGTGCCTGTGCCCTGAATTGTCCGGTCCAGGCAATTGAGGTTGAGAGCGGAGTCGGGTGTGCCTGGGCGATGATTAGTGCCGCTTTACGGGGAAAAGATATGGATAGCGGGGAGTGCAGTTGTGGTGGTGATGCCGGGTCCTGCTGTGGTGGTGGGACAGAAGGGTCTTCATGTGGATGTGGGCAGGAATGACAGGACTGATTTTTTGTCTCTTTTGACCTTTTCCGTTATTTTATTTGAGATTTGTGGGATCAGAATACCAGAGGCGTCTATACCACTATTTCAGATTCACACGAAAGGAAGAACTGCCATGGTGAATACGAGTCCTTTCTCACCAGACAGATGATTGAATGGCAGGAGTCGGAGGATGGTCATTACTGATATGAAGCGATTAAAAATTACCGGGATTCCTATATCCGGAATCCACAACAAAAATTAACTTTTATTGACATATATGTATGTGAGATGTTTCGTAATTCGTATAGGCTCGCCCTTTTTTGTATATTCTGTATCTCCCTGTGTTTTCTCTCATCAGCAATGAATATGGAGGAAAATCCTCTTAATGTTACATCAAATGCCTCATTTTTGTCCGAACCCGAACAAATACCGGTTGGAATTCTGCTGATGCAGAGTGGTTTTGTATCAGATATCGGAGAAGAATATGAAAGGGCTTTTGAGATGGTACAGGAAGACAATCCTGGTTCCTTCCTCCTGCCAGTTGTAATCGATGCCGGAAGTAATGCAACGACGGCATTATCTGCATGGAACACGCTGAAAACTTCTTATCCTCATAGTTCCATCGTCGTTACCGTAGCCAGCTGGACAACAAATGTTGTATACCCGGATGCAGCAGATGCAGGATCAGTTCATATCGCTCTTGGATCTGCGGTTATAAACCAAAGTCGCAACCATGACAACCTGGTTCGTTTTACTCCGGGAGTGGAACAGGAATCCCCCGTCCTTGCTGAATACCTTGACCGGTACGACCGGATTACCATTCTGGGCGGAGACCATGATTATGCATATGGATACGTTCGTGCATTACAATCCCTCATGCCTGAAAAAATTGCGGATGTGGTGGTGTACAATCCAAATGACCTGCCAGATAGTCTGAACATTACAAAGGTCAGGGATAGCAATCCGGATGTAATACTGGTCCTGAGTATGTCTGAAGCGTTAACCGTTGCGGAAATGATACGAAATAATGACATCTCTGCTCCGCTTGTCGGAACACGGGTCATTGAATGGAATACCCTTCTTAAATCCCCGGCTTCAGAAGGCCTGATTTTTACCACTCCTGCCCTGAATAGATCTGAACCGTTCTTTTTTCGGTACCGTGAAAAATATGGGGAAGAAGCAACATTTTACGGGGCTGAAGGTTATGATGCCATGAAAATCCTCTATGATGCAGTTCAGTCGTGTGGGAATGATAAAGAATGCCTCTTACCCTGGTTTACAGAAAACCAGTACCCCGGATCACTTGGGGAAGTCCGGTTTGATGAAAACCAGGTGGCCTTTTATCCCATTGAGTTAAAAATTGTTCGAAACGGTACATTTGAACGATATAATCCGTCGGAAGATGGCGAATGACAGGATATGCCCATGAGATATTGCTATGAGAGCAATACTTCCCTTTTTTTTCAAATAATGTGCTCTGATCCCGATGGCAGACAAGGCATTCTTTTAGAAGGGAACGTTGATTCATACGGTCAATGAGCAGGCAATGACTCAAATAGCCGAAGGGGAGGAGCTTGATATGGACCCGGCCCTTACAGGAATGAGCAGCTGCATAAAAAGAGAGTGCTCACCCGAAAGATATCCAAATAGGATAGGGAGGGACAGATAACCAGAAGGTTTACGGAGATAACCACCAGTACCTCCATTATATTTATACCGGAAACGTCAATTGATGGTTTACACCAAAAAGGCGGTGATAGTACATGAAAAACAGAAATCTGTTCGTTATTTTAATCCTTATTGTCCTTGTAATCGTCATCCCCGTATCAGCTGCTAAACAGGGGTATGGAAATAGATTTCAGGAAAACCAGAATCTTACTCTTCCAGAGCCACAAGACTATGACCTGTCAGATACAGAAATTACCGATCTCCTCTTTATGCGGGAAGAAGAACAAATGGCCCATGATCTCTATATGGTCTGGTATGAGATGTATTCAATTCCGATCTTTCGCAATATTGGAGAAGCAGAAACGACCCATGCCAGTGAAGTGCAATTTCTCCTTGACAGATATCAGGTTCCCTCTGATATGATTGGCAATCTTTCATCAGGATATCATAATCCGGACATTCAGACACTGGCAGCTGCACTTGCAGATCAGGGAGCTCAGTCACTGACTGATGCTCTCAAAGCAGGGGTAGCAATAGAAGAGACAGATATCGCAGATCTTGATAAGGCAATCGCAAACACCACCCGGCCGGATATAATCCAGGTGTATACCAATCTCCGGAACGGGTCAGAGAATCACCTGAGTGCGTTTACCCGTCAACTCTCCTAAATTTTTTGTGGAATCATTCAGGTATGTCCATATCTCCCTGAATGATTTTTGATTTTTTCTTCCCTGTGTCTGCAGTTAATAACGCTTCATGTGCCCGTGCTGCAGGGCATCAGTTTTTCCCGTGTATCTTCATTGATCTGAGTCACCTTCCATGAACTAGTAGAGATCAACTTCTCGTCACTGTTTGCTACCAGCAGGGATCCTGGTATCCATCTTTTGGATGAGAGTGCACCGGAAATAAACCCAGTAATAAGACCAGGCCATTTATCAGGTCGGTAACCAGACAGATGATAGTTCCCCCGAGAATGTGACAAATAATTATTCTGAAAGCCGTTTCTCTATATTTACTCTTCTTTGCTTGTTTTCATATGATCTCGGTTTATTCCTATCGTCCCGAGCAGATCCCAAGGTAAGCAGTCGTACATGAGGAGTATAGGAATAATGGATGATTGAGCGTATACAAAGGAGAATTGTTTGTTCTGTTATCAAATGGCAGGTTCAGGGGTATGAAGGGGTAAACAGGGTTGATATTGACCGGGTATTCCTATTCACTCACGACGAACCAACATAAATTTCCTCAGCAGAATTTCAACCTGTTCTGAAATTTTCTGATAGTAAGAGTAGCCTTAGAATGTAATTTCCTCACTAATTTTTCAATCCGGGCATTTAGAAATCTCTTCATGTTTCCCTGTTTTTAGTTGGAAAAATTATCACCAGTCGGTGAGATGCCAGGTTTTATGTGTTCTGGTTTAGAATGTAAAACCTTGGGAATTTAGAAAAAGACAATCCTCACATTTTCTTAATTGAAATAACGAATAAAAAAAAGAAAAAAAATCAGGTTCGGTGACCGTTCCCGAGTTCCTTAGATTCTGACCGTCCACCATTGCCTGAGCTTGTTCCTGCATGGTGGTGATTACCGGTCCCATCACGGGGCCTGACTCCGTTATTCGGACAATTTTCCTGAATACAGGATTCATTCCCTGATCCGGGTCCATATCCTGCCTTATCCTGACCGTTCTGATTAAGAAGGCCATGGTGAAAACCGGTACCATCCTGGGCTCCGGTCTTTCCTGCACCTGCTACCGGGAGAGTTACGATCAGAATGACCAGAACCGCAAGGAGTCCGATTCCCAAAAGCCCCATTGTTCTTCGGTTCATATTCACTCACCTTGTGTTCAGATTTTTCCCATGTTTAAGTCCGGTCCCATTACGGGGTGGAGTCTGGTTGTTTGGGCAATCTGCCTGTGGACAATCCGGATTTGGGCAGACTCCGGTTCCAGCTGATCCATCGCCCTGATGTAGCATCATACCATTCCCATTCCCACCCTGACCGGCTGCTGATACCGGAAAAGTGGCTCCTAAGGCAATAAGGCCCAGGATAAGGATTACGACTATTGATTTCATGATTCCTCGTTACCGCCTGAGCGGTGTATACACCTATAATTGTTCGATCAGGTTATATACGGGTAAAATGGGAATGGTTCCTACCCTGAACCTCGTGGTTACCGGGGGGGTAGACATTGATAACCATGGCATGCATATGAACTAGTGGGATGATATATGAATAGGCAACGACCTGATGAGCGGACTATCATTACCAGCTCCGACCCTGAGTTTATTTCCGAACTTTCCGAGTACCTTGATGTTCTCGCAAGCCCTATCCGCCTTCAGATTCTCTCTTATATCGGAACACGTCCACGGACGGTCAGGCAGATCTCACATGAAATCAAGACCAGTTATGAGAATACCAAAAAGCACCTGACAAAATTGCTGTCGCTTGGGATCATCCGTAAGGAGATTGGAGTATCAGATGAACCGGTAAACCCGGGGCAGCCGGTTTTTTATTATATGCTCGTCCCGGACGGCCTGAACCATGCAGCAAACAATCTCAGCATATTCAGTTTGGTTGCCGGAAAGATTAACCCGGACCTGTCAAAGCAGGCAATAGCAACACAAAGCGGGCTGCAAAATATTTTTCCTGCAGGGCCGGGGCTTGTTATTATGAATGGTTCAGAGCAGGGAAAAACGATTGAGCTAATTGAACCCATATACCGGGTTGGGAGATTTGAAGAAGGGTGGGATGGGTTTTTTCCTGAACCGGCTCTTCTTGTGGATGATGAGTACCGTTCGGTCAGCCGGGTATCACGGCCCCATGCATGGCTGAAAAAACAGGCAGGGTTCTATACCATAGCAGAAGGGAATAGTAAAGGGGGGACTTATGTGAATGGGAAACCAATCGCTCATGATCCCGTGGTTTTACAGGAAGGTGACAGAATAGAACTCTCACCCGGAACTCTTGGAGTAACCTTTACCTTTCATTCAGGAAAAATTAAACCGAATCATCGTCCATGAAAACTACCATTCTACCCGGCCCTGAAATCTCACCAGGGAAGAAATACCGGTATTTTAGGATAATTCAGATTATTCATCTTCTACTCGCACTTCAGTACTTTCTATTGATGTTTCTGTTTTTATCTGTTCCAGTCCGCCATGGACACGGAGGAGGAATGGGCCAGGGAATCGGAAGTGCGATAACTTTCTCTCTTCCGTTGTTTATCTTCCTGTTCCTGTGTATGTTCCTGTTTCATCTTGCATCTCTCTTCCAGGCCCGTCTCCCGGTTCGATATGTCCTTTTATTTGGATTTGGAGAGGTAATTACGGCAACTCTCATCCTAGGTCTCCTCTCCTTCTCCCACCAGTCTTTCAGTCTTCTTCAGATGGTGTTTCCGGTCACAATTCTGGTCCTTGTTTCTTTGGCAATCTCACTCATCATGGGAGTGTATATGGTAATCAGCCAGGTGAGGAAAGGTCAGGGTAGGGGGACTGATCGTTTCTCACGTGATATTTCGTCTTTTCCCCTTCCAAAAAGCCGGTACAGAAATATCAGACCAATCGGAGAAGGGGGTGTCGGCACAATATGGTACGCAGAACGTGTGAGTGATAAAACTCCGGTGGTAGTGAAAGTCCCGCAAAAGGATGATGAAATGACCGGTCTTTCATTTATGCAGGAGATCAGTATCTGGAAGGATCTGCAGCATCCTAATATCGCACCGCTTCTTTCTGCAAATATCCTTCCTGTTCCGTATATTGAGATAGAATATTTCCCTGGATCAGTGGCAGACCTGGATACCCCGGTCCCGGCCGGAGAGGCATTGCAGATTATTCAGGGTCTTGTATCTGCTTTGTTATATGCCCATGACCGGGGGGTTATCCATTGTGACATCAAACCAACGAATATTCTTCTGACTTATGATGGCGTACCAAAACTTACCGACTGGGGGCTTGCCAGGTCAAGAGGCCGGTGGTCCGTAACCGGGTTTTCTCCTACCTATGCAGCACCAGAGCAGCGTCAGGTGTATTCAGAATGCACTGGCACAACCGATATCTGGCAGATCGGGATGGTATGTGCCGAACTTCTCACCGGCAGGCCGGAAATCCCGGCTGGAACAGAACCGGTCTTTCAGACGAATGAAGGAAAAATTCTATTATCTGTCATTCTGAAATGCCTGGCACCAGATCCAGCCAGGCGGTATCAGTCGATCAGGGAACTTTCAGATGCTCTTGCATTGGATTTTTAAAAAAGAGAAAAGGGTATTTGCACGATTTTTATCGATTACATCCCATAGCATTTCTGTATCATTCCAAAATACCCATGAATAAGAATATCACGAAATCCGGCTATTGATCTCCAGTCTGTTTTCAAAAACCTTCTTTTAGTATTGGATCACGAATGAGTGGTTTTAAGACATCTTCTGTGACAAGATCCACCTTCCGTGAAATATTTCTTCAAGATAAAATGTTATCCCCAAGAAAATAGTCAAATTTTTTTCCTTTTCAGCAGCGATTGTTTCAGGAATTTCAGCTATTGATCGTTCTGATGCAATATCATCAAAATATTCTGCCATCAGGTGAAGGTGCTTAGTAAACCTAAACAATTGAGAAGTACCGCTTTTATCTCCTCTATTCAGACTTCTCACAGATAAATCCTGCTCCTCTTTTTCTTCATTTCTGCAACGGATATCTGCTCCCCTTTCAGTTTATACTCCCAGCTTGGGGACATATCGTTCACTACAAGCACTCCATCCGGACACCGGTACACACAGCCAAGGCAGGTAATACACCGGCCCTGATTTGTCTCGCCGGTAGTCGCATTTATCGCTCCGGTCGGGCAGAATTTTTCACATGCCAGGCACATGCAGCAGTCCGCCCCATTTCTCGTGGGAAGTTGTGTCACGATCCGGAACCGGAATTCCTCTATCTGGTCAAGAAGTTCTTCTGGATGAGTGGTTTTTTCAAGTTCACCAACAAGATTAGGATCCTCTCCTGAAAATCGTGAATAGACTTTCTCTGCATACTCCCTCGCTACTTTAAAGTCTGAATCGTCAGGACGCCCTTCCATTGCTTTCCAGCCACCAATATTGAAGGTATGAAAGGCGAGAAACTCAGCCGAAGATACGACTTTAAATCCCCGGCTTTGCACGAGCTGTTGTGTAGTATAATGGGCCGGATGGATTTGAAATCCTCCGTAAGTCAAAAACAGTGCACATTTTTTCCCTTCTCCTGATAAATTCAGAATCCATTCCCTGACCACCCGGGGAATCCTCCAGGAGTGAACCGGAGCTCCAAGTATCAGGGCATCATATGGGCTGCAGTCTAAACCAGCTTTTCTTGATACAAGGGGAGTAATGTCTACTATATCCACCATGCATCCGAGGTTTTTCAGGCTGTCTTCGATGACCCGGGCAATTTTTTCCGTATTTCCTGTCGCAGAAAAGTACAAAAGTCCAATTTTCATTTGTGTATTTTCGTTCATTTTTCTCACTTTTGTTAAGTTGATTAATAATATTTTTTTCCAAAAAAAATTCAGCCTATCAGGCTAATTCATCAGTAGTCGCTTCGATTGCGGAGAAGAACTTCATAAGGTAAGTAAACTGATCTTCGGTCATATCTCCAAGTTTTTCATGCATCCGGGCAAAGATAACCGCATGGTGGGTCTCGTGTCCAAGAAAGGCAATCTTTCCCCGGGGAGTTAAGGAAAGACGGATCTCCTTGTCATTATCCGGGAGCTGGGTCCGGTCCACGAGTTTTTTCTGTACAAGTTTTCTGATCATCTGAGAGACTGCACTCTTGGTGATACCCAGCTCAAGAGAGAGGGAAGTGACATTCAGGCCCGGATTTTTTCCAATCACCATGATCATATGAATTTCAGAGTTTGAGAGGAGGTTTCCTGAGCCGAAATCCCGGGGATTTTTCTCAAATGCCATCATTTTGTTTATGATTCGGATCCATGCAGATGAGATCTGCATCATATCAGCATTGGATACCATTGATCATCACTCCGGGTGTCATCTTACTATATTGTTAAGTAGTTTAACAATATATGCGTTTCCCCGTTACCCGGGAAAATGCACGTATCTTAGGTTTACTCATCAGAGCATTTATACTCATGATTGACCCATACAAGGTGAATGGAGCAGTTCCTGTATGTGTGGACGGTTTTGTATTGCAGCATCTCCGGGTGAGATTTTAGAGCGATATGATGTTATAGTCCCGGATGAGTACCGGCCCAGGTATAACATCTCCCCGGCAAACAAAATCCTGGCAATTTCACAAAATGGAACCGGGAACATTGCCCGGATGCATGAATGGGGAATTACCGCCGGACTTTCTCACCGGATCATTAACGCCCGGATAGAGACAGTTCGTGAAAAAAACCTCTTCAGAAAATCGTTTGAAGAATACCGGTGCCTGATTCCGGCATCCGGATATTATGAATGGAAGCATGAAAAAACCCGGAAAACTCCGTATTATTTTTCATCTCAAATAACCCCTATTCTTTCCTTTGCCGGGTTTATCAGGCCTTCTTTAGAAGGAGAACAGGTAGTTATTCTTACAACTAAGGCCCTTTTGCCATATTCGGATATTCATGACCGGATGCCGGTCATACTGGATCCGGCAGGCGAACCTGATTATTTAAAAGGTGGAAATATTTCGATATTTGAGAAAGGTCTGGATATTATTGAGGTCTCACCACGGGTAAATCAGGTACATGTTGATGATCCGGATCTGATAAAACCGATGACTCACCGGTCCGGGCAGAGGACGTTAGGGTAGATGTTGTTACCATATTCATAGTGTTATTAAAATCACGGACAATAATTATTGTAGATGTGCGAAAAATACAGAATATGAGCGAGTTAAATCATTATTCTGGAAAAACAGATATCTTTCGAAATCTACAATAGAATAAGGTACATTATATGGCTTCTATGATAACCGGGAGAATGATAGATCCTTAAACGATAAAGTTAGATAGGCCTCTTTTTACCAATGAATCAGAGATTGTGGTAAAACTTACCAATTGACATGTAAGGAAAAAAATCACCGCTCCCGAAGCATATGTTCTGGACATAGCAATTCATTAAAAAGGGGAAGGCAGCCCTGAATAGCATCTTTAATATTTTCGAGGGCTTCCTCTACAGTCTCACCCTCCGAATGGCAGCCAGGCAGAGCCGGACAACTGACAATAAATCCGCCATCTTCAGTATCCTCTTCGATGATGACTTTTAGATTCATTACAATATTATAAGGGGTATAGACTTACTAGGTTCCTGATCTTCTTGAGGTTCGAACAAGATAATTATCGTTCAGGGTAATAAAAGACAAAAAAACCAGGTAGAGAGTTTGATTTCTCCTGATATAAACGTCACAACAGAAAAGAAAACCCAATAGGGATTGAAACATGAAATCAAGAAAGTATATGGAATAATGCTGACTCGTCACTGGGATAGGCACATTCTTGTAAAATAACGAGAGAAAAAAAGTCATTCTGTTGGCAGTAACATTTGGGAAAAAAATTACAGATCTATGTAGATATACATATTGAAAAGACATAAATTAAATTATCGAAAGAGAGGAATAATGCAAACAAAAACGGTAAAAATAAGTGAAATTGCTAATAATCGGATTATCTCAATAAGGAAAAATAATGAGACGATATCAGATGTAATTATCCGGTTATGTAAAGATCCGGAAGAACCGGAGATCATAACATATTTAAAACAAGTTCCTGTTGAGGATCGTTTAACCATTGCAGACTCTGTCTTACAAAGTAAAAAGGAATTAGACAAAGGATATATCCGGATATAAGACCTGGGATTATCCTTATCAATTCTGGATGCAATGATTGCAGCAACTGCGATTGAGCATCAGAAACCATTGATTACACGGGATAATGCATTAATGAAAGCAAAAAACCTCCTGGTAATCTCGTACTGAATTGATTCTATTTTTTGAATTTGAATTTGATTCTAATCCACTTTTTGTATTTATCCTAAAACACCGTTTACAATCTTCTTCTTTACCCTTTCCGTTCCATAGACCGGAGAGTGTATTTAAACACCTCTCCGATTACAAAAATAATTACTCCCGGAACCAGGCAGATAAGCCATTGATCACCGGATAATAAAACGGTTCCAAAAATATGCTGAAATAACCTCATCTCTGTAATCATCAGTGTTCCCAGAATAATCCAGATCTATGAATATTCGAGCCTGACATTTATACACGTAGATTTCTAAAACGAAGTATCATAGGGGAATTTAAGGTTTAATGCACCATATCAGGGTAATTGAATGGTATTGTGCACATGATTACCTGATTGTTTATGGAGCATTTTAATCATATAAACGATACATCATTTCAAAAAAGTATTTACCCCTTTTGAAACACAGATTTCAGTTACATTCTAACATCTTGAAAGCATATCATACGTTCATAATTATCCTGTTGCCGGATGGTCCAATATGGTTCAATATCATTTGATTTTAAGAAGTTTTGAGGGATTCTGAATGAAAAAAAGGAAATTATTTATCGGAAATCTGGATTTTTCTGTCACTGCGAAGAAATTACGGGATTTTTTATCACCACATGGCACCGTCATCAATGTCAAGGTGATGGAGGGAAAAGGATATGCATTTGTGGAGATGGGGACTGAAGAACAGGCTCAAAAAATCCAGCGTACCCTGGGAGAATCAATTTTTGAGGGGAGGAAGCTTCTCATTGACGGGGTTCCGGGAACACGCCGGCCAGAAAGAAACACTAATAGCAGTGTAACAGAACAACGAGAGCGAAAACCAATAGGGGCAATTGGAAAAAAACCAGGCCACGGTCCTCATCGTGATAATAAAAATGCATCAAAACCTGAGTATAAACCCAGGGAAGCTGGTGATCGCCCGGATCAAGCCCGGCAAGATCAACGCCCGGTAGCAAAAACAGATAATCGTCCCCATTTTCCCCCTGGCCAGAAATTGCCCAAATCAGTTCCTCAAACGGATAACGTGCATCAGAATTCAAAACCCGGTTCTCATACTCTGGCAGTGACTCCGGTCACTTTGGAGAAGAGGAGTAAACCTGATGCAGGTAAAAAACCTGAATCACAACCTCAGCGTAAACAAAAAAAATCCCGGGTACCTGTATGGGTGAAAGAAAAGAGATCATCAGGCAATAAATCCCAAAAAAATAAATATTAATCAATTTGGGTTCAGTAATACCGTTATCCGGGTGAATACTGCCCGAAATGGATGTTCAGGCGTTCTGATTCCCGGGGCTGACCATCCGCAAAAATCTCGCGATTTTTTAAAAAAAATTATCCTTGTTGCCGTCAGGTTTTGAGGTTAATCTTTATTTTGGATTTTCAGGTGCCATGATTTACCTGTATACATATTGTCTGTATTGATAAGTGGAGTTCGGATTTCCCTGATTTCTTCACGTATTTCAGTAATTTCTTTGCTCAAAACTTTAACCAATTCAGAACGGGTTCCCTTGATCTCATCCAGAGTTTCTTTCTGGAATAAATTCGAATCTTTCACAAGTCTGAAAGTTTCCTTTTGGAAGTGAGATAGATCCTATCCTGAAAAATTGTGTGTCAATGGGCCTGCAGCAGATGCCCGGAATACCGGTAAAAAGTAGATATATAATACCAATAGGTACAGGATTTCAGATATCACCATTCCATCCGTGCCCCATATCCGGTGATAATATAGGGAGAGTTGTCTGGATTTTCATTATCAAGCCTTAAAACAATTTGTAATCCCTTATCAAACTGATAATAATCTCCCAGATCAACATAATGGATCTTTTCATGCCCTGGAATCCAGGTCGGATAATAACCCGCTGCGATATGAAATCCATTATATGCATCCACCGATATGATATTCGGTGCATTATTTTCATAAACCACTGGATTCATATCAACGATCTTGAGATACCTGATTTTAGCGTCCTGTTTCACCGGGAGAGGGAGAATAACATATACTTTTTTGTTTCGTGGCACTACGACAGAGAGACCCTGGTAAATAGGTACAATTTTATCACCTGTATATGTACCACGTTCATTGGAGTACACATGGCCGGCTGACCCTCCCATGGTTATCCATTCAGAATTTTCATACGGGCCATCTTCAAGATCGCTCTCTGATAGTTCTGAAATGTCACTACTCTGTGTGAATGATTCCCCGGAGACAACCTGATCAAAACCTGAACTTCCCTCTTCTTCAGGAATTTTTTGCAGGCTGACTATCGGGGTTTCAGTGAGTTTTTTTTATCAGTACCTGATGTCGGGGAGAATGCCTCTCCGGTCAGGTTGACAGAAAGTGTCTTTGTCTGGTTTTTTGCCAGTTTACTCTGGGTAATCTGGGAGGTTTTTTCTGCATATACACATCCCTGTATGAAAAAAAGGACTACACCAGCAATAAGAAGACAGGTTATCCACTTGGACGACATAGAAGGGGAAGGGACGTAGTACACGATAAAGTTTCCCAGGTCCTGCGGTGTGAAGATATATGGAACAGGTCATGGATTACTTCTGTTCGTCTCTCTTGATCTCTCTCCCAAACCAGGATTTCAAACCATGTAATCTTCTCCGTCTCACCGGTCGATTGAATGGACAGACCGATATGGTGAATCCAGAATTTGATTAAAAAATCCCAATTCGAAAAACAACGTATGATGAATTAACGATATTAAATTGTATGATTTCTATTTTCCAGGCTGAATTAGAATTTAATGAAAAACTGAATAATTTTCTCACAAAAAAGGATGGTCTGAACTGAGTGATGTAGGAAAGGAGTTTTACCGATTAAAAAAAAGGATTTCAGTAATATGTGAGTGAACCATAGTTATTGGAGTCAAGAGTATTGAATTGGATAAGAATTTTTCATATTTATCTGGGATTCTTCATCTTAAAAACCGGAAGAGTTCACATTCCTTTTATGTAGGAATAATAAACACCGCTGCCTTCTTCTTCGGCCACCCCTCCATCATTCCCCGGACCTGTCTTGAGAGAACCACATACTCTTCACCCTTCGGCCCGGACAGAATTACCCGGCTCCCTGAATCTGAAAGCCTCATTCCGGAAGGACAAAGCCCGCCTGACAAAATTACAAAGTCAGCCCTGTGTATCCGAAAAACCTCACCAAACCCATCTACCATAACCCGGATCTCATCATTCTCTCCGGGAAGGAGCCTGCCGACCTTCTCATACCTGACCGGATCTGCTTTTCGTTCTGAAGTTACCACAAACCCCATCAGACCCCTCCGAAAATCTTTGCAAAACCCCGTTCCCGCTGGTAACAGGAATCACAAAGGCCGATCTTCGTCTCTTCATCATGCCAGGCAATCTCCTTCAGGTTACACAGGCTGCATCTGCCAAGACTCCGGTTCGTCTTTTTCATATTGGAAAGAGGCAAAACTCCCGGAAGTGCTGTAAAGGTCATGACTTCCCTGGAAACCGCCCTGCTATAACATTGGTCACATATCACGTGACCTCCTGGATTTCCCCGTTCTTTATACGTTCCTCTTCGTCTCCCGCAACAGTCACATTTCCTGGTCAGTACATCATCTGTCCGGACAAACTGGTTCAGATTGATATCCTGGTATCGTAATTTGTTAGTCTGATTATCTGATACCGGGGATGACCTTGAAGGTATGTGCACTGTGTGCACTGATGTGCATGCATTGTGCATATCAGAATGCACATTCGTTTCATCACAATAATTGCTTAATTTATCTAAACAACACATATCTGAGTTATTTGAATTAGTATGTGCATTTTTTTCAGGAGCATAAGGGACAACTAATCTGTCTTCCTGGTCTTCTCTAGCACCTTCACCGGAATGCACATTCGTACCCAAACAATCATTTACGCCAGTATTTTTTGAATCAGGTGTCATATCGTTCTGTTTGGATGTGCATTTCTCTATGCACATACCTTGCACATGAGTGCACATGTGCACATTGGGAGGATCATTAACAGAACTATTACCGGGTAAGTTACCAGAACCATCATCTGAACAATTGTCAGAATTTCCATCCGGAGCATCATCATCCGGGCAATCATCGTTATCATCCAGCCAGCAGGAACCACCACATGACCAAATCCGGTCCATATCAAAATCCCAGGTATACACCTTTCCCCGTTTGTACATCCCCTCTTCCAGAATTTCCGACCGGTCATACACGGATAACTGTGGACATTTTTCGAGAAGGCCGGTATGATGTGTCCCGTTCGAACCTTTTCCATACAACATACGGGAAATGGTGGTATGGGCCTTACTCACGAGATCCTGCAAATCCTTTACCGTAAATACCGTCCTGCCACTACTTCTTATCGCATCAATAAGTTCTGACTCGCTTCTGGTCAGTTTTGTCATCTGTGAACCGGATACACCGTTTAAGAGATGATAAATGTCAACTGCCTCGTTAAAGTCCTCTCGTGTTGCAGAGACTTCGATACACCCATCTCCTTCTTCATACCTCCGCTGGTACTGGCGAAATGCAGCAACTGACCTGATTAAGTCAAGCAGCATCGTTGGGTTTCGCCGGTTTTTCGACGATGAAAACCGTATTCTCTCTGCATACGGGATGATTACCGAAACCTCCCTGATATTATTCCATATCGTCTGGCAGACCGATATCTCATGTTCGAATTCCCGTGACTGGGAGGCAGGTTTTGCCGCTGCAGCCAGTTTTTTTGCAAGAACCTTATCATCCTGCTGCTGGCTGTCATCTATCCAGACGGTGAGCATCCGGTTCCACACCTGCTCATCTCCGGTTCCTTCGACCTTTGCAACCCACCACAGGCACCGTTCCGGAATCACCTTTGTGATTCCGTTCCTGTCCTTGTCCACCGTACGATAGATGAAGGGTTTATGAAATGAACTGGTAACCCCTTTTAGTGTCTCCTGCATCTGTTCAGAGAGGCTGACATCATCAAGGCAGATTACCATTCCTTTCCGGATCTCGTGGGTGTAAAATAGTCCCTTGTTACTGAGACCGCCGGACAACCGGAACTCTTGTGGAATAAGGTCCAGCATCGTCTCAAAGGCATGGGATTTTCCTTTTCCGGATTCTCCAGTGACAAGAACATGCAGGCCGTTTGAGTTCACAACCAACCGTGATGCAAGGGACATAAGAAGACACCTTGCAACTATCTCGTCTCCTTCGTGCATCCGGGTGAATGTATCGAGGATATACCGGATCGGGTCTCCTTCCCGGAGTATCCGGATAGCTTCATCCTGAACCCTGGGATTGCTGGTTGAAAGAGAGATTGTCTCCTGATTCGCGGTATCCGGAGGGTTCCCGCTTTTCTCTGGCATCCCGTTCCGTTCGGCTTTTGCATAAGCCCGGTCCCTGACCTGTTTCTTCTTCCAGGATTCAAAGTCCCGTTTCGGTTTTGGCTCCTCCTTTTGCGGTTCGAACTTCGCTTTCAGGTCGTGCCACCGCTGGGTATTTGCCCCGCAGGAGTTGTGATGGCATCCGGCGAAGATGGCCCCGTTTGCAAACTGGATCGCATATGCTCCGTCCTTATGGGCGGATGAGAACGGACACTGGTCAAAGATGAAGAGTCGTCCTCCCTGGTATGGTTTTTCGGTATACGAAAGCCCGTATCTTTTTAGCCAGGCAGCAAGGTCTGTTCTTCCTCTTCCGGATGAATTCATCCCTTCTGGCGGTTTTTTGTCCGTGGTATCCTGCTTTGTCTGTGAAGCCAGCTGGATGAGAGAAGATACGGAAGCCACCGATATTGTCTCTGGTACATGGATGATTTTTGATACTCGGTGTGGCCGGTCATCGGTATGGTCACCTTTTCGTGACCTGGTCCCGTAGAGTTTCCATATCCGGGATGGGTTGAATACCGAGGTGTCAACAGCACAGTCGGAGTCGGAAAAGAACTCGTCCAGTGTTTTCAGGCATCCTTTCACGATCTCGCTGCATTCCTTGTCATTTGGCAAATCAATCCGGTACAGGAGGTGGGCACCATTTCCTGAGTCTGCCAAAACCGGGTCAGGAAAGCCAAGGCCAAAGAGATAATCCCGGATTATTTCGGCTCTGTTTAAGGCTGCACGGTGTTCTTGTTCTGATGAACTGATTCCAGATGGCCGGAGTGGATCGATGTCTATCGGGAGCCAGCACCGGTTTGTGATATCCGCATCTCCGGTCTGGGGTTCTTTTTTTCCTGCTGTTTTAATCCTGTTCGCACACCGGGAGAGGAGTGCCGGGTTTACCTGGTTGAGGGTTACGTATATCCCGGATATTCCGGGCATATTGTCAATGACGGCTGCATCTCTTGCAAGTTTGTCCATGTCGGTGTAGTAGCCATACCTGACATGGTCTCCGATTGCCCGAAGTTCTACGACCTGTCCGGGTGAGAAGAGTACAGAGAGTCCTGTTTTTATGTTCTCTTCACCGGTCATGCTTCTTCTCCCTGGTCTTCACTTGTTCCGGGAAAGGTCCGGACTTTCCAGACGTTAGAGTAGGGTTTTCCTGCAGTTTCTGTGTTCCACGGTGGAAAGAGGGAGTTCATTACCCTGGTGATGCTGGTCCTTCGTCCTATTCTGCTCTGTCCGGAGAGTGCCGGGTACAGGCCGGGGTGCACTTCTATCTCGGTTTCGATACTCCGTCGTGAAATGAGGGTATCTACTGGTTTTATCGCTGCAAATGCGGCTGAAAGGACTTCGGTTCGTATTAGTGAGGTCATGCTGCCTCCTGTATTTGCATGGCTCCACCTGGCATTATCCGGTATCTGGTCATTCCTTTGGGATGGTACAGCCATAATTCGATGGTTCCCGGAACCTGTTTCTGATTGATGAGTGTGGATATTCTGGATATTTCCTGATGAAAACGGGTAATGTCCTGTTTTCTCGCGGTCCGGATGCAAAGGGCCAAAATGGTTGTGGATTTCCAGGCGATGAGGTCAAAGGTCCGTCTGGTTCCGGTACACCGGTCGGCCAGGTACCCCTGGCTTTTAAGGACATGGATGGCAGACCAGACCGCAATCCGGCCGGTCCGGTTTTGTGCTTTCATCTGTGCACCCCGGCTTTGCATGGGAGAAATGATATTATCCGGTAAGTGAGAGATATATGAATTACCCCTGCTTTCTTTCCAACGCCGGCAAGCTTGTGTAAGGAGTGGGGGTATGCTTTTTTTATTCGTCTTCGTTTACGCATGGTTTTTCCTCTTTTCAGGCGATGTTTGATGCCTTTTGATGACTGATCCGGGAAGGATCAGGTTTGATAAAAATAAAGGTTTCAATCATCATTGCAGTTCCCCGGTTATTCCGGGTCTTCTTAGAGGGTTTTTCAGTACCCCTTTATCCTGTTTTGCATGGAACCCAAATTCCGGTCAAAGATTGTCAGGTTTTCAAGAAGAGCAGCAGTCTGGAATCCTTTCAGGTGGTTTTCCGGGAGGGGTATCGATTCGGATGAGGTCCGGGAACAACCTCACTCCTTGGTTGCATGAACGGGTATTTGAACTTCAGGTAAAGGGGGTGAAAGTGAAAAATAATATTTAAATGATATGGAAATGAGGGATTTATGAATATTCCGGTCAAGGAATGGGCCTTGATTTTTGGGTGGTCTGTTAAGGGGTATATTAAATGAGTGGATTTGTGTGTGGATTTTGGTCGGTTACCGGGTGGATGCTGCGTATCATTACCTATAAATTCCCGATGGATAAATTGAGTAACAAGGGAGAAATTTAAGAAAAAAAATTTCGGATTTATTCTTCAGGACAATCTGAATAGACTTTTTTTACTGCATTCCAGAGCATGTTTTTGTCGAAAGATCCATCTGCGGCATAAAGATTCCCAAATTTCTCATAAATAATGTCTGTCCGCCCTGTTTCCTGTAATGTATAAAATTCGAACAAAAAAGCAAGATATTCATTTTCAATCGTACATTTCACGGTTCCGTCGTATGCTGATCTCTGCAGGGCATGAGTCAGTTCATGGGCTACTGTCCCGGCCACTTCTTCCCACGAGGCTTCATTCCAGTAATCTGGTGAGATATAGATCTCACCCGGATCATCCGGACCAGAATAGCGATACTGGCCAGTTCCGGGAATATCATCAGAGAATCCAACCGATATACCTTCATCAGGAATTAGGGTTGATAGTATTCTTAACGCCTCATTATCAGAGTTTGAAAGGATATTATATGCCTTCATGAGATCCGGATCTACCAGATCTGATATTTCATAACCTGTTATCTCCGGTTCGGTCTCATCGGTGATGGAAAAACCTGCACTTCTGGCCAGTTGGTCCCCGAGATAGAGGTTGACCGTATAGTCACCAGGTGAAAGAGAGGATCCATCCGGATTATGAAGATAACGGTATGTTATTCCTTCCGTTCCTTCATACCATTCCTCCTCAGTTAATACAACCTCTTCACCGTCAAGAATCCATTCCCTTTTCCAGATATCCCCGTCAGCCATCCCAAAATATGGTAATATCAGATACACCTCTGAAATTTCGGAATCGAAAACAGTTTCTTCTCCAATGGGAGCCGATTCTTCAGTCACTCCTTCTGCAAAAATGATTCTCCCAAAAGAACCAGATGAGGGAATGTTTTCATCCTCATCCTCATATACATCTCCATTTTCATCTTCATCTTCAATTTCACTTTCAACTTCATTATCACCTTCCACGTCAACCCCTTCATCATCAGGATTGGCATCTCCAATGATAAATGATGCTGAACCAATCTCTTCTCCTTTCATTTTGAAGGTTAGAAGATACGTTCCATCAGAAAAGCCGTCCTCCTCCGTAAAATCACGATGAGCTGATCCTTCTTCGTACCATGGCCACATTTGGTAATTTTCTACCTGAACAGGGGTATCTCCCTGGTAAATTGTATATCCCCAGTTCGGAGAGCCAGAAACACCCTGATACTCAAACCAGGCCATTATTGAAGTAGTCCCGGAAGGAAAAATTTCCGTAGGTTCGATTGGATTTCCGGAATCATCAACATCCATACAGAAGATGACATTGGTAATCTGTGGTGATGATAAGGAATCCGGATCACGAGCATGAACCGGTGATGAAAAAAGAATGACCAGGATGAGAATAGCAAATAATTGATATCCTCTCATTATCTTTCCTTGTCTTATAAGATAAAGAAATTTTCGAAACTCCGGATAATTCCGGGAATGAAAATTTTATAGTGAGTTTGTGGTGACATGATAGGAAATGGGATAAAGATCAAAAATTCTTTTTTGAGTCAATGATCTGGTTAATTTCTTCCTTTAACTCCGGAAGCTTGTTTTTCGATAACATCCCATAATATTTCTGTATCAATTCCAAAATACGCATGAATGAGAATATCACGAAATCCAGCGATTGATCGCCAGTCTGTTTTTGGAAACTGCTCCTTTATATCGGTGCTGATGTTTTTGTCGCCTCTCCAATAATTTCAAAATTACGGACAACAGCATCAATTCTCATTTGGTCGGTTAAAAAATCTTCAAATGAATTATCTCCTACATATTTCTGAATATTATTGATGGCCTACATAATATCCGATAGATAGAGTAGTTGTTCCCTAGGCATACACGACTTCTTTTAGTATTGGATCACGAATAAGTGGTTTTAAAGCATCTTCTGTGACAAGATCCACCTTTCGATGAAATATTTCTTCAAGGTAAAATTTTATCCCCATGAAATTGTCAAATGTCTTTTTTCCTTTCTCAAATGTAACCAGGACATCAACATCGCTATCCTCTCGTTCATTACAATGGACAAAAGAACCGAAGATTCCGATTTTTTCAACTCCGAACCTTTGCTTAAGTTCTGATTCGTGCATACGAAGAAGGGCGAGAGGATCCATAATTCACAATCAAATATCAACCGTTCTATTATATGGTTATATGCATGTATTCATGCATTCGTTTTTACACCAGGATTTTCCATCGTTCTGATAAGAAGATGTATAATTTTAGATAATAATTCGGTACATATACTTACACGTTGAATTGCATTCATGTTTCAGGCTTTCGAATAATTATTGTCTGACTGTATAGTACTAAAAAAGTATTGTTAGCCGATTTATTCTAAAGTTTATTATGATTCATTCTGATGAATAGTAATTTTTAGAAAGCCACTGCTATTTATTCTTTGAGGTTTCCTCCATCCACACGGTTATGTGTGAGTGGGATGTAGGTTGTAAATATTTCGTATTTCTTATGTATTATGAAAAGAAAAACAAGGTATGCCTTCTCAGTTATTAGATATACTATCATACGTTTTTTATAAAAAAAATCAGGATTATATTAATCTGTCCGAATTGAAAATTGGAAAAACAGCAATTCAATTATCTGATACTCTAAAGATAAACATAAAAAATCATTCTAATGGAGAGTTGATGAATATTATCAAGCCAATGCTCCCGTCAAATTATATTTTTGGAAAAAAGGGGCGCTCAATATATCTTTTTAGAAAACCCCCTCAGGACATCATTTATGACTATACTTTAAAACATTCCACTCTTACATTAAATAGAATAGCATCCATCCTTCCATTTACTAAAGAAGAATTTACATTATCAGTAAATACCTTAATACAAAACGGCCAGATCAAGATTTCTATAATTTCTCAATCGAAAGGATTTGGGTGCAAAATCATTCCAATCAGCTATAAAAAATTAACAGATGAAAAAGAAGAGTTGAAAAAGGCCTATGATAGTCTGCTTAAAGGAAAATCATACGTTAAAATATTTGAACTCCGTCGATACGTAAACTGGTCAAAAGAGCAATTTGATAGTACTATCCAAAAGCTATGGGATGATAAGGTTATAGAACTTCAGGAAAGTAATCCCGCTTTGTTAAATGATGACGAAAAAAAGGATTCATATCGTGACAAAAATAATGGACTCCGGATATTGCTCATTTGGAGGAAATAATGAGCTCTGTTCAAGAAATGTTGCGTGAGTGCAATCCATTTTTTAGCAATAACGAATCAGATCCCTGGGAAATGCATTTTCCAGTCATTTCATCCATTAATGGAGAAACCTTTGCAACCATTCATAATATTTTAAAGAATTGTAGAGAGAATCCATCACAAAATACTGGTATCACGATTTTTGGGGAAGCTGGATCTGGAAAGACTCACATGATCGGGAGAATTCGTAAAGAATGTGAGTTAAATAGTATTTCAGCTTTTTTTCAAATATCCGGCCAATAATTGATGAAAAATCACCAATGCGCCATCTTTTAAAAGGGATTATTACTAGTTTAGCTCATGATATAGAAGGTGCACAGGGCTATACACAAATCCATAAATTAATTTCTGAAATAATCTATGATTTTTATAAAGAACAACTTGCAAATAATCCTGCTGAACTAAAAAAACTGAAGAAAGTTGAAAGAAATAAATTTTTTTTCTTCAAGAAATACAAAGATCATAAATCACGAGCAGATATACTGAGAGAACGTGTTAGTGACTGGATTATTCATAAGAATGTAAGTATTGATCCTCATTTTATTAATCTGCTATTCGCATTTTGCAATCCTAATTTACGAAATATCGCATTTCAGAGATTAATTGGAAATATTGCAGATAGTGAGGATGCACATAAGCTTGATATTCCCTTTTTGGAAAATATATCTGAAAGTACACAAGAAGCTGAAGCAAGAGATTATATTATATCGTTAGGGTTAATTTTAGCAAATTATCGACATTTTTTAGTGGTATGTTTTGATCAACTTGAGAATTTGCACGAAAAAGATCAAATAAGAGCGTTTGGTGAAATGACGCTCACCTTAATCAACGAATGTAAATCCATGATTCCTTTAACGATGTCACGGACATTACATTGGGAGATGGTGATCGAACCAGCATTAGATAGGAATGTTGTTGATAGATTAAAAGGAAATAATTTTATTCTCCTTGGATGTATAGAGGAGGAAGTTCAGAAAATTCTTAAATCAAGAATTCAGTTGTGTTTACCGGATGATTGGGAAAATGCATATAACTGGCTCTATCCCCGGATTAATAACCGATTGAATGCCAGTCCTTCCCCTCGTGATGTAATAACCGCCGCGAATCAGATAATTCAACAGAATGAACTACATGAGAATGAACCGGGGAAATTCGACATTTCATATTCTACTCCAGATGAAATACTCGGTACAGCATTTCAAAATGAAAGAGACCAGATTCTATCTGATATGAGTTCATGGCCTCCGGATTATGAAGAATTAACAGAGGCTGTAAAATTATTCCTTAATTCAAGAGATATGAATGTTACAAGTAATTATGTACCACGCAAATCGGTACTATTTGTAAAAAATGACAATAAAAATTGTTGTATTATTGTAAATACAAATCCAAATCACAGTACTATTGGCTCATGCTTTGTCATAGGTCTAGAATATCTGAACCATAATCCAAACTCAACCTGCATTTATTTAACCGATCCTCGATGTATTGTTACTAAACCTAGTTGGGTTCAGGCAAATGAGAGAAAGGATGCATTTCTAAAAGCAGGAGGAAGAATAATGCAGCCAAAAGATGGGGATATTGCAAAATACTATACACTGTATTCCTTATACTGCAAAGTAACAGAAGGCGATCTCCTTATTAAAACAAATGAGGGTAGTAGATCAATTTCAAAAGATGAATTAATGGCATATATCGGGAATAAAGATCTATTTCCGTAAGTATTCAGTCATCTGAAGTTACTCAATAATATCTTCAATATCTAACAATCAGCATTTTTTCAGAAATATATGGACAAACCGAAAGTTATTTGTACTATAAGATATCTATTAGATATATTAAAATGAAAAAAGTACCGATTCAAACAGCTACCGAACTCACAATTTCGAACATAGAAGGTTTTTATGTCCGAACCGTAACCCCCTTTGGAACTAGTGCCAAAGTGGATTGTCCAAAAGAACATCTTGGGAAAAGAGTATACCTTGTAATTATCCCCGAATGAGAGAAAATTCAGGCTGTTTTCAATCCCTCTCTGAAGAGAATAATTCTCTCCGAGCGATTATCACAACTCTCATAACTCATTATTTCATCATTGAATCCGAGTACTCTAAATTACAAAAAGAAAATCTTCGAATCTTACGAGAATATGAATTATACCGGGCTCGCCATCCCCAAAGGGTTGGAGTGAAACATGGTAAGGCTTATGAATTAAAACAACTGGAAAAAGAGGAAACCCTCAATCATAGTCTCGAGCCACCTAGAAAGATAGGAGCACAAATAGGGCACCAGAAACAAATCAGAACAAAAAATGAGAGTTTCGACAAAACAATTTTTATCAGTATTGATCATTGCCCCAAATGTGGTTCAAAAGAACTGAGTAACATTCAAGAAGTTAGGGAAAGGTATGTTGAAGATATTCCTCCCCAACATACCCTTATCACAAGATATATGATTGAACGCAGGTATTGTCGAAGCTGCAATCGAATGATCGAAGGTGAAGTTACCGATGCTCTTCCTCATGCCAGAATTGGCCTCAATACAATGTTTATCGTAGTTTGGCTAAAAGTGGGATTGCGGTTAACTGTATCAGCTATTCCACAAGTTCTTAAAAAAATATGTAACCTCACTCTCAGTGAAGGGGAAGTTATTAAAATCTGTGAATTGATTTCAGAAGCCCTTGGTCCTTATTATGATGAATTAATCTCTGAAGTAAGGACGGCAGAGGCAAGATATATGGATGAAACCTCGTGGAGGGAGAACGGGAAAAACGTCTGGATGTGGGCTTTCGTCGTGAAAGGAGTAACATTATACAGAATTGCACACTCAAGGGGACATGAAGTACCACTAGAAGTTCTTGGTTCAAACCCGACGGGGGTTGATATCCATGACAGATGGGCCCCATATAATGTACTCGCCCAAAAAACGGGAAATCGTCCTCAACAGCTCTGTTGGTTTCACATTTTAGGAGACACAAAGGAGATCGCCCAGATATGTGGCGAAGAAGGGAAACAGTTTCACGCAGATATGAAGGATATATTCAAAAAAGCCAACGATTTCAATCATAAAGGAACTGACGAAGATGTTGAGCAATTGGTAAAGGAAGTCGAATCAGTACTCAATCGAAATTTTGTGGCGATGAAATGCAAAAAATTTGCTCGTAAAATTCTCAAAGACAGGGATAAATTGTTTGTCTTTGTGACGAATCCAGAGGTGGACGGCACTAATAACCAGGCAGAACGAGCGGTGAGGCCGAATGTTGTTTTACGTAAAGTAAGTGGAGGAACCAAATCACCCAAGGGTACAAAAAATATCGAGGTACTTGCATCCGTTATTCAAACTTGTAGAATGAACGGAACGGACTTGGTAGAAGAAGGAAGGCATTTAATCAACACTTCAGATTACTGAATACTTACCTATTTCCTTTTTCCCTCCTATCCTCATCTGTTGATACAGAGGAAAATATCTCAAAAAAAGAAAAAAACCCGGAGAAAAAGATTCACAAAGCACTATGTGAGATTTTAAAAAAAGCTCCGATGCATATCATGAATTCCGTAACGATATCTGATCAACTCAACTCCCGACATATCAACATAACACTTGATGAGCTTATTCTTTGGTGTGGAGAACATAAAGACGCATATGTGGTATTTAGATCACCACAAGGTTCCACAATTATGCTGAAAGGAACGGATGCGATATGCAACGTTTGACCGTCACAAATCTTCATCTTTGCCAACATTGTCCAAGATTACTTGCATATTCACTTGAAGATGAAAAATTCGTATGGATGGTTGGAAATAAGGGAACTGGTAAACTGAAAGGGACATTATTTCATGAATTTGCAAAAACCACCTTGCATGATATAGGAAATAATGTCAATACCAATACTGACCTTATACATGCATTAAGTCAAGACAAAAATACGTGTAAAAATTACTTTAATGAAGTAGTAAAAAATCAATACTTAATCCCCTTTTTCTCTAAAAATATTGGTTCGATGTCACCGGATAACATAACGGCTTTTGCTAGTGCAACGGAAATGTGGATCTCTTATCTCTTTCAATATATCGAACCTATTGTTGAGTTATACACCCCGGAAGTCTTAATCGACATGATTTTTCATAATGTTGAAGTCCTAATATCATCTGAATATCTATTTCCAGATGGTTTTCTTTTAAAAATTAGAGGGAAACCAGATTCTCTTCTTTTTGACCCTATATCAAAAGAAGCGGTAGTAGTTGAGTATAAAGGAAGAAAGGAATCAGATGCAACTCAGGATCTGGCTCAAACGTCCCTTTATGCCTGGTTAGTGAAGCAATCCACAGGAATCTGTCCACGAGTTGATATACTCTATCTTGAAGAAGATGAGCCACTGGTAACATATTCAGCAGAATCTATTGAAGAAATTATAAAAAACCACTCATCATTATTCACAATGGCAAGAAGGATTATCCAAAAAGAGTTACCTATCCCCAAAACATCAAATCCGAATCTCTGTGTTACATGCAGATTTAAAAACTCTTGTGATACTGATTATGGTTCACAAGAAAAACCATATCCTGAACCAAATGTTCATCAAAAGGCACATGAACACAGAGAAATAACAGATGAATTGTCAACGGATGCTGAAAAATTCATGTCAATGTTGGTCGAGAGACTTAACATGCTCAATGTTCCAGTAATTCCCCAGGGATATGTAATAGGTCCCCGGTTTATCAGATTGAAAGTCTCTCCCGATGTATCTAAAAAGGTCACCTTTTCTAAGATTGCAAACCGGGTTGTTGACATTCAATTAGGACTCGTTCTTTCATCCCAACCTTTAATAAAACCTCAGAATGGGTATATTGGTTGTGATATTCCATACGAAAATTGGAAAGGCTTTGATGTCAGTGATTTATGCAAGGAAATCTCTACACCTGATACAGACAAAGTGCAATTTCCATTAGGGAAAAAAACCGACGGGACGGTGCTGTTTGGTGATATCGCTAACCCTACCATGACAAGTTGTCTCATTGGAGGGACATCTGGATCAGGCAAAAGTGAATTACTTCGCTCGATTGTAATTGGCATTTCTCTGTGTAATCCCCCTCAAATGGTTACATTTACCCTAATAGATCCGAAAAGGGTTACTTTTACTGATTTTCTCTCGTTACCAATATTACATGAACCAGTTATCCTGGATCCAGATAAAGCAATGGAAGCATTAAATAGAAGTGTAACTGAAATGGAAAAACGATATTTAGAGCTGGAAAAGACAAGTTGCACTAATATTGCAGAATATAATTCAAAAAAGTGTGGGTTTTTTACACGACGTGTTATTATTATTGACGAATATGCTGATCTTATTATGAATAAGTCGACAAAAGAGACACTTGAGGCAAATATTCAAAGGATAGGTCAAAAAGGAAGAGCAGCAGGATTTCATCTCTTTTTAGCCACTCAACGACCTGATGCGAAAATCGTAACTGGTGTTATCAAAGCAAACCTTCAACTAAAAATCGCTTTAAAAGTAACTTCTGCTACAAATTCAAAAATAATCCTGGATGAATCCGGGGCGGAATGTCTAGTAGGGCATGGAGACATGCTCATTGGAGGTAGTGTCCAAATAAACCGACTCCAGGGCTCCCGGGTATCGAAAAGAGATATTGCATATATTATGAACCATTATAGTAATACTTGATTTCCGATAGATTACATGTAAGTCCTTAATAAAAAAAAAGAAAAAATATTTCAAATTTGCCGATGATTTGGTAGTTAATGCATAGTAAGGTATGTATGGATATCAGAAAAAACACTGTAACAACTCTTCGTAACCTTCCGAAGAGACCCTCCTATGGGAAATTAAAACTGATACAGCCATTGAGAAAACTAAAATTTAGTTATGCTTATAAGTGAATTACTCGGAATAATCGCAAACGGGGAAAATTCCGGAGTAGAGTTTAAACGGGATGATATCAGACCTGAACAACTGGGTAAAGAAGTAGTAGCCCTTGCCAATCACCAGGGAGGAATTATCCTGAT
>JAAYCY010000030.1 GCA_012729535.1 Methanomicrobiales archaeon | reverse complement strand
GGCAGTTGTATACAAACTGTACACAATTTTCTCATAGATCCCTGTCAAGGTGCTACCGATTGTGAGGATTTTATCCTAGATTATTCAGAATCTGAAGTATCACTTGTCATGCAGAGTGGTGCACTCTGATGATCTCTGAAGAAGCGGTTTCAGAAATTATCAGTGCAATATTACTTATTAGTATTTTGGTTGCTGCATTTGGTATTTTTGCAGCGTTATACATCCCAACTCTTGTACCGGAAAAAATTCCTCGTGTTTCTCTTAGTATTGCCTGTAGCAATGTAACAGATCCTCCTGATATTGAATATTCATGTACTCGTGGGTCATTTAGTTGTAAACCCTTTGATTATGAAACGTGCGAAAATGATTGTAAATGGAGAGATTATTCATTTAATTCAGATGTAAATAATGATAGATATCAAGACAAAATATATCAGTGTATGGAAAATTGTATTAAGCCAATTTGCTCTAATTTGAATGATTGTAAAACTCTTTATATCTGTCATAATAGTGGAGACTCATTACAATTAAAAGATGTGAGTGTCGTAGTGAATGGTAACAGCATTATTGAAGAGGGACTTACATTAGGAGTTACCTGGCAATTAAAAGAATTTGAAAGTGATAACTTTATCAACATACCATCCACGCCTTCACCCACAAAATTTTTTGAAAATGGAGATTCCTTACGTATATTAAACCCTTCAGGGGGGCAACCGATTGATGTCGTTATGATTGTTTATACCCTTCCATCAGGGGGAAAAGTTAATCTTATAATGAATCAATTTGGAACTGATGTTGAATAATTATTTAAATTGAATTTTTTTTAGAGTCAATTATTTTTTTTACTTTTCGGCAAACATTTTCAGTTAAATTTTCATCCATATTGATTCATTTTTTTTTACAAAAATGCAATTCAATAGCTTTATTAGTGAAATTTTTTTTGAACATCATTGAATAAACAATAATATTTTAGTATATCGCATTGGAGTAATTTCTACCCACTCCAAAGTTATAAGTCTTCACAAGAATATCGATCAATGCCCAAAGGGGTATGAGTATGAGGCATGAAGTTGCTGTATCAGAAATAATTGGGGCAGTCATTCTGATCGGCGTTGTAATTGGAGGTATGAGTATACTCGGGGTGATCTTACTTTCAACACCACCACCTGAGGAAACCCCTAAGGCGTCAATTAGTTCCTATTGTGTACAGTGTGATCCCACTAGCAGTTATGAAATTATTATGTACCATGGTGGTGGTGAAACATTAGAAAGACAAAAACTTCAGTTCTTCCTTCAGACAAAAGATGGAAAACTAGAAAGAATGGATGATCCAGACTGGGTATACGAAGGTACACCTGAAGATTGTATGTATCCTAGTATTGGCAGTAGTAGTTTATCAGGACGAGAAAACTGGACTACTTCAGATATGTGGAAAAGCGGACAAACATTACGGTTTATTTTTAATAGTAATTCAGAGCCTGCAGGTTTGGATACAAGATATTATCCATTTAAATCTACAATGTCCAGGGCGGAGTTTACGGATAAAATCCGGGAGAGTCCCTGTGTCAAAGAAAATAATCCGTGGGGATGTAATGATCCAACTGGTGAACTGATTCCAGTTCTCATTAGTCCAACAAAGACTAATAGTAGCGGTTGTGAGGATGATTGTTCTGGTGATAAATGTACCGCTTACTTTACATATAACACAACTTCAACAGAGGTATCTATACCTGTTCATGAGACAGGAAAACCCTGGAATAACTTTGATGGAGTCAGTACAGTAGTTCCTCAGGAAGTATTTACTTCCTCAGGTTCAGGGAAAGATATCATCGCGGTTAAATTCTCTAAAAGCGTAGTCTGGCGACTTAATAGATCAAAAAGTGCAAAAGCATCATGTGGGTAGATCATGAAAAGAGAACATGCAGTATCAGAAATTGTTGGAGCAATCCTCTTGGTTGCAATTGTGATCACAGGAATTGGAATTGTCACAGTTTTTATGACCTCAACTCCTCCACCACAGGCAAAGGAGAAAGCAGTCTTGAGTTCTTCATGCATCGATTGTAATGGATCATATTTTGCGATTGTTGTCAGACATGAAGGAGGAGATACGTTTGATCCTAAGAAATTAACGTACTTTTTGAATACTGAGTATGCTAATAAGACTCGATGTGAGACAGGAATACCAGTAAATCCTAGTAGATTTTATTATGCCGAAGATTTTTCAGCACTCTCAAGAGATATAATCTGTTGGAAAGATCCTTCTAATGATAAGTCAATAGATTTTGAATCGATAATTAATGGAAATAAAAAAGTAATAATGACCAATGGTGACGCGATTATAATTGAATATCTGATAAAAAAATGATTTGAAAAGGTGAAAAAAATGAACAGATTTCTGAAAATCAATTACAAATGGTGTACTTTGATTTTACTAATGACAATTTCAGTTATTGGAATTGCTGGATCCGAAACAAACACCGGACTAGGAAAACCTGTTGGAATGGATATTTACATAGGAAATGTTTCTCAATCTGCATCTCTCTCTGGATCAGTTGCTGACTATCAGGCAATCATTGATGATGACAAGTATCCGGATCCTGAAAGTTTTACCAATCTGGGAAAATCAACACCAACCGCGACTCCAACACAAACACCAACACCTACTCCATTACCAACTGCAACTACAGAAATAGACGTTGATGATTCTTCATCAGGTTTAGGAAAATCATTGTGTGTGATGGATAACACTTCGGAAATAATTGTTGAATTTGCATTTTCTAAAGCAGGATATAAGAACACATTTTATCTGGCTGGCCCCCGATATCAGGCATTAGGCTGGACCAAAGGAGATCCAAAAACATCCGGACATCCATTGGGAACAACATGGAGTCTGGGAACTTTTGAAGTTGGTGATGAATTAAAATTTGCAGATACTGCAGATATGGGAACAAGCAAAACGAGTGATGATCAAACCTATTATACCGGACAAGCCTCAAGAAATCCTGATGGAGAAGAACACGGTGCAATTACACTCTTTAATACTACAGGAGGAACTTACCACAAATATTTGGTTTCCTATGAAGATTTATTAAAAAAGGACTGGAAATCAGGAGAACCTGATTACAACGACGTTGAATTTTATGTAAGTGGTAATATTGACAAGTGTGTGGTTGAGGATGATACCGAGGAGGAAACAGAAATTGATGAAAGTGCAGCGATAATTCCCGTGTATCAGGATATTTGTCAATGTTATACTACAAAACCAAATGGAGAAAAAGTAGGTACCGGTTCATGTGTTGCAAAATTCACATATACTACAACCGTTGATAATTGGAAAATCCCGATTAAATCGAAATGGGGTTATTCTGAACAACCATGGAATGAATTTTCTGCCTCTGGTAATACTGATCCATTCAAATGGGATCGTTGTCAACCCCAGATTTTCTACGTAAATACATCAAATGCACCTTTCTGGACAAGTCCATTTGGTAAGGGAGATAAAGGAGGAGCACAACTTCATTGGAAACTCGGTAGTACCTGGGTATCTTCCGGAGTATGTAAAAAGGAAACTCCTCTCTGTCCAAGTGACGAATGTTCACAATGTTCAAGTTAAATCCCCCTTTTTTTGAGAGTTTTTAATACTGTTACCATATCTACATGCTATTCACCCTCTCCTTTACCCTACCATTTATATACCTCACACCCCGATCCGGGCATACCGTCAATCTACCGAATCATTTTCCGGGCCATATTTCAATGTGACCTGTTACCACCCCGGATAGCACAAAAAATACTCATAAATTCCACGATAAATCAATAAATACGCCATAAGGCATCTCAAATCTAAAAAAAATGAGAATTTAACCTCAAGAGCATTTATAATCCCAAATTTTACCCCAAAATTATATCTCTCTTTTTATTTTCGTGAAAAAAACCCGGATAACGCATTTCCAATACCTGACTCCCCTACCTTCTACATTTTTCTCCTCTCATTGACTACCCGGAACATAAAATACCCACATAATATCAGTTATATCACCATTAATGAGCATAATGCCACAATTTCCCTAAAAACTCAGTAATTACGAGTTAGTTCAGAATTGAGGTTTTTTCACCATAATTATCACATAAAATGGGGGAATTGAGAAAATTGAGAATATATCTCTCTTTTAAGTAATACTGAGTTCACCAAAATTATTTCTCAACAATCATTACCCCGGACATACAATAACTATTGATGGTTACTTTCTTTGGCGAACTTGACAACGTATGCTCATCCAGTGACGGATTTGACCTCATCGGAGAAAAACTTACAGACTTACAGTTACTGGACATCTATACTGAAATAACCAACCTCGGGACCAGGTACCCGGATGAATTATCTATTCTGAAGTCACGAGAATCATTACTGACCCTGCTTGGAGAACACGAAGAAGCAATCAATCTCATATCCCAAAACAATAACCTGGAAAAACATCCGGATTTAAACCTCAATTTAGCCGGCCATCTGGGTGCAATGGGAAAAAAGAAGGAGATGAAAGAGTTACTCTCTTCCCTCATAATAAACCAGGAAACAACAGTTGATCTCCTTATCGCTTTCATCGCTGCCGGAACACTTGACAAAAAAGATGAAGCAATTACCATTTGGAAAAAAATACTCGAATCTGAAGAAATTACCGATCTCACCATTGATGAAGACGTCCTGGAATATCCGGATGATTATTCATGCCTCTCTGGTCTCCCTATGCGGGAGGTAATCACCGGATTGGAAATATTACAGCGATATGGTATCCGGGAAAATTATGAAGTCGAACTCTATTATTTTGTCGACTTTTTAAAGATCTACCTTGAAGGCATCAGCGATAATATCTATGATACTCTGGAAAATGAAGGACCATATGAAGCATTACCCGGATTTTTAGTTGCAGCAGCTGTCGGTGATAACGGATATGCTCTTGCTAAAAAAATATTTGACCAAAATCCGGCTCAAAACCCTTCAATATCACTTCACCTGCATACCTGTCTGAATAGCATAAAAAAATACACATCCGAATATGCCATAGGAAACCGACTGATAAAATCACTGCATACTGACGCCATTAATGAGCCCGGGTTTCTTACAACCCTTCAGACAGAGACCGGCGGAGATGAAATTCAGGTTTTTGAAATGTTATATCACCTGGAGGATACCGGGATTTCAGATATCATACCGTCCCTGATGGATGAGATGGAGAGAAATTATCCGGACATCCGGAGTAAAACCATAGAGAAATTCAGAAATAATCCACGATTATGGAGTGATACCATAAATCAGGATGAGAAATACGAAGACCCGGAGGAAGAGTTGTATGATACATTGGATGAACTACTGGAAAAAAGAGAGGACAAAAAAGCTTTTGAATTCCTCACTGAGAACATGAGGGAAGGCAGACTTCTTTCAGAATCAGGCGTATCCTTGTATCTTGCCGGAATACTGGGTAAGATGGATGAGATGACAGAGTTTATTCCCATGTTTAAAGAAAAAGGACTGAACCAATATGCCTATCTCCTGGAAGGATATCAATTCCTTTTGCGAAAAGATATCAAAAGAGGTCTCGAACTTGTCAAAAGGTCAACACAGGCAGGATTTCCTGAAGAAGATGCCATGATCCATCTGGCACGTTTTTTAAACCAGTCCGGGTATCCCAAACGGACCATTGGAATCTGTGAAAAACTCCTGAAAAAACCAGGAAGCAAAGTCACTGAAATTTATCCGGCTCTCATTGAAGCATATCGGATGCAGGGAAAAGAAAAAGAAGCAGCAGCGACTGAAGATAAGTTTAATAAAATATTATCAGGATAATTTTTTTTCAAAAATGATGCAAAAATAACTACGTCACTTATAGAGACAATCATAATGACTTCCGGACCTTTTTTTACAGAATGCACCTCCAAGTTCTAAAATAATTCCTTCTGTTAGAAATAAAGGATTGTTCACTCGAATAATTTTCGAAAACTTTTTTGCATTCATATGATACTGATCAGATTCATTCATAAGTGCTATAAAAAAAGAAGTATCAATAAATATTGATTCAGCAGTGAAATTTTTCATAGATTAATGGTTACTCCATTATTTCTTTTTTTTGGAGTTCCATGAATATAGTGATCATGCTCTGAGGACCATTCTGGTGGACCATCTACAATGCCAGTATTTCTATCCAAAATATCCCAAAGATCTTCTGATTTATCAGAGTCATCAACGATTATTGAAATAGTAACATCAATGTCCTCTTGAAGATCTACTTTATCAATAGGTTTGAAAACAGAACCAGTATAATGTGCACGAATTGTCTTTATCATAACCGTGCATTTGTCCTTAAATTCATAAAATACTTACGAAAATAGTAAAAATATCCAGACTCTTCATGGATCATTCCCATTGATATTGTCAAACTAAAGTATTCAGTGATCATAGATTACTACTCTCTTTTCAAGAAATTTTAAAAATCTTTATCTTCATTGATAACGGTGTTTCTGAGATTATTATATTTTTCAAGATAAACCCTATCATATTTGGACACATATTATATCCTATGCTCTCTGATGAGCAAATTCAGACATCTGCAAAAAAAATATTAAACGTAGAAGAGCCTTCACAAATAATTCTCTTTGGATCATATGCCAGAGGTGAAGCCACCGAGGAATCTGACCTTGATCTTTTAGTCATTGTAAAAGATATTCAAAAAAGAGGAAGAAAAATGGTTACCTACCGGAACGCAATCGGAAGAGTTGCACCTGGGGTAGGAGTAGATATTCTCGTTTATAGTGAAGATGAAGCATCAAAACCAGTTCCTGGGACCGTATTATATTGGGCTCTTTCAGAAGGAAAAATACTCTATGAATCAACAGCAAGAAAGTGAGAGATTCCTGGAGCTTGCATTTGCCGATTATGATGCAGCTCTTGCTTTATCACAGATTAAAGAAATAAAGCCTCATATTATCGTTTCCATGCTCAACAAGCCGTAGAAAAATCATTAAAAGCGGTAATGTTTGCCCAAAACCTCCCTTTCAAAAGAACTCATGATTTATCAGAATGTGCTTATCTTATACAGGAAACCCATATTACATTGCCTATCAATATTGAAACAATTGCATTATTAACTCCTTATGCAGTAATTGGAAGATATGGGGGCATTGAAGATGAAATTCTATCGCCTGATGAAGCAATTGAGATCATGAAAGTTATCTTGGATTGGGCAACTCAATTCGTTAAATAACATTATGTTAGACTCCCATACCACTCATAAAGAACTTGAGATTCAGTTACGTACCAAACATCTTCAGGAGATGAAAACTGAGTTAAACCGGCTTACTGAATTATTAAAAGAGATGGGAGCACTAAAAATAATTCTATTTGGCTCCTGTGCCATGAATACCGCCGGACGACTCAGTGACCTTGATATTTTTGTCATAATGGAAACGGATCTCCCGTTTGTTGAACGGTTATCACATTTCTATAAAATCCTCCTGCCTTCTGTTCCTACAGATTTGATCCTATATACACCCGCTGAATTTGTGCGAAATAAGGATAATCCATTCATCAAAGAAATACTAAAAAATGGAAAGATAATGTATAAAAAAGCACCCCATGAAGAAGGACTTCGCTGGCTTATGCAGGCTGAAGCAGACAGAAAAGGAGCACAGGCACTTTTTGATGCCGAATGTTTTCACCTTGTCTGTTTTCTGGCATAACAAATTACAGAAAAAGTATTAAAAGCATATCTCTATGCCCAGGGGGAAGAACTTGTTACCGGCCGTTCGATAAACAAACTCATTCACAGATGTGGAGAGTATGATTCAGATTATCTAACTTTGCGGCCCAAAGCTGCACCACTAGACGGATTGTATATTCCGACAAGGTATCCAAATGGTGTTCCAGATAGTATTCCGGCAGATGTATTCATCAGACCTGCTGCTGTATCAGCCCTTGAAATTACAGATAAGGTACTTGACCGGGTAAAAACCTGGTTTGAAAAGAATAATGTCAAACCCGAATACTAATGATAAAAATTCAGATACAATTATACACCGAAAAAATGCGGGATTGTTAATTTACATACCATATAAAAAAATCATTATGAAATTAATGGATTCATCTATGATATTCTGTCTTAAGAAGTATCATTATAATTCTCTTACTAATACTTTGATATGGAGAAATACTTGATTCCGATAACGATAAAAAAACTTGAAGAAGGAACATATTTAGCAACCAGTGAGGTAATTCAGGGATTAATCGCTGAAGGACGAACCATTGCAGAAACGATGGAAATTGCTCAGGATGTAGCCAGAAAAAAAATGAATCGTGTATCGAACATGGGGACCCTCTCCCTGATTACATCACATGACAACTTTCAGGTAACTCAAATGTTAATACCAATAGAGATTGAGTGCATGAGCATTATTCCGAGCATGTGAGCACGTGACCTTTAAAAAACTCAGAAAAGCCGGATATGAATTTGATAGGCATGCCAAAGGAAGTCATGAAATTTTTATTATTCATCTCTCTCGAAACGAAATCTGCCTTCCGGAATAATCATCTCAAACCTGGCCCCTTCTCCATAAACCCCGCATTCATGTATCCGGATACCGGTGATATCCAGGATCTCCCGGATTAAAAATAACCCAAGACCGGTATTTTTCCCATGACCCTGTCTGAATATTATCTCTTTTTCTTCAGAAGGAACTCCGGTCCCGTTATCCTCATACACAAGGATGTAACTATGGTTCCTGACTTCCCCGAAAACCCGGACTTTTGAAGCCCCTTTACTATGCCGGAGGGTATTATCAAGCAGATTATAAAAAACCCTTGAAAACATGAGATCTGTATATACGAAGAGTCCGGAAATATCCAGTGAAAAGGACATCTTTTCCGTAAGCGGGATGATATCCGGTTCGTTGAATATACTCTCAACCCTAATCCACCGGGGAGCTGTTGTGCCCATGTTTTCATACACACCGGTGAAAGAAATTATCTCAACTATCTTTTCACCGGCCTCGATAATTCGAGATAGTGCATCGGGATCCTTTTCATTTCCGGGTTCCTGCAGCATCCGGGCATATCCGTTCACCACCGTCACCGAGTTCAGGATATCATGCCGGGTAATACCGGAAAGAAGTCCCAGTTTTTTATTTGCCTGCCTGAGGCTTTCTTCAGCGGCACGTCGTTCAGAGATCTCATGTTGAAGTTGTTCATTTCTTGTAGAAATTTCCTGCCTGGAGAACTCCCGTTCGGTAACATCAATACAGAGGATGAGTCTTCCATCAGCTTTTAAAGGGTTTTTCTCCTGGTTTATCGGATACTCCCGAAATTCCAGCCACCGGTCAGAGACCTTTGAAATACCCGTCCGGGTGACATAAACCCCGGATTCATCTTTGAAGCTTAAGGGGAGATTGGGAAAAAGAGCTGAGTAATGCTCTCCGATAATATCCTTTGTTACCGGAAGATACTGGACAGCAGCAGGATTCATCTCCACTATCCGGGAGTCATTATCCAGAACAATAACCCCTTCCTGCATATCCAGGATGATCTGCTTGTGGGCTATCGGAATTAAATCAAAGAGAGAGTAACGGGTTATCGCATAAAAAAGGACAATTCCGGTCAGAATAAATGAAAACGGAGTAATATCAATCCCCCGGAAAACTGGAGAAGCAAAGGCATAGAGAAGACTAGAGACGAACGGAAAGAGTGAACTTACAAATACCAGCCACATCTGGACAGAATATGCGGGAGGTAACTGGATGGCTGATTTGAGTAATATACCAGCAGCAGTGAAGTATAGAAGAAAACTATACATTATCTCTACCCAGTACCATGCTCCATGAATATAGACAAGAGAGAAACCGGCAAAAAACGTATGAATCAGGTAAATTTCCGGCCAGACAAGACCATGAAAAGGAAACGTTGCTGAAAGAAACAAACTGATACAGGGGATGATAAGCAGGGAATAGAACATAATCGGCGGTATCCGGTCAGAAGTCCTCGTGAACTGGAGAACAAAAAACAGGAAAAAGACCGGAACAACGAGATCAATTACAGAGATAACTGACCAGAATAACTTGAATATAACAGATGAAGATACCGATTCAAGAAAGTAAGAAAAAGACCAGCAAAAAACACCGGTCATGAGGTATAAAAATGATCGCATTACCTTGTCATGTATCCGGTGTGATGCATATCCGGCAAGAGCTATGGATACCAGGGAAGATAGGAGAAGCAGGGAGGCATATGGTGAAAACTGCATAATATGTAAATCCAATGATTTTTTGTTAAATAGGACAGAGATAGTTCCTATGTATAGTCGGAACAGATAAACAGGTTTCTTATTTTGAACACTCTAAGATACCTGTCCGGCGTAGATATCATTAACCAAAAAAGCACACATATAACAAATGAGACTGTCCGAATGGGAAATTTCTGCTATCAAATCCGTCATTCATGGTCTTGATCCAGGAGCCCGTATCATCCTCTTTGGATCGCGGGCAGATGATACAAAAAAAGGTGGAGATATTGACCTTTTTATTCTGTCAGATACTCTTACAGGAAAAGACAAACGAAATATAAAAATAAAGCTAGATGAAAAAATCGGGGAGCAAAAGATAGATATTCTCATCGGACCAGATGCCGGAACACCTCTTGGAAGACTTGCGATGAATGAGGGTATAGAATTATGAACCAGGCAGAAAAACAGGCAATACTAATACAAACAGATAAGTATCTCCTTGAAAGTAAAAAATGGCTTTCGCACTCATATACTATCTGCTCCGTTATTGGGAAAAAAAATCATTATTCAATTGAGGAGATGGACGCTTTTGAAGCATTAAGTAGCAGATTTGCCCGTGCAAGTGATATCCTTATTCAGCAGATGCTGCGAACCATTAGTCTTATTGAACTGGAACCGGAGGGAAGTGTTCTTGACCGGATTAACCGTGCAGAAAAACGGGGGTTCATTCATTCTGCACAGGATTTAAAAAATATCAGGGAGATAAGGAATGCCATTGTGCATGAATACCAACAGAATGAAATTATTCAGCTTTTTCATGATATTCTTGAATATACTCCGATTCTGCTTGAAGCAATTGAGATGACCGGTGCATATATTAAAAAATATACCGGTGAAGAAGAAACTGAGATTTAATCCTCAACCTCATGTTTTTCAATATTAGCAATTTTACACATTTTTCCCCGCTTCTAACTCCAAGAAAGACCCAGGAATTTTTTTAACCATTACCTTCTTATCCCTGAAAATACCGGGTGTACCATGCAACCAAAACGAAAACTATCGCAGAACCACACAAAAAAATCGATCTCTTCAGGCTTTTTCCTGCTACTCCTGGTAGGAATTCTGCTCGTAATTCCTGCCGGAGTGATGAGCAGCACTAATACTCCCGTCCCCCTCCATATTCTTGCCGTGAACGATTTCCATGGACAGATTACTGCCGGACAGTCATATAACGGAACACCGGTAGGAAGCATACCCATCCTCGGTGCCTATCTTCAGGATGCAGTCTTAAGGTACGGAGAGGAGAATACCATCATTGCTCTTCCCGGAGATATGACCGGAGCGTCCCCAGCAGAATCTAATTTGCTTCTTGACGAGCCTGCCATTCTCTTCTTTAACAGTTTTGCAACAGGAGACTGGAAAAATTCAGCCACAACAAACGGTTCCGGAGTAGATGTCATCGCGACCCTTGGAAACCATGAATTCGACCGAAACCTGACAGAATTACTCCGGCTCATAAACGGAGGAAATGGAGATACCACTATTACTCACCTGGTCGACCCCTATCCGGGAGCTCTCTTTCCGGTCATTGCGGCAAATGTGTTTGATAAAGAAACAGGAGATCTCCTTTTTGAGCCGTATTTCATCAGGATGACAGATAACATCCCGGTTGCCTTCATCGGAGTTGTCACAATCCAGACTCAGGAAATCTCTATGCCAGGAAATGTTGAACACGTCACTTTTACCGATGAAGCGGATGCAATTAATGCACAGGTAACCAACCTTCAAAAGCAGGGAATACACTCCTTTGTGATTCTGGCCCATGAAGGGGGAACACAGACGGCTTATGACGGTCCGACCCGTGAGACTGGCGATCTTTCCGGAAGGATTGCATCAATCACCATGAGACTTAATGAAGATGTGGATGTCGTCATTTCAGCACATACGCACGAATTCACAAACCAATACCTGCCAAATGCGGGAGGAAAACCAACCCTGGTTACCCAGGCCTATTCGTATAGCAAGGCATATGCAGATATTAACCTGACAATTGACCAGGAATCTGGAGACATTATCGAAAAAAGTGCAACCATTGTTCCGGCCTATGAGAACCAGGATCAGGGATTACAACCTGATGAAAACGCACAGGAACTCCTTGATGCAGTAAACAGAGCAGTAGATCCCGTCATCAGTGAAGTGATTGCAACCGCCGATATACCCCTTACCCGGGATCTTTCTGAAAACGGAGAATCACTGTTGTATGACATTGGAACCGATTCAATGCGATGGGGCATGAACTCCGATATAGCGATAATAAATATCGGGGCCCTTCGTGCAGATATCCCGGCCGGGGAGGTTACAACCGGAATGGCATACTCAGTGATGCCGTTCCATGACCAGGTGTACACGATTGATCTGACCGGCCAGCAGGTAAAAGACCTCTTAAATCAGCAGTGGAACAGGACCATACGACCAGATCATCTCCTCCAGATATCAGGATTCTCATATTCATATGACGAATCCCGTAATCAGACTGACAAAGTAACCAGTATCACATTTAATGGAGAAGACCTTATGATGAATAAAAATTACACCGTTGCAACAACCGATTTCCTTGCTGCCGGAGGAGACGGATACACAGTTATGGAAGAGGGAGTTATCAGCGGATATGGAAGACTGGATGTGGATATCTTTATTGATTACCTGAAAACCCTGCCATCACCAATAGAGACAAGGACCGGTGGGAGGATATACCCAACGAATATTTCCATATCCGGGCATGAATAACCATAATTTTTTAGCAAATCACCGTACTTTTTTTTAAGCAGGTTCCCAGAATAATGTTCTCATACCATCTGATAACTGAACTGTTTTTATCCGGACCGTTTTTTCCGTCTGATCCAAACACTGGAGAGGAACTACATCCGGTTTTATTATTACGTTATTACCAGAATCAGGCATGATTATTGTATTGACTACTTTTTGGCATTCTGGATCTATTACTGCCTTTTGGATCCATTCTTCAAAATTTCCACACTCATCGTTTGTATATCCATATTCTTTAGTGAATACAGGATTGATTTGTAAAATCCGGTTAGAATTATCAATGCACATGGCAGGAACAGGAACAACCGTGAGATACTCATGAATCCGTCTCTTGCTGCATAATAGCTTCTCCTCAGTCTGCCTTCTCGCGATGGCAATTGAAGCCTGGCGGAGAAGTGATTCTATTACCTGCTTATTCCGAAGACTTTCATCCTTTCCAAGAAATATTCCCACAATACCATAGAGCCGGTCCTGCCATACAAGTCCCGTGAGATAGATTTTTGCCAGGTTACATCTCAAAAGGATCTTATTACAGTCCTCCTCAGGAATCATCCGAGCACAAAAGTCATACAATGAAACCTCTTCATCCTCAAAAAACGGTCTGAAATGCATCTCTCTCATAGCCCGTATCGTCAAAGGAGTCTCATGGAAAGGAGCCGCAGAAAAAGATTCCTCAATGGGAAAGTGGAGACCAACAACATCATACCCAAGCAGTGAACGGATATCTTCACGAAACCCACATCCCTGAACGGTTTTTAAAAGCATCTTTTTAGATACCGGATCATAAGATTCCACAATAAACCGTAGATTGCCAGGCAATAGTTCTATCACCCGTTCGGATACATATTCATAAATGTCAGCGTCAGGTGGTAGATCAACGAGATCTATTGCTGATCTGGCAAGAAATTCAATGTTATTATCATGTTGTTTCTGTTCGGTGATGTCTTCCAGGACAATGGTCAGGCCTTTGTTCTCCTCATCAAATAAAGTAGGGATCACTTCCATCTTGTAATAGTACTCAGCACCATCCCCCACATATCGGACATCAGTAATTACCTGGTCTTTTTTGACAGAACGGATGATATCAATGGTTTCTGGAATTGAGATAACCGGAAGAGTTTCTTCAAGGATATTCATCCCGATAATTTCTTCTTTCAAAAGACCTGCCATAGTAAGATACTGATTGTTAGCCTGGACAACATTCAGGTCCATGTCAACAATAACAATCATATTTTTGGTAAAACACAAAAATGCCGACAAAGGTACTCGCTGTGAAAGCCAGTATACCCTGGCTGATCCTACCTGCCGTGCATCAACCTTTCCCTCCGCCTTCAGGATATCCAGATATTTTGCGGTGATATTCCTGTTTTTATTGATCTTTTTTGAGATATCAGAGATAGTAAGTCCCCGGGGACTGGACCTTATAAGTTTCTGAATTAAACCAGGTACATCCTGATCCTCTTCCATAATTAGTTGTAAGATGAATTGATGATTATTAATTGTATCCATTCTCCCATGTGATGAGAATAGATGAGAAAAAAACAATTTCAGGGTTTCATAAAAAAAAGGACCATCCCATCCGATACCGACACGGGTTTTATGCATACCTCTGCTTTCATATTGTTATTACCGGTAAGAGGGATGATGATAGATTCTTTCTTTTCACCACCATGAGATGATTCATTAAGAATTTCTCGCATTTTTTGATGGTCCGATATTTTGGGAAAAGACTTTTCAAGCCAGATATCAACGGTAGGAATGTCTGCCTGGGAATATCCGAATTCATCCGTATATTTTTGATTTACACTGGTAATTCCCCCATGATTGTCCATATTTAAAACCGGGATACCGGGCCCGTCGAGGAGATTATGATAATCCTGTTCACTTTGGGATAATCGCTGTTCAGTCATACGCCTCGCTATTGCAATCGATGCCTGACGGAGGAATGATTCAATCACCTGAAAGTTCTCAAGGTCATCATCCGGACCCATGCATATTCCAACACTACCAAAAATCTGTTCCTGCCAGACAAGTCCGGTAACATACGTTTTCCCGATGTGATGGGTGACGAGAAATGTTTCACAAACATCACGGGGAAACAGATGAGCACAGACATCGTAAAAGGAGATTTCTTCTTCGGTAAAAAAGGGCTTGTGTTTTAGTTCCCGCATTTTTTTCATGGATTCGGGAGAATCGAAATATGGTTTCTGAAAGAAAACCTCCTTTATTGGAACAGCCATTCCGACCAGGTCTCTGCCTCCGGCAAGCTCTGTTGATACTTTTCTGAAAGCCTTTCCTAAAACTGCCCTTATTATTAACTGACTGGTCACCTGGTCAAGCGAGATAATCCAGCATCGTTGACTTTTTTCCGGGAGAAGTTCACAGACACATTCTGCAATATACTGGTATATATCAGCATCCGGGTTAAGATCAACCAGTTCCATCGCGGTTCGTGCCAAAAACTCCATGTTTTTCAGATGCTTTTTCTTATCGGTGATATCCTCAAGAACAATGGTAAGCCCCTTCTCTCCATCTTCGAAATGAGTAGGGATGACTTCAATCTTATAAAAAAAATCGGAACCATTCATGCAATATTTAATCTCATCAATCAACTGCTCTTTTTTTACAGATAAAATAAGCCTGACAGCTTCATGTGATGATATGATAGGAAAAACGTTTTCACATATGTTTCTCCCCATTAACTCTTCTTTTGGAATACCACATAGTGAAACATATTGATTGTTCACCTGAACAATATTCAGCTCTTTATCTAAAATAATTATTAAATTATGTGTAAAACACAAAAAAGCGGATAATGGAATTCTTTGTGACAGCCAGTACACATGTGCAGAGCCAACCTGCCGGGTCTCAACCTTTCCCTCTACCTTCAGAATATCCAGGTATTTTGCAGTGATATTTCGATTTTTTTTTATTTTTTTGGAGATATCGGTAATAGTAAGTCCTCGTGGACAAGATCTCAGGCTCTTTTGGATCTTATCACTTACTTCCTGATATTCTCCCATATAAAAATGTAAACGACCTGGTTACTCATCAATCTTTTGTTGTTAACAAGTTATCACAAAAGATCGTCAAAAAATTCAGATAATTTTTTAGAGACCTTTTTCTTTTTATTATCTTTTTTCTCCTTTTTCCCTTTTAATCCAGTGAAAAATGACGAAACGACAAAATCACCAGGGAAGATCATTACTGAAAAGGTTTTTCTCACATACTGGCGTTTTCTGCGTTCTTTCATAACCAGTCTGGGGAACAATTCTCCTTTTATGCGTTCCAGCTCTCCTGTCCAGATTATCTCATCATAATAGGAATAAACCGGTTGTTGCAAAGCTGGAAGACTGTTTTTTAAATCCCTGACTAAACATTGAGAAAAAACAAGGGAAAGGGAGAAATTGATAACATGATAAAACATGGATATAGAATCAACAGACCATTTGATTCCTGTTCCTGAAGGTAATCGAAACTGGTTTTTTCTTCCTCCGAGAAGGCATATCACGGTAAGATCAGATGGAAGAATAATTACCGGTATCATATGATGATCCCGTACCGGTCGTCTTCGTTTCAGGTACCTTACCGTCTGGACTGGTGCAGTAAGCAAGTATAATACTGGTGAAGAAAGAAATCCTTGAGCCTGGCCTGAAGTAAGCAGGTAGTCACGAAATTGCATGGGTTTACAAAACGGACAGTATCCAGGGATAACACAGTACCAGTGATCTGAATTTAATCTACAGGGAATCAGTGAAAAAAGCGCTGACTCTATACTTAAAAACCATTCGTAGATAACGTCTTCGGTTTTTTTAACTTCCGGATTTGTATTGAATATATATCGAATAGATGATGGTATCAGATCCAAAGAAGGAATACGGCATCCTTTTTTCTTTGATTCACATGGATGATATCCATCCATTATCATCATAAAAAGCAGTGTTCTGATATCTCCAGGAAGAGATACTTCTTCTTTGTTGTGAACATCATCATGGTTACCGGGTACAGCTATAATTCTGACCGAACTATCAGGACCGACAAAAATTGAACGCGGGGATAAAGAAAATGGCGTTAGAGAATTTCTAATAATAGTTAAGATAGTGAAGAGAAGATTTCTGCAGGCAGCCATTCGGTGACGAAATGTAAAAGCATTGCCTTTCCATAACAGGCGACTTTGCGAGTCTGCAGCAGTATGCCAGTGAACGTACCTGGAACAATTAATTTCAGGAATCAGGAACCGGATGGTTTTTGCTGCATTCACTTCCTGGTACACCATCATTTCCGGAAAGATGACAGATGGTGGAAGTTTTCGTTGATTTTTCGGGAGAGAGATAAGTGGGACAAATCCGCAGTCACCTATAAGAATCTGAAATCCGGGTCTATCTGTCCACCTGATTTCTCCATGATGAATGCGATATGCACGATCGGTAACATTCACCGGCATACTGTTCTCATCACAATATTCGGGTTTTTCAGATACCTGCAAGAAACTTTGAGCCTGGACAGGAGGCTTGAGGATGATACCAGGCTGTTCAATAGCAGGCAAATATTTTTTTTCAGAAAGAACCTGGATCCATTGTTCGGGTGAAGGTCTTACCAGGGGGTGTTGATGACCGGTTACAAAGGCCTCGTGAAAGAGAGCCCGGATTGCCGGGGGGATCCGGTCATACGAAGGTGCATATTCAGGAGGATAAAGACCTGGTATCTTACGTTCATAAGAAAAAAGACCCCGAAGAATTTTATCTGAAGTTGTAGGTGCATCTTCAATAAGTGGTCCACGTCCCTGGTAAGGATGGGCACCCTGCATCAGGAATCTGAAAATCAGAACCGCAAGAGCAAACCGATCTGCAAAAAGCCGATCAATGTCCTGTTTTTCAAATGAACCACTGATGAGTTCAGGAGGGAGGTATTCTCCAGTACCGACTTTACAAAACCATGTTCTTGAAGAGGCTGGATCGGTAACCTGGAATGAATCAGTGTCAATCAGGAATATTTCACCTGATATCCCAATAAAAACGTTGTTTTCACGAAGGTCACCAATACAATGTCCTGCTTCATGGACAACCCTGACAAGACCGGCAAGTTTTCCAGCAGCCTGAATACATGTAGAAAAATCCTGGCCTGGCTGGTCATACCATGCGTGAACCGGAGAGAACGAACTGTCAAGTCTGTTCATGATATAGCCCATGAACCTTGGGGTTGTTCCGGTTGAAGTAACGATACCAGCAGGCCAGCAGATACCCGTTCCCGGTGATACCCGGAGCGGGTTTTTCTGCATCACCTGTATTTTATCCTCCATCTCCTGGTTGCACCGGTGTGGATGAAATATTTTTACACATCTGGAATCATCCCCTTCAATAAACCAGATCTCTCCTTCACCACCCGATTTACCTGAGGAAATTATCTGCATGGCAACACCATGCTGGTCAAGGACACTCATCCGGGATCTTGACCTGACCCTGATGACATGCATCCGGGGTTTAACCGGAGCTTTGAGTGTTCTTACAATCTCAAGGTTCAGGGTATACGGACCCGCATTCGTAATCACCATCACAGGTACAGATGCTGGAATCTTATCCAAAAGCAGCCTGGTATCCACACGAATGGTGATTATACAAAATTCTTCAGTTGAAAAAATTGAAGGGATGAAGGATAACCAGGGATATTTTGATGGTATTGTTCCTCTGAGAGTACCAGTGCCAATATTACGAATAATTAAGCGTTCTTCGATGATTCCTTTGACAGACCATGAAATCCGAAGTGACGAGGGGCTCAACCGGGCCACTGGACCTTTTTTGGGCGATCTATGGATGGATACCTCAACAGTCTCTTCTCCTCCGTTGGTCCGGACATGGATCCTTCCTATAGGGTGAAGGGCTTTCGGGGCTTTTGCGGTGATTACCTGTACTGGTATAACCTGTACCGTTTTAGTCCAAATCCCCCGGACAGGGGCAGGGATCACAATCCAGTCACAAAGAGGAACAGCAGTACCGGACAAAAAACCAGGCCCGCTATTTCTGACCGTAAGAGTAAATGAGATGTTCTCATCTTTGGTAATTCCACAGAACTGGAAGGTCTTTTCATCCATCCTGAGGGTTGATACCGGAACAGGAGGTTGCTGTATTCCAACTTTTATCCTTGCAATACCACCGGTTGAGAGAATATGAATCCATGTTTGCGTATGAGGCACAGCAAGGTCAGTCCGGATTTCAATCGCAATTCGTTGAATGAATTTTGTGTCAAGGGTTGAATCAAGGACGGTGACCCATGAAGCATCTGAACGGATGCTTCCATATAGTCTTCCTCTTCCTTCGTTAAGGATCACAAGTTCTTCGCGAACCGGCCCGGACAAGCGGGGAGAAACCAGTATTTCAGTACGGTCAACCCGGATTTTTGGTCCTGATCCGGATGACCTCTGGTTCATCAGATAGACTCACCAGGAGAAAAGCCCGCTGCAAGGGTCATGTCATCAGAAGAAAGGGCACGCATCCGTTCAGAAAAGAGAAGATCACAAATCTCTGCATTACAATCCCTTCCTTCTGCAGAGTATTCACGGAGGGCCTTTACCAGAGGCAGGACAAATGGATTGTACGGCTTTATTCCATCTTCTTCACGCCTTATAACAGCTCCCTGGCAGCCATCAGTGGCAAGAAGCACGGCATCTGCTATCCCTGACGATATTCTGAGCTGTTTTTCCCAGCTGCGAGAGGTAATTACAGCAGTCTCATTGGCATATTCTATATTACCCGGAGCAGAAAGAACAAGTACCTCATCTCCTGATACAGTCACACAAACACCATCGCCGATATGACCACACCAGACCTCATCTCCCCTCATTACAACAATTATAAGCGTGGTTGCATAGGAAGAAATGGTTTGATCTTCCTGTTCTGCATAAGATGATACCACATCTCTTCCCTTTTTGATACCGCTTTGGATAATTTCAGGCACATCAATACTTATCCCGTCACTGGTCACTGTTTTGATGAGGTCTACAATTGCCCTGACAGATGCAGCAGATACAAGTTCTGCTCCTTTTCCTCCGTTTTCAGCCGAGGAAAGACCATCTGCTACGGCAAGAACAAGACATCCGCACTGAGTATCAAAAGCCCATGCATCTTCACAGGGAATACCATCACGAATATGCCTGGTTCCCTGCACAGAACCTCCACATGCAAAAAAATTGTTGCCGGATATCGAATCCATGATTCATTACAACTGAATTATCCCCCAGCCTTCTGGTCCGACCGGGCTTTCAAGTGATATCTGCTCACCAATACGTGAATCGGAGATTTGTGAAAGACTTTTAGAAAGCCATAAAAACATCTCTGCCCATTTTGCTTCTCTCAGCATCAGAGGCGTCCGGGAGGGAGGAGATATATCACGGAGCAGTGAAATATTTGCCTGGTCAACCCCTAGAGCCCAAAACAGGAATTTATGATTCTCCTCACCACTATGAACGGCATCGACAACCTCCTGCCATCTCGTATCTCCTTTTCGCATATCAGTTGGCTGACCGTCGGTAATAAGAAAAATCCAGGGCCGGTAATAGTCTACACCTATCTTTCGATATTCTTCCTTTCTTTCTTCAACCACTCTGACCGCTTCGAGTATTGCTTCACCCATCGGAGTATATCCGCCGGCTTGCAGTTCAGGAGGTTCAAATGCAGATATCCCGGTAAAAGGTTTAACCAGTTCAACTCCTTTCCCAAAGGTAATTACCGCAAGGTCTATCCTTTTCACGGCAAGATCATCCTGCTGTAGTTCCTCAGTAAGAATACGAAGCCCTTCGTTCAATTCTGCAATTTTATTCCCTGACATCGATGCTGAAGTATCAAGGACAAGGACCGTTGCGCAATGAGGATGCTGCGGATATGGTATATCAACGACGTCTTCCAGTTTTTCAGGACCCATTGATTGAAAATTGACCGGTAAATTATAAAATGATTCCCAATACATTGCGGCTAATTCATGTCATCAGGACACAGTACATTCCTATGCATCTGCTCCTTGGTATTGGGAATGATCTCCTCGGAGATGATGGAATCGGACCATATATTGCAGACAATCTCATACATCCCGACTGGATAACCATCAATGCAGGTATTGTTCCAGAGAATTTTATCGGTCCTGTAAAAAAACAAAACCCGGACCGCATTGTCATTGTAGATGCAGTGGAAATGGGGTTATCTCCCGGGGCCATTCGCCTGATACCCCCTGATTTTATCAGTGACTGTGGCATCGGAACCCACCAGTTGTCCCTTACTGTTATTGTAAACCAGTTACAATCTTTATGTCCTGATGTTATGCTTATCGGGATCCAGCCTGATTCCTTAAACCCTGACACAGCGCTGACTGATTCAGTCAGAGAGGCTGCCGAATACCTCTTAAAAGTAATATCTACCAATTCCTTACGAAACATTAAGGTGTTTAGAAATGAAGAAAAGAAAGAATAAGTTTGATGATATCTGGCGGATTATAATATAGTCAGACCTGAAAGTGAACACACATGCAATATGAAAATGTCGATAGCACTGAGATGGCAGAAATTGCTCTTTCACAAGCGGTTGATGAACATATTGAAAAAAGTCAGGAGATCATTGACCGAATCTCTGAACTTGAAAACCTTATTCTTCACTGGAACCAGGAAGATATCAGGGATTTGAAAAAATACATATCCGAGATGCGGGTTCTCCTGCTTAATAATTTCAAAGTCCAGATTGACAACTTTATCAACATGCGAAAGATCCCTTGTGTACATTTACCTGAGGAGATCCGGCAAACTTACAAGGTTGTATCGGTTGATAAAAAGGGAATCGCACTATATGGTGTTGAAATGGATAAAGTAGCATACTTATCAAAAATCACCGAACATTTCAACAAGAAAAAAGCCGAAATGGCAAAAGCGGCCCAGGCAGCTAAAGACAAACTCAAAAAATAATCTTGTTAACAGGTATATTATCCCCCAATAATCCGGAGCAGGGAAATACATCCTTTTTTATCAAGCGGCTGATTATCATTCCCACATTTCGGTGAATAAATACAGGCAGGACAACCGTCCTTACACCTGCATTCCTGAACTAGAGACCGTGCATTTGCACAGAGTTCTTCATAAATTCCATATGCCCGCTCTGACAGGCCTATTCCTCCTTCATATCCATCATATATGAATATTACCGGTTTTCCCTGCGCCTCCGGGGAACATAGTGTTGAAAGACCACCAAGGTCCCACCGGTCACATAGGACATAATATGGCATCATAGCAATCAGGGCATGTTCAGCACCGTGCAAAGAACCCTCGATATCCCTGTCACCAGGAATTGAATGAATACCTGCATCTGACAATTCAATCCAGACCGATACTGTTTCAAACGTAATGGGTGATAATGAAAGGGGTTCGGTTGCTATGGTCTTTTCGTCTACCAGTCTTCGAAAGCCATGATACCATTCTGATACCAAAACCCTCCCCATATACAAGGTACCTGCTGGAATCTCTCTGCTTAAAGTCCGTTCTTTAACGGTAATACCGGTCTGGTGATTGACCTTGGTATAATAGCCGGGATCTTCCTTTTTTGTTATGATCCGGTGATTTTCATGGTCCCATGTTGTAACAATATACTGCTCACCCTGGTGAAAGAGCACAGCACCCGGATGAGCTTCCCTGCATGCCTGTCTTGTATCAAGGGTTTCAATAATCCTGGATTTTGCAGCAACTGTCCACTGATCACTGATCTGGGATAACTGAACCAGTTCGCTGGCCCGTCTCCTCCCCGTGTATACAAACCCCCGGGGGGTTCCTGCAACAAGACCGTTTTTTTCCAGTTCATCAAGGTGCCTAAAAATTCTCTGACCAAACCATCGAGTGTCAGATTCCGGTTTAACAGGTAGTTCGGAAGCTGCACATAATATCTGACCGGAGAGAATGTAGGGATTTTTTATATCGATGATTGCATATTCATGTGGCCGGTTGAAAAATTCTTCCGGATGCCTCATGAAAAACTGGTCAAGCGGGTTTTGCATTGCAACAAGGATGGCAAGGGCATCAGATACAGAACGCCCGGCCCGACCAGCCTGCTGCCAGACAGACATCATCGTACCCGGATACCCGGTCATCACAACAGCATCAAGTGAGCCGATATCAATACCAAGCTCAAGAGCATTCGTCGAGACCAGTCCCCGCATAACTCCATTCTTCAGGTTTTTTTCAAGCGCCTGTCGTTCTGAAGGAAGATACCCTGCACGATATGCAGCAATGGTTTTTGCTTTTTCAGGTGAACGACGAATAAGACTGTTTTTTGCCCACAGGGAGACAAGTTCAGTCATTCTCCTCGAACCGGTAAAACAAAGCGACTGAAGGCCGGAATCAACCAGGACTGCAAGGAGTTCTGCACTCTCAGAGTACACGGATCTTGGCATCGACATCTCCCGGTACGGATTATACAGGATAAAGTACCGGTCTCCTGTTGGAGCACCGCTTATGTCTATTACATCCATATCTCTCCCCGTGAGATGAAACGCAAATTCTCCTGGGTTTGCCAGAGTTGCAGAGGAGAGAAAAAACCGGGGTGAAGATCCATAGTGCTCACAAATCCTGAGCAGACGACGGATAAGCAGGGACATGCTACTTCCGAACACACCCCTGTACTGGTGTGCCTCGTCAAGAATGACATACCGGAGTTTAGAAAAAAATGCAGACCATTGCCGGTGCCAGGGAAGGATTTGATGCAATTCATACGGATTCGTCAGAACAAAACCAGCCTGTGACCTGATCAAAGGACGGTCATGTTGGGGCGTATCACCATCATAGATTGCAGGATTAACGACCATTCCGGTTTTTTGTTCCAGTTCCCTGATAGCCTTCATCTGGTCCCGGGTCAGAGCTTTTGCCGGATAAATAGCAAGAGCCGTTGCAGCAGGTTCTCTTTCCCTGATGGTCAGGAAGGGCAGCATAAAGGCAAGGGTCTTTCCTGAAGCGGTAGGTGTGCAAAGGATTACATCATCATCTTCAGCAATTGCCTCAATTGATCTTCCCTGGTGAGAATACAGACTGATACCCTCCCGTGACAACCATTCCTTTACTTTGGCTGGGAGTATATCTGGGACAGGGCAAAAATCCGGGGGTTGTGCAGGTATCTTCTGAATATGAGATATGTATCCTGAAAACCTCTGGTTTTCAAGGAAGTGATCAAGTAACTGAGAGACGCTCATACCATTCCTGTACCAGACGGGAGAGAAGAAATGCAAGACTAACCACGTCCTGCCGGTTATGTTCAACAATGGGGAGAAGAGGACCGGGATTGTGTGTCTTCATGTATCTGCTATACCATTCCGGTACCAGTGCTCCGGGAAGATCTTCACTTCTGGAGACATTCAGAAATTCCTTTTCAAGAGTCCCAAGCCTGCAATCAGTAATTACCTGTTTCCAAAGTCGCCGTGACGGATGTAAAAGATCAATATGGGGGACTTCAGGCAGGGGTGAGAGCCCATAATACGCCATACGATCGGCAATATACGGAAGATCAAACGATTTCCCATTGAAACTAACCAGTACAGTATCCTGGGTTATAAATTCAGGTAAAGCAGTAAGGACACTGACTTCTTCCCCGATATCACGAAGGAGTAACTGTCTGACCTGAAGGACTCCTTTATCGAAGTATCCAAGACCTATCAGAATGAGAGGTCTTCCAAAGATTCCCAAGGTTTCAATGTCAATAAACCTGAATGAATGCATGGGAAAGAGGCAGGAACTTACAAGAGTGTACGGATGGGCTGCACCTTTTCTTGCTGATAATAACCGGAAGACTTCGGCAGGCTCACCTGTCAGGGCTTCAATAATGCATGAAGCTGCCGGATAATATTTTCGGATCTGTGCCAGGCAGTCGACCGTTTTGCATCCCCTGGCCTTTAGCCGTGCGGATATTGCAGGTCCTATCCCTCTGACAAGGGTAAGTTCCTGTCTGAAAAGGTTAATAGCCAAAGAACCGTCCAGATTAATGTCCGGTACAATGGAAGAGGAATTAATGACATAATACTCACCCTCCCGGTTATTCATCACCATTCCTGAAAAACAGTCTTCAAGACAGACATTCTCATACTTATTACAAAGTCTGGTTATTAAATCCTGATGTTGCCTGAAGACAGACTCCTTTACCGGGTATTGACATAACCCCAGCCTGAAGACATTGTCATGGGACACTACCGTGTATTCAGGTGACGTATCAATTCGTTCCTGCCACCTCCTTCCAATCCCTGCAAAGTCTGCCACGGACATTAGCAGTACGGTTACCTGAAGGACTTATAAATTGTGATACCCACGGGGTGAAAGTGAACCAGGAAGAGATTATTTTTTAACCTGCTTTTCACAGGGTTTTTTCAGTCTTATCCCCGTGACTGCGTCAATACCTTCCTGGTAGGCATCCAAGAGAGCAGATGGATGACCGGTAATACCACCATACCCATCCATATTACCAGCCAGGATATCGGTACAGTGAGAAAAACCAAGAATATTATAAAGAGCATTAAGCATCGGAAATGCGGTATCAAACACATTTTCCTGATCCATCCCGGCAGTTGAAAGAAAATATCCACGCCGGTTTTTTTTCTGTTCCGAAGTTATGATATGATTATCAAGCAGAAAATACCTGACCCACAGGTAATGGGCACGGTCAATAAACGATTTGAGTTCAGTGGTGATTCCCATCGTATAAATCGGAGAACTTAATGCAACACAATTAGCATGTATCAGGTTATCAAAGAGCACCGTTGCATCATCATCCATAATACAAACACCACTTTTGTGACAGGCATTACACCCTTTACAGGATGAGTACGAAAGTTGCGAGAGGAGAATTTTTTCTACATTCCCCCCCGCATCAGCTGCTCCCTTGAGAAAACTATCAAGTAATTGCTCAGTATTCCCTTTTTTTCTTGGACTTCCACTCAGTCCTATTACGGTTATTTCTCCGGGATTCATGAATTAAGCCGCTCCTTCATAGTCCTGATTAGAGTTTGTGATAGAGCTTGTGCATCAGCTATTGCCGTTGGATGATGTAACACTGCCCCCTTTTCATCAACTTTTCTCACCATGAGGTACGAGATATCGCGATTTTTTACTTCGATAACATGAAAAAAACATTTTACCACAGGAATCGCTGCATCAAAGACGTAATCCCAGTCCTGTCCTGCGGTTGAAATAAAAACTCCAAACCGTTTTCCAATCCGTTCAGGTGGCACAACAGGCAGCTTTAGAACATATTTACGTGATCTGAACACCTGGGCACGATCAACTAATGATTTTGACTGGGCACAAATACTCATACAATATATCGGGGCTGCAAGGATGATACAATCAGCATCAATGATCTTTTGAGACAAAAGATCCATTCCATCTCGGATGACACAGTAATTCAGTTTTTCGCAGGCATTACACCCCCTGCAGGGTCTGACATCCGCTTCATTGAGAACAATCTTTTCCAAAGAAATTTTAGGAACCTTTTTCATTTCCTCAATGATAACGTCAAGGAGAATCTCAGAATTACCATTACGGCGTGGACTGCCTGCAATTGCTAGAACTCTGATTTCCTTTCTCATAAAAAAAGTTAGAGCTTTTTAAAGCAGAGGTACCAGTCTTTACACTCATATCCCTCTGAAAGACGAACCTTTGCTGCCTCGGTGGTCAGAGGTGCAGGAACCACGACATTATCTCCGGGCTGCCAGTTAGCAGGTGTTGCAACACCTGCTTTGTCAGTCGTCTGCAAAGCTTTGACAAGGCGAATAACTTCCGGGATGTATCGCCCGTTGCTCAGCGGGTAATAAATCATTGCCCGTAAAATCCCCTTATCATCAATAAAGAATACTGCACGGACAGCAGCAGTTGAACTCTGTCCTGGGTGAATCATTCCATAAAGCGATGCAACATTCATATCCAGGTCAGCAATAATGGGAAAAGGAATTTCAACACCCATCTTCTCCTTTACATTCATGACCCAGGCCAGGTGTGAGTGGACACTGTCTATTGAAAGGCCAATAAGTTGGGTATTAAGGGCTTTAAACTCGTCAGCAGCCTGAGTGAAAGCAATGAATTCAGTCGTACAGACGGGAGTAAAGTCAGCGGGATGAGAAAAGAGTACAACCCATTTTCCTCTCAAATCAGACAGTTTGAGCTTACCATGAGTAGTTATCGCTTCGAAATCGGGGGCTGGTTCCCCCAGAATTGGAAAACCAGTGCAATTCTCATCAGATTCGTCATCATAGCACATAATTCATCACATTATCTCCTCTTCAATGACTTTTCCGTTTACATAAGCAGGCATTCCAGCTAACAGATATGCAACTCGAAGTGCTTCCTCTACCTCTTCCTTGGTAACTCCGAGGTTTTTTGCACCAATCATCTGGGCTTTGATTGCATGCTGATCTCTCATCGACGTAGCAATAGCAATTGCTATGAGCTTCTTGGTTTTTCTTGATAAAGCACCATCATCCCAGATATACTGATCAAGCTTGAGTATCATCTCATGCATATCAGGATCAGTCTCTGCCAGTTTTTTAAAGATTTTAGGAACTTTTCCAATCTTTTTTTCCAGATCATCCATTCCCGAACTCATGTGACATCACCCCTGCAAAACCATGGGTTCGCCACAGCAGATGAGTTCTCCGCCACCGACTTCGATGACCTTTACAACATTTCCACAGATTTCACATTCAAAAACCTGTCCTTCATCAGACACATTGACCATTTACTTCACCTCCGGATGAAACTGTTCAAAAGGCGTTACGCAGCAATATGCCAGAAAAAAAAGAGGATATTACCGTTTTGGTGGATTGAGTGCATCCTCAGGTGTCTTCACATCACTCCTGATATGAGACATGGGAAGGCAGTTATACATCTCACATGCACAAACCGGGCATTTGCGAAGATCCTGCTCTGCCTCAGTAAATTCAAATGATTTTCCACAATCAATACACACATATTTTCCTGGGCCGACTTTATCTCCAGCCTTGACCTTCTTTTCTTCGGTCATATTTTTCACCATATCACTAATCAATTTTGATCTTTAAGAATGATTCGTATCACATTCCAGTAAAAATAACAGGAATAATATCCTCATTTGTAAAAATATCAGGGTTTTTTTCTACTAATACAAATCTATCGGATAAGTTCTTAAAGAGAGAGAGTATGAACACTATAGTATGAAACCAAAGATTGTGGCGCTTTTGGGAAGCCCCCTCCCTGAAGGAAATACTTCAAAAATATTAAAAAAAGCAATAGAAGGGGCCAAAAAAGCTGGATGTGAAGTTATCATGGTTGATGTTCCATCTCTAGAACTGTCATCTTGCAGAGAGATGTACTATTGTCGAGAACAAAAAACCTGCATCATGGAAGATGATATGGGGCCCATGTACCCTCTTCTCAAATCCATGGACGGACTAATAATCGCAACACCCGTCATGACCATGGGAGTTCCGGGCCATCTTAAGTCGTTTATTGACAGATGCCAGGTCTTTTACTGTGCTAAGTATGAACGGAAAGATTCCCTTATTCCCAAGGAGAAAAGAAAAACAAGAAAGACACTCCTTATCTCTATTTCCGGGATGAATCTCCCTAATAATTTTGACGGAATAAAGATCACCATGCAGGCTTTTTGTGATATCCTTGATTGCAGTCTTGCTGATGAACTTCTGATTCGCGATATGGATAACAAGATTGATCTTGACCGCTATCCTGATCTCATGAAGGAAGCGTTTGAAAAAGGGTTTAACCTGGGAACAACGATAGAAAAATCTTTGAATCAGAGATAACCCAAGGATCGAAGGGAATTTATTCCCCCTTTTGTGATGATGAGATGATCAATCAGGTTGATTCCCAGGATTGATCCTGCTTCAAAAAGCTGCCTGGTTACTTTAATATCTTCCATGGAAGGTTCAGGATTACCGGAAGGGTGATTATGGACACAAATTATTCCTGCAGCCCGGTCTGTTATCGCATCGGCAAACACCTCACGTGGATGGACAAGACTGTGATTTAATAATCCCATCGTAATTGTCCGGGTTGCTATTACTTCGGATGCTCCATTGAGAGTAGTGCAGAGAAAATGTTCCTGGTTTTTATTGCGAAGATTCATTATTTCAGGGATCTGGCAGATGTGATCGGGCTCAGTGATGCGAATGGATTCGATTGAAGCAGGATTACCGTAACGACGTGTAAACTCAAAACAGGCCATAAGCAAGGCAGCTTTAGATTTTCCAATCCCATCAATTTCAAGCAGCTTTTCATACCCTGGAAACTCATCTTTTGTGATTAATTCTGACACCTTCCTGGACACAGATAATACATCGCTTTTTTTCGTGCCCATTCCCAGGATAGCCGCAATTAGTTCATAATCTTTGAGTGAAGATGCCCCTTTTTTTTCTATCTTTTCCCTGGGACGGTCAAGGGGATCAATTTCCAAAATCCGTTTTACAGGCATAGTTGTGCCTTCACAGATTATCTTGTTTTACTGATGAGGTTGCTGATTAGCCATTTATCTCGAAACACTTATCCAATAGAATTTCGATGTATTCAGTATGGCAACAAAAGACAACCTCATGGCAGGTTTTGCCGGGGAGTCCCAGGCAAACAGAAAATATGCATCATTTTCTGAAAAAGCCGCGGAAGATGGTTTCCCAAAGGTAGCCACACTATTCAAGGCTGCGTCCCTGGCTGAAGAGATCCACGCCCGCCGTCACCTTCAGGTATACGGAATTCCTTCCACGTCAGACAATCTCGCTGCAGCAATTGAAGGAGAAACTGAAGAATTTACTCACATGTACCCTGAATTTATCAAAGAATCTCAGGCAGAAGGAAATGAAGATGCCACCCGGTCATTTACCTACGCGATGAAAGCTGAAGAGATTCATGCAGGGCTATATGAAAAAGCCCTTGCTGCGGTGAAAACCGGTAAGGATCTGGAAGTTACGAAAATTATGCTCTGTCCTGTCTGCGGAAATGTGGCCCTTGAGTCAGCCCCGGGTGCATGCCCAATCTGTGGTGTTCCAGGTAAAAGATTTCTGGAAGTTAACTTATAATAATTCCTTTTTTACACATTGTTACGGCATAATTTATCTGAAAAGGTAAACTTAAAAGCAATACATAAAGATTGTGAAAGTGGACTCCCTTTCCATGTATATTACCAATGAAAAAAAAGGAATAACTGTTTAGTGTGTACAGTTCAGGAACTTGGTACCAGGTGTTTATTAATCTCTTATTTCATGATTTTTTTACTATTTCCAGAAAGGCATTCACATGAATGAAAAAACGGAGAACTCTGCATATCATATTCTGTTAGTTGAAGACAACCGGACACAGGCAGAATATTTGCGCCGCCTTCTTGAAAAAAAGGAACATATAGTAACGGTCTGTAGCAATGGATATGATGCACTCAATAAAGTCAGGGAAGATAAACCGGATATCATCCTGACTGACATTATGATGCCTGACATGGATGGCTTCTCCTTGTGTAAGAAATTGAAACAGGAAAAAACCACTTCAAAAATCCCGGTAATACTTGTCACCCATTTATATAGTCCCATTGATGTTATCAAAGGTCTTGAGGCGGGTGCAGATAATTTTATTATTAAACCATACGATCCGGAATCAATCTATTCACGGATAAACAGCATCATGCTCCTTAAAAACCACATCTCTGATGAAGTGAATAAGCCTCTTGATGTGGTGTTTTCTCATGAAATTCATACTATTTCTTCCAGCAGGATGCAAATACTTAATATCCTCCTCTCTACATACGAAACAGCGGTAAAAAATAATAGTGAACTACAGGTTGCCCATGAACGACTCCATTACACCAATGCTCAGCTGCAGAAGGTTGTTGATGATCTGGTTCATACAAACGAGTCATTACACCTGAAGAATCTCGAAAGGGGAAGGCTTGAATCATCCCTGGCTGCAGCACATAATAAATTAATGGTCATCACCGAGGTTATCAGGCAGGTTTTAGATTACAGGATTCATCCAGCATACCATTCAATATGTTCTGAAAAACAGAAAAAAAATTTAGGCAAAAAGGGATTAACAGATGAAAATCCCTGTTTACTCCTCAATACAAGTATACAGACCATGCGTAATGCCCGCATGTTCCTACAATGCGGAGATGAAACCAAAAAGTGGCAGGGAATCCATAATCTCATTGATTCGGTCATAAAATCTTTTCAGGGTAAACCTATCTGTTATGAAAACCTCATTCCCGAAGATGTAGAAGTGTTGACTGATAAACGATTAGAGCTTGCCCTGTCATGTATAATCTCTTTTTACCGGCAGATGGGTGAGGAGCTCCATAAATGGAGGTTTTCATTTCAGATTACTGACAACAGGAAATCATTAATTGTGGAATATGATGAAGAACACACTGCTAAAGAAAATTCGTATGATATGCAATCCCGTCGTAAAGACCCAGGGAGCGATCCTGATCTATTCATGGTAAAAAATATCCTGTCTGATTCGGGTTTTGAAATAAGCGGGAATGAAATTTCTGATAAGACCATGTTTTTAGAAATCATTTGTCGTGATGGATTGATCCGATTCTCTTCGAATACATTGTAGGAGATGAAAACTAACAGATAATAGGCACCCCAGTTAAAGGGTGGAGAGAAAGGGTATCGCAATGCCAGAAAAACCAGATTGCCACCACCCTTCTTTTTATGATATTGTTTATTGCTTGTGTGTGTAGCGTCCAGAGCGGACTCCGGCTCAAAGTCAGGGAATTACTCCACTAACTGAGCAACAATATTATGCAATCGTATAATTAATAGTTACATTAAAAGGAGTCCAAAAGAATAAGTCTTATTAACAATAACATGGTTTGGTGGATAAGGGAAGTTCACAAATAATCCAGGATATTTTAGAGACCTTCACTCAGGGAAAAAAGGCACTTACCATATCTGACATTTCACGTTTATCAGGTCATCATCGTCACACAGTAGCACGGTACCTGGATTCGCTGGTTCTCTCTGGGAAACTGGAGATGAGACGGCATGGACAGAAAAAGAAATACTATATTTCAGATATCCAGCACGAATCATCCATCCTGAACTTTTCTCCCCATATGCTCATTATCCTGAATACGGACCTGTCCATCAGATGGGCAAACAATTCTTTTTTACAGATGGTTAATTCAAAAATTGAAGCAATATCCAACCTGAGCATTGAAGCACTACACCTGGATGACCTTTTCGGACCGGATCTGCTTGCTGCAATAAGAACCGTAAGCTCCGGAGAGACAAAAACACAGGAAGCGTCTATCACCTGGGAGGGAAAAACTACCCTGTACCTCTTTACCATCTCTTCAGTTTCATTCTTACAGGACCGCCCTGCACTCGTAATTTCAGGGGAAGATATAACAGAAAAAAAAGGACTCCAGGATGCTATCCGGGCAAATGAATTAAACCTCAGACTTATCACAGAAAGTGTCCATGACATGATTATCAGATGGGATGCAGATGGAACTATTACATATGTATCCCCTGCCTGTGAAATGCTCACCGGTTATGTGTCCAAAGAATTAACTGGAACGATAATTTCTGATTACATCCATCCTGAAGACCTTCCACGGTTTCAAAATGACAAATATAAGAAAAAAATCAACTGGTCACGACTTCCTTCATCGTTCAGATTCAGAACACTGAAAGGAACATGGATATGGTTTGAAACCACCACAACCCCGAGGCTATCAGATTCAGGAGTTATCCAGGACTACATATCAGTATGGAGAGACATAACTCCATGGCTTGAGGCGGAACGAAAGCTTGCATTAAGCGAAGAAAAATACAGAAAACTCTTTGAAAGTGCCAATGATGCCATCGTTCTGATAGAACTTGATGATACGCTGAAAAATCCCATGATCCAGGATGCAAACCGACTTGCCTGCCAGATGACCGGTTATTCATACCAGGAATTGCTTAAGAATTCGCTGAAAGAAATGATACCCTCCTCTGAACAGGATTTTCTTCAAAGAATTAGTACGCAGTTCAAAGAAAACAATGAGGCATTTTTTGAGATAAATATCATAAAAAAAGACAACAGTATCATTCCGGTTGAGATAAACGCTCATCTTCTTATTCTCCAGGGAAAAACCTCCATTCTAGCAATAGCCCGTGATATCACCGAAAGAAGAAAGACTGAAAGAGTCATCAGAGAAGCTCATCAGAGGCTTGAAGATATCCTGGAATTCCTCCCGGACCCTGTTTTTGTTCTGGATACAAAAGGGAGAGTTACCGCCTGGAACCGGGCAATGGTGGACCTGACCAGGATTTCGCAGGAAGAAATAATAGGGAAAGGAGATTATGCACATGCAAGAGCATTTTATCACCAGAAAAGACCAGTTATTGCAGATTATATTCTTACTCGCGATGAAGCAGTGTTATACCGGTATAAAAATCCACAATTTTTTGAAAATATCGTAACCGTTGATATCGAAGTTCGTCATCCTGTCACAAAAAACCCTACCTGGTTCTGGATTAAAGCAGCCCCGATGTATGGACTTTCTGGTGAGGTAATAGGAGTTATTGAAATCCTCAGGGATATCAGTGACAGAAAAGTGATGGAAATAGAGATTAAAAGACAGAATGCAATTTTTGAAGCGGTAAGCCGGGCAGCATCTGATATCCTGCAATCAGATAGCTTTGAAGATGCTGCTCTTCTGACTCTCAGTCATATCGGAGAAGCAACATCAGTCACCAGGGTATGTCTCCTTGAACAATCACATTCAAAAGGTGTTCATCTCATAAAATCAGAACTTGAATGGAATGCACTGTCTGGAACAGCCGGCAGGACTCGCTCAGGGTTTTCTTTAAGGACAAGGAGTGTAAAGGATAAATCAGTAATCGAGCAGGTATTTACCAGTGGACGACCGGTTTACAGCCTGGTAAAAGATCTTGGACCAGGTGACCGGGAAGTCTTAGAACCCTTTGGAGTCCGTTCCATTCTCCTGGTGCCAGTAAAAATTCATCAGGAGATATGGGGGGCGGTTGGTTTTCTTGAATCATCTTCTGACAGAATATGGAGTAGAAAAGAGATTAATGCCCTGGAGATTGGATCTTCCCTGATTGGAAGTGCCATTATGCGATATAAAGCAGGAGAAAAGCTTGAGAAAAGTGAAAAACAGTTTAGAACACTTGCTCAAAACATACCGGGAATTGTATTTCGCGTCTCTCTTGCCGGCTCAGACATGGAATTTTATAATGAAAACCTTGAGAAGGTTACCGGGTACTCTGCCAGGGAACTTGCAAGCGGGCAGATTAGTTCTCTAATCCCCCTGATATTTCCTGATGACAAACAAAGAGTAATTGAGGCAAAGAAATTGTCAATTAAAACCGGAGAACCTTATGAGATTGAATACCGAATCATCGATAAATTCGGCAGAATCAGGGTTATGAGCGAACGCGGAAGGCCGGTTTCAGATGAAACTGGACTTGTTGTAAGCATCGACGGCATTATCCAGGAAGTTGAACAGGGGCATATAATGTGTAATGAGTTGCCCTGATACAAATGTAAAAGCAATATAAATCGTTTAAATTCACGTAAACTGCAAAATCTCCAGATTATTATCCAGATATGGATAATCCTGAAAACCAAATATTCGTTACTGACCGAACGCATCCTCGAAGGCCATCTGGTTTATGCTATACCTGAAATGCCTGCGGATCGCAACACTTCTGCTAATCGGGTTTATACGCGGAAGCTGCTCAGTTTTTCCTTCCGATGAATGGTAAATATAAAAATCACCGTCATCTGTTTTGTACATAAATGAACCACGTTCCTGGCGTTCACCAATCAGAACAGAGATTCTCGTGTCATAGGTATGACCATCAATAATTCTTTTCACAAATACCTACGCAAGAATGCGCCTAATTAAAAGGCATTATAGACATAAATATATTTGGAAAGAAACTGATGATACGCCATTTAGGTAATTCCCGCATTTTTCAATGCAGGAACATACTGCTGATCAACCATGGAAAGGTGTTCATTTATCCAGTTCGTCAGAAAAATCGTGACTTCGGCAGTTAATGCTTCATCCTGAAGATCAAATTTTTCTGAAAAATCATTTACTTTTGATGTAAACAATTCATGAAATGCACAATGATCCGTAAGTCCTGTAAATCCTGCCTTCTCCATTAAAGATTCTTCTGTGGAGAAATGATATACAGCATATTTTTTCATTTCATCAATCACGTATGCCAGTTTGTCTTTCCCTTTTTTCTGGAATAGTGCTTCGAACATACGGTTGAGCAGAGATATAAGATGCTTATGCTGCTCGTCTATTGACTCTATACCGGTAGCATAGAGATCGTCACAGATAATAAATGCCATGCAAGATACTTGTCACTCAAATATTAAAGAATTCACGGGTTATTTCATTATCTCAAAAAAATTTATGGATAACATACCGAATGGATCCTTCTTCTTTACCATCACCATCAGGCAAAAATCCGCATTTTTCAAGCACACGGACAGAAGGATATAAACCGGGATAGGTAGTTGCATATATATGCTCCAGATCTGTGCGTGAAAACAGGTATTCAATTATTCTGCAAACTGCTTCAGTCGCATACCCCTGGCGTTGATATCCATCAAGTACAGAATAACCAATCTCACATGAGCCGTCATCACAAAAATAAAGGCCTCCACTACCAATGAGAATATCATCTTTTTTTTGGTGTGAGTTATCCATCACCCAGTACCATGAACATAACCCTGGCTTTTCTGTATCGGAAAGCAGTTCGATAAATTCATGGACTGTATCCTCTGTTACCAGGGGAGGGGGCCAGGACCCGGGTATGGTTGCTTGAAGAAGCCTTGATAGTCTATTAAGACTAGCGAGTTCAGCATTACAGGTCTTAATAGTCACAGGAACCAGCCTGAGACGATCAGTTTTCAAAAGTTCCGGTTTCATAATGAGTGTGCACAAATACCGCATTTAAGCTAAAATTACTCGCAAAAGTCCGAAAATTACCCAGGATTACCACTAGACCATGCCATCCTGAACAGAAGAGAAATCCCGGACATATATTGTCCTGCTGCATACCATCCGGTCAATCATAGTATCACCTGAAGAAATATTAGTAGTAATCTTATAAAACTACACGTGTCCGGATCCCGGATAAAAAGGCATTATTATTACTATTTAAATCAATCCGGGGAGGGATTAGACATTTATTCATTCATGTGGCAGACAATACTTTTGAGCTAGTTGTTCCTTGTGTAATGCATCGGTATCTTTAGGTGCCAGCATTTTTACTTCATAAAATGCCCGTGCTGACTGACAGAATTTTCCAGATTCAAAAAGAAGAATACCAAGATTATACCATCCCTGTGTCAGGTTACGGTCTTCATTAACAGCCCGGAGATAGGAAGAATAGGCCTGATCATTCTCGCCCTGCATCAGGTATACATTGCCAAGGTTATTCCAGGCGAGTGCAAAAGATTCGTTCAATATGAGCGTTTTATTAAAGAGACACTCTGCGTCATGATACTTGTTCAGTTTATAATAAGTCGTAGCAAGATAATACAGAGCAATTTCATGTTCAGGATCAATTATCAGGGTTTCCTGTAGTATTTCCTCTGCTTCTTCATACCTTCCTAGTAAAAAGAGTACCCTTCCAATATTTCCAAGGATAATTGGATCGTTTAGGTTCCCTTCACGAGCTCGTTCATAATAATCAAGGGCTGCAGAATAATTACCCATGTCTGAGAAGATATTCCCGATATTATTCAGGGCTGCAGAGTTGTGTGGATCCAGATTGAGGAGCTGCTCATATGCCAGTATGGCATCACCACATAGTCCCTGCGTATGTAATTTTTGTCCCTTCTCATACCAATATTCAACAGTCTGCTCTGCATAAACCGGATTTGCAGGCAGAATATACAAAAAACAGAAGAGGATCAACAAAGAGCACAGAATATTATATCCTTTCTCACTTTCGGACATTGAGATGAACTCCTCTAACCAACAGGTACAACCTCTTCGTATCTGATATATGATAATGTATCCAGTATGACAATCAGGCAAATCCTAAACAGCCTTTTTTAGGTAAATAGATAATACCTTTAGATGAGGGAGTTACCTGGACCGAAAAAATTTTCCTCTTCCCGGGTTCATTTCCCAACCAATGATGATCACAAATTCCCACTTAGCATTCGGGATATGTATCCTACTGTCCATCCTCCTGACAATTCCGGTGTCAGGGAATGAAACGGAAAATGACACTATTTTCATAAACCATGAAGAAATTTTTCCGATGGAGGATTATAGCCCGGAACCGGAATCTGAAAAACCTGATGAACTGACCTTCATCTCCGAATTACCTACAGTCGAAGGAGTTGGAGGAAAATCCGGATGGTTCAGGATAATGTCAGATCCTAATGCCGCACAGGTAACTTTTGATGGAGTATCAATAGGAATAACCCCGGTAATTACCCGGGTTTCATCTACTGGAACGCCATTTCATACGGTAGAAATAGAACTGGAAAATTATAAAAAATGGACACAGGTTTTTTATGAAAATCCAACACCAGGTCAGACGATCAGGGTATTTGCAAAACTGGTTCCGGATGAATGTTGTGCAGATCTTCGTATCACCTCGGCTCCATCAGGCGCCCAATTGTTAATAAATGGCAGATTTATCGGGAACACACCCAAAACAATAAAAAACCTGATGCCAGGACTTTACCAGGTTACGTTAAGCCGTTCGGGATATGAAACGTGGCACAAATCCATTTGGGTTAGTCCGAAGAAGGAGAACAGTTACTATGTTATTCTAGAACCAATGTTTGCCCCGATTACTTCCGGAACACTTCTCGTAAAATCATATCCAGAAGGAGCAGAAATTACACTGGATAAGACCGTCAGAGGCAAAACTCCACGAACTCTTACTCTTCCCGAAGGCCCACATACCATAACTCTCACTCTTGACGGGTACCTTCCCTATTCAACTACCATGTTTATTCGGGATAAAGAAGATGCACGGATAGATGTTACACTAACCCCTGGTGGCAATATCGATACTCCGCTGATTATAGCATCAAAAGATAGAGAAACAATTGTTGATATCTCCAGCCTTGAAGAGATGGGAGACATGGCAGCCGGGTTTATGCAAAGAAGCGGAACTGAAAAATTCTTAACAGAAGTAAACAAACCAGGCGGGCAATTTCAGCAAAATGGAAGATTTATTACGGTTATTGATGAAGAGGGAACGGTTATGGCACATCCCGGTGCTCCTTCTGTGGTTCATGCTAACCTTACCAGTATTACAGACAGAAACATGATCCCTTATGGAGAAATACAAATCTCTGTCTCGCAATCCGGAGGAGGGACAATATACGAAAGCGATATCACAAATAATACCCCGGATGGTGGTATCATAATCTCCAGCGTCAGGTCGGTATTGGAAAATTTGATTATTACCACATCATATCCGCTTGAAATCCCTCTCCCGGCTATTACTCCCTCAGAATTCTCTCTGCTTTCAGACAAAGACCTGTTATACGAAGAGGAATTCAGACAAATAAGGGAGATCACCCTATCTGTTAACGAAACATCAGAAGATGGAACAGGTGAATTTTCAGAAATAATTGCTGCTTTAAACCATGCTGATGAAAACGGGATAGTTCAGATGCCAGTATTACAAGTTTTGGCAAGGAACGGAGGAGGCTTTTGTTACATGACTGATCCTGAATATCCGGCTTTTTTGACTCTTGCATATGTTACCGGAATACATGAAAACAAAGCACAACTCAGGTGGATATCTACAAGTGAACCAGACAAAAAAGCGCCTGAAAAAATTGAATCATAACTTTTTTTGGATTGGTTAACAAAATAACGGCTTATCTTTTTGTTTCCGGAAACTTCATGCTCTCCTGAAACATAGCCTGATTTATGTCTATTCGTCTGGTGTTGATCTTCCTTGTTCTATGTCTCTCTTCTGTACCTGCTTTCGCGAATCCGGTTACAATTCTTCCTGGCGGGGAGGTATATCTTGGGGAGGAAGGTCTTGATGTCCATCTGGCAGTTCCGTACCCGTATACATCAATAGCATACTTTCCTGCAGGTTCTTCACCTGGAAGAGACCAGCCACTTGATATAATGCATCTCAGCTCAGGCAGGTTAAACGTAATTCCTGACCTTTTTTATGACAGGATAGGAGCCTGGTACCAATGGGATCAGGCCCGGAATGCACCTGGACAAGTTGCATTTATCGTCAGAAACCCCCGGGTTTCTCTCAAGGTTATGGACAGGAATACTATGGGAGACAGATCTTACGGGATGGTTGCCCGTGGAACCCCACTGGTAATCCAGGTTGAAACAAATCTTGCTGGAATAACCAGAAGGCCGGACTATTCCTATAACGAAGCTCCTTTAAAAATCCGGGTAAAAACACCGGGAGGAGGTACTCTGTCAGGTGTAGCTACCCCGGATGGAGGAGAGTACTTATTCAGTTCTTTCATTCCGACAAGTGAACTCAGTTATGCTCCTCCAATTGAATCCGGGGGGTGGGATACCGGATGGAGCAGATATGAATCCGGCCTGTATCATATTGAACCTGAATTTGCCTTAAACCGCATGCAGGAAAATCTGCGGACATTCCAGGGTGGATATTTGCTCAAAGGAGTGGAAGTAACCCTTGGAACAGAACGTGCAGGACTATACAGTTCGGATGAATCCATAATAAGAGGAGATCCTTTTGCAATAACCATTACCGGTAATCCTGGAATGGAATATTATGTCTGGATTGAAGGGGGCAGCAGAACCGGGACACGGGGTGACCAACCCCCAATGATCATCACCTCTCAGGAAGGAGTACGGCAGGATTATCCAGATGGTCCGTATTACATCGGTTCGTACCAGCCTTCGGGAAGAAGACAAACTATTCGTGAAATCGTTCCATCTTCTCCATATGGGGGAGTTTATTACTATGCAGTAGTCACTCCGGACCGTAATGGAAAACGAACCATTGAATTCAGGACATCGGCTGACACCGATGATCGGAGATTTACCATTCATGTGGAAGGGCCACGTGGTGCTTCAAATCCTAAAACCGATAAGACAGAAATACAAGTAATTAAAGGCTCAGTAACTGTTTCAACAGGTTCAAGTACGTTTGCCATTGGTGAGGAAATATCCCTTCATGGGAGAAATACCGGCTCATGTGATACATACCTCTTTATAACCGGACCAAACCTTCCATCGGCTGGTGGCAGACTTGATGCTCCCAGAGTTCCGGTAGTCAATAATAATCCGTCAAGTTTCACCGTTGCAAGCGGAGACTGCGAAACATGGGATTACCGCCTTTACACGGGGCAACTCGGGCTTGATGCAGGAACGTATACCGTATACGCAGTTTCAACGCCATCTGACAGGTATCATCTTGGCAGCACTACATGGGAGACAATTCCAATTACCCTGACACGTCCATATGTCACGATTTCAAAGCAGCATATGTCAGTCGCCCAGGGTGATGAACTAATAATTACCGGTGCAACAGGTGGAAGTCCTGATGCAGGGGTTGCCATCTGGATCTTTGGCAGGAATTATTTCAGATATGACACCGTTTCAACCGAACGTGGAGGGCGGTTCTCATATGAACTGTCACGGGCATTTAGCGAATCCATGGAACCGGGAGAATACCAGGTTATTGTTCAGCACCCAATGGCGAATGGTGACTATGATCTCTGGCCTGACGGACGAAGAGAGATAGTACTTGGGATAACTCCCTGGTATGGTGCTCCAGTATTCAGGATAGCAGGTCCAGGATCCCTCCAAGGTCCGGCAGCAGCATCCGCCCTTATATCAGCTCTTGAAAGCCCGTACATCGATGATACCTACTCGAAATATTCAATCTACATCCAAAATCCAAAGATTGAGATTGATTCGGAATCACTCATTGCATCTGTTGACAGGCCGGTACTCATAACCGGTTCCACGAATCTTGCTCCGGGCTCCAGGTTGCTTGTCGAGATTTCCAACGAACAGTTTGTTCCGACCAGTAAATGGGACAGGACTGACATGTATGGATTTACCGATACGATAACCACGTATACCACATCGGAAGGTGATCAGGAATTTTCAATAGAGGTACCCGAAGGAATGCTACCGGCTGGAAATTACTATGTTTATATCGAGAGCGTATCTTCACAGGCAACCACATCCGGATGGCTTGATGTTATCAGAACTCCTGAACCAACAAAAATCCCTCTGGAACCAACGGTAGATAATACAACGCAAATAAATGTAACACCGATACAGGAGACACAAATCATAAAAGAAATTGCCACTGAACCAATAGAACCAACAAAGACACCTGTTATTCCAGATACGGTCAGACCAGTCAGTTCATTGATTCCGACAAGGTTGACTGATTCGTTGAGAGAACCTGTCGTTCTCCTTGCCGCTGGCATAGCCCTCGGTCTGCTGATAGCAGGACTCGTGGCGTTAATTATGACACAGGGAAAATATCAGCCAGATAAGAAAGAGGAAGAAGAACTAAAGGAAGGACAAGGGAATGTCAATTCAGAGGAAGATAATGGAGGAAGTGATATAAAACCAGATGATGAAGAAACTGATCAAAATACATGAAAAAACCCAACCGGGTTTTTTTCAGATTCAGGCAATCCAATCATTCCAGCTATTCGCGTTCCCTCTGATAATGATGATGCCAGGCAGAGTCAGTAGATATTCCGTTTTTTGCGCGTAAATGAGGAGAGACCAGGAATAAAAGAAATGAATTGATAAGTACTCAAACTTGCGAATAACCCTTATTTCAAACCATGATTATGGACTCTCATGCATTTGTAAGGCACGTATGATTCATAAATACAATTATTATCTATTTTTTTTACCAGTTCTCAATATCAAACACGATCTTTTATATAATATATTGGATAATTGGATCATACAGATATCTGGCCTGTTTATGGGATGTGAGCCCCCGGTATCCGGAACGGAGGTACTTGATGAAAGATGAAGAGGATATGCTCGAACTTCTCGATGATGAGGAGTCGGCTAACGAGCTTGAGCTGGAGCTTGATGAGCCGGAAAATGAACCAGAAAGTTCAGATTCACAGCCTGGTGAAGACGAGGAAGAACCTGCTTCTCAAACAAAGGGACGTGAACTGGAAATAGATTTAAGACTGATAATAGTCGCCATTGTTGCCATCGCCGCGATAATTCTCGCAGGTGTTTTTGTAATTATGCCTATGCTGGCGCCCTCCGGACCTCCGGAAGTGGTAATAACACCCAGCCAGTCTGCTGAAGATCTCTACCTCTATCTTGAATCTGGACCAGATCTGAATCAACATGATATCAGGTTTACCATAGAAGGGGCAGAAATACCCTCAGACAAACTTTTACTTATGGGTGGAGAATCATGGCCATGGAAACAGGGAGTTGTCCTGAAGATAGATACCTCAGGATATGCAAAACCTGCAAAAGTCGCAGTTATTTATTCCAAAGACAATATGGAGAGTTTGTTATTTATAACATCTGCAGAACCTACCCCGACTCCTACACCGACACCAGAACCCACTCCAGAACCTACACCGGAACCTACTCCGGAGCCAATTCAGGTTCCGGTTAGCGGAGAGGATATCCCCTATGCCCAGCCAGGACAGGTTTTTGGACTGCCTGCTGCAGAACCTCTTGTCCCGGCTGAATTAATACGGTTTGATGCACAACCAACCTCAGGTATTCAACCGCTTGTTGTACAGTTCGCAGACCAGACAACAGTATGCGCTCAAAACCGATCATGGGACTTTGGAGACAAAATTTCTTCCAACGCACGATATCCCCAGCATACCTACCCATTCCCGGGCACTTATATCGCAAGTCTGGATCTCCTGTTCTGTGACCCTGATGAAACATCACCCTCCCCACAAAAAGAGATAACAGTCTTACCAAAAGAGAGACAGGATACCCTTCTTTCAGGCCCTGGAGCGGCTGAAATCGATGATGGAGGCACCTTATTCTTTGTTGTAAAAGGACCTGGTATGACCATTCGGATAGGCGGTAAGGATTACTCGTTTAATAAGGACGATCAGGTCAGGATTGATATCAATTCAGGAGGAACCGGTTCAATATCAATCATTAATAATGCAATTGTCCAGTTTGAATTTGAAGATACCACGATTTATGTTAACGATAAAGAATTTGGTTCAGGATGGCTCACTAATATAAACATTAATCAGTACAACCAGATAGCAACATCCGACATAACGATTCGAATAATTGCTCATGAATCCGGTTTAAAAGGCCTTGTAAACGGTATCCCAGCAATTGTTGCAAGTAATGGACAAACAGTAATCCTGCATAATGTTGGAACCGACTCAACAGGAAAATTCCTCTTCAGTGTTCAGGAAAATGCCGGGTTTACCTTCAGGGGAGGTATTGAATCGTATGAGGTCATTACCCCCTCAATATCATAATCATATCATGCGATCGGTTGCAGGGCAGTAATGATTCTGTACGGGGGTACAGAGAAACAAAATTTCATGGATGGGGAGATGTATGAGTAAAGAATGTGCAATGACTCAGATCCAGACTATCATGGTCATGTCAATAATCATGATTGTTCTGTTTCTTCTGGGAGTGATCCTTGTTATCTGGAATCCGATTCCAGAAAGGATTCCCCAGGCATCAATTAGTATAGAGGGAGAAGGGGATTCTATTGTTATGCAGCATATGGGAGGTGACTCATTTGCTTCTGACAGGATTGTAATTAAGGTAAACGGGGATGTCCGATCTAACCAGAATCTTAATTTTCAGGGAGGATCATGGCCATGGTCACAAGGAGAGCGGGTAGACCTGTATTATCCTTCACCGGATAGTCCCAGATTGGTCGAAATATACTATCTGACCGATAAAGGGGAGAGTATCCTTATAGATAAGGCACGAATTGAACCTCCACCGGTGGTATCTGCAACACCGCTGCCTGTTGAAGTGGTGCTCTCTGAAACACCGATCCCTGAACCTACCAGCATTCAGGTCCAGGTAAAGGATGCAAATCCTACCCAGCCTCCGGTTGCTGATTTCACCGCTGAACCAAGAGTTGGAGATCCTCCATTAACGGTTACATTCCATGACCTTAGTTATGGAACCGTCAATGATTACCTCTGGACCTTTGGTGATGGTTCCACTTCAACACTGCAAAACCCGGTTCATACATACTTTGTACCAGGATCATATAGTGTTAGCCTCCTGGTATCCAATGCATATGGTTCTAACAGACGAACCGCAGAAGATTTCATCGTAATTGGATCCCCACCAATAGCCAGGTTCCTGGCAGAACCTGGAATGGGACAGGCGCCACTGACTGTGCAGTTTACCGATCTCTCCACCGGTAACCCGAAAAGCTGGGAATGGTCATTTGGTGATGGCAGCCAGTCATCTGATAAAAATCCGGTGCATATCTTCCAGAATGCAGGAAATTACAATGTCACGCTACGGGTAACCAATGCATACGGGACCGATAAATATTACTCTGAAACAGGAATAAACGTCACATCCCCAACCCTGATGGACGTTTACCTGACAAACAGTGTAAACGGTGAACTCGAATCTGACGGATATATTTCCTTACGGATAACCGATCCATCCAGCTCAATGAAGATTGCAGGAAAACTCTTCCAGTTCGAACCAGGAGATATGATCCAGCTCATTTATGGATCCGAATCATCTGACGGGAGAATATCTGTTGACAAGAACAGGTTCACATCATTTAATTTCAATGACATAACATTGGTCAAAAACGGGGAAACACAAGCAAGGGGGCCGGTAAATTCCTTTATGATTGGCGGGTTTGACAGTTATGCTTCAACTTTAAAACTGGTCGTTCCGAAAGGTGATCCATATGAAAAACTCTTCATAAATTCTGAACCATACCAGTATGTCGAAAACCCAAAAATTGTATTTTCAGGTATCGGACCGGACCGGGATGGAAGGTTCTTTTACCAGAAATCTGCACAGAGTATGAACTTCCAGGGAGGAATCAGGGAACTTACCATGGGGTAAGTTCATCGGCAACCTTTCATTCATTGCAGGAGAAATCATAGTAAATATGAATCTCCGTAATAATCTTTTACTCATCATTATCCTATATCTAACAATTACTTCGTGTTCTGGAGTTTTTGCCGACAGGGTCTTGTTTTCCACTGATTTTACAGACATACAGGGATGGGAAACAAACAGTAATAATTCCTTTTTTCTTGACAGTTCAGGAAGGTATCATTACCTCATTGAAGGAGGAACCGGTTCTTATGCGTCGTATCCCCTTTCAGAACCGCATACAGGCCCTTTTACCCTTGAATTTGATGTTTACCCTGTGAGCACAGACGAAAAAAGTTCTTTCAGGTTTGGTCTTGGAACAGATTCCCTGGATAGCCAGAAAGGACCACTGATTATTGCAGAACTTAATAACCAGAATGGTGATAATGCATTCTCTTTAGTTGCAATAAGTAAGGAGAACCTGCGATCTAAAACATTTTCAATTATGGGTAAGGAAAATTACAGTGGAAATACCGTTCGGTTTGCTGATGGAGAAGAGTATCATATCCGCCTTACCTGGTATCCTGTTGACAAACGGGTAAGCATAACGGTAACAAAGCCTGGTGATAATGTACCATTGTTCAGCCATTTTGTAAAGGTTAGTGGGAAGATTGAGGAATTGACACATTTGTTTATTACATCCACCGGTGAAGGACAAAACGGAATGAAAGCAGAGGGATTCATCGATAACATTAGTCTTACTGCACTTTCCAGTATACCTGCAACCACCGAACCCACAATCACTCAGACACTCATGACTCCCACTCCAACCCTCCTTGTAAAAACCATAGATACACCGGAAGAATACGAAATACCCCTGGCAGATATACCGGACAGAACACCTTTGCCAACACCCCCTGTTCCTACTCCAACCCAGGAATCGGGATTCCTGCCATGGATAGGCATATCGGGTATATGTATCGCATTACTTTTCATGAGAAAGAGATAGGTATGGACGAACACATTATCGAAGCTGCTGGAAAAACACGGGTTGTTGTCAGGGATGGTATTGTTGTCTCTGCAGAGGAACCAAAAATTAGTGAATGCCCACTTGCACTTAGATTTGCATGCCCGGTATATGAGATGACTTCTGATGCAGTCTCAAGAAATATCCAGGACAGGATCAATTCGTTTGGAATGTGCACGAAAACCCGGAACCTTTACTCATCAGATGATTTTGTTGGTTTTGGAGCTTCTGAACTCATAAGTTCAGGTCTTGCGGCCCGGTTTATCGATGCAGCAGTTATTGTCTGTGACGGTGCAGGAACGGTTGTAATAACTGATCCTAAAATGGTACAGGGAATCGGAGGCAGGATGTCTGGTCTTGTATCAACAAGTCCCATCCCGGAAGTAATTCAAAAAATAATACAGGGGAGAGGATTTGTCCCGGACCAGAAGAATGCTTCCCTTGATCCGGTATCCGGAGTCATTGCCGCAAAGGAAGCAGGATACAAAAGCCTTGTTGTTACGATAAGTGACCCCGCTGATGCAAAAAGGGTCAGATCTGTAGAACCTGGCGCCATCATAATAGCAGTTCATACAACCGGATATTCAATACCAGATGCACAAGAAGCAGGAGAGAATGTTGATATCATTACCGCTTGTGCTTCACGTGCAGTCTGGGAGGTCTGCGGAGCGAAGGCATGCCTGCAGGCTGGATCCACTGTACCGGTATTCGCATTAACAAAACCAGGAAAACAACTTATCCTGCTTCGATTAGCAGATATTGACCATCCTATCCATCTGTATCATTCATCATTACCGGTTCATGGTAAGAAAGAGCCATCTCCCCTCATTTAAATTAATATTTATAGGAGAAGAGAAAACCCATCAGTTGATGAAGACTGTTTATTCAGGATTATTATTACTTAGCTGTTTGTTCCTATGTTCCGGAGTATCCATTGCAGTAGAAATACCTGATGACATGATGTTTGTAACCGAGGAATACCCGCCTTTTAACTACCTCGAAAACGGAATTCCATCTGGTCTCTCTGTTGAATTGCTCGTTACCATCCTGGAAAGGGTTGGAATTAATCTCCCTTCAGAACAGATTCAGGTGATGGCCTGGACTGATGCATATAATACTGCTCTTTCCCATAACAATACCTGCCTGTTTTCCACTGCTAGAAATTCAGAGCGGGAAAACTTATTTTCCTGGGCCGGCCCGATCATCCAGTCTCCTGAGGTTTTTTTTGCCATAGATAATACTCTTAAAACTAAAAACCGGGATTATAGTACTTTACGGGTGGTTGCTATCAGGGATGATATTGGAGTATCCATAGCAAATAGTGTAGGTGTTCCAAAAGAACACATCGTGCAGGTCGTCACTACACAGGAAGCAGTAAAACGGCTGGTTGACGGAACATCAGATGCCTGGGTCTATGCCCAGTATCCAGGAGAGAGCCTTATCCAGACATTTGCAGAAAACCCTTCCACTTTCTACATCCTGGACAAACTGGCAGACAATACATATTATTACGCATTTTCAAACCAGACTGAGCCACAAATAATCCAGATTATCCAGGATGAACTGGACAAATTGAAAAATGATCGTGGATTAGAAGGGTTTACTACATATGAACATATTGTTGCAAAATATGTCGGTCCGGTCTGTGCAAATCTTACGCATGAGCGGCAACTGATCACCGATCTGGTAAACCTTACTTCAGATGGCATAAGCCGCGATGCGACAGGAACATTGGCAGATATTCAAAACAGCAAGCATCCTTATAAAGACCGGAATGATCCCTCATTATATGTTTATATCTATGATACCAGTGTCACCCTCATTGCTAATGCTGGAAATCCGGGGGATGCAGGCTTGAATATGGCAGGGAAGAAGGATGCCCAGGGAAAACAATACAGAGATGAAATTGTATCTGGTGCCATGAAAGAGGGCTCGGGTTTTGTTACATATACATACTCGAACCCATTGGAAAGTGGCATTTTTTACAAGGAAGCCTACTATACTCTCGTAACCGGGAGTGATAAAAAGCAATATATCGTATGTGCAGGGAGGTACATCCCCTGTGATGAAATGTAATCTTCAGATCCCGCTTCTTTTTTTCATGTATTTACTGGATGATATGTCCGGTATGACTGATTATGAAAAATATAGCAACCACATGCGGAAAGGTATGTCTTTTTTCCCGTATGGATATAGTATATTCAATACCTGCTTGGTCCTGGGACAATAGTATGAACTCCTCAATTCAGATTGCTGCATACAGCCATACCGGTCTATACCGCAAAAGGAATGAAGATAGCCTGCTGGTTTCAGACCAGGTCATTTCCGGAGCGGTAATGGACAATCCCAGGCTCATTCTTACCGATACAATACCGGTAATATTTGCAGTAGCAGACGGCCTTGGCGGTTGTGTTGCAGGAGACATCGCAAGCAGGGAAGTGCTACGTTTCATGGCAGGAATAATTCCTACCCCTGCTAACGAGAACGAACTGTTAAACTGTATTACCGCAGCAACGGAGAACCTTGACAGAATAGCCAGGGAAAATCCTGCCCTTGATGGACTTGGAACTACACTTGCCGGGGTTCTGGTTACAAACGAGGATGTTTTTTTCTTCTCATGTGGCGATTCCAGGGTATATTATCGTTTTCCCGGAAAAAAAGACCTGCAGCTTATGACAAAAGACCATTCGATCATTCAGGAGATGATCGATGCCGGGACATTGCATGAAAAAGATGCAAGGTCTCATCCCTTTGGACATGTGATTACATCATGTCTTTCAGGAGGAAAAGTAGCCAGGATTCCTGATATCAGAATAAGTAAAACAGAACGTGTATCAGGATCACGGATTGTTGCCTGCACTGATGGGATATGGGATTATGGAGGAGAGAAATTTTTACAGGCTGCCCGGATAGACGATATTTCAGGAGCTGCCAGGGAGATTGTCAATTGTTGCTTTGACGCAGGTGCTCCTGATAACATTACCCTAATTATTGCGGATATCAACTAAAGAAAACTCATAATTTTTTAAATTCCCGGTCATCAAAAGCAACCAGGGCCAGGGTCGTAAGTTCATTTATACCATTGCCTTTTTCTCCCCTAATGTTCCAGGGATCAATTTTCAGGGTCAGGTGACAGGGCATAAGAGGGATGTCATGGGGAATCATGTACCTCAGGGTGTACATGGCAGATTTTCCTCCTTTTAATGGAGTAAAGGATCCATCGACAGGAATTAACTGCGTTTCCCCAAGCCATGCTTCAACTGGCACATCTCCGAAAGCCGTATCATCTCCTCCCGGGTTAAATATCACAATCCTGGGAGTAACAGACCTTCCCGGCCGTGTATACGTATAATCTCCACTAAGTGTTACTTTTTGTAATACGTAATCATGGCTCATGGCATACAGGTGATCAGGAGAGGGAATGGGTGCAGAAAATACCAAAGGTGAACCGTTTGTCAGGTTATCATCTGCCGCCTGAACAAAGGAAATGAGAATAATGATAATGAACAGAGTTGATAGTATCTTATACGTGTTCATCCGGTAACTTCACCTTAAGTAATTACTAATTCACACCGCAATATTGTTTCTCATTTGTTATGACAGAAACATCAGTTATGGGTTTATTTTATAATTTACGGTATTTTTAAAGATATCATAAAACTCAATGAGATATTCTGACAGGATACGGATTTCTAATCTGGCGCAAATTCCATAGGTTCACAACCTGTTTCTGAATCTGAATTTTGGAGGAACACACCCGCATCTCCTGATAATCTCAAGACTTGCTCAATAGAAGTTACCCGGGAATCTTCATGGAAAAAAGGATCCTTCCTCGTCAGTCACGTCAATTCTATCCAGAAAAATAAAAACCAGACACTTTCCCGCCGTACGGAAAGAATACTGTGGATAGTTTAATCCTATGTCCTAGTACCCCAATGGGTGTCCCTATAGGATACAAATACCATAAGTCACTACACTGAAACAACAGCCAGCGATTTGAACATAAAGTCTAGATGCGAGGGAAGCGATTTGAACGCTCGAACGCCTTCGCGACAAGGCCCTCAACCTTGCTCCTTTGACCTGGCTCGGATACCCTCGCTCAATAAATTCACATGAGTCAGGTACTGGCAAAACTTCCTGTCTCTGTGCCTGAATAAGGTCGATGTCTCATGTAAAGAACTTATCTATTTTATCACCAGTATAGAGGTATCTCCTATAACTATTGAGAAACAGAAAATGATGTATGTGGTCTGCAATTCTTGAGTGGTTTGCTGATTCGCCCTCACAAACCAGGGTCGTCAAGTTCCTCCTGGAAAATGGATTTGGCGTGAATGAAAAGGGAAAAATCTGTTGTAACACCATAGCGGTAGCAGCAACGCAGGTCGCAGCAAATCTTCATGTTGACCGCCGGGTTGTAGAAGCAACTGCAAGGCGCATTCTCACATCTCCATACAAAGACATATTCATAAATATGCGGGTCACACCCGATCTTTCCGTCATTGCTGAAAATCTGTCACTTTCCGTGATAACAGTTATACCGCAGGACGCTAGTAAACCAGGAATTATCGATGCCTGTATCCACACGTTATCTCGTCACCAGATAGGGTTGCGGCAGATCTTTGTAACCGATCCACACCTTTCAGAGTCACCGCGCCTTGTCATTATTGCCGATGGAAAAATGCCGGCGGGTGTTATTGATGAACTTCGCGAACTGCCGGTTGTAAAAAAATTGGTTTTTTAAACCCCGACTTTTCCTTCACCTTTAAGCATTTCCAGTTCATCTGCAATGGCTAAAAACCTGGTTCGAATCTCTTCAGGAAATTTATCAAGAGACGCAAGAAATTCCTGTCTGTTAATCTCTCGCTTTCCCTTAACCATGTTATCAGCATGAGCAACAATTTTTTCCTCGAGAGTTTTGGGAATCCGATCAACCGCTAAAAGACCATATGTTACCCGTTCTTCTGCAGAAAGACCTGCTCCGATATGGTTCTCAACAATACCACATATCTTATCATCAAACCCAAGATTCCTACAGATAATACCTCCTGCATCAGCATGATCCATCCCATGGGTTTGTGAACGGCCGATATCATGAAGTACAGCACCTGCTGCAACCAGATCTAAATCTATAGAAATTCCTGCATTTAATAAATCAGTAGTGATTTGGACGGCTACATCGCGGACAACAAGGCAGTGTGCAATTACTTCAGGGTCACATCCAGCCTTGATAAGAAAAGGTATGTATTTGTCTCCCGGACTACACATGACCGAGATTCTCTTCTATCTTTGCTATACGACGTTGCAATGCAAATACGAGCGGTTCATTATCAAAATGAACCAGTTGATTGTTACAATTCTGACAGACAAATTGCGAGTCCATCGCATCTGAAAAAGTAACGGTATTCCCACATTCCTGGCAGCTGTAGAATGCATTTTCATTCTCGTATTTATAACGGCGCCTGAGTTTTTCAAGAATAACCTCAAGATCCTTAGAGACTGAATCGTACATATTCTCCAGTTCCAGCTGCCAGAGGTAGGTAAGCCATCCGGTTTCATTATTTTTTATTCTCCGGTATTTGGCAAGTCTGTGCTCATATAATGTATAGAGAGTATTTCGTACAGAGTTCAGGTTGATCTCTGTTATCTCCGCCAGCTCTTCATCACTATATTCTTTTTCAGTAGGAAAACGACGAATAAGTTCGATCCCTTCATCGTCAATCATCCGGTGTAGGTACTCAAATATAGCCTTGTCAGCCAGCATTTCCTCGTAGGAAACCATCACTGTATATATTGGGTTACTACCATGATAGTAGTATCCAGAGACTTTTCTGCATCAACCAAATCATGACCCTCCCCAAACACGCTGATTATTGCACCTCCTTCTTCAAATTGAGCAGGCGGGACAGGAATATCAGCCACCCATGGCATAAAACGGATCAGGTCCTCGGTAATAACCAATGGCCTGTCAGCAAACAGAATTCGCCGCATTGCATATTTCACCGGGGCCGGAACTGACTTAGGAATAGTTCCATGGCACGCATCGATATGAAGCCTGACAAGATTTACTCCAGTTGACGATTCTATTGTGTCCAGTGTTGCAACGAACCGGGGATTAAGCTCAATTGCATATACAGCACCATCATTTACGATAAAATCAATACCAATGACTCCCCGGCAGCCTGAAGATGCAGCGGCATGTTCTGCATACCGGATCATCTCCTCTCTCCTGGAGTGGTCAAATGGAGTAAGTGAACCTGAAAACCCGAACCGATACGGTCCATGATCCCTCATGATCTGCCGGTTTACCGCTACGGCCCGGGCTTTTCCATCTCCTGTGACACAGCAGACTGATGAAGGAATTCCTTCTACTATCTTTTGGAGCAGATATGGTTCTGAGGGAAATTTTTCATTCCAGGCTGCAATATCATCTTCCGAGTGAACAACACTGTTCCGCCATCCACCCGATCCAGAAAGAGGCTTGAGCATTGCAGGAAATTCACCGGGACATACAAGAGGAGGAACCGGGATACCCAGACCTTCAAACCAGGACTGGGTATACTTCTTATCCAGGTACTTCCCGGCAATCTCCGGATCGGATCCAAGTACCGGAACAGGAAGATCCCGGAGATTCTCAGCACCTGATGTAGGAATGATGGCATCGATATGATATTTTCTGCACATCTCCCGAATCTTTACCGGGAGCTCAAAAAGCTCAGTGAACTGATCGTATGCCGAAGTTATCAACCGGAGATCTGCATCACAAAAATGATCTACTGCATATACCTCGTATCCCGCCCTCTTCGCAGATGAAGCAACATGCCGGGTAGAAAATCCAACTACCAGAATCCGCTTCAGAGTTCTTCCACCGTTTTTCCACAAGGATTAGGGTACACACGAACCCTGGCATTCGGAAATTCCCGGTGTAATGCATTTGGAGCGATATGATCTAAAAAAACCGCAAGGCCCGCAATCTCTGAATGGGGCTGGTTAGTCACTGCAACATTATAATCTGCGAGCTCATATATCTCCCCGGGAACTTTTTCAGCTCCTACAATGACCATAATTTTTTCCCTGGACTTAATTTCACTCTCAACATCCGGAAGGTTCTGACCAAACATGGTCAGATGGACCACACAGCCGCCTTCACGCTTCCATTGTTTGATGCATGAGTTCCACTTAACCTTGTCTTCAACAAAAAAATCTCCACCAAACCTGGTCACAACGTCCCGGATACTCTCAGCGACCCCTTTATCATCAGATGCTATGTACATACCTGACGCACCTAATGCCCGTGCAGCAAGTCCGACATGAGTCGTAACCCGCATGTCGCGCTGTGGCCGGTGACCAATTCTTAAGACTACAATCATTTTATCCCTCAGTATCAGGATTATACCTGATCACTCCACCTGATAATTCAAGCCCGTCTGATAATAATCCCTTAATCTGATTTTTCATAATTATCTCGGTAATATTGCAGGCAAAATAAGCATCCTCCCTGCAATCTACCAGGCAATACCGAGTAAGCCTGTTTAAAGAGGAGGTAATAACCACAGGATCCAGGCCAGTCCATTCAAGGAGCATATCCATGTTACATCCCTTATTTGCCGTTATGTAGTGATATACAGCCCAGTCAGTCTCCTCGTCTCTCACGGTTCGTACATCTTTCAACTGAAAACCCTTGAGTCCTTCTATTGAATAACTCTCAAGTTTTTCAAAGTCATCGGAAAGGGTATTACGAAAAAACACAATTCAGGTACTATGAACCTTCGGACATTCATACCTGTAATTTTGGTGAGTATGCTTTTCATGTGCATCCTTCCGGTACATGCAGAATCCACCAGTGATAAAATTCCTCTTATTCACGTCACCGGAAGCGGGACTATAAAGGCTTCTCCTGACCGCGTGGAGATTGAACTGACGGTAGTAACAAAAGATCCTGATGTAAAGGCCGCACAAAAAGAAAATGCAAGAAAAATGGATGCCGTGATGTCGGCCCTGCGTGATACCTCTAAAGGAAACCTGGCCGGGAACGAAATCGGGACGACTTCATATTCTATCTCAGAAGTCTACTACCCGGATGATGCATTAAAAGAAAAGTATGGTAAGGATGTTACCATCTACCAGGTATCAAATACCATCTCCATTGAGACAGAAAAAATTGACCGGGTAGGAGATATCATCGATATTGCTGTGTCTCATGGTGCAAACTCAGTTAATTCCCTTAAATTCACTTTAAGCCAGGAGAAAACCGCTGAACTCCGCAAGGAAGCATTGGATATTGCGGTAAGAAAAGCAAGAAATGACGCTGATTCGGTTATTACAGCCATGGGTAAAACCCTGGGTGATGTCCATGAAGTAACCGTTGACGAGGGTTATCAGCCACCAGTCTATTTTAACCAGGATTATGGAGTTTCCAGTCTCAAAGCAGCAGCGCCTGCAACACCAATTGAACCTGGAGCGGTTGAAGTCACCGCACGGGTTTCGGTTGGATACCAGATTTCATAACCGCCTTCTATTTTTAGGTTTTCAGGTAAAACCTATTATATGGATACTGAACCAGTCCCTTTTGCAGAACTCTCACGAATTGTTGATAAAATACTAGAGGACTGCGATGAGGATGTTGTCTGCATAAGAATACGCCTTAATGCACTCACACCGGAAATTAGAGATGCTATTCTCACATCTGATCTTCTCAATGCATGGCAGGTTTTTTATTACTTCTTCGAGGAAAATCCAGGAGATGAGGGGTATGAAATTCTTGCATTTACCCCGGCATCCGCATTACCAAAAGGAATATCTATTGGCGAGTACCGGCATTGCAACCTGGTTTTTGTAGTATATAATTTACAGCCGATCATCATCGTATCAGATGACCTGCAGGAATTACGACGTTTTTCCGGTAAAGGTGCATATAAATCAGCATTGGCTTATATGGACAGTGAAGAATAACCAGTTATTCAGATGAGAAGGCAGTAAGAATATTCTCAGGCCTTCCAAGAACCATAACCAAGTCCTGGGCACAGATACTTTCCTCACCACCCGGGCTTACTATCATCTGTTGGCCTCTTCGGATAGCAACAATAGAGACCTGGAATTTACTCCGGATCATCGTTTCCTTCAGAGGCATTCCAATGTATCCGGAATTGTCGGGGATCCTGATGGTCCGGATCTCGATATCAGGCACCAGAACTTTAATGTCATCAAGAGAATAGGAGGGAGTATTTATATTCCGAAGCATCTGGTACCCTCCTGCACGAATCTCTCCAACCAGGTGCTCAATTTCACTTGCCGGAATCAGGTAGGTATGAAGAATTCGGGTAAAAATCTCAACAGCAGTTTCAAATTCTTCAGGGATAACCTCGTCCGCACCCAGTTCCATGAGAGTAGTTACCTCGCCCATGTACCTAGTCCTGACAATGATATGAACAACCGGATTCATCATCCGGACAGTCTGAACTATCTGCTGGGTACTGAAGGGATCATTCACAACAATAACGACTACCCTTGCTTTTACAATACCTGCTTTCTTAAGTATTTCTGACTGGGCAGCATCTCCATACATGATGGTTTTTCCTTTATTTCTCTCCTCCCTTACAGTATCAGGATTCATCTCAATAATCAGGTACGGGACACCTGCAATATCTGCAGATCTCGCCACATTTTGTCCGTTCAGCCCGTAACCAACGATAATAATGTGGTTTTCCAGTCCTTTTTCTTCAGAATCAGATTGTTCCGGACGATCCGGCAGGATTCGGTATAACGGAGAGGAAAGAGGAGTTGCTATCTTACCTGACAGCCCCATCAGTATCGGGGCGAGTCCCATAGTCACAACCGAGACATCCAGGAAGAGTTGAAAAGAGTCCTGGGCTAAAAAACCAAGAGCATTTCCGGTAGTTGCAAGCACAAAAGAGAATTCTCCCACCTGGGAGAGAGAGATACCGGTTAGCACACAGGCTCTTGGTGCAAGTCCTGCACAAAAAGCGGCAAGTGTGCCGGTAGCATATTTTACTCCAAATACAAGGAGGACCAGTTCTGCAATAATCAATGGATTTTGTATGAAATATTGGAAATTGAATATCATCCCAATAGAGATGAAAAAAAAACTGGTGAAGAGATCCCGGAAAGGGAGGATGCTGGACATGGCATGAGTGCTGTATTCAGATTCAGATATTATGATACCAGCAAGAAATGCTCCAAGGGCCATTGAAAGACCAAATTCACTGGTGAGGAAAGCAACCAGCAGGCAGGTTCCCATCACGATAAACAGAAACATTTCCCGGTTTTTGAGACGGGCTGCATGAAGCAGAAGGGACGGAACAACGTATCTCGCTGAAACATAAACCACTGCAAGGATGACGAATGTTCCAATTAACAGTTTCATTAGCGAGACATCTGAATCACTTGTTCCTGCAAGAACCGGGGTTATCATAACCATGGGAATGACAATAATGTCCTGAAAAATGAGAATCCCAAGTGTTGCCCTGCCATGAGGGCTGTCAACTTCCATCCGGTCAGCAAGTACTTTCATGACAATTGCAGTGGATGAAAGAGATACCAGCATACCCCAGAAAAATGCATGATACAAGTCCATACCAGTTAACTGCATAAGAACAGTCCAGATGACAATCGTTGAGAAAACCTGTACCAAACCACCAATCAGTACGAATCTTCTGCTTTTTAGAATGCGTGATACGGAAAACTCCAGACCTATCGTAAAAAGGAGAAAAATAACACCAAGTTCAGCAAAAAAACTGATTGATTCTTCGTTAGTTATCAGACCAAGACCGGAAGGGCCAGCCAGAAATCCGGCAATGAGAAATGCAACAACTGATGGAATTCTGACCCGGTATAAAATTATCAGCAAAAGGACCGCTATTAAGAAGACTACTACAATTCCTGTGAAAAGTGACGCTATTTGTCCTTCCATGACCTCAATATAATTACACGCATTACCACTAGGTTCTTTTCATGGAAAATCAGAATTCATCTTTGGATATTATGAAAAAACTTAAGAAACTGGTTGCCGGTGCGGCAGATATCGGGGGAACTAATACCAGGGTGGGAATAATCAATCAGGAGGGAGGAGTTATCAGGGTTGCCAGGTTTAAAACTCCGGTGGATGGACAGCCAGAAGACATTCCAAAAATTATCGGGGAAAAATTTTCCGAACTTACCAGTGACGAGTACCAGCTGGCTGGAATAGGAGTCGCTGTTGCCGGGCCTGTTGATTTAAAATCGGGTATCCTAAACCACCCCCCCAATATCCCCTTTGATGCTGTCCCGGTAGTCAGCATCCTTAAAGAAGAGACAGGATATCCAGTACATCTTATAAACGACTGCCAGGCTGCCGTGCTTGGTGAAGTACTTGTAGGAGGGGCACAGGGATTTAACCATGTTGTATATATCACCATCTCTACTGGAATTGGTGGAGGAGTGTTTACCGGAGGCAGGATTATCAGGGGAAGAGGAGGGAATGCCGCAGAAATCGGGCACTTTCCTGTTGATAATACCTTTTCATTCCCATGTACCTGCGGATATAATGGACATTGGGAAGGATATGCATCTGGGAGAGCAATTCCCACTTTTTACCAGAAATGGTGTAGTAGGAATAAGATACCTGTTCATGGAAATGAAAAGACACCGGAAATACTAGAACGAATTTTTAGAAAAGAAGAGAAAGATCATGATTTTCGAGATGCCCTGGCAAAAATTAACGGAAGGGGTCTTTCAGCGGTAATTGTGGCATACGATCCGGAATGCATCATCATTGACGGGACTGTTATCAGGAAATATCCAGAACTTCTCAAGGATGCAATCGCATATACTGACCGGTACCTAAAACTTCCCAAATTCCTGATTAGTCCCCTGAATGGAGATGCACCATTAATAGGTGCAGGCATGGTAGTATTCCATCCAGATATTTCTTAACCGATAACAGAGTATCGGTATATGGAGAATACTATTACTCCCAGGATGACCAGATGATTCTTCTTGGAGATGAATTACTTGAGCCGGATGAATACGGACAATACAATCTTCCAGATTGGGACGGTAAATGGTTTTACCTTCAGGATAATATTGAAAGTGAAAATTACGCCCTTATTGGTATGTCCTTTGATTCTGTTGTTCCCGAGGGTTCCCTTCTTTTTACCTCAGAAATAGACCTTGTCAGTGGATCCATGGACACGCCAGCAGTCCTTAATATTTATATTAATCCTGGAACAGGGGAAAAAAGGCTGGTTGCAATACAATACACCGTTCGTGATAATGGGACAATTCAGTTTTCAAAACAAAACCTGGAACTTGGCCCGGGAGATGTCGTGTATAGTTATGGATGGGAATTGTTGGAAGATAATCCGGATGGAGGCGAATGGATTCAGATTGGACAGATGAATGTGACTGAAAACACCACTCTGACCTATGATATTCTTCCGGATGGAACATATGCCCAGGCCATGTACGCAGAATATGATGACAATCCTGGAAATTACGCAGGATGGAAAACCTTCTGGATAGAAGAGGGAGAAGTTGTTAAGATAGAAGTTGAAACAACGACATCTGAAGAAAAGTCTCAACCGGAAGAATAAATTCGGAAAAACATACAGATGAAAATTCCTGGGAAAAGGGAGAAAATTTCTCTTATATTTTTTTTTATTCTTGTTCTCTGTCACGGCATAACCTGTCCGATATTTGCTGATACATCAGGTACCCTCCTGATTGCAGTCTACGCATCAGGTGGTACACTTGAAGAATCCGGCCTTATCACCAGGGATCTTTTTCAAATAGTAAAGGGAGCAGAAAATTGTTTTTCAGATAATTGTACCATAATTGCCGCTTATGGTGGTGCTGACAAACCCGGGTGGCATGGGATGACTATTGCAGACCTGGATGATCTAAAAGCTGATCTTTCAAATAGAATACTCGGAGACGATAATTCATTCACGATTCACCTCCCGGGTGCAAGCATGGGTGATCCAAAAACTCTTCAGTTTTACCTCTCATACCTTCGGGAAAATCACCATTATACCCGCGTTTTTCTCATTTTTATCGGCCATGGCCAGGCATATACCGGGATGCTGTTTGATCAGAATCATGATGACGATGGACTTACAATTGGGGAATTAACCACCTCTCTTGAAATTGGGCCTGAAATTGAGCTTATTGGATTTGATTCATGCCTTATGGGATGCCTGGAAATGGTATCAGCACTCTCTCCCTTTGCACATTTTGCCATTACCAGTGAGGAGTCAGAACCGGCAGAAGGCTGGCCGTATAAACCCTGGATATCATATCTCGGGCAAAACCCGAATGCTAAAGCAGATGAACACGCAAAAGAGTTATTCAAAAATTACATGAATAACGAGAGGCAGGGAAAAACCATATCTCTTCTCTATCTAAAGGATGCTGGATTTCTGACATTACAACTAGAAAGATTTGCAAAAGATCTCCATGCTCTGGCTGGCACAGATGAAGGATGTCGGATTATTAAAGAAGCGTTATCTGATACCCAACAATTCGGACTAACCGGATCAGGAGATCTTTCTGAAGCAACCATGGACCTGTATAATTTCGCAGAAACCATTAAGCGTAAAGTACCCTATATTTCAGATTCTGCAGATGGTGTTATTGAAGGGATAAACCGAACTGTTGTAGTTGCCAGACATGATGAAAGAGTCCCGGGAGCACATGGAATTGCTGTTCTCTCTCCGGTTCAGATAAACCCGCTCTTTTATGACTATTACCGGGAAAGTGCATTTATCACCCCAGCCTGGGACAAATTTATCAGCAGGTATCTTGACAAGTGCAGTGAAAAAAAAGATATGTTACCGGTCACTTCTTCGGATATAAATGTGGCAGAGCCCAATTAATAACGCACATAATATTACCGGGACTCCAAGAGGAGTCTTGTTCTTCATCGATTCAAGAGTCTGGATCTTCAGGGCAATACCAGTGAGATTTGGTTGTAGTTCCATGGCCTTCCGATAAGCATTTTCAGCGTTCACCGAATCTCCTGCCAGGGAAAGCACATCCCCGTACTGTTCAAACAGCATACCAGAACCCGTATCCTCAGACAAAACGTCATGATACAGGTTTAATGCATCCTGTACCCGTCCTGCACGGACCAGGGTCAACGCTCTGCCCTTTCTGACCAGGTTTGGATCGGCCATATCCGATTCCAGCGAATCCCATATTGCAAGAGCATCCTGGTAATTGCCCTTTTTCTCATAAATTTCAACCAACCTGCTTTTTAATCCAATATTCATGGGATCGGCAATAATTGCGAGTTGTAATGAGCTGAGAGCGGTGTCTGAATCACCCAGGGATATCAGGTTTTTACTTTTCGCTGCAAGCGCTACGCTATTCCTTGGATCAAGCTGGAGCGCTGATTCATAAGCAATATCAGCTTCATTAGTAAATCCAAGGCCGGAAAGGCAATCTCCTTTTCCCACCCATGCAGAGGTATACTGGGGCTCCATAGCACAGGCGATCTCAAAAACACCAAGCCCTTCTTTATACCGTGACAGACTGGCCAGTGCTTTACCTTTCCCAACCCATCCTCCGGTATCCTTGCGATTTAAGGCTATAGCCTGTTCATACGCAGCCAATGCTTCATCATACCGTTTCTCAAGCATCAGTACATCACCAATATTTTTCCAGATGGATGAATCAGTTTTGTTTAGTTTTAAGGCCATCTGGAATGCCTTAACGGCATTATCATACTCCTTCAGGGTCGTGTATACCTGTCCAAGTGAAGTCCATGCTTTCAGGTCTGTAACATCAAGGTTTATCGCATCCTGGTATGCGTCAATTGCTTCCTCATATTTCTTCAAGTCTGCAAGGGCCATCCCCTTATTTGTAAATGCAACAGCATCTTTGGGATTATATGCAAGGGCCATCTCGTAGCTTTTCAACGCACCGTTCAGATCCCCCAGGTTATATTGTGCATTGCCCTTGTTGTACCAGGCTTTACTGTCCTTGCTGTTCCTTTGTAAGGCTACCTCGTACGCCGAAACCGCTTCTTTGTAGTTACCCTGGTTGTAATGAGCATTACCCTTGGCAAACCATGTTTCTTCATTATTTGGGGCAATCTGTATTGCGGCGTCATATGCACGGATTGCTTCTTCATATTGCTGCTGGGATGAGAGCACATTTCCCTTCGCCATCCAGGCCTGAACATCATAGGGATCAAGTTGAATTGCCACATCATAAGCAGCATATGCTTCATTTAGCAGCCCTTTGCTTAAAAGGGCATTACCTTTGTTGTACCAATAGTCAGAATTACGGGGATCAAGTCCGATTGCAACTTCATACGAGGCTATTGCTTCATCAGTCTGTCCGAGTTTATAAAGAGAGACACCTTTATTGTACCAGGCCGCTGCGTTCGAAGGATCCAGATCAATGGCATGCTCAAAAGCATCTATCGCTTCCTCATACATCCCTTGTCCATAGAAAGCATTCCCATCAGAAATCAGGTCATCCGTCTGTGCAGACATAACCGGAGTCCAGATTATAACAGACAGGATGAGCCAAAAAAGGAGAGAACGGGAAGCGAACATACTAGCGGGTTTCACCTGTACACCTAAATAGTTTCCAACAATGATTGCGATGACCTGGCTTCAGCCCTTCGTATCCTGACAAGTGGCGAACTCTTCTGAAGGAACTCGCTGATGAATGGTTCAAAACCAGGTTGCCAACATTCAATACCATAATATACGGAAAATTCATCACTCATGGCAGACTTTACATGTTTTCCAAGAGCAGTGGAAAATACCTCTGATGACGAGAGGAGATCCACAGCCCTTCTAAAGCGCCGGGGAAGTTCCACTCCGTACTTCCCTTCCCGGATAAACGGGCCCGCGAATATGCTTTCTGAAAGAAGATATTTTTCAATAAACCGTTGGGCATTTACTGTAGAGGTAACAGGCGGGCCGGCATGAAACCGTATTGCCGGCAGCGTATCCACCAGGAGTTCAAAGAGAAGCATACACCGGTCTTCAAGCATCCAGGTATCTGCACGGGCAACTACAAACTCATTACGTCTAAGCAGATCATTTAAGGTGTGAAGACTTTTCCGGAGTTGGGGGACTACGATATCTTCAATATACGGTGGAGTTTTAAAGATGATTGCGATAAATGCCGATTCTCTTCCGGATACCAGTGCCTGTACTTCTTCTGTAGTCAGAATACAGATAGGTGGCCGGTAGAAAAACCATTTGGATGGAGACTTCAGATACCCCTGACAGAGTTCTATAAATTCAAGCAGCCTTGTTTCAGATACTGAAGCCGAAACATTCCTGCATGGGTCAACAGGATCGATGACAACCATTGGTTCATCAAATCGCTTGGCAGCATGCTGCTCAATGTCTATGAATATTCCAGGTTTCCATTTTGCGGCTGTGTTAAGCAACTGATGAAAACCTCCACAATGGAGGATAAGCAGTTCACATAAGTACCCCGCAAATCCCTCAGTCATCTGGTCTGAACCATACACACCACCTGCTTTCACAAATTGTTTGAGAAGAAGAACATCGTCAGTATAAGATTCTATTCTTGCCTTTATGTAACGGTTATGAAAAGGAGTCCGGTCAACAGCGCTTTGAATCCCTGTCGCTTCCTGAACTTTGTAGCAGGGAACAAGATCTACATCTAGATCATCAATAGTCGCATTCAGGTATGGATGCTCTGCATATTTTTCCTTTATTATATCAGTATACTTACTTGCAATACTCCATGCAAGAGACAGACCTTCATGCTCAAGATCCTCACGGGGAAGAGAAGGATCAAAGAGCATAAATACATCAAGATCCCGATCACCATGCACACAGGTCTTGCGTGCAACCGAACCGACCATCATTCCTTCTGCCTTTCCAGATTCCCTGATATCTAACATGAGCTGGTCTGCAATGGCATACATTCGGTCAAGTTCATCCTCTGTCGGACGAATTTCTGTTAAAACATGAAGCTCCAGGTCGGAAAAAGTCATACTCGCACCCGAAGAGGAACTGTAAGAATATTAGTATATATCGGACCATTCGAAGTAAGTTCACTTTTTTTCAGAATGAATTCACTCACAGGGATTGTTCCGGAACATGACGAGGCAACAAATGCAACAGCTTCAAAAAGGGACTCATGAAACTGTCTGACCCTGGCTATTGTAATATGAGGTTTAAATTTACGTTTTTCAGGTTCAAACCCAAGGGTGACAAGAGCTGAATCGATCATCTCTGCCAAACTTCTGCATTGTCCCGTATCATTTACTTCAGCCCATACAATCCGGGGTGCTTTGTTGCTATTCGTACCTATCAATCCCATTTCAAGTGAAAAAGGGGAAATCTCAATCGTCTGTAACATTTCAGTAATCATGGTGAGATGTGAACCACGTACTTCTCCGAGAAATTTCAGGGTAATATGCATTGACTCCCGGTCAACCAGCGTGAGGCGGGACCTGCTAGAACGCACGCTGTCCTGAACTACCCTTAACTGGTCACGGATGTCATCAGGAAGATCAATTGCAACGAAAAGACGAACCATTCTGTGGCATAATTTCTCTTTTTCATAGAATAAGGATCTTTGCTTCGCTTTGTATACAGATAAACACTTTTAAGGGCTGGTGGGTTTCCAGGGGCCCCTGAAGATAGCAATGAAATATCAATCAGATACATACCATTACACAATTACGGTACCAGTGATCAATATGGCTGAAGGGGCAGGCATTATCGTATACACTCTGGAATTTTGTCCACGTTGTGAAATACTAAAGGAATTTCTCTTAAATCGACAGATTACATACACCATTGTGGATATGTCTTCTGCGAAAGCACTTACTGAACTCAGGATGAATGGAGTATTCGTTCAGGAAGCACCTGTGCTTCAGTCTGGTAAAAAATTCCTTACGTCAAAGGATCTTTTTACTGGAGACCAGGTGAATGAAGAAGCCGTTCTGACACTCTGTTAGGTGATGTGGTGCCAGGCATAACACGCCAGACAACCCTTGACGGTATTGCTATTCCGTCCATGCCTCCGGTCAGAACCAGCGACGGGCATATTCTGGACTGGGACCGGGACAGAATCGTAAAACAGATTCTAAATGAAACCCGGTTAGTAGAGGTTTTTTACGGGTATGAAGGTGCTGATGAACAAACTGCGCAGGAGATTGCACGGGAAGTCGAAGAACGGATTAGAAAACTACATCTTCGTTCATTATCAGGTCCGTTGATCAGGGAAATATTAAATATCATCCTGATAGAGCGGGGAAGGATTCAATGGCGGAATGTTTGCACCAGGGTAGGCACTCCGGTTTATGATGCACACCAGATTGATGTGGGTAGGGGGTTTGAGAAGAATGACAATGCTAACCTGCAGGAGAATGCTGAGACATCCCATAAAAAGAAGGCTGACAAGATAAGCAAAGAGCAATACCTTCTCCAGCTCCCTCCCCATCTTGCAGACCGGCACCTCTGCGGGGATATTCATATTCATGATCTTGAGTACTTTGGTACACGGCCATTCTGCCAGGACTGGGACCTGAGATATTTTTTTTACTACGGGCTCATGCCTGATGGAAACGGGACAAAGGCATCAGTAGCTGGACCTGCAAAACGTGCAGAAGTAGCCGTCCTTCATGCGGTAAAAGCTCTCGGAAGTGCCCAGACAAATTTTGCCGGTGGGCAGGGATATTATAATTTTCTGACATTCCTTGCTCCGTACTTTTCAGGGATACCATATGAAGAGATGAAACAACTCATGCAGATGTTTGTCTACGAGATGACACAGATGATGGTGGCACGAGGAGGTCAGCTCGTCTTTTCATCTGTGCAACTCTCACCCGGTGTGCCAAAACTTTGGAAAGACAAACCCTGTGTTTATAAAGGAAAAGTCTGGAACGGTTCTGATGCTCCGCATCAGACATATGGTGAATATGAACGGGAAGTCCGTCTCCTCTTTAAATCTCTCATGGAAGTTATGCTGGAAGGAGACTACTGGGGCAAGCCGTTTAATTTTCCAAAACCGGAAATCAGTATTGAACCTGATTTCATGTATGAGGATGAAGAATTTAATGCACATCATCCGGACCTTCCAACCTATGAAGACCTCTATCTACTCACTTTTGAACTTGCATCCAAGTTCGGAACACCATATTACGATAACCAGCTACCCGAATACCGGGGGGCTGGTGAAGGTATCTCCTGCTACCAGTGTTGTGCCTACCAGTTTTCCACCATGGCAGACCAGGACATAGATTTTGATAAAAAACTGATGTTTGAAGATGGAATGCACTTTTCCATGGGTTCCTGGGGTGTGGTATCACTCAATTGCCCCCGGGCATCTTACAAGGCACATGGTGATGAGGAACGTCTGTTTGCAGAACTCCGTTCCATGATGGACACTGCTGTTGAGGTATTTAAAATAAAACTGCGGTGGATGGAGCTTATCAAGAAGAGTAACCGGATGCCTTTTGCGATGCAGCGTCCCCGTGATCCGAAAACCGGAGAAAGAGGAGCCTTAGCCGTCGATTTTGAAGGTCTCGTGTATACCATTGGAATCGTAGGTCTGAATGAAATGGTTCAACACTTTACAGGCCATCAACTCCATGAATCAGAAGAGGCTTTCCGACTAGCGGTCTGGTCAATGACCGAGATGGAAATATACAGCAGGGAACTTACAAAAAAACACGGAATGACCATTGCTCTTGCCAGGACTCCTGCCGAGACAACCGGACAGCGGTTTGCGGTAGCGGATCTTTTACGTCATGAATTTCATGAGGATGCAAAGCGGGTTATCAAGGGAAATCTTGATATTGCCTTATCCCGCCTGGGTGTAACTCGTGACCTTCCCATATACTATACCAATGGAACTCATGTTGCTCCCGGGGCAGATGTCACCCTTGCACAGCGGGCTGAGATAGAGCATGTCTTCTTCCCAATTGTTGATGGAGGAAACATTTTTCATATATGGCTTGGAGAAGCAAGACCTGATCCTCGTGGACTTATGGATATGGCCATGAAATTATGCAGAAATACTCAGATAGGATACTTTGCATTTACCCGTGACCTGACTGTTTGTCTTCACCAGTTTTCAGAGTGGGACGGTAAACGGATCAATGTTCCGGTTAAGGATCCTGCTCACCAGTCACAAAGTACTATCAAATCAACGGTTCAGGTCTGAATAAAAAAATTCTTTTAATTTACTTTTTTGGGAAAAACAAGTTTGTTTTGTGCCCCATAATTATCCTCTTATTGCTCCAAAAGTCATCGGAGAGGATATACCCAATGGACATCCGAACCGGGAAAAAAATCTCTCTGATTCTGACAGCTGCAGGAAGACGGAACGAGGATGGAGCAGGTATACCAGGTACGGTTTTCTGAATGTGAATATTCTATCGGACATGGTACCAATGCCAAAAATAAGGAGCAGGTACGACAACTTCTTGGTGAGATGGTAAGGACATGCGATCAAAAAAATACTCGTTGACGGGGGATATGGATATGCGTCATCTGATGGATGATACCCGGCTTACGGTTACTTACGGAGCATTTGTGGCTATGCCGGGCAGGAAAATTATCTCAACCTCTATTTTTTTTACAAACCCGGAATTTCCATCTTTGTTTTCAGGATCTCAACCGATTTTAACAATGTTAATTCATTGATTTTGTCTGAAACCTTTTCCAGATTTTCCTTTGCATACGCATTTTCCGGATCAATCAGGAGTGCCTGATTAAATGCCTTGGATGCATCTTCCAGCCTCCCAATATCAACCAGAATGGAACCCTTGTTATTCCAGGCATCAATGTTCTCAGGGTCAATTGAGAGTGCCTGATTAAATGCTTCAACCAATTCGTTATATTTTGCAATGTTTGAGAATTCAATTCCCAGATTTACCAATAGTGATGCATTTGGAGAGCCGTTTTTCAATAAGGTATCTACCAGTGGATTATGTTCACCAACAGATGCCGCACACGCAGAATTTCCGGTAATGATGATGAGAGATGTAATAAACAAAAGAGAGAATAATGTGAGAATTTTCATGCTGAAAGTATGTTCATATATTCAGCGATAATCTTTTTTATAACATCATAATTTCGATACAGGATTTGGAGATTCTCCACTCACCGTTCATAAAAGCCCGTACCAGGCTACATATGAAAAGATTACCATAATAACCACGATAACAATGATTCCTTTATAGAGACAGGAATAGCATATCCTGCTTCCGGGATGTATACAGTCATTACAATGATTTTTTCCACATATACGGCAGGTATGTTCTCCATCATGATCTCCATGATGGACACAGGGGATTTGTGTCATATCATATTATGGCGTTCCATTCGGTAAAAATCATGGAATTCAGGATTTTTCTCAATTGCAATAATAAAACCTAACATAAAAAAACCTCATAATACTGAATAATCACAGATATGATATCAGTCAGTTAAAACATCAGCTCACAGTTCCATCCTGTCATAACATACAAGAAACAGCATGGACCGAATGGAGTTGAGATTCATCTCTTCTTCTGAATGTTACAAGTTATTCAGGTTTATTCTAATTTGAGATAATTATCCCACTATCGGGAGCATTAAGAGTAATAACCATCTATTTGAATTGAACATGGCTCTAAATCTTCTACCAGAAGAGACAGATGCATGTTTCCGGCAGGGATCTATATAAGTATGCGAATTTTCCGGACCTGAAAACAGCAGCATATAAAGGGTTTGAATGTCTCCACCAATGCACCTAAAAAAGAAGGATCCGGTATGATGGTGTATAATTCATCCAACCTTTTATATAGAACAATAGCAACCCCCTGAGAAATCGAGATTTAAAGTCCAATGTTAAAAATAGAGACATTTTGAGAGAATTAACAGTAGTAAGAAAACCATATATCAATATGCGCATAAATTCTAAAATTAAGGGTATTATAACCGTATTCTAAATCCGGATCGAACTGGGGGAGTGGGTCTGGATAGTTTTCTCATTAATGCAATCCGATTATTGTGCCCTCCACAACGTCTTGAAATAATCGCGGTGAAACGGAGATCGTTTCAAAGCGTGCACACCAAAAGCACTACATAGATATCTGCAGATATTCTGGAGTATTCCAGAATGGTTTATAGTATATCATATAAGCAGGAATATTCAACAGACACCTTCCTATGTATTTCTCACAAACTATGTATGGGTAGAATCAATGAACAAAGTATGGATGTTCTAGATGAAGCGTATCCGCATATCTCACAATATGCTGTACTTACAATTGAGGGATATTGCATGCTCAATATTGATTACTCCCGGAAAAAAGACCCATTTAATTATAAACTAAATCCGGATGGAAGTTTTGAAAAAGTAGAAAATCCTGATTATGATCCAACCTGCCTTCCTGACCCATATCCGGAGAATTGTCTCCGCTTTGTAAATACTGATTGTATCTCATGTATCCATTTTGGATGGTGTGATTATGAAGAGGAGGCAGATGAGGAATCCGAGTTTTCTCAACATGAATAACGATCAGATTGAGAAAGAATTACTGAACCATTGAACCACATAATAATGGTGGTTCCTTTCATTTCCTCTATCTGGAACTAAATATCTTCACATATCTCCTTATAATAAAAATAAAGCCCTTTCCCTCTCTTTTCCTTCACGACATATCCTAATTCTTCCAGATGCATAAGATCAGTCCGGGCAGTCTGATAAACCACATTAAACCGCTCTGCTATCTGATAAATAGTGAACAGTTGCCCCGGAGCCTCCATCATCTCGGTAAGGATCTCTCCCTGCCGGGGAGTAATATTCTTATCTAACCTGACCATTTCCTGAGATTTTTTCTGTTGTTCCTGTTTATCTTCAATGTACTGGATCAGATCATCCAGGGCTTCGTTCATGCAATTGATCTGATATCGGATGAAATAGGTCAGATCTAACTGATCAAATTCTGTATAGAGAGATGCAAGGGCATATTTTCCTTTGGTCTTCAGGATATTCCGGGATATTGAAAGATATTCCATTAACCAGTATCCCCGGGAAAGCGTATACCAATAAAAGAGACTTCTTGCGGTCCGACCATTCCCATCATTAAACGGGTGAATATACCCGACCAGGAAATGAATGATTATTCCTTTAATAATGGGATGAATGAACTTTTCTTCATCATCTCGGTTAGCAAATTCACATACCTGTTCTATATACGGTGAAATCTCCTGAAAATCTGGAGGGACGTGATACACCACATTATTGACCACATCCATCACCCTTACATCATTACTATTCCGGAAATGACCGACATCAGCAGGATAGATAGTATCTTTGGTAACCATCCATTGAATATCCTGGATTAAATCTGGAGTTAACCGGTCCTCTTTCTTCTCGATAATCATTTGCAGGGTGTTGTAATTATTGAGGACCATCTGCTCGCCATGATTCTTTGGCTTTTTTTTCTGCTCGATCATAATCCGGGCTTCTTTCCGGGTAGTAACAGCCCCTTCAAGAATACTAGATGCAATCGCTTCTTCAATCAGGGATGAAAAAATGTATCGTTTGTCAAGATGGAGAGACCTGTTTTGGATCTGAATGGTACCGGAGAGGTGACGATCAAACAAATGAAGGCTTTTTTGCATTGCCGGAATCGTTGAGTATTCCATTTTTAAGAGAGGATATGGAACTTGTTCCATCTTTTGGGATCGGACCACTTTCATGGCGGTCCAGGTTTCTAACCTTTCCTCATCATCCTGTATCCGGTAAATCAACTCATCCCAGTATAAATACCGGTCATTAAACGAATCAACTGTCTTTTTAAAATCGGAATCCTCAAAATAACGAAGAATAATTTGATTGATAAATGATGAATCAGAGATATCTGGAGGTTTCAACGGTAAGGATTTCATGATTTGAATAATTACTAAATAATATTTGTTATACTAATTTTAACCACATTAGTATATTTTAGTTTTCAATCTCTTCAATTATCCATTATACTAATTTTAATCAAATTAGTATATTTTAGTATTAAAAAAAATAGAGCGGAAAGGAAACAACCTAAGATTTCTTCCCCATTTCCTCAATAACCCGTTTTGTTATCGCTTCAATCAAATCCTTTTCAACTCCGGAGCCTAAGGCTTTCTAAATAGCACTTGAAGCAGATTCAACAGAGGCAATGGCTTCATCGGTGAGTGCCCAGCCACATTTCCCACAAAATGCCATCCCTGCCGCATTCAGATAATGACATCGGGCACAGGTGATGGGAGCAAGAACATTCTCTTCGGCCTTTTTCTTTCGCTTCACTCCAGCCTTATTCAGAAATTCATCATCTATCTCATCCTCACCAAGACAGACATACGTGCTGAACATTTTTGTATTCAAATTGTTCCACATACTCATTTTTTACAACAGACTCCTGATAATTCTGTGCAATCATGTGAGTAATTCTGGACTTCCGGAATATGTGTGGGTTCAGCCTCTTTTCTATCCCTGCAACCTTCTGGACCCGGGCAATAAGCCAGGTAACTGTGATGTAAGTGATTTCGCTACCATCCTGGAGATTAATAAACAGTGGAGCATCAGGGAATGAGTCAGGAGAATCGTTTTTCCAGACCGCCAGATGATGCTGGCTCAAAGTCAGGCGAGAATATCGGTATGATACTTGCCCTTTTTTCTGCTTTGTGTCTTTGATACGACACTTGACTCCATATTCATCAAAAGAAAGGTCATTCCAGGTCAACCGAGCCAGTTCTCCCACACGTGTACCGGATTCATAAAAACAGGCTATTAAAGCACGATCCCTACTATTTTTACAGGCTTTGAGAAGTTGATCAATCTCCTCCGTAGTAATTAGATCTTCTGGCTCACTTGTTTCTGAATCTACCGCTGGGACCCTAATATCTTTGATCTTCTGTTCTTGTATTTTAGAATAATCTTCACGAATCATCCAGATATAGAACTGCCGAAGAATCCGGATATAATCATGTTTTGCATTTTGTGTGAAGGGTTTGCCCCTCCGGCTGGTCCCTTCCTTGAGAGCTTTGATCCCTTCATATTGGTCGATGATACCAGCATCCCAGTATGGTTTAGGAATAAATTTCCGCCAGGAAACAAGGGTAAAAAATACCTTTTTAATCCGGGTATCACTGTTTCCATCCCGGGAACTTTATATATGCATATCCCTTAATCAGGTTTGCATCATCTTCAGTCACTTTACCGGCTTATCGCTTTTTCTATTGACCGGTCCCCCGTCTACTTATCGTTGAACTGATAAAATGAAGACGTGGAAAGTCACCACTATCCAATAAGATTCACTCACCAAAAAAAGGATAGGCATTGAACCTAAACTGTCAAGATGCCTCAGCCCGGATTTGAACCGGGGACAACCAGATCTTCAGTCTGGCGCTCTCCCAGTCTGAGCTACTGAGGCGCGACTATACAGATTACACTCCTACATAATTAATTCTTGTCATTTGATACTCTCTTTATGATACCCGGGTAGTACCAGGTATACACCAAGTCCATTAAGGCATCTGAAGACTGACATGATCCCGATGTTCTTCAGGAAACGGAGTGCGGGGCCGGATATCGCAAAAATTTCAGCAGATATCGCTCTCCGGACTGCAAAAGTTGTCCATCTCACCCATAATGATTTTGATGCTGTAGGCGCAGATGCAGTCCACCGGATCAGGTTCAGGACTGAGGGAGTCCACACAATATTCAGCTCAGTTGGTAAATTCCCCATATACCTTGAACTCATTTCCCAAATCGCAGGAAATGGGGATACACTATCGATTAGCGACCTTTCGTACCGGAAAGGACTTGAATCACATCTCCGAAGGATAAAACAGAAAGGATGGAAAATTGAGTGGCGGGATCACCATCGATGGCATGAAGATGAAATAGGCCTTGTAAAGAGCATCGTTGAGCACCTGCACATTGATACCGGAAGATGTGCCTGTGGCATTTGTGCCAGTGACCTGACTCCGGATGATATCATCACCCAGGAGATCGCCCTTGTTGTCTGTGACTATGACCTGTGGAAACACCAGGATCCACGTTCAGGTGTCCTGGGTCTTGTTCTCCAGAGACATAAAAATAGAGAACATGTCAGAGATATGCTCATGCTCGGAGTATTTGATGACAAACTAATCAGAACCGAGTATGAAGATATTATGAGAGAAATGAACCGCGTCATGGAGCGGACAAAGCGTTCTGCAACGATTCTGGGTAAAAAATACCGGACCATAGTAACTCCCATGTATGGGTACCCGAGTGAAACCGCAGCATACCTGAGAAAAGAACTGGGATCCGATATTGAAGTGCTCGTTTCACCATCAGGAAAGTTCTCTATTCGGTCTGAACCGCCCATAAGTCATAAAATCGCGAGAGAATTTGGTGGTGGTGGCCATCCTAATGCAGCCGGGGGATTTTTTCATTTCACCCTAAAAGACAGAATATGGTTATATGTTTTAAAAAGAAACCGATGGTTCAGCAAAATTGCTGATTATGCTGATACTATACAGAAATAATCGCAGATACGGTCAATTTCTTCCAAAATTCTTCTTCATTCTTCAGACAATAACCTGCAATCTTCATGTGATCAGGATCCATGTATTGAGAAGCGAAGTCTATATCCTGGGCAGACGCCCCATACAGGTAAAGATTTCTCACCTGGTACCGGTCAACAAGATCCTCCAGCAATGATACCTTTTCTGCAGAAAGAACCAGATTTTGTGTATTCTCAAGTAATTCCTCAATAGAATCCGGATCAGGTTCGTGAAGGAGCAAGAGATTTTTTGGAGTGGATAGTAATTCAAGTTCTAAAGAGACAGGATTTTTCATATGGATAATATGACCATAAATCCTTGCATCTCGCAGAGTCCTCATTAATAATGAAAACCCATGACACATTTCAGCAAATCCATCTTCATCTTCAGGAGAAGGAGAGGAAGAAATGAGAGAAGGACTTTCATGAACCGAACGGATCGTTCTGTCATGTTTCGTTATCAGTGAGTAATCATTAACCATTTTTTCAGGTTGAATGGATGGACCCAGTTCTTCATCCCATTTTAATGCTTCATCAAGCCGGGGGCGATAATATTTTCCACCGGTTCCAATTTCATCGATATTTGCCATTTTCTGGGATGAATACGATAAAAGTAGCTGAAATGTCAGGAGATCAGCTTCAATCCCTTTATACTTGGATACTAAATCAGTAAGTGATGAAATCTTCGGGCTTTCAGGTTCAGAACCCAATGAGACAGTATTCAGGGTAAATTTTTTCCTCATATCAGTCAGCTCTTTTGGATATCTGCCTGCGCAAGAACATATTCTCCTTTTATAATATTGCGGTAAATTCAAAAAAAAGGAGTACTCATGCTCTGTATATTTTATAGAATTATCTTCAAAAATATAGCTTAATGAATAACCGACCACTTCTCGTTACCTGTGGGCTCCCGTACACCAACGGTCCATGTCATCTTGGTCATCTCCGGACATATGTTCCTGCAGACTTTTTTGTCCGTTTCATGCGACGAAAAGGGGAAGAGGTGGTCTTTATCTGCGGTTCAGATAATCATGGAACACCAATCGTTGTGAGTGCTGAAAAGGAAGGCACGACTCCCCGGCTTCTCTCCGAACGCTACCACAATCATTTTGCAGAAACATTCAAAAAAATGCATGTTGAATTTGATCATTTTGGGATGACCGATGATCCAACAACACATAACCGGGCCAAACATCTTGTCAGCCGTTTAATTGAACGTGGATATGTTTACCCAAAGATAATTAACCAGGCATACTGCACAAAATGCGAGAAATTTCTACCTGACCGGTACCTTGAAGGAATATGTCCACACTGTAAAAAACCAGCAAGAGGAGATGAATGCGACCAGGGCTGTGGAAAGCATCTGGAACCAGGTGAAATTTTAGAACCAACCTGCAAAATATGTGGAAATCGGGCAGAGTACCGGGAGCAGGAGCATTTCTTTTTCCGCCTTTCAGGATTCAAAAACTGGCTGAAAGATTATCTGGGTGACCTGAAGGGAACTGATAATGCCATAAACTATGCTCTTGGGTGGGTTAACGAAGACCTGCATGACTGGTGTATTACAAGGACACTAGAATGGGGTGTCAAATTTCCAGGTCATGAAGACCTGGTAGTATACGTCTGGGTAGATGCTCCTATCGGTTATATCGCTTTTACTGAGGAGTGGGCAGCACTGAATGGAAAGGACTGGAAACGATACTGGTGTGGTGAAAACACCAGGGTCAGCCACTTTATCGGACAGGACATCACCTATCACCATTGCATCTTCTGGCCTGCTATGCTTCACGGAGCCGGATATGGAATACCTCATGCGGTGATTGCTTCTGGCATGCTTAAGATTGATGATCATAAGTTTTCCAAGTCACGTGGATATGTGGTCTGGACAAATGAAGATTATCTTGACCTGGGGCTGTCAGCAGATTACCTCAGATATTACATGCTCACCTATACAAGCCATACCAAAGAGATGAACTTTTCATGGCAACTCTTCCAGGAGCGGGTTAATAATGAAATCGTAAATAATCTTGGCAATTTTATATACCGGACACTTCATTTGTCCCAAAAACAGTTTGGTGGAGTTCCAGACGGAGAAGTGGAAGATGAGATTGTTGAAAGGATCTCTGAAACACTCGGCATGGTTACAAACCTGATGGAAAATTACGACTTTAAAGGAGCGGTTGACTGCATTCTCTCGCTTTCCGCCTGGGGAAACACCTATATCCAGAACAAAGAACCCTGGAAACTTGCAAAAACAGATCCCTCTGCAATGGCACAGGTAATGTGCAACTGCCTGCATCTTGCAAAAGCTCTGACTCTCCTGATAGAACCGGTAATGCCTGAAAAGGCGTCGCAGATTTGGAGCCAGTTCGGACAAAAAGATAATATCTGCAAAATTTCTTTTGAACAAGGACTGACAAAACTTCCCCCCGGTTCTCTTCCGGAGCCTTCAATTGTATTTACCAAAATTGATGATAAGATGACCACAGAGTTTGATGGACGGCTCAGGGAACGAATAGATGCACTGGATGCACAGAAAAAGCCCGTTACCCCTCAGATAAGTATCGAGGAATTTGCAAAGGTTGAAATTAAAACTGGAAAAATCTTATCAGTTGAAGTAGTCCCAAAGTCATCAAAACTCCTGAAATTGCAGGTTAGCATTGGAGATGAGAACAGACAGATCGTCAGTGGTATTGCACAATTTTATACTCCACAGGATCTGGTTGGAAAAGACGTGGTGGTCTGTACAAATTTAAAGCCGGCAAAAATATTCGGAATTGAAAGCAATGGTATGATCCTTGCTGCCGGAGATGAGGCATCACTCCTGGTGCCGGCAACACCCGTGTCTCCGGGAACAAAGATCCGATAAACCTGATTTACTACTTTTTTAACCGGTTTAGAGCATCTTCAAAAGATAATCTGACCATTGGATCTGATTCGCAGTCAAGGGCTTTTTCCAGGTGCTCAATAGCATCAGGTTTACCTGCATTTGCAAGTCCCTTAGCTGCAATTTTTCTGGTATAGGAATGGTCATCAGATAACATCCTGATAAGAACCGGACCAACTCTCAAATCCTGCATTCCTGCCAGGGCTTTTACAGCCATGTACCTGACATGGTCCTTGTTATCAGTAGTCATCCGGATAAGACTTTCAATTGTGCTTTCATCCTGGATAATACCCAGCGCTTCAGATGCCCGATACCTGATTACCCAGTTGTCATCGTCAAGAAGCGATAACAATGCAGGAACTACAGATCTGCCTAATCCAGCAAGGTTTTCCATCGAAATTGCACGGACTTCCTTGTTCTGATTTCTAAGTCCGGCAATATTCTTCTCAATATCAGCAGATAACATAAAAAAAAAGAAAATGGGAGGTTAGTAAGTTGATATGTATTCGTGGGTCTGTGCCAGGTCAAAGAGACCACTTGCCATGGTTCTCTGGCGATCATTAATGATTGTTGTTACATTTGTCGGTGTAGAACAATCTTCTGCAGTCGCTGGATCACCTGTCACAAAGTTCGTATTCATGAAAACCTCTGCGGAACCTTTTGCGAGGGTATTATCATCAGTTGTTCCAAGACCCTGAGCGTCAAACCCATACCGGAGGTTGACTGGTACTGTTGAACTCTCAGATATTGCCCTTCCATTCACCTGAGTAACTGCAGCTACCTCCTGAACATTCATTCTGCTTCCGGCTTCAACGGTTCCCGAGAAAGCTGCGGATCCATCAGCTGTGCCACCGGCAAACACACATCGTCCGATATCTGTACCTTCAGATGATGCTCCATCAACCGTAATAGTAGCCTGTTCATCCCAGAGCAATGCTCCGCTTTCTTCAGTCTTAAAATTCACCGTGTGCCTGGCGTCCAAATTATCCCTGCCCTGAGACACATTTGAACCATCCATAGTGAAATCTTTGGTATACCTGGTTTCTCCATCAGCCCCCAGCGTATCCTCGGTATACGTAAAAATCGCTCTGGTTTCACCATCGGTCAGAGTTTTATTTAACAGGTTGGAACCGTGTGAACTGGACTGGTGCCATTCCATATCATGATCTACGATAAAAGTCCCGATACATGTTGCATCTATGGTAGTATAGATACCAGTCTGATCATATAATGCAGAAGTAGGTCTGATTGCAGTTACCCATCCGACACAGAGAACGAGGATAACCAGAATTACACAGCTTACTCTCCTCAAATCACAATCTTTCATATTAATCAACCCCATCAAATTTCGACTACAACTGTAGTCAAATTATTCACGAATTTTTCGTCGGTGATCCATATATACCTTGTTAAATTTCGGCACAGAAATACCAACAAATTGGGCGATATAAAGGAAAATAAATAAAAATAAATTAATTTAATTGAGTGATGAAAAAAGGGAGCGGATTTAGGCAAGGTAATCCGCGGGCTTAGGCAGCTCTTCTTTCAGACCCTTGCGCTTTCTTATCTGCAGAACGATATCTTTGGCAGATCCTGATGGAACAATCTCAAATCCTGCAAATTCACTGTTCCACATGGCACGACCTTCGGTTGCTGACCGTATGTCCCCGGCAAATCCAAAGAGTTCTGCAACCGGTGCTTTCCCAATGACTGTAATGGTATCTCCTTCACTAGCCATGTCAAAGACCTGACCACGACGGCTTTGAATCTGGGAAGTAGCACCACCCATATTATCCTGAGGAACGGTGATATGCAATTTCTGCAATGGTTCAAGGAGTGAATCCCCTGCAAGAAGCATTCCACCTTTAATTGCACTCCTAACTGCAGGGATAACCTGTGCAGGGCCACGATGAATGGCGTCTTCGTGAAGCTTGACATCAATGAGCTTGATGAGCATGTTCTGAACCGGCTCATCTGCAAGCGGACCGCCATCCAGGGCTTCATGAATACCATCGATGATGAGTTCCATAGTTTCATTCAGGTACTGAATACCCTTGGTCATATCAAGGAAGATGTTTGTTGCATAAATATCTTTGACACTTTTTGCTTCATCCTTCTCAAACCCTGCTTTAACCATCGCATCACGGCGTTCCAGGGATTCCTGGTTCATAGAGATCTCGTGACTTTTAATCAGATCAACCACATGGTCAGGCAGAGGATGCAGAGTAAAGTAGAACCGGTTGTGACGGTTTGGAGATTTACCCTCAACAGCATCGGTGAGTTCCTGAGTAATTGTCTCACGGTAAACAACAATTGGCTCAGATGTGATGATCTCAACACCCTTATCCCGCTTTATACGCCCGGTAATAATCTCAAGATGAAGTTCTCCCATTCCTGAAATCAGGTGTTCACCGGTTTCTTCATTGATGTTGACACGGAGAGTCGGATCCTCTTTTGCAACCTGCCTAAGCACCTCAACGAGTTTTGGCAGATCTTTCATATTCTTTGCTTCAACCGCAACAGTAACGACCGGCTCAGAGTAATGCTCAAGGGACTCAAACGGAGTCATTTCCATCAGGCTGGATACAGTTGAACCCACAACGGCATCCTTAAGACCAGTTACGGCGGCAATGTTACCGGCAAAGAGTTCAGGAACCTCAACCCGGGTTGGACCCATAAAAATTCCGACCTGCTGAAGACGATTAACCTTCTTTGCAGTTCCCATAACATACATCTCATCTCCACGGCTGAGTTTCCCGGAAAAGAGACGACCAGTGGCTACTTCACCTGCATGAGGGTCAAAAGAAATATCAGTAACCATCAGACAACTTGGTGCAGTCGGATCGCATGTTATCATCCCTTTACCTTCTGCACTGTTTACGTCACCATGCCAGATGACACCGACACGCCGGGGCTGGGCCACTTTTGGATCAGGAAGGAACGAAACGACCATATCAAGGACTACATCACAAAGAGGGCTTTTCTTTCCAAGCTCTTTCATTTCTCCTTTTTTACAGTGCTCGTATACTTCCTTAAATGAAATACCGGACTTTTTCATGTAGGGTACAGAAATAGCCCAGTTATACAATGCTGACCCAAATGCAACTGTTCCTCCAGCTGCATCAAGTTTCCAGCCATTATTGTACATTTCCTCATTCATGCCCTTGATCAGCTTGTTGACTTTATCGATTACTTTTCCAAGCCTGATCTGCATCTCCATCTCGTCAACCTGCAGCTCATTGATAAGACGGTCAACCTTGTTGATGAATAATACAGGTTTAACACGCTCTTTCAATGCCTGACGCAGAACGGTCTCAGTCTGGGGCATGGTCCCTTCGACTGCATCGACAAGAACTACTGCTCCGTCAACAGCACGCATAGCACGAGTAACATCACCACCAAAATCAACGTGACCAGGAGTGTCGATCATGTTGATGAGGTACTCTTTTCCTCCGTACTCGTGGACCATTGATACGTTGGATGCATCAATGGTAATGCCACGTGCCTGTTCCTCTTCGTCAGAGTCCATCCAGCAGGCCTTTCCTGCCAGGTCTCCGCTGATAATACCTGCACCGGCCAGAAGATTATCTGAAAGGGTTGTCTTGCCATGATCGATATGGGCGACAATTCCGATATTTCTGATATGCTCAGGCTGGTTCATGAGCTGCATGACGCGCTCTACCGTTTTCTTCCCTCGACTCATATTTCACCTGCAATTTTAAAAAAAACAGAAATGGGACCAATATTTACCGTGCAGACTTTGCAACACGTTCCCGTTCTTCACGCTTTGCGACTGAGTAACACTTTGGATCACCGTTTGCAGCGGCTATAAGTTCCTCCGCAAGCGCATTTGCGACCGGTTTCTTCTTCTTATGGGACGCTGAGTACACACCGGCTGCAATCAGACCAACAGCAGTATTTACCCTGCGCATTGGCGCAGTATCAACAGACTTTGGAACATTGATACCACCATATTTGAGACGGACGGTTTCTTCGCGTGGACCGGTGTTTGCAACTGCATCACAGAGAACCTCTATTGGGTTTTTCTTGGTTTTCTGGTTGATTATTTCAAAGGCATCTTTGACAATACGTATTGCAAGCTGCTTCTTTCCCGTGTTAATTTCAGTACGCATGAGCTGATTGATAAGCCGCTCAACGATGAGCATATTTGCTTTGTGAAATTCCTGGCGGGTGAGTCTTCCACAGGAATGTGGCACAATCATCGAGTTCAGGTTCACGTACCGTGCGATACCAGGATCACGAATCGTGACCTCATTTATGTCCCAGCGGTTGAAAAGGAGTCGTGCCGGGGCTGCAGATGCTTCTTCACTCATCACGATCACCTGCGTGGCTTCTCCTTCCTGCCTATCACCAGTTCATGAAGACAGACATTATTCACCTTGGTTACAACAAAACGGACACCAGGAATATCTCCCATGGACCGACCGAGTCGTCCGCCGATTCCTTCAATCTCCACTTCGTCGTGCTCATCGATGAAGTTAATTGCACCGTCACCAACCGCAAATGCGGAAACCTGACGCCCGTTCTTGATTAACTGAACACGAACGCATTTCCGTATAGCTGAGTTCGGCTGTTTTGCTTCAACTCCAATCTTTTCAAGAACGATTCCTCTTCCCTGGGGCGCGCCCTCAAGGGGATCTGACTTCAGTTTCAGACCACCGGCTGCTCTTGCAAAATGTGGGTCGCTCCAGCGAAATCTCGATGAGTCACGCTTTAATTTACGTGCTGCAAATTTACCCTGTCCCATTACATCACTCTGATAATCTTCGATAGATTCACCTAAAACCGGTGAAAAAGAATCCAAACGCACGACAATTCTGATATAAAATGTCGGCTTTGAAACCTGTCTGTATACGTTGACACTTATGCAATATAATAGTTGTATTCACGTCATACCTGATCCCATGCAGATCAGGCTCTACAAAGAAGTCTCATTTGACGCAAGTCACCGGTTGTTACATTACCGGGGAAAGTGCCATAACCTCCACGGACATCGGTGGAAAGTGGAAGTGTGGGTATCTGGTTGCACTGATAAGGAGACAAATATTCTGGTTGATTATAACGAAATCCGCGAGGTAGTAGATCATTATGACCATGAAATAATCCTTAATGAATCAGATCCTATGGTTCCGAGAATCCGTGAATTTCACGATGTAATAACAACCCCCGGTGATCCAACAAGCGAACTACTTGCTCTTCTCATCAGAGATGAGATTGAACGTCGATACAAAGGTACTGGAAGAAATATCATCGTGGATACCATCAGGGTCTGGGAATCTCCTACCGGATGTGCAGAACTCAGACATGAAGATCATTGAAATATTTACATCACTGCAGGGGGAAGGTCTGACTTCTGGATACCCGACGGTATTTATCCGCCTGGCAGGATGCAATCTCTCTTGTTCATACTGTGATACTCCGGAAAGCAGAGAAGGGGGATGGAATATTACTATTGATCAGCTCTGTGAAAAAGTAATACATGAAAAACCATGGCATGTATGCATTACCGGTGGAGAACCGTTGTTACAATTGGATGAAGTGATAATACTTGCAAACAAACTTATTAAAGCCGGGAAACACGTAAACATTGAAACAAACGGGACCATCCCCTTTAATACACTCCCCCATGAGGTATCTGTTTGTATGGATGTAAAGTGTCCGTCTTCAGGTGAAAAGAGTGATGTCTCTCTTCTCCAAAATCTCAAACCCTCAGATGCGGTAAAATTTGTTGTTGGAACAGAGGAGGATCTCCTTTACGCACATCGCATTTTCAGGGAACATCAAATTGAAGCAGAAATTTTTATATCGCCAGTTTACGGCACGAATTACCAACAGATTGCATCATATATCCTCATGCATAATCTCGAGGTTCGGATGCAGCTTCAATTACATAAATTCATAGGAATACCATAATATGAAAGCAGTTTGCCTATTGTCCGGCGGAATGGACTCATCAACCCTTGCCTTCCTTGCAAAACATGACGGATATGATATTCTTGCCCTGCACTTTACCTATGGGCAGCGCACACAAAAGAAAGAATTAGAATGTGCACAGGTAATCGCCAGACATCTCAACGCTCTTGAGTTTCTTAACGTAGACCTTGATTATCTGAAGGCAATAGGCGGATCAAGTCTTACCGACCCTGATATCATTGTAACTACCCATGTAGACGCGGGCGAAGGAGTTCCAAAAACCTACGTCCCATTCAGGAATGCCAATCTGTTATCTGTTGCCACCAGCTTTGCTGAGTCCAGGGGAGCAGAGGCAATTTATATCGGAGTGCAGGCATCTGATTATTCGGGGTATCCTGACTGTAGACCTGAATTTATAGACGCTTTTCAAAAGGTAATTACCCTGGGGACAAAGCCGGGTTCGGGAATAATTCTAAAGACCCCCTTTGTCAGGTTGAACAAGGCAGAAATTCTGAAAACCGGGATAAAACTTCATGTCCCATATGAAGACACCTGGTCTTGTTATTCTGAAAATGGTGTTGCCTGTGGTGTCTGCAGTTCATGTCATTTCAGACTGGAGGCATTCAGACAGATTGGAATGCAGGATCCCATTCAATATCGGTGAAATAATGGAGATTTATCGGGGAAGAAGATTATGGGTGGAGAAAAGTAAATTTCAACTCCCTAACGGTAAGGAAAAAGAGTCAGTTGTTGTTCATCCCGGAGATGCTGTGGTAATTCTCCCTCGTGATGGAGAGAAACTCCTCCTAATCAGGCAATGGCGGGCCCCAGTTAACCAGTTTATATATGAAGCACCGGCAGGTACCATGGAAGAGGGAGAAGAACCACTTGAAACAGCACGGCGGGAACTCATTGAAGAGACAGGTATGGACGCTAAAACCCTGGTTGCCCGTGGATTCATTTATACAACTCCGGGATTTACCGATGAAAAACTCTGGTTGTTTGAGGCATCTGATTTAACTCCATCAAATGAATTCTCAGCTGACGAGGATGAAATAATTGAAAGCATGTGGTTTTCTTCAGAAAAAATCGTGGACATGATCGTCAAAGGTGAGATTGTGGATGCAAAGACTATATGCATTTTTTCAAGGTACATAATTGATAAAAATGATAAATTATCCCTGGATTAATCACCACTCCATTCAGGTATGTCTGATTATTGTTTCTTTTATCATAACTACAGGGTGCACTATTCCGGACCAGAGAGACACTGCCCCTCAGTGGAACCTCTCACCGGATGGGAATATCAGTTTTACTGTTCCAAAAATATTGGTTCAGGAACAGGTCATTGTACAAAATGAAAACCTGAGGATTACGAATCTTACCTTCAAAGGTTTTTTCGGAGATGTTCATGCATTACAGATTAGTCCAAAAATTCCTGTAGCATTCCTGGTATGGGCTCCGGGTGCCAACAATCCGGCGGCTGGATATCTGGAATACATGAAATATTACCCAGAACACAATATCGGAGTCCTGATAATAGATGTCCGTGGAAATGGTGGAATCACACCCGGATACCCCATGGATATTGAACGGGATGCCGAATTATTTCTTCAGGGAGAGTGGCCGCAATTGTACCTGATTGCAATTGATTTGATTTCTGCAGAGCAATATGTAATGGATCATTATCCCAGTGTTCCTGTATACGCAGTTGGTGATTCCAATGGTGGAAGATATGCTGCTCTTGCTGCCGGATCAGAAAACAGTTTTGCCGGATATATTGGTATTTCCATGTCAGGTTTCAACTGTATGGGAGACCAGTACAAATCTCCCCTCCGAGAATTCCTACTTAGTATTGACCCTGAGTTCCTAATCCCCAGAATAAACACCAGGCCGGTATTATTATTCCATGCCCCCGGTGATCCGATAATTCCCTTTGAAGATGGTCATGCTCTGGCTGATGCAGCAGGAAATAACTCAAAGTTTATTCCCTTCAACGGAACACATGGAGTAAACAGGGAAGTAGATGACAAAATTATCGCATTTTTGCATGGTTCATACACAGGTGTTGAGGGGTGAACCTTAAGTCAAACCGGTGACAATATATACCAGCTTATAGTGTAGGATTGTCTCATGAGCGAAGCGGTTGAACTGGACGATGCAAGACGGAAATATGAATTTAAAAAGATGCTTGAGCGTCTGGAAGCAAAGGAAGGTAGTGGAACCGAGTTAATCTCTCTCTATATCCCCCCTGACAAACAGATCTTTGATGTAACCGCCCAGCTCAGGGATGAGTTCGGTCAGTGTGCGAACATCAAGTCAAAACAGACGCGAACCAACGTTCAAAGTGCCATTTCAAGTATCCTTTCAAGGTTGAAATATTATTCAAAACCACCTGAAAACGGAATGGCAGTATTCTGTGGCACTGTCAATAAATATGGTGACCGGCAGGATCTCGAGTGTGATATTGTTGATCCGCCTGAACCTTTAAATCTCTATATGTACCGGTGCAGTTCTAAATTTGAACTTGAACCGCTCCGGAATATGCTGGAAGAGAAGTATGTTTACGGACTTTTGGTATTAGACCGTCGTGAAGCATATTGGGGTTTTTTGCGAGGGAACAGAATTGACCCGATTGGAGGCACTACATCTACTGTCCCAGGAAAACAGCGGAAAGGAGGTCAGTCCAGTATCCGGTTTGAACGACTTCGTCTTATCGCAATCAATGAATTCTATAAAAAAGTGGGAGAACGTTCCAGTGAAATATTCCTTAGTGAAAAGGACTACTTTGAACGGTTCAAGGGATTGCTTATCGGAGGACCATCTCCCACAAAGGAAGAATTTGAAGAAGGTAACTTTCTCCACCACGAGGTTCAGAAAAGGATTATCGGACTCTTTGATGTTGCATATACCAATGAGAGCGGACTTCCAGAACTCGTAGATGCTGCAGAAGATGCACTTAAAGGCCAGGAGGTTATCGAAGAAAAACACCTTATGGACAGGTTCTTTAAAGAACTCGTGAAAGATAATAGCCTTGCAGCATATGGAGAACAGTCGGTCAGGGCTAACCTTGAAATCGGTGCAGTTGATACGGTCTTGTTATCAGATAAACTCCGGAAAAGCCGCCTTGTAATCAAATGTGATGCATGCGGGTATACTGAACAGAAAACGGTCCAAATTAACCCGGGGGAAAATGCAGAAGATATTGAACTTGGTTCCTGCCCAAAATGTACTTCTCCCCTTGTTCTCGCTGACTCATCAGACATCGTTGATGAACTGACATACCTGGCAGATCAGTCTAACAGCAAAGTGGCCATAATTTCTGATGATTTTGAAGAAGGATCACAGTTATTTACTGCATTTGGTGGAATCGCTGCAATTCTTAGATACAGGACAGGATATTGATGTACCTTACATTTTGTGACACCATCGGTGCAATAATTCGCGACCATACCGGCAAAGATGATCCAATGCTGACAGATGGAGGTGACCATGCAGATCTTGCTTCCACTATTGCATTCAGCCTGGCAAAAGATCTTAAAAAAGCCCCTCCTCTCATTGCAGCAGAAATTGTTAATTCAATTGCTGAACGAGTCATGCAGGAAACCGGAGCAAACACTTTTGCGATCGGCCCTTATGTAAACTTCGTTTTTGGTGAAAAATACTGTTCAGATGTTCTTATCCAGGCAACCTGTGATGGATATGGATCAGGAAAAGAGAAACCTGAAAGGGTTGTTCTTGAGCACACCTCGGCTAATCCGAATGGTCCGCTCCATGTCGGCCATATCAGGAATACCATAATTGGTGACACCCTGACACGGTGTTTCAGAAAAGCCGGCTACCCCCTTGAAGTCCAGTATTATGTTAATGACATGGGGAGACAGATTGCAATAGTTGCCTGGGGTATTGCATCACAAAGAGCGGATATCTATGCAGAAGGAAAGGGAGATCACCTGATTGCAGAGGTATACATTGAAGCAAACAGGCACCTTGATGTAGATCCATCCTTGAATGCAGCAATTGACCGGCTCATGCAATTGGTTGAATCCGGAGATCCGGATACCATCAGCCAGTTCAAAATACCTGTTAAAAGATGCCTGGACGGTTTTAAGGACACGCTTGAGAAAATGAACGTGAAACATGACAGGTTCGTATACGAGAGTGATTTTATCAGGAATGGCGATACTGAAAAAGTTCTTTCCCGGATATCGCATCTTCCACAGGCATGTATTGATGAAATTCTCTCTTTGGACCTTTCACAATACGGTTTTGAGAAAAGTTACATTCTGAGGCGTTCTGACGGAACCAGCGTGTATGCTGCCCGTGATCTGGCATTTCATATCTGGAAAGGTCATAACTTTGACCGAGTCATCGATATTCTCGGAGCGGATCACAAACTGATTGGGACACAGCTCCAGGCAACACTTGACCTTATCGGAGAAAAACCACCAGAGATCGTCTTTTTTGAATTCGTCTCACTCCCGGAGGGTTCAATGAGTACCCGGAAAGGAAAATTCATTTCAGCTGATGAACTTATTGCAGAGACAGAACGCAGGGCACTTGAAGAAGTAACCGTCAGAAGACCTGAACTTCATGAAGAACAACGTGTGAAGATTGCCCATGCAGTTGCAATATCAGCCATCCGGTACGACATAATCAGGACAATCCCTGAAAAGAACACGATTTTCGACTGGAAAGAGGCTTTGGATTTTGAAAAACAAAGCGGACCATATATCCAGTATGCTCATGCCAGAGCCTGCAGTATTCTTGAAAAGGCTGGTACGTATACTCCTTGTTTTAAAGCTGAGGGAGAAGGTGAAATAGCACTTGTCAAAAAGATTGCTCTGTTTCCAAAAGTTATAAGCGAAGTTGTTACTGAATTAAAACCACATCTCCTTGCTATTTATGCACGGGAACTTGCAGATTTGTTCAATTCCTTCTACCATGCAGAACCGGTGTTAAGGGCAGAAGAACATGTCAGAAACCGTCGCCTGACTCTGGTTAATGCAACGCGCAACACACTAAAAGAAGCACTGGAAACCTTGGGGATAGATGCCCTCCGAGCCATGTAAACCACCGGAGAAAATTCTCCGTGGAATGGGTTACCAGTTCTTCCACCCAGGATCTTCAGCCGCACTAAAGCCCTGCCTCTGGTGCAAACGATCCCTTACCGGTGGTGATCAATGCTACAAAAACCAGTTTTACGGGATCACCAGCCACAAGTGCGTGCAGATGACACCTACTCTCAGGTGTAATCATAAGTGTCTCTTTTGCTGGCGTTCTTTTGAACACGAGTATTCCGGTGAAAAGGATCTTCTTCCTGAAGAGATCATATCACGGATCCCTTTCCTTCAGAAAAAAGCACTTGGTGGATACAAAGTCTCTCCCAGAGTTACCCGTGAAAAATGGGAAGAGGCGCTTAGTCCCAATCAGTATGCTATATCACTATCAGGTGAACCAACACTTTATCCCCACATCGTGAAGCTCATTGATCTCCTTAATCAGACCGGAGGAACAACATTCCTCGTATCAAACGGAACAATGCCAGAAGTGCTGAAAAACTGTCACCCATTTCAGAAATATGTATCTCTCACAGGACCGGACAGGGAAACCTATCTAAAAATGTCAAGGCCTGATGACGATTACTGGGAACGGATTCTTGAAAGCATAAAAAGCCTGGGTCATGAGACAGATAACAAAAAACGGACTGCAATCCGGGTAACCCTGGTCAAAGGAATGAACGATCAGGATCCTGCCGGTTATGCACGGATAATACAGGAGAGTGGGGCCCAGTTTGTCGAAGTAAAAGCATACATGCATGTAGGATACAGCCAGCGCAGGCTTACTATCAAACACATGCCTCTTCACGAAGAAATTGAACAATTTACAAAACAGATGCTACCCCACCTCTCATACAGAATACGAGGAGAAAACAGTCTTTCACGGGTTATCTGTCTGGAGCGAGATTCATGATATTTGATACTGAACATTATAAAAAACTGGGAAAAGAAGATTTTGAATCAGCATGGCATGAAGGGCCGTCAGTTCTCACACCTCCCTCGGCAAAATCCCTTTATCCCCGCCTGACCTTTCACCGGTCACGTGTCCATCCCGTTTTTGAGACCATTCACCGTCTTAGGGAAGCATACCTTTCCATTGGTTTTGATGAAACAGAAAATCCTGTAATCGTCGATGAACAGGAAGTATACCGTCAGTTCGGGCCTGAGGCAATGGCTGTCCTGGACCGGGTCTTTTATCTTGGGGGACTTCCCCGTCCAAATGTGGGAATTGGAAAAGAGCAAATCTCAAAGATAAACTCAATCGTTGGAAGGGAACTGACAGGCGAGGAAGAGGAATCACTCAGAAAAACTCTTCATGCATATAAAAAATCAGAAATTGACGGTGATGAACTGGCTTTTGAATTATCCGGGGTATTGCATACCGATGATGCCCGGGTTGTGGAGATTCTGGACAGGGTCTTTCCGGAATTTCGTGAATTAAAACCCGAGTCTTCAAGACAAACACTCAGGTCACACATGACCAGCGGATGGTTCCAGACTCTTGGTGCAATATGGGAAAAAGTGCCTCACCCCATCAGACTCTTTTCAATAGACCGTTGTTTCAGGAGAGAGCAGGCTGAAGACTCTCACCGGCTCATGAGTTATCACTCTGCTTCATGTGTTGTAGCAGGAGAGGATGTTACCATTGAAGACGGAAAAGCGGTTGCAAGGGCACTTCTCTCAGCATTCGGGTACACAGATTTTCAGTTCAGGCCAGATGAAAAACGGTCCAAGTATTATATGCCGGATACTCAGACAGAAGTGTACGCTGCCCACCCTGACCACGGATGGGTAGAAGTCGCAACTTTTGGTATCTACTCCCCTGTTGCACTTTCTGAATATGGCATTGGCGTTCCGGTCATGAATCTGGGTCTTGGAGTCGAGCGCCTGGCCATGATCATGAACAAAGCAAAAGATGTGCGTGAACTCTGTTTCCCCCAGTTTTTCCCCATCCAATACACCGATACAGAACTCGCGAGGGGAGTATCGTTGATCCAGGAACCATGTAGTAATGCTGGAAAACAACTGGTAAAAACCCTGATGAAAACTGCGATAGCAAATGGTTCAGCAATCGGCCCTTGTTCATTTCAGGTTTTTGAGGGGGAGTTAGCAGATCATCAGATACGGGTATATGTTGAGGAACCTGAGGAAAATGCTAAGCTCCTTGGACCTGCCTGTATGAATGAAATATTTGTATACAAAGGCGCAATCCTTGGTGTCCCTAATACGGAAAAATTTGCAGAAGTCAGGAAAGAAGGTATTCCAACAGGAATATCCTATCTTTTTGCCGCTTCATCACAGGCTGCTGCCGAAATTGAACAGGCTACGCGATTTGGTCTTTCAGCAACCGTCCATTTAAAAATGGCACGCCTACCAGGAGATATTAACCTGAAAATAGAGCCCTGGGCGATGAGATATATCACCGACAATAATCTGAAAACAGATGTTCGTGGCCCCGTGTTTCTTACGGTCAGATCAGAGATTATTTGAACATCAGTGACCTGAAAATATCCTGATTCTATTTTTAAGATTCAATTTTTTAATAAATATACCAAATTTTCGATATTTTTTCCTTTCATCCCTTTGGCGATAACAGGCATTCAATGCAGAGTTCTTCCACAATCCTTATCATCACTGTGCACAATATTCAAACACTCAGGAAACTTTGTAATCCTGATCTCTTAATCAGGAAAATATGCTTCTTTAGGGGATGTAATGATGGATGGGATTCGAATACTCAGGCCGGCGGCGCTGCTGGCAGTTCTGCTTTGCCTCGTAATAATGACGGCAAGTGCAGTACCGCCACTGCCTGCTGAATTTTATGGGAAAGTAACCGTTAATGGAGCAGATGCAGCATCAGGGACTGCACTCATTGCAAAGATCAATGACCAGATCAGGGGTAAGTTGGTTATTTCAAATCCTGGTCAGTATGGCGGTAACGGGATATTTGATGACAAACTCGTTGTCGCAGCTACGGAAGAAGACGTAAAATCAGCCGACTCAACAATTTCATTCTACATCGGAGATGAAAAGGCTGACCAGACTGTTCCATTTGAACCTGGAACAGCTAAAGAACTGGACATTTCCGTTGGTGGACAGTCCTATGATGCAGACTTTTCTGCAACGCCTACCTCAGGAACAGCGCCACTATCAGTTCAGTTTACCGATATTTCAACGACACAATGGTCGGTCTGGACCTGGGACTTTGGAGATGGATCAACCTCGGTCATTAAGAACCCGACCCATGTCTATGAATCTCCCGGGACATATACGGTGAAGATGACCGTTGGATCATTTGGTGGATATCACACTGTTACAAAAAATAACTATATCACCGTATCTTCATCAGGAGGTATTGTTGCTGACTTTTCTGCAAATCCAACATCTGGAACAGCTCCTCTAACGGTCGAGTTCACTGATCTTTCAACAGGTTCGCCAACCATGTGGGACTGGAACTTTGGAGACGGAACTTCTGAAGGAATGCTCGCGAACCCAGTACACATATACCAGAATCCGGG
>JAAYCY010000029.1 GCA_012729535.1 Methanomicrobiales archaeon | reverse complement strand
CCCATCTTCCAAACATCAACAGTCCGGCAACGGTCAGCCCCTCTTCTCCGGTCTCACGGTCTTTCCGGTAACCCTGAAGATGGGTGAGGAAATCAATATCTGAGTCGTTGTTCCAGGTGTGTGACAGATTGGTTATCCTGAACCGGTTCCGGTAGGCATGAAAACTTTCCAGGTGCAGATCATCAATACCGGTGAGAGGAATTATCCGTTTATCCTGTCCGTCACTGACCTGTTCAGCGAGCATTCGCTTTACCACCGACTCATCGCACCGGTAATCTCCCTGATAATTCCGGCGATAGGTTCCGGTGATGGGATTATTGTTGAGATAAATCGGCTTTTCCTCGCGGGTGGCACGAGGAACCCGGATGACAAGAATGATCTTGTCAGCTACCTGGACTTCGGAGACATCGGAATCCTGCAGGAGGTTCTTGCTAACTTTCTGCCGGTTATTTAGCGTGTTGGAGAGGTCTTCCCTAATCTTTCTGACCTGTTTGAGTCCATACACGGAGAAATGGTTCTTTGGTTTCTCTTCGACCCCAAGAAGGATCACCCCGCCGTTTGTATTTGCCATGGCACTGTAGGATTCAAAGAATGATTGCGGGAGTTCTCCATTGCCATCTCTCCCACCTGCCTTCTTTGCCTCCCGGTTCAGATCTTCATACAACTGATCTGACTGGATCAGATCAACGAGTGCATCAAGATCAATGGTTTCAGTGGCGGGCATGATTGGGTTCCTCCTGGAATTTTTTGGGTGTACTTGGGATTTATTGACAGGTACCGGTCTTTATTCCTTCATATTCGTTTGTTCCACACTGACATGAGGGTTCTCCTGTCTAGTACTTTTTATGCTATTCGATGTATAATACTCAATGAGAATATTATGGCAGATTTACCAATTGCAGCAGTAATCAGGATCGCTAAGGCAAATGGAGCCGAGCGGGTGGGAAGCGATGCAGCAGCACTTCTTGTTAAGAAGGCAGAAGAATACATCGGAAAACTGACCAAAGAAGCTGATAAACTCGCTACCCATGCCGGGCGGAAGACCATTAAGGCAGAAGATGTCGAGATGGCCGATAAGAATTAATTTTTTTTCTTTTTTTGTTACCACTTTACCCAAAATTGCTCCAATTATATAATCTCTCCAGCGACCCTTCTACATATTTACTTACTGAGAAATGGGTAGAAGCAAGAGTATTCAAACTTATACCAATTGATATATTAAATTTTTAAATATTATGTGAAGAATTCCCTAAGTTGATATATTTTTTTACAGCATGGTATGAACAGATGCAGAAGGATGTACACCTGTTCCCTGCTGATCATCTTTCCGGAAGGGTGGCCTGACTCGTTCCGGAAATTTCTTATCGTCTCCAGTATCGCCATCATGTCGGTATCAAATCCTTCCTTGACCTCTTTAGGAAGCTCTTTTCCGATTTGGGGAAACGTATTTTTGAACTTGTTCGTTCGTTGAAGGGCAGTCCTTTCAGTGAACACATTTCCAAATACGGATGAATATTGATCATTTGCCTGAACATCTTCAAGAAGGAGGTCAAACGAGTGTTCTGTTGCTACCCCCAGCATAACCGTTGCTGAAAGAACACATCCCTGAAGATATGACTGCATGGCTTCCTTCAGATATGTGACGGTTACCTCATCAATACCGGGTATATTCTCCCTGATTACCGTTTCATACGTCTCCACACTGTGGAAATAATATAACGATTGGTTTTCAAGAATTTTCTTCCCGTGATATGATACTCGGAACCACGGATAATCCTTATTATTGCTATCCATCCCGAGAGTGATTATCCCTTGTCGAAACAGATCCCAGAAAACATCACGGAAGAGATCTTCATCATTTCGTGAAAGGTTGATATTTCCACTGATGTCATGGGGTCGCTCTCCCGAATTACTTTCTTTTAAAAAGAAAATTTCAGCAATTCTTCCATGAAATGCGACAAAATGATTTACATTCCCTGAATACGTATCTTTGAATGGATCATTTCCATTCAGAATGTCGCATGCAGCTTGGTAAATCTCTTCATACGTATGGTTTTTATCTAATCTTCCACGGGGAATCATAATATCGCACTCATATTATTTGCTGTTTGGTGAATACCGGTCCCTTCTACAATCCGGATCTCCTCCTCGGTGAGCCCATATAATTCATAGACAAGTTTGTCAATAGCCCGGTCGGTTGCGTCGATTTGACGGTTAATTAAGTCTTTTTCCATCGTGGTCCGAGAATCAGCGAGTTGTTTGTTGAGAGCAAGAATCTTCTCAACATAAACAGCTATTTTTTCATGATTTTGATCTTCAGAAGTATTTCTACTATCATTGGAGTGAATAGTAATATTCCCGAGATATTTAAAAATAAGTTGATATCCGTTTTGTATTTTTGTGCAATGTTTTGAGATTTGATACCAACCAAGTTTCGAATTTAGTAACCCTAATAAAAATAAATCTTCAGTTGGAATGATCCATAATGCATTATTGGTGTAATATTCTCCCATTGAATCATACACAAAGCATGGTTTAACCTGAAAAACCTGATAAATAATTTTAGTTTTTTGAAATTCTTGAGAATAATCCGCTCCATACCTTTGCAGAGCATACCATTCATATCGGATCCCGGTTTCCTCAGCGTTTCTATTTGAAAGATCCTTCTTATAGGATAATAAGTGATTATAAACTGCAGGATATTCAGATTGGAAAGATTGCTCTGCGTTTTTTGACACGCCTTTCACCGTATTATCATCCTGCAGAGGAAAGTGCCAAGGGATATACAACAAATATTTATCACTGGTCAGCGGCTGATATCTCTTTACATCTCTCCCAGCCAAAAACGGTTTAATCAGATCAGCGGATTTCTGATCCTCGGCAATCAAGCGATTCTTCGTCTCCTCATCGATGACAAATGCCTTGTTCAAACCGGTTACTATCCCTCGATAGATCTTACCACCGACATATTCACTGAGTGGGATTCCGGCAGCCTGTATCTTATCAAGCAATCGCCTTTGCTTACCATCGACAAGAGCCCAGCCATTCTCATCCAATCCCTGCTGATCCAGGACAAACCCATAATCCTGCACATACTGATCAAGGGATGAAAAGGACAGGGTATCCATATTCGTGACCTTGACCCGGTCATCCTGACTTGTTCTGCTCATCCGCAAGATGCAAGGGTACGTAGTGGCCTGGGCAAAGACCGGAAGATCACCGAAGTCGATGATCTCTTCTATCTGTCGCTCTTTCAGCCACCGTCTGAGGGGTTTTCCGTACCCTGCCCTCATCCACTTGTTTGCAACAATATAGGAAAAAGATCCATTCTCTCGGAGTAGTGATATCCCCTTCTCAATGAAATACACATAGAGATCGGCAGTGCCCTGATACGTTTGGTACCGTGTTGAAAGATATTCCTTCATTTCTTTCAACGATTCCTGCCGTACGTACGGGGGGTTCCCAATCACCACATCAAACCCACCCCTTTGAATTATCTCCGAGAACTCACGTTCCCAGTCGAATGGATTAACTTTGTATATCTCTTCGCCGTCAAGGGTGATCTGACTCAGGATATCACTCCCGATCAGGGAATTTCCACACTTGATATTTTTATGAAGGGATGGGAGCACCCGTTCAGCCGTAATCTTCAGCTGGGTATTGATCAACTCGGCCCGCTCCCCTTCAAGAACTTTGAGCAACAGGGAGAGCTTCGTAACCTCCACTGCTTGGGGATCGATATCAACACCGTAAATGTTGTTGATGAGAATCCGCTTCTACTCATCAGTCGTGAGTTTCCAGTCAGTCTCCGAAACCTGGTACACCGGAAGCGGATGATCCTGCGATTTTCCCCTCTTCCCTTTGACCAGAATCTGCCTGACTCCGGATGGAAGCAGATCGCAAACCTCCTTTGAACCTGGGGAAGCACCGTTTTTCAGAAGAGGAGCAAGATACTCCATATACCAAAGGAGATGCCAGTCAAGCAGATACTGATACGCCCCGATCAGAAATGATCCTGATCCGCAGGCAGGATCCAGCACCCGGAGGGACGCGATCTCAATTGGAGTTTTATCCCTGATAAGTTCTCCCACCGTATGTTTGACGATATAATCAACGATGTATGTCGGCGTGTAATATACCCCACCGGCTTTCCTAACCTCCGGTTTCTCTTCAACCTTTGCCTGATGTCCTTCAGTAAGTCGGATCACCTTTCCCAGGAACTGCTCATATACCTGACCAAGAATATCAGATGGCATCACCGAGAACTCAAACTGAGATTTCGGGTAATACAATTCGCTGATGATCTCTTTCAAAGTTTTATCATCGATCTTCAGGGCAAGTGTAAGTGTGTCGGGACTTTCATCCCATCCTTTTTCATCAGAAAAATGAAACAATCCGGAATTGAACTTGTCATCCGCATACCGGAAGAGATCAGTCAGCCGTGTATAGACGTCCTTTCCTTCACCAATCACCCGTATCTGATCTTCCCGTTCAATCCCCCTGTCTTCGCATATCCGCAGAAAGACCAGCCGATCAATCGTCTTAGTAACCGCATCGTTCAGTTCACGGATAGAGAGGTCAGAATTGCGAAGAGCAATGTTCTTAGCCAGGGCCTCACGCCAGGTCTCAAGGGATGCAAGAAATTCCTTGTCAACTGTGACCGTTCCTTTTCCCGCTTTCCCTTTGACCAGATCTTCAGTATAGGTATCTAATCCCCCGTGAAGGATACCATTCTTACTAAACCGTTCGGCTATCCAGTCCCACTTTTCTGCATAATCAGAAAACTGACAGTAAAAGATCCGAGAATTACCGGAATCATCCTTATCGCTCGGTTTTATCGTGCAATCATAGATTGCAAACTCCTCGAAATCAGTCAGGATAGAGACTGGTAACTTCGCGTTCCATCCATACCGTCTAATTTGTAAAGCTGGCCCCGGATCTTCCCTGATATTGATACTCGGTTTCTTTGCTTCTACGAAAAATTTTCGTTCTCTTCCAATTCGAAAAGAGTAATCAGGTGCCTTCGTAACCCCTTTAATTTTTACCCGGTCTTCATGGATAACATCCTTATATCCTTCAGAATAGCCATATTTATTGTAAATGTCCCACCCAAGTGCTTCAAAAAAAGGATTCAGAAATTCATTACGGAGCTGAGTTTCATTATATTCTGCGGATTTGTATTTTTCTCTGTATGCACCGAACCGACTGACAAGTTCAAGAACCTCAGGGGGACAAACCATAGAGTAAGATTTATTATACTGCACCAAATAGAATCCGGTTTGAAATTCCTATGATTATTCCCATGTGGTTTGAAAAGGGAGGAAAGTGTGCTTTACTGATTATGGCAGATTTACAATAGCGGCAGCAACCGTGATTAGGAAGGCAAGCAGAGTCGAGCGGGTTGGAAGCGATGCAGCAGCACTTCTTGTTAAGAAGGCAGAAGAATACTTCGGGAAACTAACAAAAGAAGCTGACAAACTTGCAACTCATGCTAGGCAGAAGACGCTCAAGGCTGAAGAAATCGAGATGGAT
>JAAYCY010000028.1 GCA_012729535.1 Methanomicrobiales archaeon | reverse complement strand
CTGATATTGCCCTGCATTGTAAAGAAGCTGCGATGCATGCTCTTCGTGGGATTATGGGTAAAATGAAGGAGGACCAGGAAGTTCCTGCTGAAGTTATTGATTCTCTCATGATTACTAATGCTGATTTTATGGAGTCCAGAAAAGGGATAGAACCATCGGCAATGCGTGAACTCTATGTTGAGATTCCGGAAGTAGCATGGGAAATGGTGGAAGGACTAGACAAGGAGAAGCATGAGATAGAGAAAATTATTGAATGGCCTGTTCATCGGAGAGATGCTTTCGAGAAGCTAAAAATTAAACCTCCAAAGGGTATCCTCCTTTTTGGGCCGCCAGGAACTGGAAAAACATTAATCGCTCGGGCAGTTGCAGCCAAGTCTAGGATGAATTTTATATCAGTGAAAGGTCCTGAGTTACTCTCCAAGTGGGTTGGTGAATCTGAAAAACAAGTCAGAGAGGCATTCAGAAAGGCACGTCAGTCAGCACCATCAATAATTTTTTTTGATGAAATAGATGCCCTGGTCCAGAAAAGAGGCCAGGAACATGCAACATCACGTGTAGGTGAGAGTGTGTTATCCCAAATCCTCACTGAAATGGATGGAGTGGAAGATTTGTCCGGTGTTGTAATCATTGCAGCAACGAACCGTCCTGATCTTTTAGATCCTGCACTGTTAAGGCCTGGCCGTCTTGAAAAACATCTCTATATCAGACCTCCTGATAAAGATGGACGAAAAGCAATTCTCCAGCTATATCTCAAAGATCTTTCTTCGCTGCTTGATACCGGTATTGACTACAGCAGTATTGCGAGTGAGATGAAATACTTCGTTGGTGCAGATATTAATGCATTTGTCAGAGAAGTTAAGATGACCCTCCTTGATGATCTGTTTACAAAAACCCGAAAAACTGATGAAGTTCCGGTAATTACGACAACATATCTTATGGAAATACTAAATCACATGCAGGGTACTCTTGATAACCGAAATCTTGAATTGTTTGAAGCAGGAGCATGGGCTCTCCTCTATCCTCGGACAAAACAACAAGTTCTCTTTCGTTCAGCCTATCTTTTAAAACAGGTGGAGCGGTTTTCTCTCACCAACGAACTGTCATCTGACCTGGTTGAAAAAGCAGCTCAATTACGCGAACTGACATTCTGGCAGGAAAAGGATTTTGATAAAATTGAGGAACTGACCGTAATTGTTGAAGAAATGATTCATTCTTCGCATTAATTCTATTTTTATTCATTATTCTTCACTTGTTGGCTTCCCAGATGTGTAAATAATATTTATATACTATAACATAGTAACTTTAGGTGAACATTGTTCAGGAGTATAATTATGTCTCATATTCATGATTTAACACTTACCGTTCAGGAAGCATTACAAAATGAGGACGTCGGAAGAGATATCGCCCGTCTTTCCTGGGAAACCATGGAAAAACTATCTCTATCCCGTGGGGACGTGATCGAAATAGAAGGTGTTGATAAAACATATGCTTTGGTGTATCCGTCCAATTCCCCATGGAGTGATGTTATTCACATCGATGGTAATACCCGTAGAAGAGCAGGTGTAGGTATCAGAGAACAAGCTGTTATCAGAAAAACGGAAACCCATGAAGCAAAAAAGATAGATTTTAGGATCATTCAGGACGCCGAAGGGGTAAATCCTCGTGAACTGGAAGAGGTACTAGCACACAATCTCCAGGATCAGGTGTTGTTTCCTCAAAAAGCGTACCGGATACCTGTCGGGTACCAGAATGATCCCTTTGCTGAAATGTTTCGTTCCTTTGGAAACATGTATACCGCCTACACGGTTGTCATGATCGAAAAAACTGACCCGGAAGGGCCGGTTGTGCTTTCGAACCGAACAACAGTTTCTGTCACTGGTCAGGAACGGAGGGGAAGAGATTCGGGTGGAATCAGGGGGCACAAAAAAACGTATGAGGGTGAGGAGAAGGATAAATACATCCCGGATATCCACTATGAAGACATTGGTGGACTTGACCGTGAATTATCATTGGTCCGCGAGATGATCGAACTACCTTTGAGAAATCCCGAACTTTTTGAACGTCTGGGCATTGAACCGCCAAAAGGAGTCTTACTCTACGGACCGCCAGGTACCGGAAAGACTCTTATCGCAAAAGCTGTTGCAAATGAAGTTAATGCTCACTTTATTACTCTCTCCGGGCCGGAGATAATGAATAAATATTATGGTGAGTCTGAAGGAAAACTACGTGAGGTATTTGAAGAAGCAGAAGACCAGGCCCCTTCAATCATCTTCATTGATGAGATAGATTCCATTGCTCCAAAACGTGAAGAAACCAAGGGTGAAGTTGAGCGACGTATTGTTGCCCAACTGCTGGCACTCATGGATGGCCTGAAAAGCCGTGGCAGGGTCATTGTCATCGCTGCAACAAACCTGCCGGATAATATTGATCCTGCCCTCAGGCGTGGAGGACGGTTTGATAGAGAGATTGAAATCGGTATTCCGGATATCAACGGAAGACTAAACATTTTACAGATTCACTCACGCAATGTCCCCATTGATATTTCAGGGATCACTATTGATGATGACAACCTGACCCGGGATGAAAAGGTTCAGAGATCCCGACTCATAGAAGATCTTGCTGATATTGAAGAACGGATTGAAAAGGAACCTGACAACAATAAAAAAGATGAACTTAACCGCAAGCAGTCTGATATTAAAGCACAACTTGATGATATTGATTCTGCTATAAGAAGAAGATTGTTTCTGCAACCTTTTGCAAACCAGACTCATGGGTTTGTCGGTGCAGACATAAGTCTCACGGTAAAGGAAGCTGCGATGCATGCTCTCCGGAAGATCCTTGAAAAAGTTCCCCCAAAAGATCTTAAGGAAGGTAACATCGACAAAAATCTTATCGCTTCGATACGGGTAACACAGGAGGATTTCCAGTCTGCATTAACTCATGTTGAACCGTCAGCCATGCGTGAAGTGCTTATAGAGGTACCTGATGTAACCTGGGACCAGATTGGCGGTCTTGAACCGGTGAAAAAAGAGCTGAAAGAAGCTGTTGAGTGGCCTATCCGGTATCCTCAACTGTTCTCCCAGCTCCAGACCAAAACTCCGAAAGGGATTCTTCTTTTTGGTCCTCCTGGAACCGGAAAGACACTCATGGCAAAAGCAGTTGCTCATGAAAGTGAATGCAACTTTATATCGGTGAAAGGACCAGAACTCATCTCCAAGTGGGTAGGCGAATCTGAAAAAGGCATAAGGGAGGTATTCAGAAAAGCAAGACAGGCAGCACCTTCAATTATCTTCTTTGATGAAATAGATGCCCTGGTCCCAAAGAGAGGATCATATTCTGATTCAACTCATGTCACAGAGAGTGTAGTTTCCCAAATCCTGACTGAAATGGATGGAATGGAGGAGTTAAAGAACGTAACCATCATTGCAGCAACAAATCGACCTGATATGCTGGATGATGCATTACTCCGCCCGGGAAGACTTGAGCGTCACCTTTATGTCCCCCCACCAGATCGGGATGGAAGAGAAAAGATCTTTGAGGTGTATCTGAAAGATGCTGATGTCCTGCTTACCCGTGACGTCACTATATTGGAGCTCGTATCAAAGACTGAAGGTTTTGTCGGGGCAGATATTGAAGCACTTGTGCGCGAAGCAAAACTTGCAGCTATGCGTGAATTTATTCATCTCATGGAAGGCAGGACTCCCAGAGAGATGGAAGAAGCAATATCAAATGTGAGGATCACCTCAAAGCACTTTGATGAGGCTTTCTCAAGAGTCAGAGCATCCCTTGATTCTGGTATGCGAGAACACTATGCAAAACAGGCCTGGCACATTATTTACAACCAGGATCAACGGGATATCCTTGAAAAAGCTGGATTTGTGCTCCATGCCCGTCAGCATGATTTGAAGGATGACCCACAGTATCAGACTTTATACAACGAGGTATACGTGCTAGCCAGGAAAGATTTCTCTCATATCAAAAACCTTGCTGAGGAACTTGATATGAGATAAGCTCCAAGGCTATAGGGAGAACGCAATACATGAATGATACCCCACCTGAAGATTTTCACAATATGGAGGATTTGCTCCGGAAAATACTCTCACAGGCCTTTGGACAGGGACAGATAAAACCGGGAATTATCGGCGTTAATATTATCATGGCCGGTAATTTACCTCCGGGTTTTCCATTTTCCGGGGGCTCTAATCCTGGTCACGATGTTGGACATCCTCCAATAGAAGTAACCGAATGGGACAAGCGAGTAATTGCAACCTGTGAACTCAAAGGATTGTATGATGAACATATTAACGTGGCAATTACTGATAATACGCTGCATATTATAGGATTTGATGGAAAAATCAGGTACAGGAGTTCAGCTCCTCTCCCTCCGGTAGTTGAGGCTTCATGTACCAGAACGTTTCATAACGGAGTTTTGGAACTTACCTACCTCATGCGGGACCAGGAACAAAACCCCATAAAGCAGGTAGAACCGGTAGAAGATACCCCGTCTTCAGATACTGAAGCCAGCGGGTAATTTATCCATATCCTGTTATATCGTATTTCCAGTCTGAAGAAGCAATCCTGCATTCTTCTCCATGTGTAACCATCTCTTCGACCATTTTTTTCAGCATTGGCGGATAAACAGCTCCTACACGGGTTTGGACTGGTTTTCCTCCGCAAAAGAAAATAAAGGTAGGAGTAGCCATAACTCCATACCGCTCACCAGGGTAATCATATCTGACCCTGGTTAATTCTGAAAAAAGATACTTCAGTTCCAAAATCCTGAGCCAGTTCTTCAATATGGTGAAGTATCCTGGTGCAATGAATACATGAGGGGCTGTAAAACATCACAAAGACCGGTTTTTCGCTTCTCTCGACATCAGTTTCCCACGTTTTGTCAGATGTCTCCCTGAAAAGGTCTATGGTCATACTGTTCTGTCTAGTGACGCTCTATAAATATCTTCATACATATTCATGCATAAAAAAACCCATTGATTATAAATGAAAACACCTGATGCATACCAGATTTTGACTTCATTTAATGCCGGACAGAATCCCCACCGGCTTGAGGCATTCTTTGATGCCGTATATGCTATTGCCATGACAATACTGGTATTAGGTCTCACTTTACCTGGTGATGTGAAAAACCTGTCCCCATCACAAACATTAGAAGTAATGATCCCGCAGTTGTTTCATTTTGCCCTGGCTTTTTTTATTCTTGCGTCATTCTGGTCCGTACATCACCGGATTTTTGTTCTTGTAACGAAGGCCGATTCTGCTCTTATCCGGATAAATATAGGTATTCTATTTATTACCTGCTTATTACCATTCACCTCAACTCTTGCCGGTGATAACCATACAGAACCTTTTGTGGTAGTATTTTTCCATATAAACCTGTTAATTCTTGGACTTTTGTTTCTGTTACAATGGGAATATATTGTAAAAAGCGGACTTTCTGTTCCAATACCTAAACCTCTTTACAACTATATATCACTAAAATCGTTGGTTGTTCCTTTTGTTTCTGCTGTTGCGATAATTGTTGTTTTTTTCAATCCATCTTTGAGTTCGGCATGTTACATTTTAATTATAGTAATAAAATTAATTCTGATTCCATTTAAACCGAAAGAAATTACATTGGATTATTGTAAGGAGAAAGAAGCTGAAGAAATTTCAGTATCAGTATCGCTTAATAGTGATGCGGATCTTCATGCTCTTATATCAGATGTCTCTCATGAAATGGGTATATCAAGGGATGAACTGGTTTTGAAAATATTAAAGAGGTGGAAACAGGAAATGCGGGTGAATATCGGTGATGAAGGAAAGTTATGTCAAATTGGGGAAGACCATACATGAAAATATGGTCTGTTCAATCTGACCGGACTTAAATAGAACGAAGTGTAAAGTGTAAAACATGGCTGATGAATCGTATCGTGAAGTAGAAATAGATGGACAGGTCGTAAAATGGGATCCTGACCAGATACGAAAGATCCAGGAACATCCCTGCTACAGTGAGAAGGCCAGCCACACCTTTGGAAGGGCTCATCTTCCTGTCGCACCCAAATGCAATATACAATGTAATTACTGTGTCAGGAAATTTGATTGCGTTAATGAAAGCAGGCCTGGCGTGACTAGTGTTATTTTAAATCCCACTGAGGCTATTGAAAAGGTCCGCGAGATAATCGACCAATACCCGTTTATCAAGGTTGTCGGCATTGCAGGACCAGGAGATCCCCTTGACAACGAGGAGACATTTGAGACATTTCGTCTTGTCCACGAAGAGTATCCGCATCTCATCCTCTGTGTCAGTACGAATGGCCTTCTTTTGCCTGATAAAATCGATCTCCTGGAAAAAGTTGGGGTTACGAATATTACTGTTACCATGAATGCCATTGATCCAGATATTGCAGCGAAAATTTACCAGTATATAGATTATAATGGGAGAAGATATTACTCAGGCCATGAAATGGGAGAAATCCTGGTTTCCCGCCAAATGGAAGGGATAAAAAAAGCTGTTGAGAAAAAGATGCTGATAAAAGTCAATACGGTCTACATACCCGGCATCAATGATTCCCATATTCCGGAAATTGCAAAAAAGATTAGTGAAATGGGTGTTTTCATACATAATATCATCCCGCTCATTGCACAGGCAAAGTTTGCACATATTACTCCTCCCACTCTTGAAGAGAAAATCGCCATGCAGGAGAAATGCAAACCCTATGTTCGACAGATGTCACATTGTCAGCGTTGCAGGTCTGATGCTATCGGATGTCTTGGAAAAGACATTAATTCCTGTATGGGGAAAAAGAGTTGACCACTTTTACCATGCATATATTTTTTTAATCCGGCCTTCCTATATTGGCTAAGATCCCCCGAGATACAATGCCGGGAGGAATGATGATGAGAAATATCCTCCCATTAATATTTCTACTGTTACTTGTTTCTTCATGTTCTGGTGAAGAAAACAAGTCTGTTTATTCGATTACCGTAGATGACCTCATCAAGGAAAACGATTATATCCTGGCAGAAAATCCAAACAATGTTACTGCATTGCAATTCAGGTCACTGATTTTTTTTAACAACGGAATGTACCCTGAAGCCATAAATGCTTCTGAACAATGTTTAAGAGTTGATCCATCTTCCGGACTTGCATGGCACATCATTGGTAGTTCATGGGGATCTTTAAACCAGCCGGAAAAAGCTGCTGAAGCATTTAAGAATGTTGTTGCCTTAAATCCTGATGATCCGGTTCAGTATAATATCCAGGGAGTCGCTCTTTCAAGAACAGGTAAATACCAGGAAGCTATCCAGGTGTTTAACAAAGCCATATCATTGGATCCCCGTTATGCTGCAGCGTGGAATAACCTTGGTGTCACGTATTATGGCATGAGTGATGTCAATAGAGCCATTGAATCCTTTGCCCGGGCAATCTCAATAAAACCGGATGAACCAGAGTATTATTCTAACAAGGGATTCGCACTGCTGAATAAACAAGACCATGGTGGAGCACTCCATGTTTCCCGGATTGCCAGGAATATGGACATGACCTGTGTACCCTCCTGGTTTGTTTCAGGTGAGGCACTTTTTAGTCAGCGTAACTGGAAAGAAGCATTTTATTCATTTGACGGGGGATTTAATGCCCTTTCTAATAGTGATCTGTGGTATTACCAGGGCTCCAAAGCGACACAGATAACTAAGGATCTCAATCCCATGGATGCCTACTATTCTGCTATTGCAAGCAATGTCAGATTTACCGGGTTATGGGATCGAACAACTGTTATTCAATATAAAATTAAGAGATACCAGAATACTCTTGACCTTTATGACCAGATTATTGCGATAACACCTGATTATGGAGACGGATGGAAGAAAAAGGGATATTGCGCGATAAAAATTAACCGGATAGAGAGCGCCAGGGATGCATATAAACGGGCAATGGAGGATTATCCTAATGATCCAGAAGTCCTTTCATCTTACGGATATGCTGCCGGGATGCTTGGTGATTATCTACAAGCCATGAATTATATTAATAAAGCAATTGAACTGGAACCTTCCAATCCACGGTCATATCTCTTTCAGGGTCTGGTTCATTCGTATTATGGTCAGCGTGAAGATTCAATTGCGTCATTTAATAAAGGTCTTTCCTATGATCCTCACAATCCTGAGATTTTTGGGGCACTTGCTGATGACCTGTTTAAAAATGGAGATACCCTGGGAGGAATTATTAATTCTATCAGAGCAATAATCGCTTTTTAAAGATTTATGCATGATACTGGCCAATATCCGCATCCTGTATTCCCAGTTCTTTATCAATACTCACAATTATCCTGTTTAAAAGTCTTTTCACGTCGGTATACATCTCCTTGTCAACAGGTCCGCCAGCCTGGTGCCACATTACTTTTTGCCTGAGCAAATCAGTTAATGTCTCAACTTCTGTCCCTTTGAATTGTTCTGGGAGGATTAATTCAGTGAAATAGTCCTGTACTCCATACCATGCCTGTTCTGGTGGAAGAGAAAATTTTACTGATAAATGCGTGATATTAACGAAAAATCCTCTACCATATCTGCTTTTAGGTTTTTCCTGAACCATGAATACTATTCAGAAGATACATGATTAAGGATTTATCCATTCTTCATTGAACTGAACCATGCTTTCATGAGAACAGCATATGCCGGAATCATACGTGGATTTGCCAAAAGTGAAGTTATCAGTCGTGAAGGTCTGTCCATGTCACCTTTTGAAACAATAATCTCCCTGATATGATGATCGGAGAGGGTTTGTACCATTTTTTCCATCTCGGGAGGTGAGATCTGTCCTCGAATTCTAAAAAAAGAAAATCCTTTCCTGATTTCATGACCAAAATCTTTTTTCCATGCTTTTTCATACCCCGCCATCATGGATCTCGAATAATCGTCATTTTCAATCGCTGATATCGCAGTGGCTGCTGCATGTCTTGCAGCCCGGATTCCTGTATATACTCCTCCACCTGAAGTAGGCTTTGCCATTGCTGCTGCATCTCCACAAATGAGAATCCGGTCATCATATGTTCTGGTTTTTGTGCCAAGGGGAATTGTGCCACTCACGAAATGTATACAATGATTCCTGTATGGGTGGATAAAAGAAAGAAATCTCTCTCGAACATTCACTAATCCACAAAGTCCTACCCTGGCATGCTCAGAATCCAGTGGTATTTTCCATGCAAAAAAATCAGGTGATGCATTTGGGAATATATGGACGTGATCAGTATCTCCATGAATTTTTACATCACACTGGAGGCCTGACAGGTAAACAGGTGCATTTGGAATCCCCAGTGCTCTGCTTATTATGCTCCGTGGACCATCTGCTGCAATCAGCATGGAATATTTTATCTCTTCTGTCCCATACAGCCCTTTTACCCTGACTATTCTTTCCGTGCGCGACAATTCTCGTGCAATCGTTTTCAACTGGATTTCTGCACCGGTATCTGCGCAATGTATTGCCATTTCACGATCAAGAGCACCACGATCAACGACATAAGCCATTGTTTTTCCTGCATCAAATGAACATTGTGCCTCTCCTGCCTTGATAACAGCACCAGATACCGTGTTAAAAACAGAAGAATCAGACACTTCACACTCATTAAATGCATGGTTTGACAAAAGGCCTGCACACTGCACCGGGTATCCGATATGTGCCTGTTCTTCCAGAAGAAGCGTTTTAAGTCCGGATTTTGCACAAATCCGGGCTGCAGTAGAACCAGTTGGCCCTGCTCCTACTACAACTACGTCATACTTCCGGTTCATCATCCGGTACATACTCTTCCGGGTTGCCTATCAAGCCACCGGAGGTCACCGGAGGTCACACATTTCAACTCATGATTCCTAATGTGTAGGCAGATGGAACCAGAACCTGAATTTAAATATAAACAATGTATCATAATCCGAAACGATGTGAAGATGAGTTGCGGTAAACGGTGTGCGCAGGCAGGACATGCTGCAATTGGAGCATATGAGAAAAGTTCACCAGTTTTGAAAAAGGCATGGCTCTCTGAAGGACAAAAGAAAGTCGTGCTTAAGGTTAATGATCAGCGATCATTATTTGAAATAAAAACCCTGGCTGAAACGGCTGGAATTTCAGCCGTTCTTATACAGGATGCAGGTATGACAGAAATTCCTCCTGGCACCATTACTGCACTGGGTCTTGGCCCGGCCAAGAGTGAAGAGCTTGATAAAATCACCGGTACCCTTTCATTATTATGAAAAAAAGTCCCTGGAATATTGATACTGAATTGGGATTATGGTGGTATACCACTGATACACCGGGAACCGGGGGCACCTTACGGACTTCCCCTGATGATTTCCTGGTAGAAGAAATTGGAGATCATCCATTAAAGTCCGGTCCGTACCTGGTATGTAAACTTACCAAGACCAACTGGGATCAACACCGTGCGGTTAAGGCATTAGCATCAGGTCTTGGAATGAGTCATCAACGAATCGGGTTTGCCGGTACTAAAGACAAACGTGCGGTTACAACACAGTACATTTCTTTGTATAAGGTAGCACCTGAAGACATAGAGCGATTGTCAATCCCCGGAATTTCAATGACACCTCTTGGATATGTTCAGCATCCGATAAATCTGGGAGATCTGACCGAAAACCGGTTTCAGATAAGGATACGCAATATTACTGATAAAACAATCTTTTCTGACTTTGTAACTTTTCATGAAAAAATCAAAGACGGAATTATAAACTATGTAGGATACCAGCGGTTTGGTGTAACCCGTCCTGTTACTCATTTGATAGGTCTTGAAATCCTTAAGGGAAATTTCCGGGAAGCTGTAAAGGTAATGATTGGAAAACCTGGGACAAAAATGCAGGAATTTGAGATGGAGGCAAGAGCATGTTACCTTGAAACAGAGGATGCTGCTGCAGCATTACACCTGATGCCAACCCGACTCTCACTTGAGCGTTCTATCCTTCACCACCTTGTTCAAAAACCGGATGATTACCTGGGCGCCATCCAGTCACTTCCCCGGACACTCCGATCTATGTATGTAAGTGCTGTCCAGTCCTGGATATTTAACATCTCGCTGAGCATGAGAATAGAGGAAGGCAGATCTCTTATTGAACCTGAAACAGGAGACCGACTTATCTGGCCGGATGGCCGAACGGATCAGGCGACCCAGCAGACGGTAAGAGCAGCCCGGGTTCAGGTTAAGCGTGGGACCTGTTCGATAGGGCTTCTTCTGCCTGGTGGAAAACTGGTCCCCTCCTCTGGTTCTGATGACAAAAATATCATGAATATTCTGGAAGAGAATATGATAACCACTGATATGTTTGAAAAAGTATCATCAGTCCTTAATACAACATTTGCCGGTTCATTCAGGTCAGTGATAGTAAAACCTGATGTATGTCACAAGGTTATTGATGATGATCTTATGGTGGAATTTTCTCTTCCACCCGGTCATTATGCAACGTCGGTTCTTCGTGAATACATGAAGGCTGATCCAATCAATATGGTGTGATCTATGACCTTATCACATGCCACTTTGTGATCAGGTTCTCACCGGCAAGGAACTGCTCATCCAACCTGACCTTGAGGAGGTCATTTACATCTGCTGGATGAAGTCCGGTGACAAGTGAAGGAGTATCTTCTCCCCCGGCAATGAACGGGAGATGAATGAGCAATAATTCATCGATGAGCCCATCATGAAACATCAGGCCATTCAGGGTGGATCCTCCTTCGATCATTAAGCGACGAACTCCATACTTTTCATATAGGATTGTCATAAGGGAAGGCAGGTCTACCAATTCTGCTCCGCACACTTCGACCTTTGCTCCTTTTGCTGTAAGTTTTGAGATCTTTTCAGGGGTTGCACTATCAGATACTGCGATGATAGTATCAGCATCAGGAGAGAATACATTTGAATCTGGTGATATATCTCCCTTTGATGTTGGGATAACACGAATCGGATTTTTCCCCGTTACATGCCGTACTGTCAGAAAAGAATTATCAATTCTGATGGTATTTGCTCCGACCATTATTGCATCTGAATCTGCCCGTACCTGGTGGAGGAGAACCTCAGCCTCATGTGACATAAACTCCATCAGGAGCTTAGATGAAGCGCCCCTGGTCACGGTCAGTTTTCCATCAACGGTAACTTCTGATACTAAAGTAACATGGGGACGATTTGGATGGTCGGACATACGTATGATAGGTATTGGTTGGTAAAAGACTAATAGATAGTGTAATTATCCAGGGGATCTGAATCAACATGCCTGTTATCGCAGATAAATAGTTCTCTGTATCTTCAATCGGCAGACATATCTCTAATGGATTAGTAACGGTACCCAAAAGATGAATATTACTGCATTTCGGTATAGATTTATTCGGTACCTTGAACCGATAGCAGATATATGTAGAAAAGCAGGTCTTTCTCCAAATACAATCACAATATTTTCAATAATTTCGGGTATTACCTGTGCTTATTGTTATATTATGCACAATTTTATTGCTGGAAGCCTGTTGCTACTCATATCGGCGATTCTTGATCTTGTTGATGGTTCGGTTGCCAGGATGACCAGACGTGAAACTCCATTTGGTGCAGTATTTGACTGGATTGCAGATAAGTATGTAGATACAATAGTGCTTCTGGGTGTGGGATTATCCGGAATTTCTATAGTTTCAGATATTTTTTCCATTTCTCCAACCTGGGACTTTGGTATAGTTGCTCTTGCCATCATTGGATCCATGATGAATACTTTTATAAAGCCGGTCACCTATGCTGAAATTGGTTTTTCTGAACGAAAAGATGGCAAAATTGATGATCCCCTTGAGGGTATCGGGTTTTTCGGAAGACCGGAAACTGTCCTGGTTCTCATTCTGGGTGGTCTGACCGGTTTTATTTCCATATCTGTAATAATTATTGCGGTTTGTACTAATCTCTCAGCAATACAGAGAATTATTTATCTTTACCAGAAATTTTCCTGATCTCTTTTTCATATGAAGCGACAAGTTCGGCAGCGAAGTCTCCGAGTTGTGGTATTAATCTGAAAAGGCTGTATGCAAGAGCTATTAAGAAAATCAGTGCAATTCCTTCTGCAAAGATATTGTGTGCCCAGAAAAAGGTGGAAAAACCATATTCAGAACTGCCCGAAATGTCAGGAAGCCATGAGAACATCTGACTTGTATACGTGATGATAACTCCTGCGTTCCGAAAGAGATTCAGAATATAGATAACCGGGGCAATGAGAAGAAAAGCAAGGATCTTTTGCCTTGTAGTGGTTGGAACAGCTGACGCTACACCGAGCATTATTGCAATAGCCTGTATTCCTGTGCAGGCTAGAATTATTTCTACCCTGAAAAAACCATGTTGAAATGTATTCCACAGTACAAGATCTACCGGGTATTGAAATATGCTGAGAATAACCATGGTATGCAAAACAACAGTGTGTATGAGATAATTTCCCACTTCTTCAATGAAAGCAAAAGGCGCATAGATAATAAAAGCAACTCCTGCTGCCCGTGTCAGACTGAATACTGCTTCATTATTCTGGAGGAGAAGGCTGATAGTAATATAAAGAAAGGGAAGTGACAGGACTACCATAACCGGATACATGATGTTACTTTCTTCAATCCATTCCGGAAGACCTGAAATAAATGAACTCACAAGTGTTGTCCATGCAGCAATGGCACAATAACGTCTGATTTTCCCTGGAATAAAAAATAATAAGAAAAAGAGACAGGAAACCGGTACTAGTAGTTCTAGCATTCTCTATTTATTCTGAATGGCGATCAGATAATTTTTCTGACCAGTTCTTTTTTGATTTATTGGATGGCCATTAGATCCTGGTACATGTTATAAATGTATCCTTCGCTGACTTTAGTACATGTTTTGTGAGAAGTGCGGAAAATTACTCAAAAATATAGACGGTTCTTTCGTCTGTACCTCCTGTGGTTGGGAGAAAACCGGTACGGGCGAGACAAAAATGAAGATAACCGATAAAAGAAAAGAAAAGGAAATCGTTATTGTCGAAGATATAGAAGCCCTCCATACTCTTCCCACTATTGCGGTAAAATGTCCAAATTGTGGTAATGGAGAAGCATTCTGGTGGTTAAGACAGCTCAGGTCTGCTGATGAAAGTGAAGTCCGATTCTTTAGATGTACAAATAGTAAGTGTAACCATACTTGGCGGGAATACGACTGAGTAATACCAATAACTATATAATTTTCATTTTTTTTTTAATTTATCGAGGAAATATCTGGCGTTATGATTAATGTGAGAGACACCTGGTTTATTAGGGTTGGCATTTCTATTGATAGTATACCAATATTCATTGCAGGCGATTGAGAGTATCAAAGGAAATTTCGAATTTGTAAGTTTTTAGATAACAGATATCCTGATTTAACATATTAATTGAAAGAAGCAACTTCTTATGAGGGAGAGATTCAAAATGATCTGAGGTATTTAGTGACTACGAGATGGCATGTCCGGCATAATGATTTAAAAAGACATATTCTGATTATTGGAATTATTATGGTCCTCTTAATCTGTGGTTCCAATTCAGTTCTTGCACTTGAAACGAAGCAATCAGAATCTCTCACCATTGCTGAACTAAATTTAGAAGATGGAATGATATATGCCCGGGTTATTCTTCCGGAAACAGGACCGACCGGTTCTAAACCTATCATCGCAGGGCTATTTGTTAAGGATGCATCATGCTCAGATTCCCGGTTAATCAGTTGGGGTCAGGCCATACTGACTTCAGATTCTAAACCTGAGGTTTCCCTATATGGGCATATTCCTCCGGGATTAGGTATACATACGATTACTCTGCAGGCGGGCACAAATATGAACGAGAAAATTCCGACATTATGTGCTTCTTATGTTTCCTCTGCAAAAACACTGGAACTGATAAGTTTAGTTAAAAATGATTTGGATATTAATTCCTGGTATGATACCCATACATCAGATGCAAAAAGTAATTCACAGTATATTATAGAAGAAATAACTATTCCATCTAATTACATGTGGATTAACCCAGGTTCATCAATAAAGCCTGAAATTGTAATCAAAAATACAGGAGACGATGATACAACAACTGTTCCTATTCAGGTACATGCCTACCTGGGAGAGAGTATGCTCATTCCGGAGGAAGCACAAATTTCTCCCATGGCTCATGGTGAGAGGAAAAAATTTACTCTTTCATATTCAATTCCTTCAAATTTGGAATATGGTATGTACGATCTCACCTTGGTTGTTGATCCAAATCTGCTCACCGGAAAGGGAGATGGACATACTGGTGGCGGAAAAATATCTCTCTCAACTCCTGATGATGATTCATTTATCGGATGCGAAGCCTGTTGGGCAAAGTACCGATAATATTACATTTTATGGAACAATTAACAGGGATTCTTTAATGTTTATGGTGAACTCTGCTATCAAACCAGAAACGTCATGTTTAAAAAAAGAGAAATGGTACAAAAATGATTTTATCAATAAAACCATCAGATCCCAGAATACATAACAGAGCAATAATCTTTTGCGTTATTCTTCTTTTAATCACCGGGGTATGTGCTGAACAACCCATAAATGCGTCTGCGAATTTACCCGATCCAACAGCAGTACATTTTTTTTACACCCCGCTTTGTAGTTCATGCCATAAAGTAATGCCTTATATTGAGGAGTATGGAGCTGCACACCCTGATATTCTGATCCAATATCACAATATCGGCGATAACCAGAATGACATTCTCCTGTTTGAGTCATTCAGAAAGATGCATCCAGAAGAGAAATTATTCGTACCAGTAGTTTTTATTGGAAATGAGGTGCTTATCGGTGAGGATGTTATCTTTTCAGATTTTAAGGAGAAGGTACAGGAATTTCAGGATCATGGAAAAAATAAGGTGATAACAGATCTGACTACTCCGACAGAAATTATCACCATTAATCCCGTAATACTACTCCTGGCAGCATTGGGAGAAGGATTTAACCCTTGCGGTCTGTTGGTCCTTGCCCTTCTTCTGGTCTCACTCATGTCAGTAGATTCAAGGAAAACGATTCTATTGGTAGGTTCTGCATACATCCTGGGTTTTTTTATAATCCGTGTTTTATCCGGATTTGCTATCTTCTCAGTTATTCAGATACCGGGAGTTGCCCACATTTTTTTGATTGCTGCCGGAATCATAGCCATTATCGCCGGCCTGTTTCAGATAAAGGATGGACTAGTAAAAAATCCAAAAGCACTCTTCTCTATTCCCCAGTCAAAAAAGAGTTCCATATCGAAGTACCTGAAGATTGCAAGTGTTCCGGCAGGATTTGTTGTCGGAGCCCTCACCGGCCTTTATGGTATGGCCTGCACGGTCGGGATATATATCTCAATTCTCGGGATGATATACCAGGATTTACAGGCCGGAATTTTTTATCTTCTTGCGTATAATGTCGTAGTTGTACTTCCGCTGCTAGCAATTCTTCTCCTGGTGCTCTTCGGACTCTCACCTGAAAAACTAAATTCATGGAGAGATGAGAGAAAGAGTCTCTTGAGAATTATTATCGGAGTTATTATGCTTGTTATGGGAATAATCATCCTGGTTCAGGTTTTCCTGTAATCATTATTCTTTTTTAGCAACTCCTCAAGAATTTCTGCTGCTCCTTTCACAAGGCCTGGACATATCTGTTTTATTACTCCTTTCTTTCCTGCTTCCTCGCGTTCGGCTGGAATTCCAAGATTATATCCAAGCAGCTTTGTACAATTAATAGATCCAAATTTTGCGGTAAATTTCTCAATGAATTCCTGGTCAAGAGCATAACATTTTTCTTTTTTTTCAGTCTCCTGAAGTGAATCCATCCCATGAGTGAGTCCAATAGCTAGAATAGCGCCTGAAACTGCCCCGCAAACGTTTCCTGTCCGCCCGATTCCTCCTCCATAACTGGTTGCAATTTTCAGTGCCATGGACGGATCCAAACCATTTTCTTTAGCGAAAGCTGTAAAAACTGACTGTGAACAGTTGTATCCCTGCGCAAAAAGATCTGATGAAACAGCAACTGGATCTGATTTCATACAAAAGGTATCTGTCAGGGATTTGATAAGTTTTTCACTACCTGAATGAGGGACAGGAACATCATGTGGAGGAATTTATCTAAAAAATTATATAGAAATGAATAGATAATTTTTTTATGAGTAATTCATATAGTGGCCCCAATTTTTTGGCAATTGTATTACTATTTCTTCTGCTTCTCCTGATTATTCCCGTTTGCACCGCAACGGTTTTCTTAAAAGATGGAACCGATATCTCAACCACAAATCTGCTTGAAACAATCAAAAACGATATTAAAACAGAATCTGACTATCCGTTTCCGATTGTGTTTTTCTATACCACATCATGTGGTTCTTGCTCTGCTGCTTATCAATATCTCAAGTCTTATGAACGTAAAAATTCAGGTATTCAGATAGAATATCTGAATATTGCGCACAATTCTAAAAATAAACAGTTATTTACCAAATTAAAAAATGATTTCCAAAAACAGAAAATTTCATACCCTGCAGTGTTTATCGGGAATATCGGAATAACCGGTAGCAGTGACATTATCCACCATACTGACATCATTGTTAAGGCATATCAGTAAATTAAATAAGGTTTTTAGATTGTCCCGGATACTAATGTTTTTTTCAATCCCTGTTATCTCTCTTTATTTGGCCAATCCCCCACAGATATTTTTTTTAAAAATTTAACTGATTTATTCCAATATAATCCCTGGACTAATATGAAAAGTCAATAACACAGGTCACCATAGCAGTAACAGAAAATAAGTGCATAAAATTAGTGATCAGGAGCAGTTTCCGCCGCAGCCACATCCACAGGAAGAGGCCTTCTTATCAGAATTTGAGACTTTAATTTTTCCCTTCTCCCTTCCAGGCGGCTGATACAATGGACTCAACCTGTTCCGCCGTAAAAGAACGGTCAGATGAATTTTTCATGATTCCAAGGTCTGTCACAACCAGGTGCTGATGGACCGGAACTCCGGCCTGCTCCAGGATCTTTCGTGCACAATCCATTCCGCATCCGTCAATGGCAACAACTTCATGTACTTCCCGGCCACGCTCAGCCAGGGACTCTGATCCTGATGCGAGCAGAGCAGTGCATACAAAACTGCCATATCCCTCGTCAGATAACTGGATAGCAGCCTGATTTGAGATCTGTCCTGTGTTTGCCTGTCCGGAGCAGGGAAAAATTAATCGGTTTTTCTCATTACTACCACACGTACACGCTGCCTGCTCTGTCATTATGAATTCTCCCTGATGATCTTTATGATCTCATTCACCGTAGGAACCCGGCCGGCAACAACCTCTTCACCGTCTAAAAAGAGGGAAGGAGTCATCATTACGCCCTTGCTTACAATTTCTTCCAGTGCCTCGACTTTTACTACTTCTGCCTGTACTTCTGATTTTTTCACCGCTTCAGTCACATTATCATACATCCGCTTGCATTTTGTACATCCGGTTCCTAATACTTCAAGTTTCATATTTCACCAAATTTTGAATCTTCTACTCATAACATGATCTGAATTCACGTATTGCTTTTTTGGTACTTAATCAGGATAGCCTTTCATACATCTGATCATCACCCTTTGAAGGATAATTATAAGCCGTTATTTTCTTTTGCAGCATCTCTCGTATCTATTGGTCTGAGGAGAGGTTCATCTCTCTTACCCCGGCGATAATATCGTCCAGCATTGTGATGCCGGTCGGAATACCGTTTCCTGGAATAATCCGGATCTGCTGGAAGGCATTGGCAGAGAGCAGGTTTATTTCCTGCCATTCTGATCAGAGCCCGCTGTTTCCGAATACAAATCCGGCAAATGTTGAGAAGATAACTACTAGTACGGCATACACTCCAGTCTTTTTTGCTCCCATAACCCGGGTGAGAACCATGAGACTTGGCAGACTTATCGATGGGCCGGTCAGAAGAAGACAAAGAGTTGGTCCTTTCGCCATATTCCCTGAAAGGTAGCCAAGAGTTGTCCCGATAACCGGTACTTCAAGAAGGGTTGGCATGTAGAGGATTGCGCCGATAATGGCTGCAATGAAGTTAGAAAGGATCGAATTATCACCGATGTATGGTTTAAAGGTCTCTGGAGGGATAAAGTAGGAAAGCATCCCAAGAACAAAGGTTCCAATCACCAGGATGGGAAAGATCTTCTTGGTCAGATCCCATATCTCATACCCCCATTCGGTCACTTCGTCACGACTAAAGTAGTAAATAAGCAGGAATGCAACTGTCATTGAGAGGAAGTAGACAATCAGGAGCCGGATAAAAAGATCAAGTTGTGAAGTTGCAACCAGCAGGATAGCAATCAGAAAGATGAAAAATGCTGGAATAATCCATTTTGGTCGTTCTTCGCTGCTGGAAGAGACCCTGATATTCTTTTTGGTATTTGCACGTACCTCATCATCATGCTCTTTGAAGATTATTGTCATGATAAGACCTATGACAATTGACAGAAGAATGGCAGAGACGGCACGGGCAATCCCGATATCAAGACCAAGAACTTTTGCAGAATACACAATGGCTAGGATGTTAATCGCTGGACCCGCATACAGGAAGGTGATTGCCGGACCAATACCACTCCCTTTTTTAAGAATTCCTGCAAACATCGGGAGAATCGTACAGCTACATACTGCAAGAACAGTCCCTGATATGGAGGCGATGCCAAAACTGACTGACTTCTTCGCATCAGGGCTGAAAAATTTTAGAATAGCATCTTTCTTTACAAAAGCAGCGATTGCACCTGCGATAAAGAACGCAGGAATCAGGCAGGTAACCACGTGCTCTGACAGGTAACTATAGAGTGTGGTCCATCCGGTCATCAGGGTTCCAATAAGAATGTCCATCATGATTTGTCCATCTCAAATGTATGCTGACAGATAGGCAGGGTGTTTCAACATTTATTGAAGTGCTCGTTGAACTATTTAAAAATACCTATCTCTAATAAATGTGGATATTTGTGCAAATCAGTCTTCAAATATATTCCAGGATCGCAATGTAAAATATTACATCAGTTTAAAATTTCTGAAAAAATCCTGAATATATGTATTTAATACTGGAGAAGGGCTAATATTCTGCTGGAGATTCAATATCTCCCCCAGGTGATTCCTGATATCCTGTGTTCCTTCAAGTGTTATGTTTCCAATCATCATCGAAGGAACTGACAGATGACTTCGGGAATATTTTTCTTTATATTTTTCAAAAATGGTCCTGTTCTCAGTGCTGTTAAATAGATTATAATCTGACCACTTCATTTCAGGATGATCAGGGATGAACTCATCCAAAAAATCCCATGTCATATGACATGCTCCACAATGGGTATTCCAGAAGAAAATCACCTGTCCGGGGGGAAGTTCTCCTGAAATCAGTGTTGGATCAGATCTGATAAGGTCCGAGAGCAAAGGAGAATCAATTTCACTCCCGTTTATGGAATAAACTGCTGCAAAAGCCGGAGATACTCCAGTAATGAGAGTAAAGCCAATGAGTAGAATTACTCGAGAAAGGGAAAAATTAGACATATATAACATCATATTCTTAGTTCATCTTACCGGAAAGTCTTTTTTCATTCATGTTTTTGATGTATAACTCATAATCATCCGGGTTACCAGGTTTAAACCAAACTTTTGTATCTTCTTTACCCAAAATTCATTTTGAGTATATACTCCAATCATCAGAGAGGAAGAGACTTTTTTTTGTGCAAGTTCCTGGTTTATCGGATCTTCTGCAGTTATATGACCAAATACGTGTTTTCCTGATGCCAATACTGTCTCATGCTTGCTAGGAATATCTCCGGAAAAGATGACTTTAAGTGTTTTAGTATTTATTCTTGCAGCTGAGCAACGTATACATCCAATTAAATCTGATAGAATGAACCAGTGTTCCTTTGGGTATGATGCTGCAATGATTCCTTTCATGATGATTGTTTGTCCAAGATAAGACTGGTTCCTGATAGAGTGAGGCAATATTAAGAGGGAATAGTAAATCTGTTTCAGAAATATTTCCCACAGCGTCTATTTCCTGGATTTGAACAAGGGGCAGGGTACAAATGGTATGAAAAGAATTTCTGATTTCATCTTTTTACCTGGTTTATTAGAATGAATTATTTTATTAAAAAAATAAAACCTATCTTTTAGTATTTTTCTCTTCCAAACACAGGGACAGAGCTTTCACTCCAAGATCCGTTAGCTCATAAATGATCCAATTCCCCTGCGATGCTCCTTGAATCAATCCCATCGTACTTAATTTTTTTAAGTGGTATGAAAGTCGGGTATCTGATATTTCAAGCAATTCACGAATGATACAGACACAGAGAGGCTGGAATGAGAGCATGGAAAGGATCTTTATCCGGAATGGGTCAGATAGGGCTTTAAAGAGAGAGACGTTTTTTATAATTGCGTTACGGGGCATGATCTGGTTCGATAGTCCTTCCAGCCCACCTATTGTCATTAATGGCTCAAGAACTTCTGGAGGTATTCTGGCTGGAATTGCAGAGTCACCACATTTCTTACTGCAAACTGCCTTATTCATAGTACTTATGATAGTCAGTATCTGATTTAATATTTGATGCAGGGATGATATCTATAGAGAATATTTGAGAAAACCATCATACGATTCCAGTTTAACGGATGAACTCTCATATCATGAACAAGACGACCATTTTGTTTACCTGAACCCATAACTCTGCCAGTTCACAGATAGCAGAGGGATACCTACGGAAAAGGTATGGAGACCGATATACGATATATAGCGCTGGAACCGAAGTAACTCGGGTACATCCTCTTGATAAATATAGTTTGTTATTTCTTTTAACAAATTAATTAATATAAATATATTGTTAAGTTTCTCGACCTTTCACATTATAAATATGCCCTATAATCGCATATTTCTTAAAAAGCCGTTCTTTTTAACTGAAGGAATGATCTGTGAAAAAAATAATCGCGATATGAAGTTTTTTTGACAATATTTGCGAAATACTTGTTTCAATAACGGGGTTTTAAACCTGTTCCTGTGTGAGGTATATAAAGTATCGACTAAAAAAAAATGATAGGGCAATAGCAGCCTTCTATTTAAGCGATCAACCATTTCCGTTTTTGGTATGCTTAACATATTTGAGAAATTGACGAATATGAATAGTAACCGCTTGTGAATAGTGAATAATTTGCCAATCCCATTACTATCATATACTATCCCTGAACACTTTCCTTTATGATTCCGGATAAACAGGCACAACATAAAGCCTACCGGATTATCTTTTTTCTTGGAATCGTCGCTCTCTGTGGTGATATAATTTATGAAGGTGCCCGGAGCATCAGCGGTCCATATCTCTTATCTCTTGGTGCATCAGCAGTTCTGGTAGGAACCATAACCGGAGCAGGTGAGTTCCTCGGATATGCGGTAAGGCTTATTTCGGGCCGGGTTGCTGACTCAACACATCAATACTGGCTTCTCACTATCGGGGGATATGCAATGCTCATCGTAATTCCTCTTTTGGCATTTACCGGTTCCTGGGAAATAGCCGCTCTACTATTTATTCTTGAACGGATAGGAAAAGGAATAAGGTCTCCTTCAAAAGACACCATCCTCTCTCACGCTACTGCCCCGATTGGCAGAGGGATGGGATTTGGTATTCACGAACTTCTTGACCAGATAGGAGCAGTTCTTGGCCCGGTAGTCCTTGCGATATCCCTGGCAGGAACCGGAGTCTATCAACAGGGATTTTTGCTCCTCTTCTTCCCATTCATTTCTCTCCTGATTCTACTCATCGTAGCCTGGCGACTTTTACCTGACCCAATGGCATTTGAGTCTCAATATGCTACTTCGCGAGAAGAGGGGAAAGGAATAAAACGGGATTTTTGGATATTTTCACTCTTTACCCTGCTTTGCACAGCCGGATTTCTTTCGTTCCCTTTGATATCTTTTCATGCCTTACAGACTGGTCTTCTTGTAGCATTTGAACTACCTCTCCTTTATGCTCTTGCAATGCTGGTGGATGCAGCAATAGCCCCGGTTGTAGGCAGACTCTACGATAAAATTGGCAGTATTTTACTCCTTCCCATCCCAATTATTGGTATTATTCTTCCATTCCTAGGGTTTGGGCTGAGTAGAGAATCGATTTATTTTGCCGCTATCCTTTTTGGGATCTCAATGGGAGTACAGGAAACAGTCCTTCGGGCTGTGGTTGCTGACCGAATCCATATATCAAAAAGGGGTACCGCATATGGAATATTCAATATAATTTATGGAGCCGGATTTTTTATTGGTGGTGTACTGGTTGGGTGGTTATATGAGAATATCCAGACTTTGGCACCAGTCATCCCTGCCTTCCTTTCACTTATGGCATGCTGGGTATTTTTTCTTCTTCAAAGAAGAGTATCTGTCCATTATACAATAAAATAACGGTAATTATTATTATTTTTCTATACAAAAAATCGGTTAATGAACATTAATATGATTCTTTCTCCAATGATATTCTGTAGAAGAGCACTGTCATGTATTATGACCGGTGATGATATCCAGCAATTGAACCGCTATTGCTGATGACATCTAACCGGACACTCTAACGGCTTTTTTAGCATGAAAGAGTGGATCTGGTAGAATGGCATATCAGATAGAAGATAAATTAGAAAAACCCGTTTCCTGCACGTTCGTACCAACTTTGATAAGTTTTGGGCAGGAGAGATCTGTCAGAGTCAATTTTTAAATGAGATTGAGAATATCGTTTTTTTGGCTGATGATACCAGCTTACTAAGGAAATATATTGAAACGTTTGTTTCTGAAGAATCCAATCCGAAAAATTCTTCAGGTGTTCAGGTAGAACTCATTTGGCCTGCTGAAATTCTTGTAAGGAGTTGTCCTGATTGATACTCCTAGGTTTCGGACCAATCCATAAACAAAACAACAGAGATGACGGTTAACTTCCTCTCTCAATCTGATGCGGCCCTCTTCCTGGTTTGATCTGACCTCCCTATTACCGAGACCGAACTTGATTTCCTCCACCAGATAACAGATGCAATCCCGAGGGTTTTTTTCTGCTTAATAAAATCTATTACCTGAGTGAAGAAGACATCTCGATAGTGTGTGATTTTTTCAAAAAGACTCTCGTGAAAAAGGGAAGGATTGACCAGAATGTAAGGATTTATCCGGTATCTGCAAAACAGGGGCTTACCACGTGGCAGGAACAGGATCCGGGACTCTGGGAACGGAATGGTGTTTCTGAGTATCAGATCGTCTGCTGACTTTCCATGCTGAAGAAACGACTGCTGTTCTGACTATGGCGATACGGAAAAAGGCAGCAGGATTACTTCGTGATGTAATCATGAGAAAAGCTCTGGAGGTCAGATCTTTAGAGCTCCCCCTGTCTGACTTTGAATGACAACTTGAATAATTCAGGGCGAAAGTGGATGAAGCCCGTTTCTCACAAGTCAGGACAAAGGATATCCTTTCCGGGAGTCAAAACCGGGTTGTAAACTTGCTTAAGGAGACTTTTGCACAAATCAGGAAGAAAGCCGAACTCCATTTTTATAAACGGGCAGTATCACGGTTGGAACAAAATGGATTCCTGGTCAGCGAGTATATGATACGATTGCAGAAGAAATTCCTGATTTCTTTGAACATGAACTACGAATTATATCTCATACAATCGAACAAATGGTGTGTTTTCTCCTTAAAGGGCATCAAAAAGATGTGGATGAACTAATTCGTTCTATCCGGATGACTGCTGCAAACCTTTTTGACAACCCTTTATACGAGACCGGAGAAAAGAAACTATAGGCATTAGAACATGAGCCATACTGGGTATCACGGAAAGGCTGGCAGACTCTTCTCGGAGCAATAACAGAGGGAGTTGCTGGAAAATTGCTTCCCACTTCTTTAAGAAAAGGAAAGATCCAGGCTGAAATAAAATTGAATATTAACCGCCTTATCCTCCATAAAACCGAGAATATCAGGTGGGCAATCCTGCAGAATATTAATATGACATTTCGTAGGTTCACCAGCGAATTTGAGGCAGACATGAACCGGATTATTGAAGCAACCGAAGGGACTGGGATATGACTATCAGGTTCAGAAGTGAACATGCAGAAAATATAGCTGAACGGCTTTCTGAAAGCAGACGTGTCCTCGAATATCTTGAAGATCGGGAAAAAATCTACAGGGTGAGTGTTCATGGCAAAATGTCCCTGCTCCGGGTCTGTACTCTATGGGTATGAAAGACCGTATGATCGGTTCAACCGGTCAAAAAATGTTGGAATGGCTTGTTGTTCGTGGTATAAGTGATCAGGTATCGGGGAAAAATATCGGGACCTGGAAGATGATGAGGTGAGAGTACCATATTTAAAGTGAATTCAGCAAATCCGGGAATCATTCAACACCAATTTCATTTCCGGATAGGTTTCCTGTTAAGAGAAAAAAAAAGGTCATAGTATGGTAACATATTTCTGCACAACCTGCTGGCATGCCAGTCCGAGTTATCTGAAATCATGTCCACGATGTGGAAGTTCTGATAGGTTTTGTACTGAACAACAATATGCAGAATTGATGATCCGATATCTTCACCATCCGATGAGAAGATACCGCCTTGTTGCTTTGAAAAACCTCACCTGGCTTAAGTGGAAAGATGCCATCCCGGAAATCAGGGAACGGATACGGATTGAGAAAGAACCAGATGTCAAGGCACAGGCTCGGCGAACGCTTGAATCAATTGAAACCTATCACAGTCGAAATGATAAACCGGATTCACCATATATAGAGCCAGGACAAACCCGTCAATATGCCCTGATATCAGAACCAGTCTGTAAAATTATTCCGATTCGGCAGATGCTAAAGAAGAAGGGATATCATCATCTCCGCTATAAAAAGTCCTGATTCGATGATTTTAATAGAAATTTTTCTCATTGTTGAGAGATGGATTTCATCCGATTGATATATGCCCGATATTGTCCGGCATAGTTTTCGTACCGCTTTTTTGCTGCCGTAACTGTATTTTCTATCCAGTTTCCATATATTCTCTCATATGTGTCAAGGCTTTGTTTTAGGGGAATTTTCAGTTGTTCTTTGATCTGGTTTTTTCCATTATTTTATTGAGATTTCTGCGGAGAAATTCGTTTAACTCTTTTTTATTATAACTGACCTTATCGGTTAAAAAAGTGGACATATAAATTACATCCACATAATATCCTGATTGACGTAGCACTCTCCCTGAAACTGGAATTTGATTTTGGTATTCAATGTAGCTTTTTGTAAGAATTTTAAAACAATTTTCATCTTTTCCTTCTCTTTGCACGCAATATTCAGTGGCCGGATTTCCTCATCAACCAAATCACCAAGGATAATTGAGGCAACCGGCGAAGGACGAGACCCCAAATAGATCTCGATCTTAACCTTTGAAGGTGAGATTTGAGACACATCGTTCATGAGTTGAATACCCACTATCTTACTATAGGAAGGAAGTTTTACCATAAGACTGGATTCACTTTCATTCGAATTCACTGGCAGAGTATAGGTAATCTGGGTCGGAGCAGCAGGAGGTTGGCAGGATTCACATATCGGAGAAGGTCTTCTCCGTGCATGTGCATTGTGAATCGGCTCACTCTTTTCGAATTGGAACCTCATTCGGTCCTCCTGAACTTTTCGTTCCTCCATTAAACATGCAGGAGGTGGGGACATCATCAGTCTATCGGGAGTATTATCATCACTGCCGGGGTCACAAATACAAAATGCATCTGGTTCTTCCCAACCATGTGGATATGTTGAGGGAATGAGTACCGATGCTTTTACTGGTGTTCCGGGAAGAATACTCGTGCACACAAATGCTGTCCCAGAAGAAGGAATGCCAAAAATTAGTGATTCCTTAACCATGAGTTCATCAAGGAACAAACCGCCCATAGTATCTGTTTCTAGGTAAAGCGATTTTCGCTCGTTTTTATATCCAAGATCTATTAGAACTGAATTCAGTTCTTTATCAGAATAGAACCCACCCCGTATCTGCTCCAATGTCCGTATTCTGGAGGAACCAAAGAGTTCACGTATTCCAGCACCGTGGACAGGCGTAATTATTGCACGAGAGAGTTCTTTTCCTTCATCATCCTGAAGAGCAACTGAAATATCATCTCCCGTTAATGGAATACGATATACTTCGGAAAACGTTCCATATGGGAGACTTCTTAGAGAGAGTTCCCCACAATTCACCATTTCATCAACCGATTCAATCAGGTCCCGGTTGATAATCAGGGATGGATTTTTCTTAATTGACTGATTATTCTGCATTTATTGAAGAAAAAACCAGAATTTCAGTCATCTTCAGTCACTGGGGTCCTCCGGAGCTTCTTTTTTCATATGAGGAGTATACCGCTCGTTAAGGAATACCTGCAGATCGGTTTCAATAATTCGGTATGCTTTTCCGATTTTTAATGCAGGTAATTCCCGTCTTCTGATAAGATCACGGACGACTTCCTCTTTCACACTCAGAACTTTCGCTACCTCTTCGGTGGAAAGGAAATTTCCCTCCTTGAGTTCGAACTTTTTCCGGATTTTTCGCTCCTTCGTGATTTCTGTAAGGTAGGGAGTTTCACTTGGTGTGAAATGCCAGCTTTCTCCAGGTTTTTCATCTCTCGTCATAGTGATGTTTGTAAGGTATGATAGAGTATGTAACGTTACATGATATATGAATGCCTTTGTATTCCTTTACGTTGGACATGCTGATCCATGAACGAAAAATGAAGAAAAAAAAATGAGAGGCAGGAGGGTTCAAATTTTTCCTGTCGATGACTTTCAGATTATATACAAAATGGGCTTTACAGGATGGATAATGTTCATTACTTTTTTTGCGTGTTCTTTCGTCATTTTTCTACAGAGTATTTCCGGTCCCAATTTGACGGGAAGGTGATCAAGAGTGGTCTGACTTTCTTCATTAAGTCCGGTAACATAGACTGATTTCCCCTGTGTGTGGAACCGGTTAATCACCTGGGCAATTGCCATGACTGCTGACTGGTCCCATATGTGAGAGTTCGAGAAATCTATCTCAATCTTTTTTAGGTCCGTCTTCATATCTGAAGAGATCTATCAAATGGTTCATTGTTTCAAAGAACAACTGACCTTTTTTGGTGTTAACCTGAATCCCATCTTCCCTTATCCGGCTGGTTGCAGAGATTGAGGAGATCCGTCACCCAAAGATGAGAGCCTTGAGTACAACGCCGGTGATAACTCCTTTTGCGAGGTCATGAGTGTAGAAGACGACAGCCATAGTAAGAAGCATAACAATTGCATCACTTATCGGAACTTTATGAAATTCTTTGATCGAATGCCATTCAAATGTGCTTGTGGCAACCATAATCATCACTCCGACCAGGGAAGCCATGGGTATGATGGCCAGGATTTCACTAAACCTGATGATGAGAAGAAATAACGATTGGTGATCCATCAATGGAAGTCCTGGAGATTGCAAAGAAAGAACAAGCTGATCTTATTATTCTTGGCAGCCGGTGTCTGAGCAAAAAAGCGTTCTTATGGGAAGTGTAAGCCAGAAGATTATCCAGGCTCCTCCCTGTCCGGTTATGATTGTGAAATAGGTTTTTCTCTTTTACTTTTTTCAGAGGGGGTATATTTCTTGTTATTATAAAAAGAGTATAGATATCTGTCGAAAAACTGACAACATCACAATTTTCTCCCTCTTGTTCGTCGATTTGATGAAATAGATCTCCTGGATTGTACGGATGTCCTGAAGCGTAGTGATTCATTTACCAGACTCTTGACCCATGAATCAACAGATACTTCTATCTCTTCAGTTGTCAGGTTATACATACAGGGCCAGTGAATAAAATCTGATAGTTCTGTAAGTTCCCATCTTTTCAGGTCATTATCAGGTTTTGTGTCTCTCGCGAGATTACATCGACCTTCACCTGAATCGCTGATAAAAACGAAAAAGGCACAGGCTGAACATGGCCTTATTTGACGCTCTTCGGGTGGAGTTATAGACATAATGGAGAGATATACTATTCAATCGTGTTACAATCTGAAAATTTCGAGGATCCAGAGGATCCCAATCATTACTATTACCATAAGTCCTGTAACTATAAATCTTGGCAGGTGGATGAGTTCCGGAATAGTTTCTACAGGAAAAATACCAATCGAATGAATTTTAGAATTTATTATCGGGTAAAAATGGGCAAATATTCCTGTCCCGATAATAATTCCGATAGCTCCTCCCAGGAGAGCATCAACCTGGCCCTGGCCAATGGCACCGGCTACTGTTCCCGGACAATACCCGAGGAGTGCAAATCCCAGACCAAAAATTAAACCACCAATGAGACTAGAGCCTATTGAACCGGTAAAGGTATGAAATTGTACCCATCCCATGCTTTTCATCAGGTGAATACCAATCATCCCAATGATAACTGCTGATACCATCACCTTTACAACAGTAAAATCTGTTAGAAGTAATTGTCCGATGATGGTATCATACAAAGTTACTCCTCCTTTCTGCAGACAAAAACCAAATCCGATACCAATAAGTAGACCGAAAAATTTCTGAACTGATATTTGTGAATGTAATTTATCAAACATTTTCATCTCTCATAATGAATAGAGTATCATCGCCGTACTAATACCCGCAATAAAAAACCCTAATACTGCCACAAGACTGGCGAGGGACAACTGGGATAATCCTGAAATCCCATGTCCACTTGTACATCCCCAGGACCAGCGTGCCCCAAGGCCCATGAAAATCCCACCGATAAGTGCTATAATTAGTCGAAACAAAAAATTATCACCAAAAGCATATGAAAAGGTTTCGGGAATTAATGTTATATGGAACGTTCCGGAAAGAACAGATGATAGAAATGCTCCAATAACTATTCCCATGACCATCATAACCTGCCAGTCTGTTTCAGGAGGAAAAATCCGGTAATATTCTTTATCATCAACTGTTTTCTTTAACAACCGGAATTCTATCATACCGGATATTCGGGAAAAAGCAGTACTGCATCCCAATGGTTTATTTGAAAAAAGGAACGATAACCAGAGTAATATTCCAATTCCTGCTCCTGCAACATATGGCGACCATTGAGGTTCCATCAGATATTCTATCATGTAACTTCCTCTCTAATAGTGGCTAGAATGGTTCTCTACTCATGAAGGTAATAAATTATTCGGGATAGGTCTGATATTTAAATTTAATTTTGATGTAACGATTATATTTTTTCAAAATAAATAGTATTATATGAAATTATTGCGTTATGCCGGTTGCTTAATGATACTTTTTTGTCTAATCATAGTAGGTTATTCTTTTGCTGACTTTTCCATCAACTCTCTATATTTAGCAGGAGATGAAATCACTATTCAAGGCATTACGAATTTTAACACTGATAACTCAGTTCTTGTTGAAGTCTGGCCTGCTTCATTCGGTCCTAAAGGTAAATATGAAAAATCAATGAACGGAGGAGGATCACAGGTTGTCCCGGTTATTTTTGGTAACAATTCTCAGTATACCTGGAGTGCAACTTTTAGTTCATCTACATGGGGGCCGGATACTTATATGGTGCGAGCAGAAGTAATTGGCAAAGACTTTGCAGAAACCAGCACATTCCAGCTTATAGATGGAACAATTCAGACGGATGAAATAGCGGGCACCTCTCCTGTGGCAGCTAAAGAAAATACTTCAATAATAATGTCAGAAGAGATTATTGAACCTGAAGTTATACCTGAATTGAAAAATCAGGGGACGCCAGAATCAACACCAACACAAAAGAGTCCGATGGGGTTGTCTGTTGTCGGTTTATTAGTTCTAATCTCTCTGATTGGCTATATTATGGTCAGGAATCGTTGATAAATTTCTGGATCTGATCTTTAAAATATTTTTCAACTTCAAGCATTACTTCTTTTTTCCCCCTGGCAGCAATTAGATTACGGGCATCTCCCTCCATATTTGCAAAAGACAATGTTTCACTCCTGTCTATTAGTTCAATATCGAATTTATTCAGGATATCACGGATAATAGTCCTTGGAGTTCCTGGTGGAAAAACGAGGTCATAAAGTTGTTCATCTTCCATACATCAAACGTATACAATTATTCATGGATGAGCATTTCCTTTTGAAGATAAAAAAATGAAGTTATCTTCCGATTGCTATCCGCCTGGACATGATACATTTACCTCCTCTTATTCCACCAATTGGTTTATCCGGTTTACCAAGAGAGTTCATACACCTGCCCATAAGAGCTGCTCCTCTTGCAAGGCCGTCATCGACAAAAACAACGTGGTTAACGGGATCATCGAAAAGATTGCGTTCAATTATACCCTGTAAAATATATTCAGGTTTTTTCCCGGATATTGCTGCTCTACCGGTAAAACCTATTGATGTATCTGGATAAATCATCCCTTCCTTCTGGACAACATCGATCATTCTTAGTGCCATGTTCGCACACACATGATCAATTACCTCATTTAATACAGGAATGGAGTGTTTTGTAATTATTTCCTTTCCTATTTCTCCAAGATTTGAAAGGTTGGACCCATTGGTTCCTGCATCAACACCAATCAATGCCACCCCTGACTTTCTGGCAACTTCTGCATAGACTGGAACCATTCCATATCTTGTTCGTTCATCAGGAACAATTTCAATTGAAATCAGGTCATGTAACTTTTTAACGTAGGTAAGGACTGTGTCAGAGGCTTTCTTTGAACCAATACCCGATATTCTGCTTTTTTCTCCGAAAATATCAAGGGCTGTTCCGTTTTTTTCATTGACAAGACCCGTTCCTTTTACGATAGCATCAGGTATTGCACCGGCAATTCCACAAAAATTTCCGATAGTTTTTGCAAATGGATTGGTTGATTTTGGATCCACCGCAGATGTAATCCTCCCATCCAGGGTAGTCCCAAAATCTATTGAGACACAGGGGTTGCGAAAATCCACGGGTGTCCATTTTGCGCCTTCCTTAATTCCGGCCATTGCAAGTTCACCTTCCATTTCATTTGCAACCATCTCAACACCTGTGGTTCCCTGAGGAGGTATGACTCCTGCAACGGCACCGGCAAAATTTACCCGGTCAGCAAAAGAAAATGGTTGTAATTTTACTGCTTGATTTGCCTTTGACATCGGAGGCGTCATTTTCTTCGGAGGAACACCGGCATCGAGGCATCCGTTGGCAAGAGCAATCACAAAATCACCTACCTGATCTGGTGAATCCATAGCGGCAACCACCCCGGTACTTCGGACAACAAAGTCAAGATCTTTTTTAATGTCCAGTTTAGCATCCTTATGGGATTTTATCAGGGTATCGCGGACAAGTTCAGTTACAGATTCACGTGTCAGTTCAGTACCATCAAGCGTCCGGCCGAATATCTCTTCCCCTGGCTTTGGGTCCCTGACATCCCTGCTCATACTCACCGTTTTATTGATAACATAACACATACCGGTTTCAAGATTTACTCCGGTTAAAATACATTTAGTGGTAGTATTTCCCATTTCCACAGATGCAACAATGAAATATGGTTTTTCGTCAAATTCCCGGTATTCTAACCCGGGCCCCCTTACTATAAGAGGCGGAGGGGGACTTTCGACAATGTGAGGCTTTGGTTGAGGTTTAAAAAATTTGTCGAAGATTCCCGGATTCATGAAAACCTATGACTCCGGGATTCTGATATAGGTTTCGATTTGATTATGGCAGATCTTACAAGGTATACCTTTATGTCAGGATGAAAACTACATGTATTAATCATGAGTGATCCTCATTTCTGTCAGAATTGCCAGTTTTGTATACCGATATTAGGTAAAAACAAAGAAATAATGAGGCTTGAATGTTGGAAAAATCCTCCTCTTCCAGTTTACGCCGGGACTGATAATGAAGGGCGATATAAGATAATACCCGTCAGACCAAAAGTTGAACCCACGTGGAAATGTGCTGAATGGAAAGAGAAAAAGATGGGGTTCTGGTAATTTTACTATTCCCAAAAAACCTCTTACATAATTATTCAACAGAAGACATTATGATTTCTGGAGGCATTTTTTTAATTGCAGTTTTTATTTCGTTATTTTTTGTTTCACATAATCCCTGGCTCATTTAGATTTATTTGTTTTATTATAGTGTACCCTCTATATACATCGGGGGGTTTATGTTCTTGACCACTGAATACTTCACAGAAGCAATGATGAGGTAGTATTATGGTTGTTAGAAATATTGTTGATGGTATATACTCTGTTGGCGTAATAGACTGGGATAGAAGATTATTTGATGATCTGGTCCCTTTGCCAGAAGGTACTACTTATAATTCATATCTTGTCAGGGGCAGCACAAAAACTGCACTTATTGACACGGTAGATCCAAAGTATGAAGAGGAATTTATCACAAACCTGGTAAAACTTGGCTGTGATCGAATTGATGCAATAATTGTTAACCATGCCGAACAGGATCATTCAGGAAGCATTCCGATAATTCTGGAATTATTTCCTGCTGCAAAGATATACTGCACAGAAAAATGCAGTGATCTGTTGTTTTCACTTTTAGATGTTCCCAAAGAGAGAATTATAGTAGTTAAATCTGGTGAAAATCTGGACCTTGGAGGGATAACCCTTGAGTTTATCGAAACCCCCTGGGTTCATTGGCCTGAAACAATGGTAACGTACTGTCCTGAAAGAAAAATACTCTTCCCCTGTGATTTGTTTGGTTCACATCACGCAACCTCTTCGCTATTCATGGATGATCCCTGCAGGACTGAGGTGCTTGCAAAACGGTATTATGCCGAGATTATGATGCCTTTTAGAAGCAGCATTAAGGAATACCTTGGAATTTTCTCCAAAATGGACATTAAGATAATTGCCCCGAGCCATGGTCCCCTGCATAATAATCCTTCATGGATTATTGACAAGTACGCAGACTGGACAAGTGATAAGGTCAAAAATTATGTTCTCATCCCATATGTTACCATGCATGGGAGTACTGAACGTATGGTCAGAATTCTCGCAGGGCTTCTAATAGAGAGAGGCATTAATGTACGGCCATTTAACCTGACCGGTTCAGATTCAGGACTGCTCGCCTATGAATTGGTCGATGCAGCAACGGTCATTTTTGCAACACCTACAGTTCTTTTCGGACCACATCCAGAGATGGTAACAACAGCATACCTTGCAAATCTCATCAAACCAAAAACCAGATATGCAACAGTTATCGGATCATTTGGATGGGGTGGAAAAACGATTGATACCATTAAGGGATTAATACCGCATGTAAAGGCAGAATTACTTACCCCTGTTTATGTAAAGGGAGCACCTGGAGAAGAAGCATATAACGAACTAACGATTCTTGCTGATACTATTGCAGAGAAACATGCCCAGGATACTAATATTATAAGATAATACATCTCCCTTTTCAAGCTAGGTATGATCATGGAAACTATTCGCAATTTTAGCGATACTATTAGAATCTCTCCCTATATTTTTGTTATCGGGGTGGCAGGGGATTCTGGTTCTGGAAAAACAACATTTTCCCGCGCAATTTCAGATATCTTCGGGGAAGAACTTGTTATGACAATCGCTGTGGATGATTACCACCTCTATGATAGAAAAACCCGTGCAGAAATGGGTATCACTCCACTCCTCCTCTCTGGCAATAACCTGGCTTTGCTTGAAGAGCATATTGCTGATTTAAAAGCTGGGAAAGAAATTGTAAAGCCGGTTTATGATCATGCCCATGGTGTTTTTGCCAAACCTGAAAAAATTTCTCCAAAGAAGTTTGTGATAGTAGAAGGTCTTCATCCCTATGCGACAGAAAACCTTAGAAAACTCTATGATTACACCATATTTGTCGATCCTGATTATAATGTAAAATATGACTGGAAAATTCGTCGCGATGTGGGAAAACGCAATTATGACCGCAAAACACTTTTACGGGAGATGGAGATCAGAAAAACCGATTACATTCAGTTTATTAAGCCACAACGCAAAACAGCCGATGCGCTTATTGAGATCTCATATTCCTCGTATGGGAAAAAAGAAGGTGAACTGAGGAATGTCTACCAGGTTACTCTTTCGATGCCTGCACAGGAATATTGTTTTGAGGATATTGAATTAAATATTGACCTTTGTGATCTTTTTAAAAAATCAACGCATAATTTTAATTTATCGTGTATTTCCCATACTCCTGATGAACAGGTAATGCGTGGTCTTATTGTGGATGGTGAACTGACCCCGGATACTATTCATAAAATTGAGAGACAGATAGAATATCAGACAAATGTAGGTCCGGTAAATCTCTTTCAAGGCCAGAGTCACATAACTGGAACGGACCTTATCAGGCTCATTTTGTCCTGGCAGATAATTAACCGCCGGATATCGATATCGAAAAGAGAGACTGACAAACCGGTTACCTGATATTATTAGCATTATTACACAATAAGGATGAAACAAATCGCGATTTACGGGAAAGGAGGAATAGGCAAATCTACAACTTCTACCAATCTTTCTGCAGCGTTAGCCACCCGGGGCCTTTCTGTAATGCAGATTGGTTGTGATCCCAAACGCGACAGTACCCGAATGCTCATGAAAGGAACTCTTATTCCTACGGTTTTGGATCTGATCAGGGAAAGAGGAGAGGAAAACCTGACTCTTGATGATGTTGTTTTTACTGGTTATTCTGGTGTTCGTTGTGTTGAAGCCGGTGGACCTGAACCAGGGGTAGGGTGTGCAGGCAGAGGAATTATTGCAACATTTCAGCTTCTTGAAAAATTATCTGCCTTTGCTGAAGATGTCATCGTGTATGACGTCCTGGGAGATGTTGTCTGTGGAGGATTTGCCATGCCCATGCGGAAAGGGTATGCACAGGAAATATATCTTGTAACCTCCGGTGAACTCATGTCCCTGTATGCTGCTAATAATATCTGCAAAGCAATTGCAAGAATTGCACAGAATGTCAGGCAGGTCTGCAGACTTGGTGGAGTTATCTGTAACAGCAGAAACTTATCCAATGAAGAGAAACTTGTTTCTGCTTTTGCCAGTGCAGTAGGTTCGAAAATTGTTGCTTGTATCCCAAGAAGTCCGCTTGTCCAACATGCTGAACTGAATAACAAGACTGTTATTGAATATGCGCCTGATTCTCCTCTCGCCGGGCAATACCGGTCACTTGCTGAAGCAATTGTTTCAAATACAGATTTTGTTATTCCCACTCCCCTGGATATTGATGAACTGGAACGACTGGCACGTTCTTATCTTCCGGCAGTTACCGGAGAAGAAATTCTCTAGATATGTCTTTTTGCGAAAATGAACGTTAAAAAATCCAACGAAATAAATTTCATATTTTTTAATTTCAATTGATTTTTAATTTTTATTTGATCTTTATTATAAATTTTTTTTTACTTTCACCCCGTTTTTTAAAGATTTAAATAGGGATCCATAGACTCATGAGTATACTAACAGGGTGAATAAAATGCTCGAAAAAGCAGGTTATATGCAGAAAGCAAAAACGGTTACTATAGATGAAGATGGTTTTCCAACCGAAATCATAGAACTGGTTCTTGATGGAATACGGTATGGGATATCTCTTGAAGATTTGAAGAAAGCTATCAGGGGTCACGTATCAGCCCGGACATACCGGCTGAGAATTAATTGGAAACAATATATCAGTGCAACAGCCGGGCTTGCATATCTTTCAGGATCCGGGAAAGCACTGAATATTGAATTCATTGACGGGAACCGGTATACGGTCTCTCTTGATTCCCTGAAGTCATTATTAAGCAGAAAATCATCATACGCTCCGGTTGCCAGGTTACCGATGAGTAGTTCCATGAAATGTCCATCTTTAGCAGGAAGTTCTCAACGGATGCTGGCAACCTGTTGATGATGCTCTATCCGGATTTATGCGTTCTCTCCCCTGTCTCATCTTATTAAATTCAAAACCTGTGTTCTCATTTCTTTGGAATGATAACCTTTAATTAATTAAACCGGTAATATTTCATCGGTTTTCTAACAAAGAGATGACGCACAGGTTGTGTATATCACCATTTTCAAGAGATACCTCAAATTACCTCATTTATTCTCTCTGCCGGATTACCATCGGATATTCAATCTTGCGAATATGGAGCATGAATCATATATGGAAAGAAATCTTGGATTTAAAGAACGAAGATATATTGAAGAACTCAGAATCCTGACAAAATCAACAGCACTCGATTGTTTAATAGATGAAAAATTTGATCGAATCATTTTTGTTATCAGGGCTGGTGACATGGGATATGCCATCGGGAAAAAAGGAGATAATATCAGGCGGCTTCAGGGTGTAACCGGAAGAAAAGTGGAGATGGTAGAGTTTGCCGAAAAAATGGAAGAATTTTTAGCAAATATCTTTAAACCAGCTCAAATACTCAAATATTCCTGTGATGACCAGAGTAAAAAGATGAACATCTTTGTTCCTGATAAGAACGATGTTGGCATTGCAATTGGGAAGGGTGGATGTACAATTGAAAAAGCAAGACTTCTGATAAGAAGGTTTTATGGATTTGAAATCGGTGAAGTTTTTTCCGAAGAGGGTAGTGAATGAGTGACCCGGGTATTCTTAAAGAAATCTGGGACGTAATTGAACAAAGGGTTAAAAATCCATCCGAAACTTCGTATACTTCAAAAATACTTACTCATCGTAAGGGGATTGATAAAGCACTTGAAAAAGTTGGAGAGGAATGTACTGAATTCATAATCGCTATAAAAAACGGTGAAAAATCCAGGATCTCCGAAGAAGCTGCAGATGTTATTTATCACATGATGCTTGCACTAAAAGCTGCAGATGTTGATATTTCTTTAGTCTTTGACGAACTCAGATCACGTCGTCATTGAAAGATCAATCAATTTCAGTTGTGAATAATTCTGGCCTATTGGTTATCTGAATAAAGCCGGTTCTTACTGCAGCATCCAGCCAGCCATATCCATAACAGAGGTATCCAAGAGCAGGGACTGTCAATTTATTTCTTTTATATTCTTTCGCTTTTTTTAAAGCATCCTGTGCAATCACCTGACAGTATTTTCCAAATGAGTAGAAAGGGGATCCGTGCACCGGGAATAATGAAATTGATTCCAGTGCATCAGTCAGCATAGAAGAGTACCGTGAGTACTTTTCAAGCAGGTGATCTTTGTCATAGTTATCAGGGAATTGTATTGATAAAAAATCGATATCCCCTAACTGGTATTTGGATGATGATATCAGGCCAGAGTAGATACCGGCATCCAGCCATCCCTGGGCATAAACCAAAGAAGCGTACTGGTTAACAATATCGTTTTTCCCGGAAAAAAATTCAGAATCATCCAGATATGATGAAACCATTTCTGATATCTCCTCACCAAGAATGTGACAGGGTGTCTGTATAGGACATGAAATATTCAGAGATGAATATTTCCTGTGTAATGCGGTGAGATAGTCAGCTAGGTTCATAACCTGCAAATAACGTAAGGTATTCAAGTTCAATATCATGGAGTAATGCAGGCACGATAAGGATGTGAAGTGGTGGTCCAAAATCGATAGTTTTAAGTTTTTCCCCAGTTCCTGCTACTACAACCGGTTTTTCTGAACCTGCCCGGGCGATACCTACGAACATATTAATTTGTTCTGAATCATTCGTACCTAACTGTTCAAGAATGGATATTCCTTCCTGTACTGACATAAAGCGTGTTTCCTGGATGTCCAGATACACCAGGGTGTGTAGGTTTTGGATGAGATTTGAAAGTATCGTATCCAATGGGGTTCTTGGAAACCAGTTTTTTGCCGGGTAAGGAATAGAACATGATTTTCCAAACCGATAATTCTGCAGGCCGGAAAGCCCACAAACTGCACTCACAATGGATGAGCCATGAATAATCCTGGTTTCAATATCCATGTTCCTGGCTCTGATTCTCAGGTCTGTGTGAGTTGTGGAAACCATGGGATCACCCCCGGTAAGAAAAACGGTATTTCCATTTTGTGCAGCAAGAAGTATCGGTTCCGGATTTTGTTCAACATCCTCCCTTTTTAGTACCCTGACAGGTTTTCCATAGATTTTCTCTAATTCTTCATTACTTGTTCCGGTAAGAATAGAGGTATATGATTCGAGAAAAACTATATCTGCTTCAAAAATTGCTCTTTGCCCTTTAACAGATATATCGCCCGAATCGAAAAGTCCGAGCCCGATAAATGTTAACATGATTATCAGGGGATTAATACCAGGTTTCCATCTTCAATGGTGAAATGATGCCAGTTCATTGATAATCCTAATGATCCCTGGAGGCGTATCTTTCTCCCGACATCATCATTTTGTATTTCAACGACAACATTCATGAGTTGCTTTATTATTGCAATAGTTTTCTGGTCAAATGATTCACTATTTAATAAAAAAATACCAATTGAACCCATTTTCCTGAGTTTAGAGGTAACAACGTGAATAAACTGGTAAATCACATCCACTTTTCGGAACATAAGCATGGAAGTTAAAGATAGAATGCAATATCTGATTGGAGTGGGAAAGAGTTGTTCAGGATCATCTGTAAAATCTCCCTTCATTATTTCTTCTGTCAATTGAGAAAATTTAATATCCATTCCAGTTAGATCGCTGGGACTACCGACGCACTTTACTTTCCTCGTATCTTCCATGGTACTTTTGGAAGTCCGTGTTATTGCATCAATAATACCCAGATAATTTATATCAAATCCACATGTGACACAAAAATCAAGGAGATCTTCTGATGGGGTTTCTGTGGTGAGAATTATAGTATATTCTTTTTGTCGTGGTTTTGCCAGGAATGATGCAACCTGTTCACCATCACTAAATGAAGGGGCTAATACCAAAATATTTGTGCCTGGATTAACCCCTCCCTTTTGATCTACACTGTTGATGCCGGTCAGGTATTTGTACATCAGTGTTTAAAAAATGGAGTTGCTATCATATTAATCCAATGATATAACATTGATAATCATCCTGGGTTGTATATCCATATCGAATTATTTTATACTTATCACAAAGAAGTTATAAGGCCAGTAATTCCTGAATAAATCCTGGCCAGCCTGAACATAATGCAGATATGAAAATGCATAAATACAGGTAGTCAGGATCTTTAGAATAATTCCTACACATATCCGTTCATTTCCCTGGGGACATCATGATTTATCAGTTATACGAATGGCATCTCTTACGTTATCTTGACAATATTCCTCAGGTAATCTGCTTTATGGTTTCTGATGAAGAAATTCAGGAAGATCCTGAACAAATGCAACGAATAATTAAATGGTGCATTGAAATATCAGAGACAGTCCGGAAAAAACATCCCTCTTTTACCGGTATCAAAGAAGTAATTATCCATATAAGTACACCTTATCCTGAAAAAGAGCCTTCATATTTCTCCCAGATTAAAGCCCTGTCATCTTTTGTCCGACTAGAACTTCATTATGGTGACCATAATGAAACAATTGGATCAGGTATTCCGGTAGTTGTGGCGATTGGAAAATCAGGTCGCGAAGAGATTGCTGACGCAATTCAGGCAATGGCTCAGGATAATATTTCTTCAGAAGAAGTATCAACAGAGCTTTTGGAAAAATATTTGACCTTCACCCATACTCCTGATTTCATGATAAAAACTGGTGGAGCACACCTTGTTGACTTTCTGATCTGGCAATCGGTCTATTCAGAACTTTTTTTTCTGGATTTAAACTGGGTAAGTATTAGAAAGACCGATCTCATTCGCGCGTTCAGGGATTATTTATCCAGAAGCCGTAGATTTGGCTCATAAAAACGGACAGGTTTTCTTTTTCTCATTTCCTGTCGTTCTGAAAAAACCCTGATAGCCCTGAGCATATCCAGTTTCCTGAACATCGGCCAGTAAGGAGCACAGAAATATACTGCTGATTCATGACCGTTAGCTAACCATGGGAGGAAGTTAGAAGTTCTGCACTCATTTCCTGTGCGTATTATCAGGTCTACTGGTGGAAGGGTAACGCTATTGCCGTATAAATTTTCTTCAAAGAGATCCGGTGTGATATCTTCTCTGGATATTTTTTTATTTTGAAAATCTTCCAAAATTTTCTGGGTGGTCCTAAGCATCTCATTCCTACCCCCATATGCCAGTGCCATATTTAGGTAAAAGTTATCATAGTGGGCAGTTGCTGCTTCTGCCTGTTCTAATGCTCCTCTCAAATCATCAGGAAGAAGATCTCTGTCACCTATCATCTGGATTCGGATTCCATATTTATGAACGCGCTCATCAATACTAATCCTGGTGAGTTTTTCCTTGAAAAGTTCAAACAGGTTTTGGATTTCTTGTTCAGTTCTGGAAAAATTTTCAGTTGAAAATATATACAGGGTAATATGACGTATTCCCAGTTCCTGTGCCCATTCCAATACCTCTTCGGTCCTGTCAGCTCCCGCACGATGGCCTGATGATGTGGCTAATCCCTTTTTCTTTGCAAATCTTCTGTTTCCATCCTGAATTATCGCGATATGGGTTGGGATATGAATGCATTGTTTTGCTATCATGCCTTCATAGAAATGCTCAATAATTCGCCGAATCATACCGGTGTAACCTCGATGATGATACCTCCATCCGGATATCTTTCAATATAGTATGCAGGTCCATCAATCATATCGGCAATATCTTCCAATACCCACCAGCTCATTTCAATTCTGTCATCAAACCGGTCATAGAGATCTTCATCTGGTTCTCCCGGAATTGCGGTTTTTTTACCATCACATTCCCAAACACCATAGATGATTGTTCCATCTTCTGTAATGTCATCAAATTCCCTGGCAGTATTACAAGCTACCCGCTTCAGCCTCATCCGGAGTTGAACCCTGTCCTTGAAATCTGACGAACACCAGTGAACGTTTGGATGTTGTACCAGTTTTTGTGCACTTTCCCAGCCTCCTTTAACTGCATTTGATACATCCCCCCTAAGAAGGTATCCTCTGTTTCGCATCTCGTCTGCATTCGAATCTCCCCATTCAAGTTCATTGATGTTGAGGAAATCAAGGTATGGCAAATAATGCTCGAGGTCATTCAGGTTTGAAAGAGAAGGAACTTCTATCCCCGTATCAAATCCGAGTTCTTTTGTCATCTGGATACTTCCATGAAAAGGGGTATGCTCTAAATCTTTCCATACATCATTTGGAGGATGAAAACGGATTTCATCTACCAATCCGCTGATAGATTCAAGGATTTTTTTATCCGGTGTAAATGCGGTATACATGTGAATCTGGTGTTCTGGACCAAATTCATCTTTTAATGCCTGTGCATATTGTATAAGCCGTTTTGTTCTGACAAAAGGTTCACCACCGGTAATACCGGTGCCAAGAGCACTCATCCGCTTCGCTACCGAAATCATTTCTTCAGGTGTTGAGATCAGGTGTTCATTGGCATAAATAAGATCGCGGTTTTTTCGGTCCTTTGAAAGAGGACAGTACCAGCAATCACGATGGCAGATGCCAGTCAGGAAAAGAACTAATTTTGCACCTTCATAGCAGAGTTTGCACCCGGCAGACAATCTACTGTGAGGAGGAATATCTTCTGTATTGTTATCTTCCATTGCGAATCAGATATTTTCCATCTATATTGACATACGAGGAATATATACTATCCGGAGAAAAATGAGAAAATTATTTATTATACTTTTTCTCCGCCAGCCGCATAATAGCATCCAGATCAGTTATTCCAGATAATTCCAGGCTGTTTGAATGTACTGCACTGGTAATAAACTGGTTTCCCTCATCTGTTCTGATAATAAGTGTTGTCCATCCTGTATCAGTACCAATACTTCCTGCAGATATATCTGAATCCAGGGCTGAAAAGTCAGTACAAACCCTGCACCCGTCTTTGATTGCTTCTTCAATTTCTTTTAACGGGATCGAAGTAAAACTTCCGTCTTTTAAATTAAGGTCAAGCTTACCCTTTACATCCATCTTTGAAATGACATAAGGAGGGATATTATGCGTGTTTTTCAGAATCTTTTCCATCAGGGTATAATAATCAAAACTTTCGGTACAAAATAGTCCAATTATTATCCGAATCGATTCGCCATAAGGCTTTATCAGGTCATGAGATGAGGTTTTCATTAGTCTGGCTGCCTGTACTACACAGGGAGTTCCTACTATTGCTATTTTTTTCAGTTTTTTTGTTATGACTGCTGTTTTCAGTGCCTTTAAAACGGGAACGCTCCAGTTGTATCTGCTTCCCGCATGCTCCATCAATTCACCAGAATTAGTGATGAGTATTGAAACAGGTCGATGAGTCCACATGTCTTCAGTGACGGTAATCACTCCGTCTATGAATCCTTCAAGAAAACCATTTAAAAGAAGTGCAGTCACTGCACCACCACTTTGTTTATGGGCTATTTCTGTTTTAGATTTTGCTCCAGTGAGCTGGATATATGATCCGAGGATTTCTTCTTTTTTTGGTCTGGTTCGTGGACAGACTTCATAACAGGCTCCACAGGGTACCTGGTCATTTTCCTGTTTACAGTATCCTGATGATAATGGTGCAAAAACTTCGCTTTCTTCAGAAAAGAAGAGAGCATCAGCTGGACATACAGAAACACAGGCTCCACATCCACTGCACAAATTTCTATCCCAAACTTCCTCTTTTAAAGCCAGATATGTTTTATTTTTTTTCATATTTCACTCCCAGGTATATTTACCGGCAAAGGGCCGTGAATTGACCGGTCCGATCCGGGTATACTGGCTTTCCAGAAGATATGAGGCATCGATATGATAATAATTAGAAAATTCCAGGATTAATGGTTTAATACGGATTATTTCTTCAGGGGTTGCTTCATGTGCACTACTTCCGACTCCCAGTGTCCAGTCTTCAACTTTCCCCCTGATAAAAATCTCTCCCCCATGAATCCCGCTGCCAAGTCCCATCTCTGCATACGGTTTTTCATCATGTAGTCTGAAGAGAATTACGAGTCCTCCTGCCATGTATTCTCCCAGAAAAGCTCTGGCAGATCCTCCAACAATGAGACTCGGGCTTTTATTCATATAATGTTTCATATGAATTCCTCCCCTGTACCCGATGTCATCCCGGACAAAGATCTTTCCCCCCCTCATACTATGTGCGGTTGCGTCTCCGCTTGCACCATGAATGATAATATCTCCATCATCCATGGTATTTGCCGGTGCATGATCAACATTACCGAATACTTCAATGGTCGGGCCTTTCATAAACATTCCAAGATCTCCACCAGGAACACCGTTAATGGTAATTTTTACGTCACCGGTAAGCCCATCACCGATAAAACGTTGTCCCATGATATTTTCAAGAATTATCTCCGTAGCTCCTTCATGAGTAGCCTGACGTATCAGTTTATTGAGGGGAGTATAGTGCATATTTTTTGCATCAATAACAATACGCGTCATTTCATGCTCCAATTGCTTTAACATCCAGAACATCCATCATCGCCTGGTCAAGCATGTACCCTCTGAGGCGATCCCGGTTCCCCCTAAGAGATTCAATGCTGTTAATTCCTGCTGCACCCATGAGTTCGGCTAGTTCCAGTGTCCAGGCATCGATAAGGTTTTTCACATTATTCGAAGCTTCATCAGGATTCAGTCTGGCAACAAGGTCCTGCCTCTGAGTTGCAATCCCCCATGGACAAAGCCCACGGTAACAATTTCCACAGACTCTGCAGCCCATTGCAACGAGAGCGGCAGTTCCGATGTATACGGTGTCAGCGCCAAGACAGATGGTTTTTGCAATGTCAGCACTCTGGCGAATTCCTCCCGATGCAATAATTGAGACTTCGTTTCGGATTCCCTGTTTGCGTAATTTTGTGTCTACTGCTGCCACTGCTGCTTCAATTGGAATTCCCACATGATCCCTGAATACTGATGGAGTGGCTCCTGTTCCTCCCCGGAATCCATCAACCACTACTGCATCTGCTCCAGACCTCGCAATTCCTGCAGCAATCGCTGCGACATTATGTACTGCAGCGATCTTCACAAACACCGGTTTTTTCCATTCAGTTGCTTCCTTTAAACTCATAACCAGTTGCTTGAGGTCTTCTATTGAGTATATGTCATGGTGAGGTGCCGGGCTTATGGCATCACTTCCTTCTGGAATCATCCGGGTACAGGATACATCTGCACATACTTTTTCTCCAGGAAGATGTCCCCCAATACCCGGTTTTGCTCCCTGCCCGATTTTTATCTCAATAGCGGCCCCTCTTTCAAGATAATCCACATCAACTCCAAAACGGCCAGAAGCAACCTGCACGATCATATTATTCTGGTACGGATAGAGAGCCTCATGCAATCCCCCTTCACCGGTTCCTATGAATGTGCCGATTTCAGTTACTGCTTTTGCCATGGAGATATGGGCATTTAGCGAGATAGCTCCATAACTCATATGGCCAATCATGATGGGTGTCTCTACTTTCAGGTTTGGTGCAAGTTCTGTAACAAGATCAATGTCTCCTTCTGGTGTCTGCCTGTATTCAATTTGTTTTGGTTTTTTTCCGATGTAGGTGCGAAGTTCCATAGGTTCCCTGAGAGGGTCGATAGATGGATTTGTGACCTGGCAGGCGTCAAGGACCAGATGATCAAAGAGAATTGGGTATTCTGCAGCATTGCCCATTCCACCCAAAAGAATTTTGCCACTTTCTGCCTGTTTAAAGATGTTTTCTTTCACCTGGGCAGTCCAAACCGGATGTGAACGATAATCACACGGCCTTTCAATAATTGTTATGGCATCCCGGGGACATTGCGAGATACACCTATGACATGCGACACAGAATCGTGAGTTGATGTGAATGATGTTATCATCTACCCGGAATACCCCGTATGAACAGTTATCTGCACATCGGCCACAGAGCATACACAGGTTATTGTCAATGCGAACCTGGAATTTTGTCGGACGTGAACCGATTATCATACATATGTCCTCCCGACAATCGGGTGACCCGCTTTGGGCATGAATATTTTGCTGATTGCTGAATCTATCGTTCTTATTGCAGCTTCTTCGCTGGAAATGAAAAGCCGGTTGTCATGTTCTCCAATTACAAGGGGTCTTAATTTAATTCTATCAGAGAATCCTACTAGTGAATCAGGAGATGCAACAGCAATAGCGAAGGGACCATTCATCATTGCTGACCCGTAGGTTAGCCGGAGTGCGGTATCCAGATTTTTGGGTTTTTCTGGCATTCTTTCAATTTCTTCCCAGAAAGGGGGTGCCAGTGCCCTTACTGCCAGTTCCTGTGAGAGACCATGTCTCCTCACTAAAAGGTCCATAAGGTATGCAACCACCTCTGTATCGGTATACATCGTGCAGTCATATCCGAAGCTCTCGATATACCTGCGGTTTGTTCCATAAGAAGTAATTTCTCCGTTATGTACAACACTCCAGTTCAGCAGGTTAAATGGATGAGCTCCACCCCACCAGCCTGGAGTGTTTGTCGGATACCGGTTATGTGCCAACCAGAGATATCCTTCATAATTCTCAACCCGATAAAAATCTGCTACCTCTTCCGGCCATCCGGATGCCTTGAAAACACCGATATTTTTCCCTGATGAAAAAATGAGCGCACCATTGACGGATTTGTTAACTTCCATCACGATGTGTTTGACAATTTCATCATCCGGTGTTTTGCTTCGTTGCATCAGCCTGGTTTTCGGCCTGAAAAAATATCTCCATGGAGTGTGAATTTTTGTAATTTTGTTCTCCGGGTATGTTGGAATTTCTTCGTCATATTCTATCATTCCCCATGTTTCAAGCAGATCTTCGACCTGTGCCTTTGGTTCCACAAGATTGTTATAAAATACATGGATGGCATACAGGTCTGCATAGTCAGGATATACCCCATATGCGGCATACCCGGCACCTTCACCACTACCGCGCTCGTCCATTATCGAAAGAGCATCCCTGATAGCTGAACCGTCCATCAGTTCACGTTGTTTATCTATTACACCAATTATTCCACACATATCATCACATGGGTCTTAATGAGAGGCAATACCAGATTTCTCAGCTGGTGTTCTTGACGTACTTGGAAGCTTACTACTACTTTCCTACATATAAGTTTTTCACCCTTTATTAATTTACATGTCTTTGAGAATCATAAGGGTTATGCGAAAATATTCGAATTATCAGGGAAATTTTATGGAATTAATAAAAAAAGAAGTTGAGCAATAATGGTGATCACAAAAAGATCCAAATAGAAAATTTAATGAAAATTAGGGGAGGTATTGGTAAGATTTAAATTCAAATAGGTAGAAGTTTGTTTCAATGTCTGATATCAATGTCAGTGAAATGCTCGCGAGGATAAAGGCGGATAATGTTAAATTTATCCGTTTGCAGTTCAATGATATCCTTGGCATCCCTAAAAATGTTGCAATACCGGTAATTCAGGTTGAGAAAGCGCTAACGGATGGAATATGGATCGATGGTTCTTCAATTGAAGGTTTTGCCCGAATTGATGAATCTGACATGATTCTCAAACCTGATATGGATACATACCAAATCCTTCCATGGCGACCATCAGATAAAAAGGCAGCCCGTTTTATCTGTGATGTTTATACATATGGCAATAAACCATTTGAAGGTGATCCGAGACATGTCCTGAAGAAAAACCTGGATGAGGCTGCGAAACTTGGGTATGTTTTTAACTGTGGTCCTGAACTTGAGTTCTTTGTTTTTAAGAGGGACGAAAAAGGACGGGCAACAACTGAGTTTGTTGATCACGGGGGGTATTTTGATCTTGCACCAAGTGATGCAGCGGAAGATCTCCGGCGTGAAATTGTGCTTGCTCTGACAGAAATGGGTTTTGAAATTGAAGCTTCCCATCATGAAGTCGCTGAGTCTCAGCATGAAATTGATTTCAAATACGGAGATGCGTTATCTGTTGCAGATAAAGTAATTACTTTCAAATTTGCAGCAAAAACCCTGGCCCTCATGAATGGCATGCATGCAACTTTCATGGCAAAACCAATCGGTTTGATCAATGGAACCGGAATGCATACCCATGGTTCACTAAGTAAAGATGGCAAGAATGTGTTTTTTGATGAACATGCAAAGAATCAGATCTCCGATGTCATGATGTATTATATAGGTGGTCTGTTGAAGCATGCCAAGGCCATTACCCGTCTTGCAAATCCTACAATTAACTCATACAAGCGTCTTGTTCCTGGATATGAAGCACCAGTGTACATCTCCTGGAGTGCAGCCAACCGGTCTGCATTAATACGTGTGCCGGCAGCCCGTGGTAACAGTACCCGTGCAGAGCTTCGAAGTCCGGATCCGACCTGTAATCCATATCTTCTCTTTGCTGGTATGATTGCAGCAGGTTTGGACGGCATTAAAAACAAGATCCTTCCACCACCGGCATCGGATGAGAATATCTATGAACTAACCTCAGAAGAGAGACAGGAAAGAGGAATTGAGATGCTTCCTGGTTCACTTATTGAAGCAAATGATGAACTCTTAAAAGACAAAGTGATTTGTGATGCATTAGGTCCGCATATTGTTGAAAACCTGACTAAGATAGCTATTGCAGAAAATGATGCCTTCCGTTTGACCGTGCACCCTTGGGAAATTGAACGGTATATTGATAACTTCTAATATTACTATCCTTTTTTTAACACACTTACCTTTGATATAGGTTCTAAATTAATCTGTATATGATGGATATTCCGAGGGATAAGGTATGTATCCTCATTCCCACTTTGAATGAAGAACCTACAATAGGAACATTAATAAAACATTTCCTAAACTGTGGATATTCTGATATCTTGGTCATTGATGGAAATAGTACCGATAAAACCCGGGATATTGCAAAAGATGCTGGTGCCAGGGTTATTATCCAGGAAGGAAAAGGGAAAGGTGCAGCATTTATTCAGGCAATATCGTATATTTCTCAACCGTATGTTGTCCTTATAGACGGAGATAATACGTATGACCCTGAGGATACGGATGCACTTGTGGAACCTTTACTGAAAGGACATGATCAGGTTATCGGCAACAGACTAATAAAAACTAATAATGTGGCATTTAATCGCCTGAATCTCTTTGGAAACCAGATTCTTAACTGGTTATTCAAAGTCGGGCATGGTAGTTATCTGTACGATATACTCACTGGTTATCGTTCATTTACTCTTGAATCATTGCAACGGATGAGACTTTACGAGCAGGGATTTGGAATAGAAACAGAAATCTCCTCAGAAGCAATTCGAAATGATGATAAGATTGCAGTCATTCCGGTTAGTTATGGGATGAGAATAGGAACCGAGACAAAATTGGATCCAGTCCATGATGGAATAAAAATTGCAAGGACTATTTACCGTCTGGCAAAAATGAACAACCCGATGTTTTATTTTGGGCTTATCGGTCTGACATTTCTTCTTGCAGGGGGTCTTATTGGAATTTACATTGTCATAGACTGGTTTAAAAATATTGATCACCTTCCTCTGACAATTCTCACCATTATGCTGGTCATTGTCGGGCTACAGGTAATTATGTTTGGTATTCAGTCAGATATTCAACTTGCAAACCAGCGTGAGTTTATTAATGAAATCAGAAGGCTTAAAAAAGAAAGATAACATCCTTTCAATTGTAACCTTTATCTGTAATTATCAATAACATAATTGGTGCATCTGCGGTAATAGTCTAGCGGCAGGACAGGGGCTTCCCAAGCCCTTAGCCCGGGTTCGATCCCCGGTTACCGCATTGAATTTCTATTATTAATTAAAGATTCTCATCTCCCATTCATTTTTTTTGAGGTTGTAACTGCCTTCATGGAGGTTTACCTGATTCCCTGACCGGGTGATAAAGAGCTCTCAATGTTTTGAGCAGAAAGGTGTATCTTTGTATACCTCTCACCTTTTAGAAGATAGATTACTGATATCAATGGAGTGAAAAGACTGGTGTCAGAAGACAATCTGAAGGCCGTCTGCATTTATGCACGTAATAAAAAAGGTGTCCTTAAAGATATTTCAGGAACATTTGCAGATCATGATGCCAATATTGTAATGATCCACCTTGAAACAATTCAGGGAAGAGGGGAAGATGTATTTGACGAACTCTATGTGGAGTACGAAGGCGTCGTAGAGCCAGATGGTCTTTTGCAGGCTCTTCGGTCTTTATCCGGAGTAAAAGACGTAATTGAACATGTTTCTTTTGGAGATATCTACGGGAAAAGGGTAATCATCATCGGTGGTGGTGCCCAGGTAGCCCAGGTTGCCATGGGAGCAGTCAATGAAGCTGACCGGCACAATATCAGGGGAGAGCGAATTTCTGTAGATACGATTCCCCTTGTCGGTGAGAAAACACTTATGCAGGCAATTGATGCCGTAACCAGGCTTCCCCGTGTTGAGATTCTTGTTCTTGCCGGATCAATCATGGGAGGAGAGGTAAGCCAGTCTGTAGATCGGGTAAAGAGAGCTGGTATTCCGGTTATTGCCTTAAACATGGCGGGAAGTGTTGTTGACCATGCTGATCTAGTTGTTACCGATCCCATTCAGGCCGGAGTATTTGCCGTTATGCATGTTTCAAAAATTGCAGTTTTTAATGTATATCGTGTTAGGGGGAGAAAATTCTGAATGAAAAAATTGAACGGGCGATTCATGTCCTGATGCATGATGGTCTTATCGTTTACCCGACTGATACTTTGTATGGTCTGGGAGCCGATGCGCTATCAGACGAGGCAATTTTAAAAGTATTCGAAGCAAAAGGGAGGGATTATCTCAAACCCATATCAATCGCAGTATCAGATCCCGATATGATCTGTGCTGTAGCGTATATCGATGAAATTGCACAGGCATTCATCGATGAGTTTATGCCCGGACCCGTTACCATTGTTCTTAAGGCGAGAAATATTATCTCACCAAAACTTTCTGCAGGGTCAGGTTTAATTGGAATCCGCTATCCTGATCAAGAGATAGCCCTGAAGATCATATCCGAATTTGATAGTCCAATTACTTCAACTAGTGCAAATATTTCAGGTGGTCCAGATCCGGTCTGCATTGAAATGTGCTCTGTGCCTTACGACTATGGTGTTAATGCAGGCCAGCTCAGTGGAGTTCCATCGACTGTTGTAGATCTGGTTAATAAAGATATTATTCGTATTGGTGCTGATATTGAAAACGTAGCACAGTTTTTAGCAAAGTGGTCCTGATGCTTCCGATTCGGCTTCGTGATTTTATTCAGGATAAGAATGGATGGTATTATGCAGTAGCTGCATACGATAACACAATAAAAATCGGATGTGTTCTCCGGTATATACCAGACAGTGCAGGTGACAGGATAGATAACTCCGGTAAACGATATCGCAAGGTTGATTTTTCGGAAGCATTTGATCTTATAGCCAGAATACATCCTGACTGGGTTTCACTGGTTCATCGTGTGCCTACAACCGAGGTTACATCTGTCCTTAAACCTGATAAGCGGATTTCTGACATTGCTTTATCACATCCAAAGGTCGCAAAACTGGTAAAAGCCCTGCATCTTCCACCCTGTTCCTTTGGTGTCACCGGTTCACTGCTTTGTGGTCTTGGCTGTAAGAGTTCTGATATTGATGGAGTTGTATATGGAGATGCATTTCAGTATGCGCGAAAACAACTTAACCGTTCTATCAGGGAAGGAAGTGTAGAAGAGTTGAGTGAGGAACTTTGGCAGACAGTATACCGGAAAAGAAATCCGGAAACCTCATATGAAGAGTTTTTACTTCATGAGAAGAGGAAATTAAACCGTGGACAAGTGGATGGGACCTATTTTGATCTACTGTTTGTACGGGCATACCAGGATATGCATGGATATACCATGGAAAAAGGTGCCATAATTGGGAAAAAAACTATCGAAGCAACAGTAACCGATGACCTGTTTGTGTTTGACAGTCCGGCGATATACAAAATTGATCACCCGGAAATATCAAAGGTGTTGTCATTTACTCATACTTATACTGGTCAGGCATTTGCCGGGGAATTAATCCAGGCTAAGGGAATAGTCGAACAACATGGAAAAGAAAAATGGCTGGTTGTGGGAACAACCCGGGAAGCAAAAGGGGAGTTCATCAGTTCATTATCACTTCTTGAAAAGGCCTGATAATTTTCTTGGTTCATAACTGGTACAGGTGTCCTCAAACCGGCATCCTTTACATGGCGGATTTAAAGGTCTTGGGGGGAAATTCCCTTTGTCTATTGCATGAATCTGCCGAAGGGTATGAATAACAATTCTTCTGTCTTTTGGTGTCGGTGTATAATACCTGATTATTCCGGAGGGTATATACTCAATATATATTCCTTTGGGTCTGATATCAGCAGTTTCAGAAACACAAAGGAGAAGAGCAGTCGCTCTCACACGGTCATCAGGCCAGCATCCGGTTTTTGGAGCTTTCGTGCATCTTGTCAGTGTACACTCACCCGTTCTCTCGTCAAATTTATCAAGCTGGCCATATATCGAAAGTTGTTTTGATCTGACAGTTCTGTCAAGTTCAGTCCATGGTCTTCTGGGTGCGTTTTTATTTGCATCCAGGCATACATGAAGAAAATCCTGTAATTTTGAAGGTATTGTTGGATCCAGCAGGTTAACAGTCTTCCATATCTGATCAAAGGTTTCATCCTGCCCTGAAGATGAGACTTCTCTGCAGATGATATATTTTCCATTGGAGGCAAATTCATTCTTCTTGTAAAAATAGTACTGCCTGGGACAACGAAATGCCCGTATCAGTGATGAGATCGCAATTCCGGAATATGGGTTTTTGTCATATGGAGATTCGGTCATTTTATGGGAGTGGCTGTCACATAGGTGAGAGATGGCATCAAACGAAATACAGGTTACCATCCCGCCAAATGTGGAACCTGTTTACAGTAATATGATCCAGATTGCGTATAAAGAAGATGAATTTACCTTTCTCTTTCTCCACCAGATTCCAGGTATTAACCAGGCACGGGGTAAGGCAGTTGTCAGCATCAGTCCTAACCATGCGAAAAACCTTCTTGCAGTACTGCAACGTACCGTCGGGGAATATGAACAAAAATTCAGGACTCTGGAAACACCGAAGGACAAACAACAGAATGTTACGGCTATGACTGGTTATTCCTAAAAAATTTTTTGAATTACCTTAATAGACACCCTGCGCTCTTACGCGGTAGATCTGGTAAAGTAGTCTTCCAACAACCCTGAACATCATATCCAGTTCCTCAAAGGTTGGGATACTATGTGCATGAAGAATATTTCTTCCCCGGTCCATTGATTCCCCACCGAGAAGTGTTGGAATAATTCTTTTATCAGTGGATTTGGAGAACTTTAAAATCTGGTTAGCCAGTTGCTCTGAAGATAGGATATTGTTTGGAAAACCGACAATAAAGCACATGTCCCAAAGAGCATCATTTTTAGCAAGAACCTCAAATGTCTTCTCAAACCGTGCCTCTGTTGCGTCACCAAGAAGATCCACAGGGTTTCCACGGTTCCAGAACTCGGGAAGGAATGCATCCAATTCTTTAACAAGGTAATCAGGAAGGTCAATGAGTCTGATACCATACCGTTCAGAATAGTCAGTTGAAAGAACTGCAAATCCTCCTGCATTGGTAACAATAATTGCACGACGACCTTTTGGATATCGTTTTGGGTGAGAAAGCATCTCTGCTGCGAGGAAGGCACCAGTCAGGGTGTGAACGAGAAGAACTCCGGATTTTCTAAAGGCTTCAACGTAAACTTCATACGAGCCTGACAGGGATCCGGTATGTGAAGCAGCAGCTGCCTGTCCACGGGCGGATGAACCGGCTTTAAGCGCTACAACTGGTTTGTGCCTGGATACTTCACTCACGATATCCATGAATGCCTTACCGTTTTTGATTTGCTCGATGTACATGATGATGACTTTTGTCTCAGGATCTGCTGCAGCAACCCGGAGATAATCAAAGAAATTAAGGTCTGCCTGATTTCCCACAGATACAACAAGAGAAAAACCAATGTCCTCTTTTAGAGACCAGTCAACTACTGTGTTGACGATAGCACCGCTTTGTGAAATAAACGCTATATTACCTGGATTTGGTGACTGGGCAACGTACGTAGTATCAAGCCCGATTGGTGGAATAATAAGTCCAAGACAGTTTGGTCCGACAATTCTGGTTCCATAACGGTTGGCTATTTCCACAATACGCTCTTCAAGGTGTTTGCCTTCCTCGCTCATCTCTTTAAATCCGGCTGTAATAACAACCGCAATTTTTACTCCTTTCTTCCCGCATTCTTCCATGACGCCAGGAACGTGACGGGCAGGGACAGTGATAACTGCCAGATCAATCTCTTCTTCTGGGATATCGAGAACTGTTGGATACGCTTTGAGTCCCTGAATAGTATCACGCTTATTATTGACCGGAAAGATTTTTCCAGGGAAATGGAGCAGGTTGTGCATTACTGCATATCCCATCTTTGACTTTTCGTCAGAAGCTCCAATTATTGCAACGGATTTCGGTTTGAAATATTCGACTGGTATCTCTTCTTTCTCTTCAGAATGAATAAGAGAAATATTGTCATCCAGGATTATACGTGCATCTACCGCACATGCACCTGAATCATACAGACGTATGGGATTTATATCAAATTCTCTTAAATTTGGATGGGTTTCAAACATCTTACAGACATTTTTTATAATCTGGATCAGGCATTCCTCATCTTTTGGTTTTGAACCCCGGTATCCGGTGATGAGCGGATATGACTCTATTTCAGTAACCATCCTGCGTATTTCGTCCTCTTCGATAGGCAGAATCCGAAGAGTCACATCCTTCATTAACTCAACGAGTGTCCCACCAATACCAAAGGTGATAACTTTGCCAAAAGTCGGATCAGTTTTTCCTCCGATGATAAGCTCCAAACCTGGATGCGCCTGGTTTTCAATTATTACTCCCTCAATTATTGCATTCTGGTTATATGCACGTGCGTTGGAAATAATCTGGTTAAATGCAGATTGAGCCGCTTCTTTTGTTCCTATTCCAACAATTACACCGCCAGCATCACTTTTATGGCTGATTTCCGGTGAAATAATTTTCATGACTACCGGAAATCCGATGGCCTCGGCGGCAGATCCTGCATCCTCAGCCTTACTGACAATCCTATACTTGGGTGTTGGTATACCATATTTGGAAAGGAGATCATATCCTTCAGATTCACTAAGCATCCATTCTGTCATGTATAACCTCTAAGCGTTTGTGCAGGGTCACCTGCATCAACAAATGACGTATAACTATTCGTCAAATTCTTCACTTACGATTTGAACCATCAATCCATATAAATGATTTGTAATAATTTATCATGAACAATCTCAATAAATAATAAAGAATTTAAGGAATTGTCCATGATAAATAATGATAATTGGGGTGAGAAATCATATCTGCCGATGAGTTAAAAAAACCTGAACCACGTGTGTATTATCCAAGTCCTTCCAATCAGAATTCAGCACTTATTCCTGATTATAATGAATTATATCATGAATTTGAGAAGAACCCAGATGCATTCTGGCGCAGGATCGCATCGGATATGCTCTGGTTTAAACCCTGGGATAAGATAAAGGTCTGGGACCACCCCTATGCCAGTTGGTTTATTGGTGCTGAGCTGAATATCACCTATAATTGTCTTGAGCGGCATGTCAATAATGACCGAAGAAATAAGGTTGCCATAATCTGGGCTGGTGAAAACGGAAAGGAACGGATTTTCACTTACTACCAACTATACAAAGATGTCATGAAGATGGGAAATGCCTTAAAATCTCTCGGCGTTTCGAAAGGTGATCGGGTGTGTATCTATCTTCCCGGCATTCCTGAACTTGTTGTGTCCATGCTTGCCTGTGCACGCATTGGTGCTGTTCATACTGTTGTATTTGCCGGTTATGGAGCTAAAGCGCTGAATGAACGCATCACTGGTGCAGGAGCGAAAATTGTTATCACCGCTGATGCATCGGTTCGTAGAGGAGGGAGCATTCCCTTAAAGCCTATCGTGGAAGAAGCCCTGATTAACGCTCCAACGGTTGAAAAGGTTATCATCCTGCGAACCCAGATCCCCAAAGTCGGATTACTTGATGATTTTGAGCTGGATTATGAGGAGCTGATTGCACAGGCAGACAGGTATTGTGAACCAGTCCATGTAAATTCTGAAGACCCGTTATTTATCCTGTATACTTCAGGGACTACCGGAGCCCCGAAAGGTATTGTTCATGCAGCCGGTGGGTACATGGTTGGGGCATATTACACTACGAAATATGTCCTCACTATCAGAGAAAATGATCTATATTGGTGTACTGCTGATCCTGGTTGGATTACTGGGCATACCTATGGCATTTATGGTCCACTTCTGGCTGGTGGGACAATTTTTCTCACTGAATACACTCCTGATTATCCGGATCCAGGCATCTGGTGGAAACTTATCGAGGATTATGGAGTGACTATACTCTACACTGCTCCGACTGCAATCAGAATGTTCATGAGAATGGGAGAAGAATGGCCGGGTAAGTATGACCTTTCTTCATTACGGCTGTTAGGTTCTGTTGGGGAACCTCTCAATCCTGAGGCATTCGAATGGTTTTATAAGCATATTGGAAAAGAAAAGTGCCCGATTCTTGATACCTGGTGGCAGACAGAAACTGGTATGCACATGGTAACAACCATGGTTGGTCTTCCGATGAAACCTGGATTTGCAGGCAAACCAATACCTGGTGTTGTCGCAACCGTTGTTGATGAACAGGGAGAGCAGATCCCTCCGGGAACCAACGGATTTCTTGCGATAAAGGAACCATGGCCATCAATGATGAAGACTGTGTACAATAATGATGAACGGTATCGCCAGTATTGGAGTTTTGGAAAATACGGGTATTATAGTAGTAATGATATGGCAATGATGGATGAGGATGGCTATATCATGCTTCTGGGTCGGTCGGATGATATTATTATTGTTGCTGGGCATAATGTCGGAACCGCAGAGATTGAAAGTGCTCTGGTTTCTCATAGCGCAGTTGCTGAAGCAGCCGCTATTGGCAAACCTGATCCACTAAAAGGTAACATTATCAAGGCATTTGTAATTCTTAGAAATAGTATGGAACCCACCCCCAAACTCATCAATGAACTGAAATACCATGTCCGAATAATGCTTGGGCCAATATCTGTTCCTGCTGAGCTTGTTTTTGTTGATAGCCTTCCAAAAACCAGAAGTGGTAAGATCATGCGGAGAGTATTAAAGGCTCAGGAAATGGGTATGGATCCTGGTGACATCTCTACCCTGGATGAATAATCATCCAACTATTTATATACTGTTTTAATAGATTTATAACCATGTCTGCAACTCCCGATACCTCCCTTCGGATAGAAAATATCGTAGCTTCGGCGAAGATCTCTGAATCCCTGGACCTTCCTCAGATTGCATCGAGCATCAAAGATGCAGAATATAACAAAAAAAGGTTTCCCGGTGTGGTTATCAGGATGCAAAATCCAAAAATCGCTGCATTAGTCTTTGGATCAGGCAAGGTGGTTCTCACCGGTGCAAAAAGTATTGAAAGTCTGAATAAGGGACTTGAAATACTGGGTGGACTGTTACGAGATCTCAATATTGAAATTTCAAATGATTTAACGTATAAAGTTCAGAATATTGTAACATCAGCTGATCTCGGCTCTGGTATTAATCTGAATAAAATTGCAGTTGGATTCAATCTCGAAAAAATTGAGTATGAACCCGAACAGTTTCCAGGTCTTGTTTACCGGCTTGATGAACCAAAGGTTGTTGTCCTTTTGTTTGGATCAGGCAAGCTGATCATTACCGGAGGCAAGGAGCCGGAAGATGCAAAGAAAGCAGTTCATAAGATTGTAGATGATCTCAAGGGCCTTGGGCTTTTATAATTTTCTTATAATTAATCTTCTTATATAATTCCAATTCTATATTTTTAAATACTATAGAACTAAATGCTATAGTACCGCTATCCGGGGGATTGTTGTGGTGTTATCACAAGGATACGGCACATTATCATTTTTTTCTTCAAAAGATGAGTCAATATTCGATATGCTTATACGGGCAGGGTTAAAACCGAATAGTTCCCGTGTTCTGCTATCACTTCATTATAATACAGGTTTGACTTCACGTGAGATTGAAAAAATTACTGGTTTACGACAACCTGAAGTGAGTATTGCTATCCATGATCTGATAAATAGAGGTTGGATCCTTGTGTCAGAACAATGTAAAGGAGATTCTGTCAGAACCATGAAGCATTATCGTCTGCTCCATTCGATTGACATTGTTCTAGATAGTATCCGGACAGAAACCGAGGATGTTTGTAAAAACCGGGTTGCTATTTTAGAAACAATCCGTGTTCGGTTATCAGAAATACATGGTTATACTGGCTTTACTGATTAAGATCTAATAATGTGATTATTTTTGGTTCTTCATCTCCAATGATAACCGTTGTTTTACTTGCAAATTCGGCAAAAATTCCGCAACTGACTACTCCGGGAATCATATTAATTTCAGTTTCCAGTTTTATCGGGTCAAATCGTTCTGAAGGATAATAATCAAGGACAATATTTCCATTGTCAGATATGACCGGGCCATCCTTTTTGACTCCTTCCCTGGTGTTTGGTTTTCCTCCCAATTTCTTAAGTCTTTTCTGAACATGGGAGAGAGCAAAGGGGATTATTTCTACTGGTATTGGTCCAGATAATGTATCATACATTTTGGATGAATCTGCAACAATGATGAGATGTAATGATGCATCAGCGATAATTCTCTCTCTTACGTGTGCAGCTCCTCTTCCTTTGATTAACCTGAGTTTTGGGTCTATCTGGTCAGCACCATCAATAGTAATATCGATTTTATCTGCCTGTTCAAGTCCGATAATCGGGATGCCTAGTTCGGTTGCACGTATCATTGTTTGAATAGAAGTCGGTACGCCATGGATGGAAAGACCCTCTGTCTCTATTCGCTCTTTGAGGCGGGCCATGGTGAAAGCAACTGTGGAACCGGTTCCAAGGCCGATAATCATGCCATTACTCACGTATTCTGCAGCTTTATATCCTGCTTTCTGTTTTGCTCTTTCCTGAGGAGAAAATTCCTGATTGTTCATGCTGATTTCCTGCTAAGAGTCAATTAAAAAAAAATTTTTTTGAGTTCATTTGAACCTGCGTAAGCCGTACAATCCAGAGTAATGGGGGTAATGGATATGTTTCCTGAATGAATTGCATGGACATCAGTCCCTTCTGGTGCATCGGTGATAAGGGGCCCATTAATCCAGTAATAAGGTTTTCCCCGTGGATCCAGACGTTTTTCGACCCCGGTAATAAACAAGTGTTCAGCCAGATGAGTAATTTCGTATCCTCCAGTAATCACTGATGGGATGTTTACATTAATTACATGAGTAAAGGATGGGAATCCCTTCTCAAGAATGTGTGATATTACACTTCTGACAACCCCTTTTGACTCTGAAAACCTGTCTGCTATGTGTCTGGCATCGTCAAATTTTTCTTTCTGGTCCTCTATCTGGAGAGAGAATGCTACTGATGGAAATCCATGGTTTGCAGCTTCCAATGCAGCACCAACGGTTCCGGATGTGGTAATCGCTTCATATGAGACATTTTCTCCAATATTAATCCCTGAAACAACAATATCTGGTTTCACTCCGAGAGCAAACAACGCAAGGATAACTGAATCAGTGGGTTTTCCGCCAACTGCATACGCAATTATGTCCCCCCGGTGTATCGTGTTGACTCTGAGCGGTTCAAAGATTGAAAGAGATCTGCCGACTGCACTCTGCTGCGTTGCAGGTGCACAAACAACAACATCACCAATTTCAGAGAGTGCATCATATGCTGCCCAAAGTCCCTCAGAATTTACCCCGTCATCGTTCGTCAGAAGAATACAGGGTTTCATACTCTCATGAGGATTGTTCGTGACAAGGGTTTCAGGGGGCAATCCTGATATCATGTATCCGGATTATTTGCTCTTCAGATTCTTAAAGTGATGAGCGGATACCATGTAGCAGATATTTTTAACTGGGGTAATCGATGTGATTACCGGATTATTTTTTTCCTGATCCCGCAAACAAGTAGCGATGAATATTCTGCTTGCTGAATATGCGGTCAGCCATGATCCTGCCCTTGCTCCTGAGGGTCGCGCCATGCTTGATATTCTTACCTCAAGTTTTTTGAAATCTGGACATACGGTTCATTCCCCAACGGAAGGAAAAGATTTTAATGAAGAAATAATCAGGCTTGGAAAACTATGTGACGAAGGTCTCGTTATCGCACCAGATCACCTGCTTGCTCGATATAACAAGCAACTTGAGGATGTTACCCGAAATATTGGATGTAATTCCTTTTCTGCAGCAATTTGTGCAAATAAAAAACGTACTGGACAGATTTTACTGTCTCATGGAATAGATGTTCCAAGAGAAGTCTTTTCTGGAAAAAGGATTGTAAAGCAAATATCCGGGTGCGGGACGGTTGGTGTCAGGCTTACTGAAGATCCTGCAAGAGAAGGAGAATTTGGTCAGGAATTTATTGATGGTGAGCATCTCTCCATTAGCCTTGTTGGATCCAGGGTTGTGGGAGAATCCTGTCTTTATTATACCGGAGATACTCCGCTTCTTCTGGCGTTAAACCGACAGGATATCAGGTTTTCACCAGATGGTCTGGTTAGTTACCATGGAGGAAAAACCCCTGTTGACCATCCCCGGATGAAGGAAATATATGAATCAGCCTCAAAAGCCGTTATGGTTCTAGGTTGTCAGGGTTATGTTGGAATTGATATAATTGTCAATTCAGACCGTATAGTAATTGTTGATGTAAATCCAAGACCCACAACGAGCATAGTCGGGATTGCTGCATGCATGGAAGAAGAGATAGGACAAATTATAATTGATGCCTCGTATGGAAAAGCACCCGCATCAGTTCACCTGAAAGGTCATGCAAAGTTTTCTTCAGATGGGACGGTCACGTATGATAGGAGTTGATATTGGTGGTGCAAACCTGAAGGTTGTTTCTGAATCAGGTGTTTTTATTCACTATTGTCCACTTTGGAAAGAGACACCTATCAGGGAGATATTACAGGGATATTCTGAAGCAAAAAATGCAGCGGTAGTGATGAGCGGAGAACTAGCAGATTGTTTTTCGTCAAAGCAGGAGGGTATTGAATTTATTGTTTCAGCGGTAAAGGATGTTTTTCCTGATGCCCGGTTTTACGGGACTGATGGGTTATTTCATGATTTTCCTGTTCCAGAACTGGCCGCAGCCAACTGGCTTGTTATGGCTGATATTCTGCGTGACTTCTATCCCAATTCATTGCTTATCGACATGGGGAGCACTACAACAGATATTATTCCTCTCAATGCCTGGGATTTTTTAAAGAGGCAGACCGATTTTTCGCGTCTGAAAAGTGGCCTCCTTGCGTATTATGGAGTTCTCCGGACTCCTATCTCTTCACTTCTCCGTTCTGTCAGCCTGGACGGCCAGAAAGTAGGGATAAGCACTGAATATTTTGCCTGTTCTGGTGATGCTCATCTGCTCATGGGAATGATTACGCAAGAGGATTATACAACCCAGACTCCGGATAACTTTCACACTTCGCGGTATGAGTGCCTCCGAAGGATGGCCAGAATGGTCTGTGCAGATGTTTCAGAGATCGGAGAAGAAAGTGCCCTTTTTATCGCAGAATCCTATGTAAAGGAGGAGAAAAAACTTATCGAGGAGTATGTTCGCACCTTAATTGACCGATATGCATGTAACAGGATAATAACCGCTGGTATCGGGTCAGGCATACTATCTGGATGGTTTGATACCATCAATCTGAATATTGAAATGGGAAAGATATCTGACGCAATGCCTGCATGGGCAGTCAGGGAGGCATATTTACGAAACGGGTAGATCTCTCCCTTTTACTTTTTCTGGGTTCCTTGGGGTTCAGTGTTTTTCTTTGGATAATTGGATTTCCATTTTTTTTCCTGTTTCTCATTATCCCGCTGATCCCATTTTTCAGACACAATCACGAATTCCACAGGTGTCCCGTATGTGGGTGGGAGACCTCAGGCAATGAACGATACTGTCCGTATGATGGTGTCCAACTTGACCGTGTCAAAAAAGAGTAATGGTATTATTGCTGTTCATTGTTATTTGTGGAGTTATGTTCGGTTGATCTATTGGTTTTCTCTAAATATTCACAACACGATATCAGTTTAGACGAACTATATGAGGCCGGTTGATTGCCTTTTATTGGTTTTAGGAAGTTATCTTGGTCAATGATGGGAAAAGTATATGGCATTGTGAGAAAAATTTTCTTATATTGTGTTTCAAATGTGGATAAAATTCTTTCAATTCTAATCTGTAGCATGGGCTTACTATGAATACGGTTGATTGTTCATCACAAAATGAAAAAAATATAGAAACCACAGGTATAACAATCCTGGTTGCAGATGACCGGTATGAAAACCGTTATTATCTGGAAAAATTACTTACTGGAAACGGATACCGGGTAATTCTAGTTAAAGATGGTGAAGAAGCGCTGAATATTATAAATAATGAAACGATTGATGTGATTGTAACTGATATTCTGATGCCCGGACAGGATGGGTATGATATCTGTAAAGCAATAAAAGGTGATCCAAAAACCTCTCATATTCCTTTAATTTTCTATACTGCATCTTATACTGAAAAGAGACACATAGATTATGGATTCTCTATTGGTGCTGATGAATATATTATTAAACCATCTGAACCAGGTATTCTTCTTGATGTAATCAGAAGGTTCTTGCATCATGATGGTTGTGGTAAAAATCTGAAATAACTCCAGATGTTACGTTTATTTCTGAAAATTTACCTAACTATTTCTATCGTCTCAAATTAATAATGAATTCACCATAAAATTTTTAAACCTCTTATTCATATTATAAAAGGATCATGATGGTGTTAATGGAGAAGAAACCTGTCATAACTTTTGTGTTAATGCTGCTTTCCATGACCATGTGTAGCACATCATGAGATATTGGGGGAAAAATGGTAGCAAAATCGGTGCCAAAACATGCGTCAACAAAGAAACCGGGAAAATCGGCTGTGAAAGCAAAGCAAACAGCTTCAAAAACGACCACTCATGTTAAACAGGAGTCAGCTGTCAAAACAAAAGATTTGCCAACAGCTGCAGTGGTTCGGATTGCAAAAGCTAGTGGAGCAGAACGAGTGGGAAGCGATGGGGCGGCAGCTTTGGTAACAATGGCAGAAGATTACCTAAGCAAACTGGTAAAAGAGGCAAATAAACTCGCATCTCATGCTGGTCGAAAGACCATTAAGGAAGAAGATGTTGAAATGGCCGCGGAAAAAACCGCATAACTTTTTTTTCAGAATCATTAGAACAGGTTTTTTAATAGACTGATCTGCATACGCTGCCCTTTTTTGATTATTAGGAAGTGAATGAATTTTTTACTGATTTTGCGCATATTTCCAACCTGCTTTTGGAACCATAATTTCAAACCTGGCTCCCTTCCCATATACACCGGTTTCCCGGATCCTGATTCCTGTTAATAATAAAATTTCCCTGACCAGGAACATTCCAAATCCGGTATTCGCTCCAATACCCGGTTCAAAAATATTATCTTTTTCTTCATCAGATACCCCAATGCCATTATCTTCCCAAATAATCACCAGGTTATCACCAGACTGGTGAGTGGTAATCCTGATAGTTGAAACATTTTTTCCATGTCTCAAAGAGTTATCAAAAAGATTAAAAAAAACCTTTTCGAGCATTGGATCAGCAAAAATATCAATATTCTTTACTTCGGCGATTATGGATACAGAACTTGGGATTGATAAGTGGGGTAATGCTGTTTCAAGGGTAATCCATTGGGGTTCTTGTACTCCCAGGTTTTCATATATGCTGGTAAATTCTATCTGTGACTGAATCTCTTTGGTTGTTTCTTTCATTTTCTGCAGGTATTCTGAGATTTGATGGTTTTTGACTTCCATTTCAGCAATCTCAAGATATCCATATATCGTGGTAATTTTGTTTAGGATATCATGCCTGGTGATGCTGGTTAGGAGGTTAAGTTGACGGTTTGCTTTCCGAAGAGCAGCTTCAATCTTTTTTCTACCGGTAATATCATGGCATATTCCCTGAACTCCGACAATATTTCCGTTAATGTCGCGAACAGGGACAATACTCTGGGAATGCCACCTATAGTTTCCATTTTTATGTTGTATCCGGTATTCTACTCCCGTAGCACTTTCACCATTTTTTATGGCCATATTGAATACTTTCAAGTTTTCCTGCAGATCATCTGGATGAATAAAAATTTTAGAAGATTTTCCAATAATCTCAATTGGATTATGACCAAGTATACTAAAACAGTTAGGAGAAATATAAGAAAATGTTCCGTCAGGATTTAAGGAAAAAACTATTTCATTGGCATTCTCAACAAATGAACGAAACTTTTCTTCGCTTTTCCGAAGTTTTTCTTCCGCACGTTTTTTCTTAACTGCTTGTTTAATCCGGTATGCGAGTTCAGCAAAAGGAGATTTGGATGTTCCGCTTTTTTGCAGGTAAAAGTCAGCACCGTTGTTTATTGCCTCTATCACTATTTCTTCGCAACCATGGCCGATGAATAGAATAAATGGGATATAACCATACTCTTCTCTGATTATTTTCAGAAAGGCAATTCCATCCATGTCTGGCATTAGATAATCCGAAACAATGGCATCATAAGACTGAATGGGAGAGGATTTAAGTGCATCTACTGCAGAGGTGATGGTATCCACAACAAAATCACCTGTTTCTTCCAGAAATATCTTTGTTATGTTGAGAATCTCAGGTTCATCATCAACAAAAAGAATGGAAATTGGTTTTATATTTTCTGATTCCAATCCTGTTTCAGTCATATACTAATCCGTGTATGGCTCTGTTTTGCATATTATCAGGGGATATTTCTGATAACTTGAATAAAACCCGTATTATAAGTGCTCGGATTTATTAATTCTTATATTAGTTTTCTTATCCCTAATATGTATCGATAAATAAGATGTCCGGTTCTCCTTTAAAACCGTTTTACCTGTTTTTATCTTAAAAACAGAAAATGTAAAAATGCGATTTATTTCATGTTACTAAGGCCAACGAACGAAAAAAAAGGGGTATTTTTATGGAAATCCTTTTTACTTTTAAAGTTAAAATATGATCTTTGAAAATGTAATGATAATGTTCAAACCACCTAATAATCAGGATTTATCTGGTATTTTCTACTCATAATGGCAATAATTGAATCTCACGAAAGGCGAGATCCCATTTCACTTCTTTATGTTGATGATGAAGAGGATCTCCTCACCCTTGGCAAATTTTTCCTTGAAAGAGAAGGAGAATTCAGGGTACACATTCTTACATCTGCAGAGGATGCCTTGGAAAATGGTAATATTGAGTGCTATGATGCCATTGTATCAGATTACCAGATGCCCGGTATTGATGGCATAAAATTCCTAAAACTTGTAAGAAAAAAATTCCCGGATATACCCTTTATCCTTTTTACCGGTCGGGGAAGAGAAGAAGTTGTGATAGAGGCAATAAACAACGGAGCTGATTTTTACCTGCAAAAAGGGGGAGATCCCAAACCGCTGTTTGTAGAATTATCACATAAGATTAGGCAGGCTGTACGACGAAAACAGGCTGAATATTCTCTTATGTTATCAGAAAAACAATATTTTGACTTTATTCACTCGTTATTAGATGCCACATATGCAATAAACAGGTCAGGTCAGGTAGTCGGATGGAACAGGGCGATAGAAAAACTCACCCAAGTACCATCCATTGACATTGTTGGAAAATGTAATTATGAACATTCTATCCCGTTTTATGGTATTCGACGTCCGCTTCTTATCGATCTGATAGATGAACCAGATGAAAAAATCAGTCAATATTATTCTGATTTTTTCCGTGCGGGAAGTTCACTTTTTGCCAATGCCACCATTTCTTTGCCTGATAAACCTGAAATTATCGTTCAGATAATTACTTATCATCTCTACAATATTGCAGGTGAGGTTATCGGAGCGGTTGAATCTCTCCGAGATATTACTGAACTAGTAAGAACCAGAGACCAACTTACACAGAGTGAGATAAAATTCAAAAATCTTGTTGAATATTCCAAGGATGCCATACTAATAATCTCTTTTTCAGGAATCATTCAATTTATCAATCCAAAAGGTCTTCAGATGATTGAAGAAAGTGATTTTGACCTTATTATTGGGGAAAAAAATATACTGGATTACATTCACCCAAAATGTCATGAAGGTATAAGAAAAGAATTAAAGCAGGTATACTTGGGTATTGAAGCCTATACGGTTCAATATAAACTCATCACTGCAAAAAAAAGAGAAATATGGATAGAGTGTATCGGAACAAAAATTCCCTATCTTGATTCACATGCTGTTCTTGTCTCTGCACGGAATATTACTGACAGGATAAATTATGAGACGGCTTTAAAGGAGAGGGAGAATCATTTACGGGTGATAGCAGAAAGTTCTCCGGATATTATTGTACGAGTAAATCGGGATTTTAAAATATTATACTGCAATCCGAGAATTTCGGACTATCTGGATATATCTCCTGAAAAAATTCTTGGTACGGATGCAAGGAATTTTTCTGCTTATGATCAGTATACAGAGGACTGGATACAACATGTCACACAGGTCTTTGAAAATGGAATACCAGTAAGAAAGGAATGGAAAATGCCATCAGGAATCTGGCTGGATTACCTGATATATCCTGATTTTAGTCATGATAATGTTGTAGCAGCTGTTACTACCTCTATTCGTGATGTTACGAAAACCAAATTCCATGAAGAAGAAAAAGAGCTATATTATAAAAATCTTTTAGTCCAGAGAGAACTAACTGACGCCCTTTTGCATGCGGTTCCAATTCCTGTTTACTGGAAAAGTCTAAAACAGAAATATTTAGGATGTAACCAGACTTTAACAGAATTCCTGCATATTCCCCCGGAAGAATTTGTCGGTAAAACTATAGATGAAATCTGGACAAGAAAAAAAGATGTTGATAAAATTATTGAGTTTGACCATGATTTAATGAGAAGTGGTATTTTTCACCCTACTCACACGAAAGTTATTGATAAACTCGGAAACGAACATGATGTAATAATCACCAAGAATTTTTTTTATGACCATGAAGGGAATATTGGTGGAATAGTCGGGGCAATTCTGGATATTTCTGATACGTTAAAATTAACAAATGAACTGAGAAACCGGGAAGAATTATTCAGGATGATAATTACCCAGAGTTTAGATATCTTCGTCATCATAAATTCCAGGCTGGAAATTACTTTTATCAGCCCCCGTATTGAAAAATTATCCGGGTATTTAGCTGAGGAAATAATTGGGCCGGTTCAAAGATTTATCCATTCTGATGATTATGAAAGAATATCAGACCAGTTATACCGGTTGATCAGCAATCCATCATCAACTGAAACAGCAGAATTCCGCTCATTAAAAAGAGACGGATCATACATGCTTTTAGAGGGTATTGCTGTAAACTGTGTTGACAACCCTGCAATTAATGGTATTCTTGTAACAGCAAGAGATATTACTGACCATAGAAAAACTGAGATAAAACTGGATACCAGTCTGACTCAGAAAGAAATTCTGGAACGAACGGTCCAGGAGAGAACCCGGGAAGTTACAGATTTATTAAAACTTAAAAATTCTTTGATAACTGCAATAGCACATGAATTGCGTACACCCCTGACACCTCTGAAGGTTCTCTTACCTTATCTTTTAAAAGAGGATAATCATGACAGTAGGACCGAAATAATCGGGGTAATGGAAAAAAATACTGAAAAGATTGCAAGTATAGTCGAACAAATTCTTCAACTGGCAAATCTTGGTACAATGTATGAGATAGATGAAATATCGGATGTGAATATTCTTGCAGTCGTGGAAAATATTCTGAATATTTATGCTATTACAGCTGAAAAAGAGAATATCGCTTTTATCACCAATATCTCGGATAAACTAATACTTCGCACTTCCCTCCCACACCTGGTTTCAATAATTGACAATATCATCTCGAATGCAGTAAAATTTTCATATCCTGATGGTAATGTCTGGATTACAGGAAATGAAAATGATGATATGACTATTCTCTCAATCCGGGATAATGGCGCTGGAATATGTAAAGAACACATAAACATGATCTTCGAACCTTTTTATAAAGAAGATACATCACGTCATGATCGCTCTTCACCCGGTCTGGGATTATCTGTAACCCGCAGGCTCATTCAGTTAATTGGTGGTTCTATTACAATTACTAGTGAAGGACAGGGGATGGGAACTGAGGTTATTCTTTCATTTCAAAAAAGTCTCTTTTTAGATATGAATAATAATTAGGGGTCATTGCGCCCAAAAACAATTGACTGGCAAAGATAATACCAGTTACTATATAAAAAAAATCTTTTAACTGGGGTTAAATAGGTGGCTTTCTGTTCTTTCTTCTAATGAGAAGGTTGTTGTCACCAGAATAAACCCGATAAGCATAATAATAACTCCGGCGATTATCATTAAAAGTTCGATTATTGCCGCTGGAGCATAAAAAATGGCGATGAATAGTATCAAAGAAATAACTGCTATTGCTAATCTGCTATAAAAACCCTCAGGTACAGCTGACTTTCCTTTTCTTACCCTGTTTAACAGGTATGCGGCACTAAAAAACATCCAGATACCGAGTATTGAAATGAGAATCAGACTCCAGATAATTATCGGAAATGCATGGAGAATAATTCCAATGAGTATTAAGGCTATACCGTTCACCTGATTTTTTATATGTGGAATTTTCAGTGGCTTCCATTGGACATTCTTTACAAAAGAGAGTATTCCCACCAGAATTACAGCAAGAGGAACAATAATGTGCAGAATGCCATAATAAACCATGTCAGGGTCGATAATAAAAGTAAAACCGATCAGGATCATAATAAAACCGAACAAGCTTCCATTTTTCACAAACATATCCTGATTTTTCAGGCTGCTTTGAATGTTATCTGATTTTCCTCTGGCTTCGGAGAAGAGAGTAACAATAGTTTCAGAAATCATTAAAAAAAGTGGAGCGTCATCAATAAGGTGCAAAACTGGATGGACTGATGGATCATACCTATCCAGGTGGACCCTCCATTCGGTTTTTGTTTCATGGACATGATACTGCCCATTCCGAAAACTTGCAATAGTTCCCGGAGATGGAATGTTAATAGGAGATCTTTTCCATTCATCGCTTAATGAATCAGTAACTGTTTCTTTGGGTATCACTACTTCCCATACTCCTTTATGAAGGGGGTCTAGAAAATCTTCTAATTTTGACATATGATCCGGAATCTGAGTTATCCTTGTTAGTAAACAGGATTCGGGTTATCTGTTTAAAAAATTTTGTTTATTATGATAAAAGATATGGACTTGGAAAAAAACTCTGCAGGTTTTTTTTTACAATTAGTAAGGGCTTGTATATTTTAAGTATGGAAGGCTTTTGGTTTTTTTTTAAGTTATCTATCGGGTACAGTTCCAGAACACCTTCAATGCTGAATTGATATGGTAAAAATATCAGAAAAAAAGAATCAGGATGATCCTGGAGCCCCGACAACGACAGGTAAGGCTTCGATTATTTGTGGCAACATTTCAGCAGGTATTCCCATTACCATTTCACCCTCCTGTATTCCGGAGAATTTCCTGGAACCATCACACCCTAATGAGAAGTTGACAGTGCCACTCAGGTATACCTGGGCAGAAGCATCAGCACACACTGATTGAATTCCTGCAAAATTGCTGTTTATTCTGCCTCCAAGGTGATACAGGCTACTCTGTGCCAGTTTTAACATTACTTTTGGGGTAGAGACAATAAGGACAATGGTGGGATCAAAAGGAGTTTTTTCGAGTGGAGCATATGCAGTTGCATACGTAGTTCCGGATTCCAGGTGAGGAATCCTGTCTATTGTCCGTTTACAGGAAGGCCAACTATCATATTTCCCTAATTTATAATAAAATTCTCCTGACTTTAAAGTAGGAGTAATCTCACGAAGGCCGAGTGCATAAGCTCCTCCCATACAGGCATGGTTATCCTTTGTCGCATAGAATATTGCTCCGTCTCTCCGTGCCCGGTTTACCATCTGGCAATGTTGTATCGTTTCCCCGATATTTTTCACGCCATCGGGAAGGTGATCCTCACTCTTAATGAATTTGACTGCTACTGGTGAACCATCCAGGTTTAGAAGTTCTTTGATCGTATTTGCTACTTTGGGGTAATCGATTTTCGTTCTGATAACATCTTCCATACGATTCCTCCTGTATTGAACTTTACATACTATCCCGATAAAGCTATCATTTCATAAAGGTCATTTCCATCATGATGTTTGAATGGTCTGGAGATCTATGCTGTTGAGTATAATTATCAGGTTTCCATTTTAAGGGCAATTCTTCAGTATTTGAATAAATCTGTTCCGAAATTTCTGGTCAAGAATTAAAAAAAAGTGTAAATATTTTGTTAATGCGAGGAGCCGGATTTGAACCGGCGAACCCCTACGGGATTAGGCCCTGAACCTAACGCCTTTGACCTGGCTCGGCGATCCTCGCATAGCATGTAAGATATGAGCAGATGCAAGGCACAATTGTACTGGATGCACTCGTGCTTTTACATATTTGTTCTCTTCAATTATTAATGATTCGGAAATAAACCCAAAAAATGATTATGAATCTTTGTACTTTTTCATTTCTCGTTCCCTGAGTTCACCTCGTTTTATTTTTCCAGAAAGGGTCTTTGGCAGTTCTTCAACGAATTCAATGAGCCTTGGATATTTATACGGGGCAGTGATTTTTTTCACATGTTTCTGGATATCGCGAATTAACTGGTCTGATGGATCATAACCGGGTTTGAGGATAACAAATGCTTTAATTACCAGCCCTCTGATCGGATCAGGAGAACCGACCACAGCTGATTCCTGAACTGCGGGATGTTCCTGGAGAGCGCTTTCCACTTCAAATGGACCGATGCGGTAACCGGAACTCTTAATAACATCATCATCACGGCCAACAAACCATAAATATCCTTCTTCATCCATGTAGGCCTTATCACCGGTGTAATAAAACCCGTTACTGAATACTTCGGCATTTGCTTCAGGATTATCAAGATATTCAACAACAAGACCCACCGGTCTTGGATTAAGATTGATGGCGATTCTTCCTTCGGTTCCCAGGGGAACTGTTTTTCCGTCTTCATCGTGCAATTCTATCTTCCATCCGGGTGAGGGTTTTCCCATGGAACCGGGTTTATGGTTCATACAGGGAAATGTTGCAACACAACAGCAGGTTTCACTTTGCCCATATCCCTCATAAATTGGAAGACCGGTCTCTTCCTTCCATATCCTGATAACTTCAGGGTTTAATGGTTCACCTGCAGAAATACAGTGACGTAAAGATCGCAGGTCATATTTTGCAAGGTCTGCGATAATGAGCATCCGATAAATTGTTGGCGGACAGCAAAAGGTTGTAATTTCGTATTTCTCTATGAGAGGGAGTAATTCGGTAGCTTTAAATTTTCCCCTGGCATCATATACAAAAATACAGGCACCAACAATCCATTGTCCAAATATTTTTCCCCATCCGCATTTTGCCCAACCAGTATCAGAAGAAGTAAAGTGCAGATCATTACTATTCAGGTCCTGCCAGAGTTTTGCGGTAACAATATGACCAAGAGGATGTCCATGGTTGTGCAGTACCATTTTTGGTTCACCTGTGGTACCGGAAGTGAAGTAAATAAGCATCGGATCTGATGCATGGGTTTTCTGAGTGACCGGCGTGCTTATTGCGGATCGTGATACCGGAGCAGGGTAAAAAAGTTCATACTGGTAACTGATCCAGTTTGGCAGGTCACCATCGATAAGCATACGGTGTTTTAAGCTTGGACAAAAACGACAAATTTTTTCCACTTTATCTGCATTTTCGGTGTCAGTAATGATAAAACTAAACTTACCTGCATTAATTCTATATTGCAGATCTTTTGATGTCAGCATCGTCGGCGCCGGACAAATGACAGCTCCAAGTTTTATCAGAGCTATAACAAAAATCCACCATTCCGGAACGCGGTGGAGCATGAGCATAACCCGGTCTCCTTTTTTCACACCATATTTCAGAAGGATATTAGCGGCTTCAACCGAGAGATTCCGAAAGTCACGAAAGGTATATTTTTTCTCTTCTCCTTCCTGGTTTACCCATATCATCGCAAGTTTATTCCTGTCAGTTTCTGACCATTTATCGATGACATCAAATCCAAAATTATAAAATTCAGGTACATCTATGTGGAATGACTCGTTGAATTCTTCATAAGATGTCATCTGGTGCGGGATCTCATATCTCATGGTAACAAAAGGTTGCGTTTCCTGCTTTAATATACCATTGAAATATTAAAATTGAAAGTAGTTATAAGGATGATTAAAAGATTAACAAAATTATTCTGCCATTTGAGAATAACCCTCAATTTGTAGGAATTCACCACTAGTATTATGGTATGGAACACCCCATGATATCTGGAATGGATGATAAACGATACGATAGCCTGAAGATTGAAAATATTGTTGCCTCAGGGGCTATCGCAGATTCAATAGATCTCGAGATTATTTCAAAAAATATCGATGGCTGTGAGCTTAATACCAAACGTTTCCCCGGTGCTGTATACCGGATAGAAAATCCTAAGATTGCTTCATTAATTTTTTCTTCGGGAAAAGTTGTTCTTACCGGGATCAGGGACACAGATTCACTTGATAAAGGACTTCTTCTCATTATCGAGAAGATGAAAGCAGCAGGAATTGAGTGTTTTGAAGAACCCCGGGTTGCAGTCACCAACATAGTATGTTCCTATGATATCGGAAATAAGATCAACCTTAATAAAGTTGTTATGACTTTGAATCTTGAAAATATTGAATATGAACCTGAACAGTTTCCAGGATTAGTATACCGGATCAGCGATCCGAAAATCGTTGCCCTTCTCTTTTCTTCAGGGAAAATTATCCTGACTGGTGGGAAAAATATGGATGATATTAAAAAGGGTCTTACATTTCTTGAGCAGAAGCTTGGGAATATCATGTAATTTTTTATTGCCAGAATCTGTGAGTTTTTACAAAATTGCGTTCTGCTTTTAATATTTCACGCATCAATGCATCGCCTTCGGTGTAGGTTGCAAGTACCCTTGATGCGGTTTCAGGTCCGACACCTTTTGCTGAGAGAATAAGTATTGCTTTTTTCCCACTTGAAAGGACGATATTGGCATTACGGATAAGTTTTTGTTCTATGGTCTTTTCCTCTGAATTTTTTTCCTTTTTATTAGCCATGGTATAAAGTTCAGTCTCGTATGGTTTTAACGCTGCAATCAGTCGTGCTCCACAATTTCCGCATACCGGGTAATCAGGAACTCTGGCAACCTGGGTTTTACTCTTCCATTTTCTACAGTTCATGCATACCAGAAGAATTTCCTGCCGGTCGAGACGATGCTTTAATGCAGAAATAACCGCCTGATCAGCTGTCGGGGGTGGGATAAGGTCGCGGGAAGAAGTAAACAGGCCTGTGGCTCCAATCATGCTGACTGGACCTATAGCGACATCAATATCTCCGGTGTTTATCGCACTAACAATTTCCATTGCATGTGTGACATCCATGTACCTGGTAAAGATTTCACGGTATGTTTCCTCCTGAATTTGTGGATGAGAAAGAAGATCTGCCATTTTATGAAGAGAAAGCCGTTCGTAATCGGCATCAGGATCAATCGCACCAAATTTTTTTGCTATCTGCACCAGTTTCCATTTAAAAAGCGATGTCCTTTTCAATGCCAGTTCAAGAATACCCTGGACATGTTCTGGCTTAAGTCTCTCCAAGGTTTCCTTAATATCTGCAATGGATACCTCCCTGGGGACGCGAAGGAGGATACGGTATGCATCTAGTTCCAGACCAATTGTCGTGCCAAACCTTGCAGAGAGAAGAATAGAGATGACTCTCCCAATAGCTTCATTTGTTTTGTGTCCGGCACAAATGTTCAGGAGGATACCATCATCTGACTGCTCAATCGTAAGTAGCTGGTCGGTTGGAATCAGCCCATGGTTTTTTATGACCAGGTTTAAAAAACCGTTAGCATATGCAATAGATGCCTTGTCCCCTGTATAGTCTTCAAATGCCCTGGTCCTGCGAAGTTGTCCAACTTCCCTTGCAATTTCAAAAGGAACAGGTATCTGCTCTCCTTCCCACGAAGGAAGTTCACCATCGGTATTCCGTGCAGGTTCAACGGTTACCTTGCCCTCTTCCATATCTAATACTCTCCAGAGCTGACCGCGTGCTATGAAAACTGCACCGGTATGTAATGATGTAATAATGAAGGATTCATCAAGAGTCCCCACAGTCCTTCTGGTAACAATATCAAATATTGGAAATTTTCTTTCGTCCGGGATCATGGATAGATTTCCGGAGAGATATCGTCTTGCCCTGCTGGTAGTAATAATCTTATCACCATCCACCCTGACAAGATAGTGTTCTGTAAGTTGGGAGATTATTGCTTGTAGTGTATCTTCGTTTTTTATCCCAACAGACGAATGAGAAATGATAGAGAATATTTCATTAAAAGTTATTTCTCCATATTCTACCGCAATGGCTGCAACCTGGTTTCCGATGACATCACCGGCCTGGTATGATGGGACAATATTTTCCACATCTCCGTTTCTTGCCCGTAATGCAATGACCAGTGATTCACATAAATCATCAAATCCACTGGTGATTATGGTCCCGGTAGATACTTTTCCTATCTGGTGTCCAGCCCGTCCAACTCTCTGGACAAGCCTGCTAACTTCCCTCGGTGAGCCAAACTGAATAACATGTTCCACATGTCCAATATCAATACCCAGTTCCATAGAGGAGGTGCAGATCAGGGTCTTAATATCACCCTGTTTAAACCTGTCTTCTGCTTCTATCCGGATTTCACGGGATAATGATCCGTGGTGAACATCAGTGCGACCATCTTTGATAAGGGCATGGCCAAGTGACTCTGCTGTTGACCGCGTGTTTACAAAGATCAGGGTTGAATGATCTTTCCGTGTGTGCCGACGGATAGCTTCAACCTGGCTCTCGAATTTTTCTCCGGTTACTTCTACCCGGATATCAAGAGTTTTAGCGACCGGCACTTCAACGATAGAGCAGGACCTGTCTCCGGTAAGAAAGATAGATACTTCATCGGGGTTTCCAACCGTGGCTGAAAGACCTATTCTTTGAAACTCTCCGGCATACCGGCAGAGCCTTTCCATGGCAATGGCAAGCTGGGCACCTCTTTTCGTCCCTGCCAGGTCATGAATTTCATCGACTATTACGTACCTGACAGTACGAAGATGTTCCCGAAGTCTTTTACCCATGAAAAGTGCCTGCACAGTTTCAGGGGTTGTAATGAGGAGATCAGGAGGATGTAGCACCTGTTTTCTTCTTTCCGCCTGTGTTGTATCCCCATGCCTGACTCCGCTGGTAAGTCCGAGTTTTTGGCACCACCATTCCATCCTTCTAAGAATATCACGGTTTAATGCCCGGAGCGGAGTAATATATAAAGTAGTAAAGCCTTTTCCTGATGATTGAAGCATCCCGCTTAAAACCGGGATCATTGCACTCTCTGTCTTTCCGGTTCCGGTTGGAGCAATCAGGAGAAGATGGCCGCCTGCCAAAATTTTCGGGATCGCCTGCTCCTGTACAACTGATAGTTCTGAAAAACCACGTTCCCGGATAACTGCGACGATCCGTTTGTCAAGTTGTTCATTTTGCATCATGCTGGAGGTGAGAGAGCAGGTCTCCTGCATAGGTACCGTCTGGTAAAAGCACTTCAGCACTTTCCAGGATAAGTGATCGGGAAAGGGGAGAAAAGGGAGAACGGAATGTTTTCTCTATTCCATAACCAGTCAGTTCATTCAGGGAAGGTACCATTAGCAGTCTTGTTGTTTCATATTCTTTAACTTCAGGAAAGATATGGGGATCTACTTCTCCAAGAACAAAACAGGATGACTGAAGGGCTACACCAACCTGGTCCTTAAGTGCTACAGTAGGGTGATGGTGTCCACAGAGGATCAGGTTGCCCTGCAGGTTTTCATCTGGTATGGTATGTCCGTGCATTATTCCCACATTACCTATGATAGATCCTTCTTTCTTCCTGATTTCATTGGATTTTAAGAATCTTTCGATACCGGGATCGTGGTTTCCGGGTGTAACACAGAAGGGAGTAATTTCTCGTAGTGCAGAAAACAGATTTTTCAGTTCAAAAAATTCCTGATATGATGTTCCTGGTACCCGGTGCTTAACATCACCCAGAATTACAAGAATATCAGGGGATGATTCTTTAACGAGACTTAAAATACGTTCAATACGTTCGGGTCCCCTGGTTTTGAAATGAAATCCGAACTTTTTGAGTTCATGTTCAATCCCCATATGAATATCGGCAATAAAGAGAATTCTCATCTCCTCTTCTATTTGCACGGCAGGACCATTCGGAAAAAAATCAATATTCATTCACGTTATAGGAGTTTTACATATCCTGGTGAAGGCTGGTATACTTCATCCTCTGCTATGAGATTCCTGATGGTATCCTTTACAAGATCATCTGATAGGGAAGATTTTCTGGTATATCTGAATATGTCATCCATGTTCAGTCCCTTAGGGCCTGAGTATTCCCTGATAATCGAGAGAATCAGTTCTGTAGGGTTTTCTGGTGGTGCTGATTCTTTTATCACATCACATGCTTTCCGGGCATGAACTGCAAGATTTTTAAGATGAACTGTATTAATCTTATTTTGTTTTATACCAGAGTGGAGTGATTCTGTACCTTTTTCTGCCAGTATTGCGGTATTAATCTCCTGTAAGCGGGTGATTAGTAATTCACCGGTGATGAGAATCCATGAATCACGTTCTTCTCTGGAGGCAATACGAAGTGTCTCAACTATCCATCTGATTTCATTTCTCTGTCCTGATATTTTCTCTCCATATGCCGTAATGGATAGAAAGAGCGGGGGGATTAGATCAGAGGGATCGGCAATCATTTCATGTGTGACTTTTTTTAACTGTAAGGAGAGAACCCCTGTCGGATCGGCAATTCTGATTATTCCATCTTTGTTTTGAGGTTCATATGAGGTCAGGGTACCTACAATCCAGAGACGGTTCAGAAAAAGCCCGGTTACAGTCTGAATGGAAAAATCCATCTCCTGTCCATATGTAGTGATCTCTGATGTAGCTATTTCACAAGCAAACAACGGCCTGTACATCGGAAGTATGTCTGATCCCATGGTATTATTATTGTGTATTTTTTTGTTTGTCACGTATGCCGTTTTTGTTGGTGGTGCAGACTGATAGATACATTGGTCTGGTCTGCGCCTATGCGAGATTTTTGCGCTAATATCTCTAGTAAAAAATATCAGTTCATGAACTTAATTTTTTTTGCTATTTTATGTATTCAAGGTATTCATCAATTAAATCTGAAATAATCTTCAATTACCTTGTTAAATTTTATTCTTTGAATAATAATAGAGGAAAAAATATTTAGTCATTTATGGCGTGAATCTTTGATCCTGCTCAGATTTTTTTCTGTAAACTCCTGGATCTTTCGATATGTTTTTAATTCATTGTGAATTATACTTTCGTATACATAACGTTCGACCGCGGGTAATTTGTATGATGGGGAATGCGAAGACTGTGTGGTGCCTCATTCTGGCCATATTTCTGTTGTCAGTTACAATGGTATCTGCCGACGAGATTGCTGGCGAAGATGCAAAGGTTCTACAAGCAAAAGTTACTTCAATGCCCCTTGTTTTTATTCAGAACAATGGGCAGTTTGAAGATGATGTATCGTATCAGACCCGTTCAACAGACCAGGTTATAACGGTCTTTGAAAATGGGATGGAATTCAGCCAGAACCCTGGAAACAGTTCAGTGTTCATGCTTCTTGATGGTTCAAATCCTGAAAAGAAGATAATTGGTCTGAACCCACTAAACGGGACGGCTAATTTCTATTATGGCACTGATCCGTCTGCATGGGTCACCGGAGCTACCATTACTTCGGGTGTCAAATATGAAGATGTCTACGAGGGTATTGATTATACGGTATCCGGGACCGAGGAACTTCTAAAAAGTGAATTTATTCTCGATGCCGGTGCTGATCCTGATCAAATCATAGTGATGTATCAGGGACATTCCGGTCTTGCACTCAATGAAACAACCGGTGATCTTATTATTACTACTCCGGCACGGGAGATAATTGATGAAGCACCGGTTGCATACCAGGAGATCAATGGAACAAAAATTGATGTTAAATGTTCCTATGTCCTTGGTGAGAATTCTACGGTTACATTCAGCCTTGGTGACTATGACACATCCTATCCACTAGTTATAGATCCGGTCCTTCGGTACAGTCTTTATTTTGGTGGAGACGGACGTGACCAGGGTAATTCTATTAAAGTCGATAAAAATGGTTGTGCATATTTTATCGGAACTTCCTGGTCAGATCACCTGAAGTACTTCAAGAACTATGACAAGGATCCTCTTTCCAATCATCACCCACCTGCTGTCCAGGCACAAAGTGCAGGTGAGATTAGCGCAGAAGGGCTCGCACCTGGTAGTATTCAGCCATATTTCGGTGGTGGTGAAAAAGACGCTTTTGTTGTTAAGGTCAATCCTGACGGTACTGAACTGATTTACATCACGTATATCGGAGGTACCGGGACTGATGAGGGCACTGGGCTTGTTATCGACGAAGAAGGATATGCATATATCACTGGTGGCACGAATTCACCAAACTTCCCAGTAAAGAACGCTTACCGTAGCAATCTGGCAGGCGGTTATGATGCCTGGATGGCTAAGCTGGATCCAACCGGAAATGAACTTGTTTATTCTACATATTTCGGTGGTGAACACGATGACTTCGGGTATGATATCGACATCGATTCCAGCAAGAATGTATTCGTTACCGGTCAGACGGCCTCGTGGAACTTCCCTGTTGTAAACCGGTACCAGCTTTCTCCATATGGTGGTCTGCCTGATGCATTCATTACGAAGTTCACATCAGAAGGAAATTCCATCGTTTATTCCAACTTTATTGGTGGGTCAGCATTTGATGCTGGAACTGCTGTATCAGTTGATGCAAACGGATATGCGTGTATTGTAGGACAAACCGAATCTCCAAATTTCCTGACTATCAAGCCATTCCAGGACAAGCTCCGTGGAACTTTTGATGCCTTTGTCACGAAATTTGATCCTGAAGGGAAGTACCCTGCAATGTATTCGACCTATCTGGGAGGTTCAGGATCTGATGATGCCCGTGACATCATTACTCTTCCTGACGGCAGCCTGATTGTTGTTGGTATTACAAAGTCTAAGGATTTCCCCATGGTAAATCCAATACAGGGTGAACTGAAAGGACTCCAGGACGGATTTATCACTACTCTTAACCCGGATGGTTCAGCACTCACGCAGTCTACCTACTTTGGTGGTTCACTCATCGATTCAATTACTGGTGCTGCCCGTGATTTAGAAGGCAGTATCTATGTTGTTGGGACAACAAATTCCCCTGATCTTCCGGTTACCATGGCATACCAGTCTAAACCAGGTGGAAGTTCAGATGTAATGATTGCTAAACTTCTTCCGGGAATTACTGGAATCGGGTATGTAACCTACCTTGGCGGTGGAAGTATTGATGAAGGCCGGGCCATTGATGTTCTCCCCGAAGGAGAAGCATATCTGACCGGATATACTGAATCTAAGAATTTCCCGAAAGTCTGGCCATACCAACAAAACTTTGGTGATGGAGACCGTGACGCATTTATCGTCTCACTCTCCGAACATGATATCATCCCGGTGCCTGACTTTATCGGTGTTCCAACCGAAGGCGATGCACCGCTCACCGTTCAGTTCACAGATAAATCTCATGGTGTTCCAACTTCCTGGTTATGGGAGTTTGGAGACGGAGAGACCTCAACAGAAAGGAACCCGTTGCATGTGTATCAGAACCCGGGAACGTATACGGTCTCCCTGACTGCAAAGAACATTGTCTCTAGTCAGAAAGCAACAAAACCAGATTACATAAAGGTATATGAACCCGTAAAACCCCCGGTAGCAGACTTTTCCGGAAACCCGACTTCAGGTATGGTCCCGCTAACCGTGACCTTTACCGATCTTTCAACCAATGATCCGGAAACCTGGGCATGGAAGTTTGGGGACGGAGCAACATCAGCTGAAAAGAACCCTGTCCATACCTATACCGAAGTTGGTAAGTTCACCGTTAATCTTACGGTAAGTAACCGTGCAGGCACTTCGTCAAAGGAGAAACCAGAGTATATCTATGCTCAGCCTGCAGTCATTCCACCAGTTGCCGACTTCAATGCCAACCCGACTTCAGGTATGGTCCCGTTAACTGTGACCTTTACTGATGCATCAAAGAACAGCCCGACTGCATGGAAATGGTTCTTTGGTGATAATGCAACATCTGTAGAACAAAATCCGGTCCATACATACACTGCGGTAGGAACATACTCGGTAACTCTTAACTGTAGCAACAGTGCAGGTTCTGACGAAATTACTAAACCTGAATTAATTCACGCCCAACCTGCAGTCATTCCGCCGGTTGCCGACTTCAATGCCAACCCGACTTCAGGCATGGTCCCGTTAACTGTGACCTTCACTGATGCATCAAAGAACGGTCCTACTGCATGGCGCTGGACATTTGGAGATGGTGGTTCCTCAACTGAACAAAACCCGGTATATACATATGCAAATGTCGGTACCTTCGATGTTACCTTAAATTGTAGCAACAGTGCAGGATCAGACCAGATTACAAAACCAGAGTTCATCCATGCCCAGCCTGCAGTCATTGTTCCAGTGGCTAAGTTTGTTGGTGAACCCAGGGTTGGTACAGCACCACTCCGGGTAACCTTTACCGATCTTTCAGAAAATAATCCGACCAGCTGGGAGTGGAACTTTGGCGATGGGGCAACTTCCATCGAACAGAATCCGGTCCATGAATACAAGAGTGCCGGAAAGTACACCGTTTCACTTACTGTAAAGAATTCTGCGGGTTCGGATACTCTCATTGAACAGAATTATATCATCGTCAATGAGCCGATCCTTCCACCCACTGCTGATTTCTCCGGGGCACCAAGAGAAGGCAAGGCACCCCTGACGGTCACCTTCCTTGACCTTTCAAAGAATAATCCAAAACAGTGGTACTGGAAGTTTGGCGATGGAACCACCTCTGAAGAGCGTAACCCTGTTCACACGTATGCAAAAGAAGGGAAATACACGGTTGAACTGACTGTCAGCAACGAAGGTGGAGCAGATACAAAGATTGTTCCAGATTATATTGTTGTAAATCCGGCAGGATACCCACCAGATGCACAGTTCCGTGGATATCCGACTTCAGGGACTGCACCGCTATCAGTCAGCTTTACTGACTTGTCTTCTGGAAGCCCGAACCAATGGCAGTGGGAGTTTGGCGATGGAGTTACCTCACAGGAGCAGCATCCAGAACACATTTATGACAAACCAGGAGAATACACGGTAACCCTGACTGCAGTGAATGCCTTTGGGATGTCAACAGAGATACGGGAGAAGTACATCCGTGTCTTTGAAAAGCCGGTACCACTGAAGGCTTCATTCATGGGTGAGCCAACATCAGGAAAAGAACCCCTGACAGTCCAGTTTACTGATCTTTCAGCAGGAAATCCGGAAACATGGATGTGGAACTTTGGGGATGAAGGAACATCCACGGAAAGAAACCCGGTTCATGTATACCAGAAAGCAGGAACTTACACCGTATTCCTGACGGTTACCCGTGGTGATGACCGGTCCAGTGAAATCAGATATAACTATATTACCGTTCTTCCGGCAGGAAAGCCACCGGTTCCGGACTTTGTTGCGTCGCCGACTACTGGTCATCTCCCGCTGGATGTTCAGTTTACTGACCTAAGTACTGACAAGCCGACGGCATGGAGATGGGACTTTGGTGATGGAACCTCCTCTTCAGAGCAGCACCCATTACACCGGTATATGACTGTTGGAACCTATACAGTATGTCTTGAAGCATCCAATGAGTATGGATCTGCAGCAACCTGTAAAGATAACCTCATCAGGGTCACTGAGGCACCATTAAAACCTGCAGAGTTCTTTGGTGACATTACCATTGATGGTGAACCCGCAAGGCTGGGATCCATTGTTGAAGCCCGTGGCAGCGGTATTGAAACAGGAATATTCGGAAACCCGGTTACAACTTCAATTGAGGGATGTTATGGAACTCCGGATCCACTCAAGGTCAAGGGCACTATCAAGAACGGTGAAATGATTACATTCTGGGTCAAGGCACCAGGAATGAGGGACTTTGTCCAGGCAGATTGTTATGATGTCTATTCCGGAAAGGAATGGGAGAAGTCCTTTGCCTTTAAGGCAGGTTCTAAGACAAGACTTGATCTTCGTGTCGGAGAAGCACCGATTCCACCCATGCCGGTATTACCACATGAATTCTATGGGGAAGTTACTTCCAATGGAATGGCAATGCCGGTAGGAACCATGATTATGGTCAAGGGCGACAATGTTGTTGAAGGACATCGTGGAAATCCGCTTGCTGTAACATCGCCTGGTGTATACGGATTTAATGAACTCAATAAGCTTGTTGCACAGGGTGACCTGAAAGCAGGACAATCACTGACATTCTGGGTAATTCCGGCTGGCTCCGGAGAACCTATCATGGCACAGGTCAGGGATGTTGACGGTGGCGGTGAATGGGCAGGATCATATCCATACATTGAAGGTGGTCTTACCCGCCTTGATATTCGGATTGAAGGAGGAACCCCTCCTATTCCTGTTGTTCCCATGACTTTTTCAGGTACGGTACTGATTGATGGAAAACCGATTACACCCGGTTCTATGGTTACCGCTGAAGGTAAGAATGTCAGAGTCGGCATTGATGGAAACCCTGTCTCTGTTGGTAATAACGGTAAATTTGGTGACGGAAGAAAACTAACTATACAGGGAGAGATTGAAACTGGAACTCCGATAACTTTCCTTCTCTACGATGCCGCCTGTGGTAATCAGTATGTTGCTGAACTTAAGGATCCAAAAACAGGAACGTGGGTCCAGTCAATAGCATTTAAACCAGGAGCAGATCTACAGATAGAACTAAAAAACAGCGGAGTAATTCCTGCGGAAAAAAAGAATCCTTCAGATATTCCAAATGACACCAGTGAGGATACTCCAATAATTGCTGCATCTGTACCGGATGATAATCTGGTTGGGATACAGTAATCACCTTTTTTTCTAGCTATACCTATGGTATGTTCAGTTCTTTTCTGTATGGTTCGGGTTATATGAACTGTTGCCCCACTGTTACGTTTTGATTTTTCTATAACCAGGTACGAATTGCAGGAAGACTATGAGTATGGATACTTGTTCATTGATTTACAAATAGCATTTCTGTCACATAATATCGCGTAGTTTATTTTTTCCTATTTTATTATAATGTACTACATATTTATCTAAATGGAAAGCGAACTTTACTTTGAAAGAAATATCTCCTGGCATCAGAGGTAATTTGTCTGAAAAATAATTCAGGAGTCATATTAGTATGAATGCAGAAATTCAATCACTTACCAATCAGGCAAAGGAATGTACAGATCTGCTCATTCCCCTGGAATATGAAATCGGACAGGTTATTGCAGGTCAAAAGCTTGTCCTTGAACGTCTCATTATTGCTTTAATAGCCGACGGACATGTCCTTCTCGAAGGTGTTCCTGGAATTGCAAAAACCCTCATGATCAAGACACTTGCACAGTGTATAGATTCTGGTTTTTGCAGAGTACAGTTTACTCCTGATCTTCTTCCTGCAGACATTACCGGAACAAAGATCTTCAATCAGCAGGATTGCACATTCAAAACGGTAAAAGGTCCGGTTTTTACCCAGTTTTTGCTTGCCGATGAGATCAACCGTGCTCCACCAAAGGTACAGTCGGCTCTTCTTGAAGCGATGCAGGAAAGACAGGTAACTATCCAGGGAGAGACCTATGAACTTCCGGATCCATTTTTTGTTCTGGCAACAGAAAATCCGATTGAACATGAGGGAACATATCCTCTACCTGAAGCCCAGATGGACCGGTTCATGTTCAAGGTTATGATGGGATACCCGTCAAAATCTGAAGAATTAATTATTCTTGACCGATTTACGGAAGGGAATTTTTATCAACCAAAATCCGTAATCACCGCAGCAGATATCAAAAAAATTCAAAAAGTCGTTCCTACTATTTATGCGGATCTTGAAATAAAAAAATATGTCACTTCTCTTGTCGATGCAACCAGAAATCCAGGGGATTATAATATTCCCCTTGCATCATATGTCCGGTACGGTGCATCTCCCCGGGCATCAATATACCTGATGCTGGGTGCGAAAGCCCATGCTCTCCTCCGGGGGCGTGGATTTGTTCTTCCTGATGATGTCCGGGCTGTAGCATATGACGTGCTTCGCCACCGCATTCTCCTCTCATATCTTGCCGAGGCAGAAGAAATCAGTGTTGATGCCGTCATCGAACAGATTCTAAAAACTGTACCGATTCCATAAGCCAGGTGATGTATGCCGGATAATGAAACGTATTCGGACTTGATAAAAACCGTAAGGGCCTGTGAGATTCTGACAAGAGCAAGAGTATGCGGACAACAGGCCGGAGTCCACATTTCACTTTTCAAGGGTCAGGGAGTTGAATTTTCAGATATCAGGGAATATATTCCAGGAGATGACATCAGGTCTATTGACTGGAAAATCACTGCCCGGTATGGAATTCCTTATGTTAAGGAATTTGTTGAAGAACGTGACCATACTCTGTATTTAATCGCTGATATTTCCGGTTCAGAAACATTTGGAAATACTGTAACGAAATTCAAAACTATTCTATCAATACTTGCCACTCTCGCATTTTCTGCGGTTCAATACCATGACCGCGTGGGTTTAATTTTGGTATCTGACCATGTTGAAAAATTTATCCCTGCCAGAAGTGGACGAAATCATGTGATTCATCTTCTCCAGACCATAATTACTCATGAACCAGCATCAAAGGGTTCAGATCTTCGCCCGGCATTAGTAACGATAGTTCAGCGAGTACGAAAAATGTCAACCGTAGTAATTCTATCGGATTTTTTTACTCCTGATTGTTCACGTGAACTGTCCATGGTAACGCGTCATCATGATCTGCTTTCAATCAGGGTTTCAGATATCCGTGAAGGAGAACTTCCTGATGTCGGACTGATTCAACTGGAAGATGCAGAAACCGGTGAACAAGTCCTGGTAGATACTTCAGATCCCATAATCAGGGACCAGTATTTGTTGGCAGCCATAAAACATAATTTGTCTGTGACTATGACGATGAAAAAGTTCAGTATCCCGTTTATTCATATCCATTCAGGAGATGATTTCATCCCCGATCTTGAGCGACTGATGAAGACCAGGCCAGGAGGTGAGTTATGACCGGATTTTATCATCCTGAATGGCTCATTGGATTGTGTATTCTTCCCTTGCTCTATTATTATTATATTCATGAAACCAACCGAAAAAAACAGGAAGCAATCGTTTTTTCTAACCTTAGTTTTTTAAAAAGTGCTTTACATGGAAGTACGCAATCATTTCGCCCAAGAACACTTTTATTTTTTATTCTTATCTCAATTGGATGCCTAATTATCGGTCTTGCAGGTCCACATATCCCGCTGGAACAGACAAAAGAAGGAGTTAATGTTATCCTTGTCATTGATGTGTCAGGTAGTATGCAGGCGGGTGATTATAAACCAACTCGGCTTGATTCGGCTAAAAGATCTGCAGAGATTCTTATTCATTCATTAGATTCCAAAGATTATGCCGGAATAATTACCTTTGAATCAGGAGCATCAAGTGCTGCATATCTTTCACCTGATAAAGAACGGGTTATCAGGAAATTGCGGGCAATTGAGCCAAAGGAGGGAGCTACAGCTATAGGAGATGGTCTTGGACTTGGAATTGATATGGCTGAATCAATACCAAACAAGAAAAAAGTAGTAATTCTTCTTTCAGACGGAGTGAATAATGCAGGTGTTATTGCTCCTGACCAGGCGGCGGAATTTGCCCGGGAAAAAGATATTCAGGTCTTTACTATTGGGATGGGTTCAGACAACCCGGTTGTGCTCGGATATGACTGGTTTGGAAATCCACAATACGCGACACTCGATGAAGAACTATTACAATCGATTGCTCAAATTACCAACGGAAAGTACTACAAATCAGTTGATGACCAGACATTATCAGAAATATACAGGAATCTGAACAAAGAGATTGTACGGGAAAAAGAAGAGACCAGTATTGCTGAATGGTTTTACTTGCTGGCACTGGTATTTATGGTTACCGAGATTATTCTTCGATATGGGCGGAGGCGGATTATTCAATGAAGATGAAAAAATTCCTGATTATTCTGGCAGGATGGTTCATTCTGTCTATGCTGCCGGTTATGGCAGATGATATCGCCATGTCATCTGAGCAGTCTGATTATTATTATCTCATCGGTACTGAAGCAAAAGTGCCCTTTACTATTGATAGTGGGTATAGTAATACCCTTGTTGGCACATTACAATACAGCCTTACCAAGCACCAGGATGAAGGGGGATTATCCATATCTCAGACCAGTACCAAATCCCAGTCATTTCCTGTCGCACCAGGTAAATCTGCCCATGCCTTAACTCTTTCTGCAGAAAGTGAGACCGTTTATGATCTCTCACTTATGCTCATGTATACGCAAAACGGACAGGATTTAGCCGTTGTATTGCCGGCAATTTCGGTCCATTTTGTTTCTGATTCCAAAGATATATCTCAACAAAAAAATACGGTCCGCTCGTCTACATCTCCGGTAACAAAGACGCCAGCTTCCCTGGTATCGTCGGATCCGTTCTCAGCAATGGACAGACAGATGGAACAAGTGCGAAAGGAACAGGAAGAACTTTTGCAAAACTTGTTATCCCAGTCAGGACAGCAGATGAACTCCCGTTCACCACAGGCAATGCAAAACCCACAACAGGCTTTGCAGAATAATCAGATGTCTACCTCCTCTTCATCTCTTATGCAACAGATGATAAAAGAGAGCCAGCAGATGAGAGAAGATAAAGAAAAATTATCTTCCGTTCTTGAAAAAGACCCCCTTATCATGAACCAGGTATCTGAACTGAAAGAAGCAGGGTATAATCAGACAAATGGGAGAATTGTCTCAACCGGACCTGAAAGTGGAGAATTTTTTATAGACTTTGAGAATGCTGATGGGAACAAGGTTTCAGTCACTGGTGAAGCAATAGAAAACCAGGTGTTCACTCTTAGTGCAGAAACTTTTGGAGAAATTCCTGCTCCGAATGAGCTTGCTTCTAATACTACCTGGAAAGAGATGAAAGAATCATTACATACCAATGCGATGACTGAATCAACTGGAATAGTTACCCGGACTCCGACAAATATCACCGTCACTCAGTATTATATCAGCCCGGATGGCAGGAATGCAACTTTGTCTGCAAGGATCGCCAACGGATCTGTTGAAGAAATAAAAATGGTCAGAGATGAACCTTTTCCAATTTTCTGGCTTGCAGGTTTGTTCCTTGTTATTATTCTTATCGTGTTATGTGCAGGTGTTGCATGGTGGTATTATTCCACGAGAGAAGAAAATCATCAATTGAATGAGGAGCCTTTCATCACTCCAATAGATTATCGTGAAATTGTCCGGGAGATGATGGAAAAATCTGAAATATCGTATGCTGCAGGAGACAAAAAAGAGGGGTATGTGTTACTTGGTCAGGCTCTCAGAACGTACATCTCATTTCGGTATGGATCAGGACAGGCAATGACTAGTGAGGAAATTTTGTCAGGAAAATTGGGGTTAAATAATACTGAGAAAAAAATAATTCACGACATCCTTCAATCATGTACTATCGTGGAATATGTGAAAGGAGAACCGGATGATAATGAATATTTCACAATATTAAAAGCTGCAAAAGATCTGATGGTTTTTGATAACTAAATCTGATTGTTATTTTTTTTCTAAAGATACATGAATATAATGTTTTTTTATGCAATTGCTATCCTTATAGTATACCATTAAGGCAATAACTATTATGAACATCCCTCCCGAAAATGAAAAGTTTTGTCAGATTTGTGGAAAACCTGCAATCGGGATAGAAATCCTGGGTTGTTGTAAACAGGTTGTATGTGAAGATCATGCGAGTTCCTTTTTAAAAAATCTCTCTCCTGGTGAACATTTGAATGCTGAAGCCTGTTATTATGTGAGGTATTAATACTTCTGCCCGATTATCATAGAGGGAGAGTTATATGCAGAGTGAACATAAGGATCTCATTCTCATCCTTTTTATCACGGGAGGAATAGCAATCTTTGGCTTTCTCATCTTTTCGTTTTTTCAGGGAATCTTTGTTCCGGACCTTATGATCAATTCATATGACGCTTCTTTTTCCTGGGATGGAACACTAACTGAATCATATACTTATCTTGTTTCTGTAGATGACCAGTATCGAAGCCTTAATAGAAATTTTGAAATTCCTGTGTATACTCAGGAGGGAACCAGTCCTCACATTCAGTTTATCTCCATGACACCTCCTCAGGGAATCATTGGGTATATCAAAGACGCAAATGGAGAAGTAATACTGACTAATGACCAAAACCAGTATGTTTCGGTCATTGAGGATCGTGCAGGTAGGAATGAAGCAGGGGCTTTCAACCCTGGATATTATTCTCGTGGAACATACGAAGTTTCGTATGTCTGGGATGTTGTGCCCCCGGTAGAACGTGGCAGTGATAGTGATCATTTGAATATCAACCTGGCAACAACTCACATTCCGTATGAATCGGTCAGAATTGTCATACCTTCAGAGGGAGTCCTTGCACTGTATCCTCATCCTGCGGATCTTACTGTGGAAAAAACCGGCAATTCATATATTCTGACGGGAAAAGCACCTGAAGATATTCCACTTGGGTTTGAAGTTCTTATTGATAAATCAGTTACTAATAGTCTTGACGGCCATGTATCTTTCGTTTCTGGATCAGTCAGGGATTTAACTGAAAAGGCAAATCCAGGTTATGAATCTTTCATTAATAGTATATACTGGATGATTTCATGTGTCACTCTGGTATTTACCTTTCTGGTCCCCGTGATATTGCTCCTCATATGGTACTTATTTGGACGGGAAAAGACCTACTCTGTTCCGGAACATCTAAGTTTTGTTCCTGATCCTGGTATTAAGCCCTGGCTTGTGGCATTAATTTTTGCAGGAGATCCTCAGAAATTTGACGAGGATGGTCTTCATGCAACACTGCTCGACCTTCACAGAAGGGGGATAATTTCAATAGAACCATCATCCAATGAAGAATTTAAAATCCGTGTTCTAAAAAATGATACAAGCGATCACTATGAAGATCAGGTCATCAGGACCCTCTCCATTCTGTCACAAGATGGAGAGATTACCAATGAGACGTTTAAACAAATGGCAGAAGATGCTAATTCTAACTCTGCGATGAGAACTCAGCTTGTAGAATTTCAGAAATCATTCAGGGAAATTCCGGAAACCCTGTCTGAACAGATGGTATCCAAATATATCAAAAGTGGGTACACACACCTTATTCCTCTCCTGGTACTGGCAATTGGTTTTTTTTTCATTTCCCTCGTTCTTATTCTAGTCGGACCCGGAGACCGGCTTATTTTAGGGCAGGCGGTGTATTATTCATGCCTCAGTATTTTACAGGTAATAATAGCGTTAATTTTTCCCATCTCATTATTCGGAACCTGGAAAGCAGATTATTACCATGAAAGATTACAGTGGGAATCGTTCAGGAATTTTCTTTCCGATTCTGTCATGATCCAACGGTACAAGCCGGAAGAAATCTCCATGTGGGGTGACTGGATGGTTTATGGCACTGCTCTTGGGGTGGGAGATCAGGTTTCAAAAACACTACGCTCGTTAGATATTCAAGTCCCTGACCTGCCTTCGGGAGGATGGTATGCACCAGCGCTTTTACATACCGGATTCTTACCAATGCTTGCATATACACCTCCCTCATCTGGATCAGGTGGCTCCTTTGGAGGAGGAGGCTTTGGTGGTGGCGGAGGTTTTGGAGGTGGTGGTGCTGGTGGCTGGTAATTTAAGAAACACCTATGTGCCATTGCGGCAAATTATTTACGGAATTTTTTGAGGAAAAATCGTGCGAGAGGTTACCAGCAATTTTAATCCCAGGGATATTGAGTTTTCTGTCCAGAAATTTTGGAATACAGAGAATATCTATGCCAGGGTCAAAGATCAGAACCGGAATGGAAAAACCTGGTTTTTTGTTGACGGGCCCCCATATACCACCGGTCACATTCACCTTGGAACAGCCTGGAACAAGATCCTCAAAGACAGTATTCTCCGGTTTAAAAGAATGCATGGACTTCGTGTAATAGACCGGGCTGGTTATGACATGCATGGACTGCCTATTGAAGTCAGGGTAGAGCATGAACTGGGCTTTGAGAATAAAAAAGACATTGAATCTTATGGAATCGGGGCTTTTATTGAACGGTGCAAACAGTTTGCCTTAAGCCACAAAGACATCATGTCTGAGCAGTTTAAAGCCTTAGGGGTCTGGATGGATTTTGACGATCCATACCAGACTATTACTCCTGAATATATAGAAGCAGCATGGTGGACCTTAAAACAGGCCCATGAAAAGGGGCTGCTCGAGAAAGGTCACCGGGTGGTAAACTGGTGTCCCCGGTGCGAAACAGCAATTGCTGATTCTGAAGTGGAATACTGGGATGAACAGGATCCCTCAATATTCGTTAAATTTCCAATCCAGGGTCTTGAAAATGAATATCTCCTTATCTGGACCACAACTCCCTGGACACTCCCGGCAAATGTAGCAGTGGCAGTTGACAAGGATTTTGTGTATGCCCGGGTTGAAGCAGTAAAGGATGGAAATAAGGAGATTCTCTGGATAGCAAAAGAACTGGTTGAACCGGTGTTAAAACGTGGAAAATACCAGGACTATACCATCCTTTCGGAAAAAACCGGATCAGAACTGGTTGGAACCAGGTATTCCTCTCCGCTTGTTCATCTCATACCACGACAGAAGGAAATTGATCACCAGGTTGTAACGGCGGATTTTGTCGAGATGGATAACACCGGAATGGTTCATATTGCCCCAGGACATGGATGGGACGATTACCTGCTGGGTATAGAGAAAGGACTGGAAATTTTCTGTCCTGTTGACGGAGCAGGAAACTATACTGATGAAGGCGGAGTTTATGCAGGCCGGTTTGTCAGGGATGCAAATGAGGCAATCCTTGAAGATCTTGGTTCACATCTGCTGGCCAGGCTGAAAATCACTCACCGGTATGGTCATTGCTGGCGATGCAAAACGCCGATTATATATCGTGCAACTGAGCAATGGTTCATCTCTGTCCCGAAGATGAAGGATAAAATGCTTTCAGAGATTAGGGCAACAACCTGGTACCCTGAATGGGCTGGAAGTGCAAGATTTTACGATTTTGTTTCTGATGCACGGGACTGGTGTATATCACGACAACGATACTGGGGAATACCGATTCCTGTCTGGCAATGCTCATCATGTGGAGCAGAGCGGGCTTTTGGAACAGTTGCAGATCTTAATGAAGCGGCAGGCAGTTCCCTGACTGACCCTCACCGCCCGTACGTTGATGCAATTGTTGTTCCATGTTCCTGTGGTGGAAGTATGAAACGGGTAGAGGATATCTTTGATGTCTGGTTTGATTCTGCCATGTCTTCATGGGCAACTCTTGGTTTTCCACGCAATGATACCTTATTTCATGAGATGTGGCCTGCTGATTTCATCACTGAAGGACAGGATCAGACCAGGGGATGGTTTTACTCACAACTTGGTGCATCAACGATTGCCTTTAACCGGTCACCGTATAAGAGCGTTCTCATGCACGGATTCGCCCTGGATGCAGAAGGCCGGAAGATGAGTAAGAGTTTTGGAAACGTTGTTACACCAGAAGAAGTAGTTCAAAAATTCAGTGTGGATGTTCTTCGTTTCTATGTTCTTTCATCCAATGCACCCTGGGAAGATCTGAAATTTAACTGGGATGGAGTTTCGACAGTTAACAGGACCATGAATATTCTCTGGAACGTATACCGGTTCCCGCTGCCGTACATGATTCTGGATGGTTTCTCACCAGTCTCCACACCTGATGGATCGTATGACGAGGAGTACATTCTCCGTTCTGCCCGAGAGATGCCTGAGATTGACCGGTGGATCATTTCACGGATTAATTCCATCGCAAAACAGGTCACTACTGACATGAACGAATACCAGATTCACCGGGTTACCAGACAACTGATGAATTTCATTCTTGAAGACCTGTCACGGTGGTATGTCCAGATTGTCAGGCCCCGGATGTGGCTTGAGGAGGACTCTCCTGACAAGAAGTTTGCATATGAGACGATGGTGTACTGTCTCAGGATGCTTTGCCGTCTTATGGCACCTTTCAGCCCACATGTAACAGAGGCGATGTTTGAAAACCTTCGTCTTGGTTCAGATCCGGTTTCAGTGCACATGCTGACCTGGCCTTCCGGAGATATCCGCCTTATTGATGAAGATCTTGAGCGAAGAATGGATGTTATCAGATCGTTTGATGAAGCGGTTGCAAATGCCCGTCAGGCAGGAAAGAGAAAACTCCGATGGCCGGTTCAGAACGTCATCGTGGTTACGTCAAACGAGTCTGTTGTAGATTCATTCCAAAAGATGGAAGATCTTGCAAAAGATCGTGCAAATGCACGAAACATCGAGGTAATTTGTGGAACATGGGAGAAAATGCAGTATAAGGCAGAACCTGTCATGAAAAAGATAGGACCTTCTTTTGGAAAAAAGGGACCGGTAGTAAAAGGTCTCATTGAAGCATCAAACGGGACCGCACTGAGAAAACAACTCGCTGAATCTGGTTCTGTTACTCTTTCAGATGAAAAAGAGGAGTTTGTTCTGACTGCTGAAAATATTACCTTTACCCAGTCTTTACCCGAAGGATTTTTCGGTGCTGAAATGACTGATGCTTCGGTTTATGTTGATACAACCCTGACAAAAGATATAGAAGCGGAAGGGTACACCCGTGAAATCATACGTCGTCTTCAGGAAATGAGAAAACAACTGGATCTCAATGTAGATGATTTCATTGACATTGATGCAATCATAGGTGATAATTATATCAGGGAGTCTCTTACCGCTTCATGGCAGGATCTTATTAAACAGGAAGTCAGGGGAAAAATCCTGATTATTCATTCTTCCGTGGATGGCAGGAGTGGATCGGTGTTATGTCAGTTAGACCGCGAGTGGGATATCGAAGGAGTGAATGTTACTCTGGGGATCTCTCTTACTAGATGAGATGCCGATATTTTGTGACTATCAAATAACGAAATTTTTTATTTAAATAATCCCTTTTTAACAAGCCACTCTTATAATTCTTCTAAAAACCTTTGGGTGTTGGTTAAAGAATAGTAATCCTGGCTTTACTATTTAATTCCATGAGAAAAAAAATATTATTGATAATTAGGGTATTTTAATATTATTTACTCATTAACCATTTATAATTTGAAAAAGCATTTTTTGCCCGTCTGGTTTTCCAAATAACGGAACATCTCTGTCAATATAGATCTTTCTTCTTGTAGCAAGTGTTTTTTCCTGTGTTATCGGGTTATATCCTTCTTTTTCAATCTCTTTTCGATAAACAAGAATTCCACGGCGTTGCCAGGCAGGGGTCAAAGCGAGGTTTATTCCACGAGTAAAACATAATTCGTGAAGTTCTGAAGCTTTCATTGAATGAAGCATGGAGGCTGCATCCCGAGGTGAATATCCCTCATCTTTTAAGAGTTTCTGACTCCACCCGTTTACATGATTTCTCCATGCTTCCTGCTGTCTCCATATAAGGTAAGGTAACACCAGGTCCGGAGTAATGGGAATTATCCTGGCGTCAAATGAAACCGGAGATGTAAGGTTTAGGAGAATCGTCAGGGAACTTGATGTAAATGATGCGAGAACAGAATTAATTTTTTCTATTCTGCCCTGGTATGGACATTCAGTAAAATACAGGCTGATCTCATCAGAAAAAGTATACCCAAATACTGGAGCGAATCCTGCATCACCGAGAAGTTGTTTTGTAACCTCAGCCATAGCTGATGAAAACTTTTCATCAAAAGGTTCTGAAAAGGAAAGATTTTTGGTTACCTGATGGAATGCCCTCCCGTCAAGACGCACCATAAGCGGAGAGAGAGTTCTAAGATCTGCAAATATCTCTCTCTCTTTCATAAAAACCAGAGATTAAAGCTCTCCACCTTCCGTGAACATATGGGGGATATGCCTGATTACAATTACATCAGAGATGCTTTTGACCAGACGGTATGGAATTTTCACTCCTTTATGAGTCTTCACTTCCACGACTTCAGGGTTGAGTTTACCTGCCGCAAGAGCATCAATACGTTTTGAATCTATATCAAGGACAATATCTTCCACTTCTCCGATAAACATCCCGTTTTCCGAATAAATTTTCAGTCCTATCAGGTCTGTTATCTGATTCTTCATATTGCATTGACATTACTACCGGATAGATAAAAATGTTATCTAATTTATTGATATAATCTGAAATAGCTGTTTTATGAAGGATCCAATACTATCATGAATACTACCGGGATAATGTATCCAGAGATAAAGTCCAAATTAGCGATTATCTCGGTATGATTCCAATCCAGCATGTAGAATACAGGCAGTAATTTGCCATATATGCACGAGAATTCAAAAATGGTAACCAGTGATTGATATGGTTTTTTATATGATTTTTTTCCTTCCCAATCAAAAAAAACATACAAATATCTTCTGAATTGGAAGCGTAAGGTGATAACAGATTGAATGGATATACCGAAAAGCGCAGGTTATTGTCTATACGCCTCCTGTTTGGAATCTGATGATGGTGTCTCCGATATCCGCTCCTAAAAGTTAGGTGATCTTATGAAATCATTTATAAATCAGTAATCAATCTGAAATGGGATGTCCTGACTACAGGTAGGTTACGATACTTATACTGGTTTTGAGAAACCATGATAAGGATATCATGGATGGTTCAATTAAACTAGGCAGACTATTTGGAATACCCGTCCTTATTCATTTCACATTTCTTCTCATCATACCATTATTTGCCTGGATAATTGGGACAGAAATTTCATTTTATATGGAAATTGTAAGAAACGTCTTCAAAGTTCCAATTGATGCTTCTGTTATAGCCAGTGGATATTTCCCCTATATTATCGGAGCAGTAATTGCCCTTGGACTTTTTATCGGAGTATATATTCATGAACTGTCTCACTCACTTGTTGCTCTTCGTGCAGGGATGAAAATTGACAGCATTACTCTTCTCTTTTTTGGGGGGGTAGCCTCAATTGATGAAAAAGAACCAGAACCCCGGACAGAATTTGTTATGGCTCTTGCAGGCCCGTTGACAAGTTTTGCAATTGGTATCATTTGCACAATCCTGATGTACCTCACCACGTTTTTCATCCAGAATGGACCCCTGGCGGGAGTAATAACCTTTATCTTTGGATATCTTGCTATCCTGAATTTCATGCTTTTTGCATTCAATCTGCTTCCTGCTTTCCCCATGGACGGTGGACGGGTTTTACGGGCTTATCTTGCCGGACGAATGCCTCTCCATCAGGCAACCTCTATTGCTTCAACGATTGGGAAAGGATTTGCCGTAGCCTTTGGTCTTATTGGTTTATTGCTCTTCTCTCCTGTCCTAATTCTGATTGCTTTTTTTATTTACATTGGAGCCGGGCAGGAATCAGCAGTCACCAGGTACAATTTTCTTCTTAAGGATGTTACTGCAGAACATGTAATGTCAAAACCGGTAGTTTCTCTTCCCCCCCAGATGCCCTTGTCCGAGGTTTTATCCCTGATGTACCAGACAAAACACCTCGGATTTCCAGTAATCGAACGGGAAACTCTCATGGGAATTATCACCCTGACAGATATTGCGCGAACTTCTGTACTTGACCGTGATGCGATGCAGGTTAGGGATGTAATGACCCGTGATGTTATTACGCTTCCTCCTCAGGCACCTATCATGGATGCTCTTGGAATAATGACTCGTAAGGATATCGGAAGAATTCCCGTGGTTGAAGATGGAAAAATTTTGGGAATTATTACCAAGTCTGATATATTTACGGTAATAGAACTCAGGGAATTGTAAAATCTAAAATTCCGGTTGGAATAATGATTTCTGTAGCATTTTCAAATGCTTCATGAGTAGAAATTGGTCGTTGTGCAAGGACTCTGGCAACCCCTTTTTTTGAGACACCCGGAATCCATTTTATCGTCCTGTGGGAAATCTCGTTTATTTTTATCGGGTATGGAAGGGCTGTAAGAGATCTCATCCCATGTCCGATTATGGTCACATCGATAACCGTTCCAACTGTAATATGAAGAGGAATACCTACAAGGATTGGATAGGATCCCATCTGTCTTCCAAATGAGATGTCTCCTTCTTCTTCAATTATTACATCTCGTAAAATGGTATAATTGGGATATACCTTCAGCAGCATAGGTAAGTCAAAATTTTTCCTGGTCCATTCCTTGAATGAGCGGAATTCTTTTTCTGGGACCGGAAGGGCATTGTTTCTAAAGGCCTCTGTTCCTTCAAAAGGCATAAGTTGTCGGATGTTTATTCTCCGGATAAGGTATCCCTTTTTTTGAACTGTTTCAAGGAACATTCGGTTCAGTTCATATGTCCTCGCAGTTTCACCAGCAAGACCAGCAATAAAATTCAGACCTGGAAGAAGTTCAGGAATACCATCTTTACGGCTATTTCCTAATTCATTTACTATCCGTATGGCCTCAAGAACCATTTCTGGTGAAGCCTTAAGGTTATTTTCCTCAATGACTATCGGGTCTGCAGTCTCCATGCCGAATGCTGCAATATCTCCCGGAGTATGATACCTGACAATCGCAGATAAAGCCTCCCGTGCTTGGTCAGGGTGATGGACAATGGTTCCCGGGTTCACATTGTCAATGTGAAGGGTTTTAAGATAAGGTGCAACATTTCTGATAGAAGAAAAGAGTTCTTCCAAAAGATCTGGCTGTGGTTTTGGGAACTCTCCCGTTCCTGCCTGCCAGGTCAGGATATCGGGTTGTCTTCCGATACGAAAGTGCATCCCCCCTGACTTATGCAGTGCAGATATTTCTGCAATGATTCCATCATGTGAACGATATTGTGGTTTTCCATAGAATGGTTCGGTGCAAAAAGAGCATCCACCCACAACCTCCCTGCTGCATCCCCGTGCGGTTTCAATCTCGCACATTACATGGGGATAAGAAGGATGCTGGCTGATAATGCCGGCTCCTAAAGCTGCCCAGGTATCTTCGTCATGATACGTAAACGGAGATACTGGATCAACTCCTTCCATCCATCGGTGCAGGGCTCCGGCTGGAGATCCTATAAGATTGATGTCAAAGTTATAATTCTGCTTTCTGATAGCGTTTTTTCCCCCGCTTTTTCCCGCACCAAAATGAACCGGGCCACCCAGAAATGTATGGGGATGAGCAAGGGCGGTTCCAATCTGAGTTATTTCCTGCCAGTTTGCCGGAGTTCCCCCAAGATATTTGCCCGGGACTGTCATCCCTGCAATCATTACCACATAGTCTGCTTTTTCAGCTTTTTGTAAAAGGGTTGGATCTTTTCTGATCTCATCAATAGTATGATACGTAACGGGTACTTTATTCTCCCTGAATACTCCTGCAAGAGTTCTGATATAGGGAGATATGTATGGAGGCACACCAAGACATGCTGGTTCATCAACATATCCGTCAATTATCCAGGCTTTTTCATTCATGGTTAAAAGAGGAGAGCAGTTTTTTCGCCCAAATAAGTTTTCCTTTTTTCATCGGTGTTACCTCAGGGTCATTAAAATCAAACCCTATAATATTAATAATTTCAGCTTCCATGGCATGTGCAAGGAAGACTGCACGATCACCGTCAGTAAAACCACCAAAATTATAAACATGATCGAAGGGTTTTCCCTGTGTGGTAAGAACTACAGGTCCTTCAAATTTTGGAACCCAGGTTTGTAATCGTGGAATATTATCTCCATGAGCGTGGACCACAAGGATGGTGCCATTCTTGTTAATATCTATCGCATAATCTTCTATCCCGTCTAGATCTGTGGCAATTACATCCGGAATGATATTGTTTTTTATAAGCACTGCAGAAGCTGCATCTGCTGCAATAATAACACCCCTGATTTTTTTAAGTTCACTGGCAAGAACTGGGGCATTACCGCATACGGTTACGGTCTTTCCCTTAATGAGGTCTCTTAGATGTTCAGACGCATCAACGGTTGTCAGAGTTGCGAGTATATGGGCTGCCCTGTCATCTTCAGCAGGATCAAAAGAGAAGTACTCGCAAATTTCCTGGTATATCGGTTCCCATTCATCAAACCTCACTCTCCTCATCCTCCAGAAGCCCGACAAGCCGGTGGAAATTTTGTAAAACAGGGTCAATAACCAATTGTAAGAGTTCCTCCTTCTCTTTTACGTTTGCAAACACATGAAGGGGAATACTTGCCGCAGCCATGGTTGCATGACCCCCTGCATCTCCTATATCAGAAAAAGCTTCACTCATTACATTGCCAAGGTTAAGCCGAAGGTCGCGGTTTCTTCCGGACATAATGATTGCTTCATCAGTTATTCCATAGACCATCGCGGTACTGATACCCTCAAGATTAATCAGGAGGTCTGCAGCCTGAGGCAGTGCATCCCTGTTTCTGACATAACCAACATTTGAAAAAAGATATCCATTCCGTGTTTTCCGGTTTCGAATCGCTGCTCCGATAATGTCAATGGTTTCATGAGAATATTGCGGTGACATAATCTTTTCAAGAAGATCCGCATCACTGAATTCAAGAAGAAATGCAGCAAAAATTAAATCATTCTTTGAAACATTTCTTCGAAACTGTTTTGTATCGGCCCTGATTCCATAGAGAAGTGCAGTAGCTACCTTTTCATCAGGTTCAATGCCGAGTTCTTTCATGTATTCGGTAAGAATTGTTGCACAAGCCCCGACATTTTGTCTGATATCAATAAACTGGGTTTTTTGTAATCCTGAAATATCTTCCTGGTGGTGATCGATAATAATATCAACCGGCATAGAGTGGATTAAGCCGTTATTTGTACCTGGTCCTTTACTATCCACAAGTGCGATATGGGTGCAATCATTTAGGACTTCCGGCCGAAGTTTTTCCATTCTGATGTCCAGAAGGTTTACCAGGGTCCTGTTTTCCTGGTGTCCAATGATACCATCATAAAATATCCGGGTTTCCAGATTCGGGTTGGCATGTTTTGCAATTGCAGAAAGTGCCATGGCACTGGCAATTGCATCAGGATCAGGATTAGTATGAGTAACGATTCCAAAAACTCCTGACCAGGAACCTAGTAGTGCATAAAGATCTCTGGATAAATGGTGTTTTTCTAAACGGTGTAGATGTTCTATCGCAGCTTTTGCCACTACATGCTGCGGGTAAAGAACCAGGTCCGCGCCTTCCTGCATGAGAAGTTTTTCATTGATGGGATCCTGCGCCCTGGCAACAATATGCACCTTTGGATTTATTTTCCGGACAGTTTTCAGCCCTGCAAGGTTCGCCTCATGATTGTCACTTACGAGAAATGCGATATCAAACTGGTCTATTCCCTGAAGCATTTCAGGATCTGTCAGGTCCCGAAGAAAAGCTTCGATTTTCTGCTCACGTAGTTCCTGAACACGTTCAGGATTACTATCCATGCAGAGAAGTCTGCCTCCTTCTTTTTTCAATTCTTCAAGTATCAGGTAACCAACACTTCCACAACCACAGATGAGGTATGTTCTGATTCCCGGTAAGGATGCAGGGCTGAATCCAGGCATATTCAGGTATAGGTTGGATTATAGAGGTATAAAAGGGTGCAAGAAATGTTTATATGATAAATATGCTAACATGTATTGGCACAACGGGTCTGTAGCTTAGTCGGTAGAGCGGCGGACTCTTAATCCGCAGGCCAGGGGTTCGAGTCCCTTCAGGCCCGCTCGTTGTTCTTTTTTTTGAAAAGATTAGATCGGTTATTTAAATCTGTCTCTCATAAAATCTTCTGATGACTGGTGAAAAACCAGAATATGTAGAAGTCACCTGCCAGCATTGTGGTGGTGAAGGTTGCTGTTTTTGTGATACGAAAGGAACCGTTAGCGTAAAATGGCCAGAAAAAATGTGCAGACATTGTAACGGCGTTGGTTGCATTTACTGCGGGTATACCGGGTGGGGAGGTCTTCGGGGTAAATACGACTGATTGTTTTCTTTTTTCTTAAATTATATAAAAAAAAAGATGGGGATGCGGGGGATATGAAATCAATTTTTAAAAAAAATCCTGAACGAATGAGATTGAAGGGGGATCTACATGGACTGCTCAAATTATTGGATAGCAAACATGACATCACTCTCAGAACAGAAGCGATTCTTGCGCTTGGAAGAATGCAGACTCCTTCAGCCGTAGACCCTCTAATTTTACAATTTCAGGATCCTGATCCTGAAATCAGGACAGCAGCTTCTCATGCGCTTGTCCATATAGGAATTGATGCATTGGGCCCTCTCATTTCATCGCTATCTACATGTGATGACCAGGCGGCCTGGATGGTTCACGTCACCCTCGCAGAAATGGAGGGCGATGCTGCACGGGAAATAGTTAAAAACATTCCCAGACTTCATGGAATCGGATATGAAAGGGCAGGTTTTGTTCTGAATATGATGGGAACAGACGTTATTCCAGTCCTCATCGATGCTCTTGCCACACCTGATCCTACTACTATCCGGTTTATTGAAGGGCTTCTTGAAACATTTGGCAGAGCTGCTATTCATCATCTTATTAATGGTCTTTCCCACGATAATGAAGAAGTCAGAGCCAGAATTTCTTCACTCCTCATCGTTCTTGGAGATCAGGTGGTTGGTGATCTGCTAAGTTCATGTGGTCAGGATGAGGAATGGCTTCGTGAACTGAAGTTTTACATAATCAGCGAAATCGGGAAACCTGCTTTGGATCCCCTGTACCAGGCATTAAAGGATCCAAACCCGGTTACTTCCTCGATGGCACAAAAAGCGTTTCTTGAATTTGGGGAATCAGCAATAGTGCCTCTTATATCCGGACTGTATGATGATGACTTTGAGATACGAAAAGTTTCTGAAAACGCACTTGTCCGGATTGGGGAGCCAATAATTCCCCACCTGGTCGATGAATTAAATTATAAGAAAGAAGCAGAACGTGAACCACTCCTATCAGTTATTCAGAATATCGGAGAGCCGGCCATTCCTTACCTGATAAAAAACCTGAACGAGGGCAGGGATGATACGAAAAAGACAATGATCCAACTCCTCTCCCGGATGGGAGCAATTACCATGCCCTATCTTATCAATTCTGTAAAAGAACAGACGGATACATCTGCCCTTCGTGAGGCATTTCTTTCGATGGGGAGATTATCTTTTCCCTTCCTCGAAGAGGCATCGGAAAGGGAACGGGGTAAAACTGCAGTTTTTTCTGTTGAAATTCTTCGGGATATTGATCCGGTCCGTGCTGTTGAGCCAATGATAACCGCTTTGTATCATACCGACCAGGAAGTCCGTGAAACTGCCCTTGAAAACCTGGTTGAAACAGGAGAGATGGCAATCCCCCGACTAGTCCAGGTTCTTGGTTCAGGAAATGAGGATGCAGTAAATCTTTCAAAGATAGCTCTTATCCGTAATGGAGAGGATGCTCTTCCACATCTGGTTGATTCACTGACCGATCCCATGGGATCAAATCATGACCTGATTATGGACATTATCCGGGAAAATAAGAAAGAAGCTCTCCCCTATCTTATTCCATTCATGGTTCCCGGAAAAGATGGCCACCAGGAAGCGATGATAATCATAACAGAAACTGGAACTGATGCCACTCCATATCTGCTCGATGCATTGCAAGAAGCTGGCCCTGAACTTTCAGTTTCCATAAAAAAGCACCTTGAAGAACTCTTTAGCCAGGAATCAGAGAAATTTGTTGAACAACTCTTCTCAGGGAATATTGTTGATACGGATTTTATGTATGAACTTGTCAGTTCTTCTCCTGACAGGGTCATTCCATACCTGATTGAACTCTTCCAGGGAGACGACAGTTCAAAATCCCTTGTTGCCGGTGAATTACTGTCAAGATTTGGAAAAGCTGCCATTGATCCTTTCATAACTGCCCTCAAAAATGAGACTGATGAAGACCGCAAACTTGAGATAACCACATTTTTAATTAAAATAGGTCCGGATGTAGTCCCTGAACTTGTAACCCACTTAGGTGATGAAAACATTGCTCCATATGCAATGGCAGCGTTGAGTGCTATTGGAGAACCGGCAGTTCCGGCACTGCTCCCATTCCTGAAAGATAAGGATCAGGTTGCCCAGCAGTACGCCATTCATGCCCTGACCCGGATTGGAACACCTGCTGCTTCAGCTCTTATGTCGCTTATGCAGGAAGATGAGAGTTTAGTTCCAATGATAAGCCGGATTCTTGCAAAAATGGGAGGTTCAGCCCTTCCTGAACTGGTACAGGAACTGCAGACCCTGAAGGAGTCAGGAGAGGAGGGAAGCAACAGGGGCATTGCAGTCATGTCCCTTATTACAGAAATCGGACTCTCTAACCATGAAGATATGAAAAAACTGTTTTTAATCCAGGATCCCGAACTCACTGGAATGTTTGAACGGATTTTTATATCAAAAGGTGAACCTATTCTTGCCCCTGTTCTGGAAGCTACTCTGGATGAACCCCGGATTCCTGATCTGGCCCAGGGGATCTTCTCTTCAATGCGCCCTCAGACACAGAATGTAGCAACAAAACTCATGCATTCATTAAAACCGGGTGATCGCAAGAAGATAGGATTGCTACAGGTATTGGGATTAATGAAAGAGCCCTCCTCTGCCCAGATAATGTATGATTCCTTAAAAGATCCTGATCATGAAATCAGAATGACTGCAATTCGAGAACTTGGAAAATTCGGACGTGAGGCATTAGAACCGCTGACAGATGCAATGCATGATAAAGACCCTCATGTCAGGGCAGCTGCTGTGGAATCGCTTGGAGATATCGGGCTTCCGGTATTAGATCAATTAATCTCTGCATTAAAGGATAGTGACGGTAACATCAGGGCAGCTGCAATAACAGGAATCGCTAAAATTGGAGAACCTGCCCAGTTCATGCTTATTCAGTCCCTTGATGATAAAGATAGGAATGTTCGAAGTGCTGTAGCCCGGTTATTGGAAAACAGCGGCTTTAAACCCAAATATACAACAGACCGGTTAAGTTTCCTTTTTGCAAAGGAACTGTTTGATGACCTTATTCAGATTGGACCACCTGCCGTGGATATTCTTGCCCGGGGCCTTCATGATGATGATGCAGAAATCAGGGAGCGGTCACGGGAAGCACTGACAGCAATACGCGACTCTATCCAGACATAATACAAAAAAATACTAGCAGGATAATATCATTAGTACTATGGAGGAGAACACTTACGTCTATTAACCATATCATCTCCATCCATGATCTGGACAGGGACCAGATAGATCAGCTCCTTACGCGGGCTGGAGAAATAACCAAAGAATATATTGATAAAGAACCATTAAAAGGAAAAATTCTAGGTCTCCTCTTTTTTGAACCCAGTACACGGACCCGTATGTCTTTTGAATCTGCAATGCTCAGGCTTGGTGGTTCATGTATGAACCTTGGTGGAGTTGAAGTTAGTTCAATGGCCAAGGGTGAGACACTCGCTGATACCATACGGGTAGTAAGCGGGTATGCTGACGCCATAGTTTTGCGTCATCCAAAAGTGGGAGCAGCACGGCTGGCAAGCGAGTTTTCAGATATTCCTATTCTGAACGGGGGAGATGGTGCTGGTCAGCACCCGTCACAGACTTTGATTGATCTGTATACCATCCGTCAGTCAATGCCACTGGATAATATTGAAATTGGTCTTATCGGAGACCTGATGTACGGCCGGACTACTCATTCCCTGGCATATGCATTAGCCCGTTATAATGCACGGATTCACACCATAGCACCAAAAGGTCTCGGACTTCCGGACTCAATTCATGACAACCTGGTCGAAAAAGGAGCAAAAGTAATCGAACATGATACCATCGAGGAGATAATCAGTGAACTTGATGTATTATACGTTACCCGGCTGCAGCGTGAACGGTTTCCTGACCCGGCAAAATTCTTTGATATATCTCAGGGATACCGGATAACTCCTTCACAGTTATCAGATGTAAAAGAACACCTGGCAATACTTCATCCCCTTCCACGGGTTGATGAGATTGATCCTGCCGTAGACAATACACCCTATGCCCGATACTTTCAACAGGCAAGAAATGGTGTTCCGGTCAGGATGGCAATGCTTACCGAGGTGATGAGATGACGGAGAACAATCCTGAGAATACCCTCGTGATTAATACTATTCGTGACGGGACTGTTATTGATCATATTACGGCAGGTGAGGCACTTATCGTCCTTCGGATTCTGGGAATTACCGGGAGTACCTCTGAGTGTGTCAGTGTTGCAACCAATGTTACCAGTGAAGCATTAACAAAAAAAGACGTAGTAAAAATAGAAAACCGGGAACTTAAGGCCAAAGAAGTAGATAGGATAGCACTTGTTGCCCCAAATGCGACGATTAACATTATTCGCAACTACCGGGTAATTGATAAGAAAGGTGTTATCATCCCGTCTGTCCTTATGGGTGTTTTAAAGTGTCCGAATCCCTGCTGCATTACAAACACCAATGAACCAGTACTGAGCCGGTTTGAAATGCTGGGAAAAAAAGCGGTTTGTTCTTATTGTGATGCGGTAATTTCTTCAGATATTTCCACTCATATTATCTGAATAATTCCGTATCCTCATTTTTTATCAGTTTTCCATGGATATCTATCTCGCCACGCCATATTCTGGTGCTGGATATCCATTTTCCGTCTTCTGCAAGGACACATCGTATCATATGGATTTCGACGCAGGATTTTCCTAGTTCTCTCCGTTTCTGGTTGATATTCTGACCAACAGGGAAGGTTTCCTCACTGACGACCAATGCATCAAAGTCTTCATCCAGGGTTGAACCATACTGATCGTGCAACTCTTCAATTTCCCAGTGAACTGGTGAATGAAGAGATCTCACGAACAGAACCAAGTCGTTATACCGGTTATTGTAGGAATGAATAGGGTGTACCTTCCTGTTTGCAAAGGAATCACTGGTAAGTCCGATGATGACCGTTCCATCAGGTGTTGCAAGGTCAAAAGCGCGTCGGATGAGGAGTCGGTGTCCGTCATGCAGAGGATCAAATGTGCCCCCCACCATTATTTTCATAGAAGTACTCTCATTTGAAAATTTATTAAGTCTGGTGGTTTTTCTTTTTTCCTGCGTTGTTCCATCCTGACTAATACCGGTAAAAACAGATTCAGATAAAAAAAATCCAGGTATTTACTGATCTTATTATACTATTTCACACCCAACTTATGATCAATATACACAAGTTTTCCTGTAACCCAGGTATGTGCAAAAAAAATTGTGAAGGACTTATGCAGATTCATAAAAATATCCCTCAAGCTGCATTTATTGCACCAAACTCCACGGTGATTGGAGATGTTACCGTTCACCCGGATGTTAATATCTGGTATGGGGCAGTAATCCGTGCAGATAAAGATCAAATCAGTATCGGTGAGCGTTCAAATATTCAGGATAATTGTATTGTCCACACCTCTAAGGGGCACCCGGTGACTATTGGAGATGATGTCTCTGTTGGACATGGCGCAATACTTCATGGCTGCACCATTGGAAATTCCGTCCTGGTAGGAATGGGAGCTATCATTTTAAACGGTGCAAATATTGGAGATAATTCTATAATCGGTGCCGGTGCTCTTGTAACGGAAGGAAAAGAAATTCCTCCTGGTTCACTGGTCATCGGTCTGCCTGGTAAAGTCATTCGGCAGCTTAATGAAGATGAAATCACAGGAATCGTGTCTAATGCTGAAAGCTATGTAAACCTGGCAAAGGAACATGCCCATGAATAATTGCGTTGTAATTGGAGGGGGTATTGCAGGGATCACTGCAGCACTGGATATTGCAAATCATGGAATTCATGTATCGTTAATTGAGCGTGAACCAACCATTGGCGGCCATATGGCAATGCTCGACAAGACATTTCCGACAAATGACTGTTCAATGTGTATCTTAAGTCCGAAGATGGTTGAGGTTGGGCGTCATCCCAACATCACCTTGTATACCTGTAGCGAGGTGGTAAAGGTTGAAGGGGAGGTTGGCAACTTTATCGTGACCATACTCCGTCACCCCCGGTATATCCTGGAAAACGAGTGCAATGGGTGTGGTGATTGTGTTGAAGTTTGTCCAGTTGAGGTCTATAACCGGTTTGATGCCGGGGTGGGAGTCAGGAAAGCAATATTCAAATCACATCCCCAGGTGGTTCCAAACCTTGTTATCCGGGATAAGGAACACTGCATTGATTGTGGACTTTGTTATGACATATGCGGAAGAAATGCAGTTCTTCATGATGACGAAGACGAAAAGCGAGAAATATCCCTGCAGGCGATGACCATTGTCCTGGCTACGGGCTATGAAGTCTTTGATGCCAGAGAGAAATTGCCCTATAAATATCTCCGGATTCCTGACGTGATTACCAGTCTTGAACTTGAACGTCTGATTAATGCCAGTGGTCCGACTGGTGGCAAAGTTAAAAGGATATCTAATGGAGAAAAACCTAAAGAGATTGTCTTTATTCAGTGCGTAGGCTCCCGGGATATCCCGCTCGGGTGCACGTACTGTTCTGCTGTCTGCTGTATGTATGCGATAAAAAATGCAATGCTCATAAAAGAAAAAGACCCTTCCTGTCGGATCAGTGTTCTGTACATGGACATCAGGGCATACGGGAAGGGATACCAGGAATATTATGACCGGGCGGAATCTCTTGGTATACGATTTATCAGGGGAATGCCTGGTGACCTCTATCAGGCAGATGGGAAAGTGGTCATCCAGGTAGAAAATACCGAAACAACGGAAGTAGAAAAGATAGAAGCTGACCTGATCGTTCTTTCTGTTGGAATACGGCCAACTGGTGATGCTTCAGTCTTGGCAGAAAAGCTTGGTATCACCTGTGATGATTCAGGATTTTTTGCATCTGCTGATGAGAAATGTGGGCCGGTGAAATCACTTCGACCAGGAATTTTTATCGCTGGAACATGTAAAGAACCAATGGATATTCCTGATTCTGTCATGGAAGGTGGGGCTGCAGCCATGCAGGCGGTAATAACCACTCTTCAGGGCTGAATATGCTGCCCCTTCGTCCGGTTATTTTTAATCCCCATATTCCTGAGATTGAATATATTGAGCAGACCCTTCTCCCTGACACCTACGAAGTCAGGAAAGCAGGGACGGTTCAGGATCTTGCAGAAGCGATTAAACGACTTGGTATCAGGGGAGCTCCGGCTCTTGGTTGTGCCGGTGCATGTGGTGTTGCATTATCAGCCCTGGTTTCAAAAGCTGGATCAGTTCCTGAACTCCTGGCTGCAGTGAGATCTGACGCAGATCTGCTAAGAGGGACCCGACCGACTGCAGTAAACCTTTTTTTTGGAATTGATAAGGTTTTCAACGCTATACTGTCAGCCTCTTCAATTGAAGATGTCAGAATCAGGGCTGTTGATGCAGCCAGGGATGTTCTTGAATCTGATTCCCGGACCTGTCATGCAATTGGAAAAACCGGTCTGTCAGTAATTCCTGATGGAGCAAAAATACTGACACATTGTAATGCAGGAGCACTTGCCTGTGCAGAATGGGGAACTGCTCTTGGTGTCATCAGATCAGCACATGAAGCTGATAAAAAAATATCTGTTTATGCATGTGAAACCCGCCCACTGCTCCAGGGTGCAAGACTCACCACGTGGGAACTGCTTCGGGATGGTATTGATGTAACACTCATCACCGATTCTATGGCAGCAGTTCTTATGAGAAAAGGAAAAATTGATCTTGTTATTGTTGGAGCAGACCGAATTGTATCAGATGCAGTATTTAATAAAATTGGGACGTATATGCATGCCGTTTGTGCAAAGGCGCATAGTATTCCTTTTTACATAGCCGCTCCCCTTTCTACGTTTGATCCTGATAACTGTGAGGAACAGGTTATCGTTGAAGAGCGTAATCCTGATGAGGTCAGGACAGTCAGACATTGCAGGACTGGACCTTTTAATGTGCCGGTGTGGAACCCGGCTTTTGATGGAACACCGGTTAATCTTGTAACTGGAATTATCACCGAGTATGGGATTTTCACTCTACCCCGTGACCTTGAAACCATAAAACAATTAAAGATGGGAAAATAAATCGGGAGGTCATCAGGTTATGAGCTTATTAAATCCATACATGCCGGTAATAACACTCGTCGGAGAATTAACTGTTCTAATTATATTGTCCATTGTTATCAGTGGATTTATCCTTCTTATTCTTGCTGCATATGCTATTAAATCAGGAAATCTTTTGTTCCCACGGTTCATGAGGGCAGGACTTCTTTTTCTTGAAGGTCTGATGCGGGCATTATTTCGTCTTTTTGGATTCGAGGATAGTGATTTTTTAAAAATCATTGTTACTCTTCAGAATACCCTGAACCGAAAGGCATTCATGGCAGTTCCTATATCTGAACGTGCTGTTTTTATTCCTCATTGTCTCCGGTCAAATGCATGTCCTGCACACCTCCACGATGAAGGATTAAAATGCCGGGAATGCGGGTTATGCAGGGTGGGTGAAGGAAAAAGACTTCTGGAAATCCTTGGTTACCGTGTTTTTATCATACCTGGTTCGTCGTTTATCAAAAGAATGATAAAACGGTACCATCCGAGGGCAATTATTGGCATTGGCTGTCTAATGGAGGTAAAAGAAGGGGTAGAGATGTCCACCCAGGTTGATATCATCGCCATGGGCATTGTTAATTTATCAGACGGATGCGTAGAAACAACGGCAGACTGGGACCAGGTCTTCCGGATTGCAGTATTAGGAATTGATCCTAAAGACGTTCCTGATGAGATGATAAAATACCTTGAATAATTACAGTAGGATTGCTGATCCCAGGAATACCAGAAGGGAAGCAAACATTCCTATTTTTAATTTTCCTGATGATTTTGCCTGAATAATTTCGTCTGAATTTTTTGCTCGCATTCCTGATACTACTCCATACAGGATAAAAATATCAATAATTATAATAGCGATAAGGTATGGAATACCCCATTTGCCTACCAGTAAAAGACTTACTCCAATTCCTGCAAGAGTGCTTACAAGGGCCAGGTAAAGGGTTGCACGTATCCCATAGAGTAATGGGAACGTCCGTGCTCCGTGTTCTTTGTCACCGGGCATGTCTTCTGCATCCTTAATAAGTTCCCTTGCCAGCATGACGCCAAAGGTAGCTCCTGCAATGGGAAGGACAGATATGATTCCGGGAATTCCCATGATTGCTCCACCAAAAGGAAAAATACTTGCAGCAAGGTATGAAACAGAAATATTTCCAAAAAGGGGTGTTACTTTTAGGTATGCTGCATATTGCCAGAGAATTATTGTATTGAACAGTGTGATGCAGACAAGGGGGAGCGGAGTAAAAATGAATGCAAGTACATTGCCCGAAAGAAAGAGTAATATTGCATAAACCAGAGCCTGGTGCGGACTGATATGTCCTGAAGGAATAGGCCGCTCTGGCTGGTTTATCGCATCAATTTCCCGGTCATAATAATCATTGATGACATTTCCTGCTGATGTGACAAGCATAACTATCAGGAAAATGAATCCTGATTCTACAGGGATGGCCCCAGTTGCAATAACAGCAGCAAGAATTCCGGCGAGTCCTGCGACGATAGCATTGACCGGTCTGATTATCGAGATATAGAATGCGCCGTTCATTTTGCTCCTGTTACAAAAAAGCGAAACGGACGTGGAGGGATTTGAACCCCCGGCATTCAGCTTAGGAGGCTGACGCCATATCCTGACTAGGCCACACGTCCTGCCTTATTACTTGGAACAGGGATAGGTATAAGATTATCGAACACCATTTTTAGCGGAATGGACCTCACATGGGTCATGGAAGGCAGGACTACAATTGCTGTGCCCTGCCAGAATCCTGACGTGCCCTTCCCGCCCGGCACTGCGCCGGTGTTTTATAACTCCCGTATGGCGCTGAACCGGGATACGACAGTTCTGCTTGTACGGCAGACATCACCTCATTCATACCTTGATGCCATGGCTGCATCGGGGATCAGGGGTCTTCGGGTGGGACATGAAACTGGTGTTCCGATTACACTCAATGACCAGGATCCGCTGGCAACTGATCTCATCACGCACAATGTCAAGGCTCTGAACATTGATGCACGGGTAACCTGTCGTGATGCTAACAGCCTCATGTCTGAAGAAAAATTCGGATTTGTCGATCTTGACCCATTTGGGACACCCGCTCCATTTATTGATGCTGCAATCCGTTCATCCGGGAAATATCTGGGAGTGACTGCAACTGATACCGCACCACTGTGTGGGGCACACCTCAAAGCCGGAATGAGAAGATACATGGCCCGACCATTGAATACTGATTATCACACCGAGGTCGGTCTTCGCATATTACTTGGAAATGTGGTCAGGCATGCAGCAGTCTATGATAAAGGGGTAATTCCACTCTTTTGTTATGCACATGAGCATTTTGTCAGGCTTCATCTTCAACTAAAAAGCAGTGCTTCTTTTGCAGACCAAAGCATTGCACAACTTGGATATATTTATCAATGTCCGAAATGTCCGTACCGCAAGGAGGAGAGACGGTTTTTCCCGGGAGTCTATACATGCCCTCTCTGCGGGGCCGGTCTGATTCCTGCAGGGCCTCTCTGGATTGGAAGTGTCAGCGATCCGGCTATTATCAGTTGGATGATTCGTGAAAGTGCTACTACTGAAATGGGTGATCCTGCAGCTCTCTCTAAACTCCTTGATTTTTGCATGGATGAACCAGGTATTTCATTCAGTTATGATTACCATAAACTTGGGAAATTTTACCGTCTCTCACCTGGTCCGGTGGAATCGGTGATTAATTGCCTCAGGGATATGGGATATATCGCCGGCCGAGTCCATTATTCCGGATATGGAATTAAAACAGATGCACCACTCGAGGATATCCGCACATGCCTGGATGTTTCAAAAAAGTGAGATAAATTTACCGGTTTTTTCAATAAGATAATCCATTTTCTGGTAAAATTATCTTTCTATGATTATCTGAAGGATATCTCCATCTTCCAGTTTGTGTGCAATACCTACCCGTTGAGCTTCATGTTTGACTGAGTTTCCCCAGACCCGCGCATATCTGAATTTATCGACAAAATCACGATGAAGTTTACGACAGACATCCTCAATTCTTGAATTCGTCCTCATGATGAGTGGTTCATCCAGGTCAGCAGGGCCTGCCTGAGGTTTTAAGAATACCCGGATAAACCCAAGAGCATCATAGACAGAATCTTTTAGTTCTTCCATGTGATATCCAGTAACCGCTGAAATCATCATCGGGTGTTGACCGAAACGTTCTGTGAGTTCTTTTTCTATTTTCTTCCGATCAGGTTCATCAATCAGATCCACCTTGTTCACCGCTATAATTGCAGGAACGTACACTCTGCTTCCCATGATGGCATCAATGAGATCATCCTGGGTTGAATTGCCTCTGATAAGAATATCTGCACTTGCAATACGGTTTTCTGTAAGGATGGATCTTACTTCTTCTATATCCAAGTCCAGGACTCCCACGGCATTAAGGCGGACACCGCCACGGGAGGTTTTTTTGATAGTAATGTCAGGTCTGGGGACGTTGACCCTGATACCTGCATCATAGAGTTCGCGAAAGAGGACGTCGACGTGTTTTTCATTAAAAACATCCACGAGAAGGACGATCATGTCAGCATTTCTGACCACTGCAATTACTTCCTTCCCCCTTCCTTTACCCATTGCGGCACCGGCAATGAGACCCGGAATATCCAGCAGTTGGATTTTCGCACCCTTGTGTTCAAGAGCTCCAGGAACCACGGTCAATGTGGTGAATGCATACGCTCCGGTCTCGCTTTCAGTTCCGGTGAGTACATTCAGGAGGGTGGATTTACCCGTAGATGGAAAACCTACAAGAACAACGGTTGCATCTCCGGATTTTTTGACGGAGTATCCTTCACCGCCACCTCCGGCTTTCATCGCACGGTTGACGGCATCTTCTTTCATCTTGGCAAGTTTTGCCTTGAGCCGCCCGATATGCTTTGAAGTTGCCTTGTTATATACGGTATTCTGGATCTCGTCCTCTATTTCCTTGATTTGATCCTCAATACCTGCCATGTATCCTAATACGTTCCCCTCTGTGAGTGATATATCCTTGGGATCTCTATCCAAAAAACCGTTTTCTTTATATGAATAAAGTGCTAACATTTAGAGGCACGGCTGATATAGTGTAGGGGTCAATCATGCAGGACTCTCACTCCTGCGACTGGGGTTCAAATCCCCATATCAGCATT
>JAAYCY010000027.1 GCA_012729535.1 Methanomicrobiales archaeon | reverse complement strand
GTGCTCACCGTAGGGCGGCGCCGAAAATATATAAATGTATCGATTTGAGGTTGGAATTGTATTCTTGCTTAGTAACACTGATTTTTGCTTAGTTAGGTATCAGGCCATAAAGCTGTCTTACATGGATATTCTCTTTACCGACGAGGAGAATACGGTTGACACGGCCAATTTTAATGCCGCCCGGATTTGGAAACTCTACGGCACAACGTCAAGAAAGGGGGATTATACCTCTTCTCGTCCTCACCGGCGGTCAGCACTATTGACGGTTCCTGAAACAATCGGGATAGTGCCGGAGGATCTGTTAAACAGACTTGCAACTCTTTACCCGGACGAGCCAAAAGAGACGAAGAAGCAGAATTTGAGGTGCCCGGAAGATCTTGGAGCATGGCTTTCCGGCCATGGTATCGGGTTTTCAAAAAAAGCATATCATGACGGAACACTCTATATCTTTGACCAGTGCCCGTTTTCTGATGCTCACCAGGACGGTGCATATGCCATCCAGTTTGGTTCAGGGGCTGTTTTTGCCGGATGTCACCATGATTCCTGCGGAGGTGGAGTTCAGCGGTGGAAAGAACTGCAAAGACGTTTTGACGGTGATGATACAGAGCAGCGTCTTAAAAAACTCAGGAGTGACCGTATCCGTGAAAAGGCTGCATCCTCCGGACTCATACAAAATCAGCCGGACCCACGTGTTAAAACCGAAGCAGAACGGATTCTCCGGGAGAGTTCACCTATCCGGTACATGCTTGATGCATTTTCACAGGATCATGAAGGTGACACGGTTGTAGCGGAATGTCTGCTCATGTCACTTGCATCACGTGCGGTTATCAATTCTAAAGGGCTTCATGTCTCCATTACCGGAGAGTCCGGAAAAGGAAAGTCACATACAATTGATACGATGCTCAGTCTCGTGCCAGAAGAACTCCGGATAGACGGGCGGATGAGTGACAAAGCTCTTTTTTATATCAGCGATTTAAAACCCGGGTCGATAATTGCCCTTGATGATGTGAGTCTTTCAGATCAGATGCAGGAGATTTTGAAAGGAGTTACCACGTCTTTTCAGCGTCCGTTCAGGTACAGGACCGTAAGCAAGGACAGAACCGGGATGACCTGCACGATTCCGGAACGGTGTGTCTGGTGGATTACAAAAGTTGAAGGAGCAGGAGACGACCAGGTGTTTAACCGGATGCTGACCTGCTGGATTGATGACAGCGAAGAACTGGACCAGCGGGTGCTTGCACGAACCCTTTCCGATGCTTCGCGGGTTCCGATGAAAAATGCCAAAGTACGGGATGAAGTGCAAATTATCCGGCAGATATGGCGGATGATTACTCCATGCTGGGTTGTGATACCCTTTGCAGAAGAGATACATTTCCAGTCGGCTGCGAACCGGAGAAATCCGGACATGCTACTTGATCTAATCAAGACAAAAGCGATTTTAAACCAGTTTCAGCGTGAGCGATCGGAAGTGGACGGGATGCCGTGTGTGACTGCCACGGTTGATGATTTTTATGCGGCTGCACGGCTGTTTGATGCCCTGAACGGTGATACCGGAGGGCAGATAACAAAACTTACCAAACGTGAAGCATCGCTGATTGCTGCTATCCAGTCATTACAGCTTACCGAGATGACGATTTCGGATCTGCAGAAGGTGACCGGATGGCCGAATTCATCAATTCACAAACTTCTGAATGGGTATCAGTCAAGAGGAAGCCAGTACTCCGGACTGCTTGAGAAATGTCCGGCGATTTCATTTCATGAACAGTCGGTGACCACGGGTGAGAATGGGCAGATGGTCCAGCGGAGGATGAAAGTTTTTGTCTGGGACCAGTATTTGTATGAAGCCTGGGTTTCTTCAGGAGCGGTGTCACTTCGGTCCGGAACCGATGATTCAAAGAGAAATTCAGATTCAGATTCAGATGGAACCGACCCGGATTTAGGCCCTGGATATGCTAAACCTGATGAGAAAATTTCGTGCCCATCAGGCGATGATGGAGAGGAACAGGATTCCAATCTGGCAGGTGGTGATGACCGGTCATGCACAAGCGATGGTGATGGGTCATATGAAGCAGTGGCGGAAAAAGAGGGCCAAAGCTGCAGAAGTGAAGCGGCTGCTTCAATGACAATTCCAAAGAATTGCCCGGATAATCAATCTGTACCAAATATTCTTAGAGATCTTAGTGAGTTTGAAGCAGAAGGTGAACTCACAAGAAAGAAGGAATTCATCCCTGAAGATGAACGATTATGTGACTATGAACCCGCTGTTGCAGAACAGGAGTTCGAAAACCTAACAAAGTGCCCTCCAACATCAATTCAGGATGATTTTTCCGGGCGGATTGGTGCTTCACAGATGCAGCAGAATGCTTCACTGCAGATATCAGAGGTAGATCCCCATGATTTTTCCCGGCTTGACGGGTGGCCGTCAATGAAGGTCTGTGCGGTTTGTGGGAGGAAACCGACTGCTTTTCGCCGGAAGAATCAAAATAACCAGAATACGCCGGATAATCCGGATGTGTTTTTGTGTGAAGGGTGTTACAACCGGGCGGTGAGCAGGTATATTGCCAGGCTGATTCCTCTTCCGGGAGTGATTGATACGAGTCAGATGACGAGAATGGAACCGGGATCACGGTGTTCACTCTGTAACCTTCTTCCAATTGCCTGGTATGACAAAGAACGACAGATTGGTCTTTGTGATTCGTGTTATGAGCGGGAATGTAAGAGAAAAAGGAGGGAGGAGGAATGAGCCGACCATTTATCAATGATTGCAGTATTAAGTGTTGTAAGCATCTTATCTGGGTTACCTATCAGTGGAAGAAGGATCCAAATAAGTCCGGACGGAGGAGAATTTGTGCACTGGCTAACCGGCCGCCTTCCTACCTTCTGAACTGTCCGCTGGAGGATGAGTAGATGGGATTTGTTGTCCGTTCTGAAAAGCCGGCACAAAGCCAGGGGAAACGGATTTTTGATAGAATCGGCAGGATGTTTTTGTCAGGCGAGTGTCTTAAGATTGGGATTGACGGGGCCGGAGTGTATGATATCAGCGTAAACGGGGCAGGTATTGTTCTTTTAGGTCTTGGAGAGGCTGATGTATTTGATGGCGGGTCTGCTCTCTCATCCGGAACGGCCTGGCTTTCACCGAGCAGAAAAGGGTTTTACTTTTCTATCCGGGGCCGGACGTTTGTAACTCCTGCAGATCGTGTGAGGAAAGTGCTTGAAGGTGTTCACCGGAAAGCTCCGGTTTTCCTGGTGCATAAAACAGCGGCTCCGGAGGCAGGCAAGGATACATCAGATTGATCCTTTCCAGAGCTATTTCACCATAAGGAATGAGATTTGAGGTGTTTTCCCATATGCAATGAAATGGTATATCCTTCCCCCTTCTACCTTATTGTGCCGGTGTGCACACGGGCAAGGGGTAATTCGAACATGGGGGATTTTGTTTCAAAATCAGTTGTGAAAAGTGCAGAACGGGTTCTTGCAACTCCGTTTGCCAGTAAGGATGCGATGAATACTATCATCAGTGATGTTATCACTGAAAATCCGTGGGGGTGTACATCTTACGAGTCCGGTGGAGAGACAATCGCCGGAGTGCAGAAGAGTTCGGAGTATTATACCGGAACAGTTGTGTACGAGAATGTCGAAGGCAAACAGGTCGGGAGAATTTCAGTCAGATCTTCCAGTTCCGGAGCGTTTGATACCAATATCTCGACCATTCTCGCCAATACGGCAATCAGCTCGGCGATGGGCGGAACCGGGTCTCATGACAGTTCAGAAGACGGCTATAGTGTAACTCTTAAATGTCACACCGCTTCCGGAGAACTTTACAATGTGACTTTCAAGCGTGACAAGGTTACGGTTTCCAGTTATGAGTCAGATACTATCCTGACCACGATTGAAACCTGGGCAGATACTGTGTCAGGTCTGGCCTGATCCGGTTCAATAGGGGAGCGAATATGAACAGGATTTTTCTTATTCCTGGTTTCATCATCCTCCTTCTCATCTTCGGGGCCGGTTGTGCAGACGAGATCTCATCGTCGATTGTGTGTGATGGTGCAACATGGGTCTCTTCGTCCGTCCTTGGACCAGATTCAGCGTACGCCAGCAGTTTTTTCACGACGGATCTTACATCGCTTGTGAGATCCCTGCAGCTTGACGACTCTCTGAAGGTGCTTACCTCCGGAGAGTCGTCAGGACCGATGGGAATTGATGAGTATGCAGAGCAGGAATCCGGGGAATCGGGGGACTCTTCCGGATGCCTGTTTTCTCTTCCGGGTAATGAATCTGTCCGGAAGAGTGAGATACTCACGTCCGGTCTTTTGTCCGGGGGCAAGTTTGTGTCTTCCCGGGATATTGCGGATGCTCTTCTCGCAGAGTATGTTGTGAACGGGTCCGGGCTGTTTCTGACAAGGGCAGTGTCAGATGACGGGAATCGGACGATGAAGTTTGGTTCTGATGTTTCCGGAGTGATGAATGTGACTGAGAGGATGGTGCTTGGCGATGTTAGTTGAACTGGTTTTGCTTGCGATATCTGTGATGAATTGTGTCGGGACCGTCGGAATTTGGCTCCGGTATGTCCGGGAATTCCGGGGGGTTGTGCAAATGGTCCGGGTGAGTGAAGAGGGGGATGTGGAGGTGAGGGGGATGAGATAGAGAAGGGTAAAGGAGGGAGAAGCGAATTAATAAGGGCATAGTATTTGCGCAAAAAGCAATTCAAATCATTGTCAAAAATCCCTACCTAGGGCTATTGCAATCATTTGCATATACATTCATAATTTTTCCGGATTTCCTGAAATAACACTTCCTGGATTTTTTGAGTTTTGAGTATCAATTCAGTTAATGAAAATGGGATTCCCAAATTTCACTAATGAACCGATACAGAATCATAGTAAGTTCAGAATAGGTATCTTTGATTTTTTTGTATTCGATGATTTCATATTCAAATCCGGGATTTTCAACCTTTAATGATCCCTTCATTACTCCTCCAAAACTATTTCGAATATTTTCCTGAAGACCTTCCTCAACGAGAACGACAACATGTGGTTTTTTTCTTTCCCGGATCATGGTGTATTCCATCGTTACCGATTGAGAGAGATGATGAGGATCGGTCTCTTTTGGAAAAGGAAAAACCAGTATATGAATATGACTATCTTCAATGAGAAGTTCTGAAACCGAATAATCACGAATGGATTTTTCAGGGTGAAAGCGCGAAAGATCTTTTTCAAGATTTTCAGAGATTCTGGCATCATATCCTAATATATCGTGAAGATAATGCTGAAGATTTGTCAGTTCTTTTTTATGATCTTCAAAAAATGAACCAAAGATACCTACCCTGGTTTTTTGTTTGAGAATGGCTAATTCTTCAAACCGTCTTTGATTCATTGTTAATTATAACAGGTTCTTTATAGAAATGAGAGTTTTGGTTTTAACAAAGTTAGTATATACTAACTGATCAATTGTATGTTAAGATATTAGTCAGATATATCTAACCGAGGTGGCGTGATGGTATTGGATGAGAGAGTGGTGAAACAGTATAACAATATGCTTCCCCAAGAGATCCGTCTTCCGGCGATGGCTCTTAAGGATGAAAAACATTGGGCGGTTTTTCTCTATCTTATGGAAACAGGAGAGAAAAGATTTGGTGAGATAGGGAATGAATTCCATTACAATAGTAATAATGATCTTTATCCGGTCCTGAAAGATCTGGTTGAAGGGGGCCTTGTACGTCGATATCTGAAAGAAGGGGATGAAAAGACTGACAAAAGGGCAACCTGGTATAATGTTACCGACCTTGGCAGAAAGTATCTCGAAATCCTTGAACGGTTAATTCTGCCCGGACCTGTTCCAGAAAATAAAAAAGGTAAAATGGTGATCAAAGCGACCGGACCATATATTGAGAGTACGACTTATCACCTGGAATATCAGAAGAAAAACATCGGAGCGATATATTAGAGATGACATTATGACAAAAGAACCTATATCAAATATAATTCTTTCACGATATTGTAATTCAGTAAATATTCAAGCAAGTAATAATGATATGGCTCTTGATTTCATGGAACTTCCGGGTATTCCACGGGATGGAAAACAGGTTGTCGAGGGGGTCAGAGTGTACATGACCCATGAGCATGCCAGGCTTATGGCTAATGCCATCTTATCTACCCTTCAAGATAGAAATAATGAAAATAACAAAGATAAATTATAGATCTTGATTTTTGAATTCAGATTTCGAACTTTTTTATCCAGATTAATCCCTTTGAAATAGAGAAATGATTACCAGATTTAAGACAAAATAAGGAACAAAAGGAATCCTAAATATCCGGTAGAAGAACTAATATTTAATCAAGTAAATCAACTTCAGATAAGGATATAGATGATAAAGGAACCATTATCCAATTTGTGGATGTGGTTTTCGTTCGTAATAGAGGAAACATATGAAAGAAAGTAGATTTGTATCTCCTCCAGGTGCCTTAAAAAAATCAGATAAAAAGGTACGAGTTACTGAGGAAGATATGAAAGAAGGAGAAGTTAGGTTTCAGCGACTTAGTAAGAAACTAGATGTTACTCCTATTGACGAAAATACTCTTGAAGTGATTCGGGCGAGAAAGAAAAAGGAATCACATTCATCTTCTATTACTCAATCATAATTTTCCCTTCTCACAATCTTTTCTACAACTTTCAGGATTTTCAGACCTTCAGGGTATGAATTTTATGTTGTATTTCAACCGTCGAGAGAGACGGATCTTCGTCTTCTAATTCTCCAACCCAGTCGAAGGAAAATTTCTTTTCTGATTGTTGCTACTCTTTGTATAATTCTTCAATATATTGAAGAGCCCGCTCCCGGAGATCCTGTGGAAGATTTTGAATAACTGATTCCACTTGATCAATAGGTATCATATTTTCATAGAGTAATTGAAGATTCGAGGTAATATGGTATCTTTGGATCTGATATATCATCTTCATGAAAGTTCAATCAAAGAACGTGATATTAGGCATATTTTCAGCATTGTTTGAATATATCCTTGATCCGGATATCAGATATATGAAAAAGAGATATGTGAGTCCGGAAGAGTGAGATTCTCACGTCCGGTCTTTTGTCCGGGGGGAAGTTCGTGTCTTCCCGGTCGATACGGGATGCTCTTTTAGCAGCGTATGTTGTGAACGGGTCCGGGCTGTTTCTGACGAGAGCGGAGTCAGATGACCGGAACCGAACGATGAGGTTTGGTTCTGATGTTTCCGGAGTGATGAATGTGACTTTGAGGATGGTGCTCGGGTGATAGAGACTGAACTCATTTTTTCCGGGGTGTCTCTTGGTATTTCAGTCGTGAATTGTATTGGGATTGCCGGAGTGTGGGTCAGATATGTCCGGGACCTCCGGGGAGTCGTGCAAATGGTCCGGGTGAGTGAAGAGGGGGATGAGATAGAGGAGGGGGTAAAAGATTTCTGGGGTATTATAGACAGAAGATTGTAATGGCTTGACCCCGAGTAGTTCATCCATTAGTGCTCATGTTAGCGATTAGGGTGGAAAAGGGTATCCCCTTCATTCTATTCTACAATTTTCCATATAAATAAATTTTATGCAAATTATATTACAACTAAAACTTAAATGATAATATACCAATATCACCTTGACATATAAATGCTCCCCAAAAATAGGGATGATTTGTTCGCGATTTAATCAGTAATTGAGCATTCCTTAAAGCTTCACTACGGCCCTTTCCAGATTGTAATTCACGATAATAATGTATCATCAATTCTTGTGTCTCTTGATCCGGCACATTCCATAAACTCATAATCAATGTTCTTGCTCCTGCAATAGAAAATGAATAGCGAAACCCGAAAACACCTTCCCCAGTTTTAATTTCACCCAATCCAGTTTGACAAGCAGATAGGTTAACCAATTCTGTATCAATGAGGTCGATTCCAGTGATATCTTCAGCAGTTAATATGCCGTCTTCTGCTTCCGGTGGAAGTAAACCTCCATTTAACCATGTTTCTGCCCCTGCAAATGCTAATCCAGACCTTATAAGAGGATTTTTTGCTTCACTGATAGTTTGAATTTTATCATAAGGATCAGGCGATCTCATCTCAAATTGTATTGATCTGTCAGAAAAATTATTACAATCAATATCGCAATCACCAAAAAAGAAACCATGAGTTGCAAGATGAATAATTGAGGGAGAACTACAATATTTTATTTTACTTTCTAGAGCATTTTTATCTAAATACGGAATAGTATTTAGAATTGAGGAGATTTCTATTCCTTCTTTTTGTGTTCCTGGAAGGGGAGCAAATATTTCGTCTCTCATTAATAAACTGTTTTTTAACTCAGATAGGCTTAAATTGAGTATTTGACGATTAGATTGAGTTGCAGATCCACTTTGAAGATTCAAATTATAATCCGGGTTGGCAATTATGATAGGTTCATTCTGTCTTTCAATTTTTTGATCAAATTTTAAGATATCACGACCGACACCCAAATAACTAACAGAAAATTGATCAATTAATAGTGAAGAGGTATCATAAGGAAGTGTTTCAAAAGGTAGAATTGAAAGAATACCATCTGGAGCAATAAATAAGTGTGAACATGAACTGATTTTATCTTTTACACATTCAATCAGCAATCTGGATAACTGATAACCCAATAAAGTAGGATCAGAGTTTTCATTACTTAAAGAATTCAGATAATTTTTAACAAGGGGTTCTAAATTTGATGCAATCCCTAAATCAAAGCATGATAAAATATCACTACTTTCTTGAACAACAAACACAAAGTAATGTGGATCTTTCCATAGTTTTTCTCCATGAGAAGGAATTGCATGAAAATCATATTCATAGAATTTAATGAATTCCAATATTACTGAATTTTGAGGAAGAGATTTTCTTACAGAATGGTAATCAGAATCCCGTGACTTTTTCATCATGTCAATTTCGGGAATCGATCTTGTTAATTCCGATTCAATTAATTCTTGTTTTTGCCTTAATTCTTCAAGAATTTGACTTTTTTTATCAGGATTAATGATTTCATATCCTGTAAAAGTAACTTCGATAATTTGATTTTTAATCGAACTTAATTCGTTGATTTTTTGGACGAGATGAGGAGTTCTTTCTCGATAAATTTTCTCTCGTTGATTAGAGGAGGATTCGATTTCAATGCATTTTCGCCTTAAAACAAAGTTATAGGCCTCAATTAAGTTATCTTGAGTTTCAGGGAGTTGAATTAATAAAAAAGATAAATATCCAGACTTCTGTTTAGTAAGCGCTAAGTTTAATGATCTTTTATGAGAATCCGAACCGAATGAAAAGACTTGATTGATAAAATTGTCATAAATATTTGATGCTTGCCGCATCATTATATGAGCTTCAGATTGGTTATTTTCAGTAACCAATAATGAAGCAAAACTACCAAGAGAGTTTGCATAATAAGGATGAAAGTCGCCAAAAGTCCCTTTAATAATCCCTAATGATTCCTGATAGTACTGAATGGCTTTATTTCGATTACCAGTATGCAGATACAAAAATCCTAAATTATTAACGCTTTGTGCATAGATATGATGATTTTTTCCCAGTTTTTTCTTTAGAATCTTTAATGATTCTTTGAGATGCTTTTCAGATTCTTGATAATTACGAGTATATATTGAATTGACACCAGCATGATCCAAAAGGTTCGCAAAATCTAATGATTTTTTATTTTTGTTAGGTCTTTGTACTCGAATTAATTCATCAAATAATATTTTTGCATCTTGATATTCCCCAACTGAGTGCAATAAAGAGGCGATACTATTTAGCCCATCTAAATAATCAGGATGATCTATGCCTAAAATTTCTTTTCTGATCCTCAAGGAATTAAAGAGAAAATCTCTCGATTTATCATAGGCTGCAGTATTTAAGTATAATTGTCCTAAATTATTTTGGGTGATTGAATATTGTATACTATTTTCACTAAATAGTTCCTTACGAATTTCATTTGATTCTAAAAGTTTTTTTTCTGCTTCATTGTAATTTCCAGTCAATCGAAAAAAGTTACCAATATTGTTCAAACTTATAGCATAGTTCTCCCAAGCCCATATTTGATCCTCACTTAATGTATCTCTTAGCAAAATGCGACCATTTTCTATATACTTTGAACATTCTTCCCCTAATATTGTTATTCGAATCGTTAATGCTTCTTCAAAAAAAATATATGATTCCTTTATCATCCCTTTTGATTGGTAAACAGACGCTAAATTGTCCAAATTAGTTGCATATCCTGATGTATTGTCAAGATTTTTTTCTTTTTTCAAATTTATAATTGAATTGAAAATTTCTTCAGACTCATCTAATTTTCCTATACAGTGATACAATAAGGCTAGATTATTTAAAATGATTATATAATCTTTATCATACTTTAATCCACATTCTTCCAGAATCTTCAAGGATTTATTGTATAATTCATCTGCTTTTTTATAGTGTGCTAATTTTTTGTTTACTAATCCTGCAATATTAAAAAGTCTTGCTACAGATATGGTAGTAATATTACGTTTAATACATTCTTTAGTTAATAAGCAAGAATATTCTAATGCTCTTGTATAATCTCCTTCTTTAACAAGGTTATTAATTTTAGTAACACAATTTTCAATAGTTTGTTTATCCAATACTAATTTCATAAATATCAGTTTTATTCAAATTCAAAAAATACGATAAAAATTAACATCTATGCCTAAACAATCCTCTTTACACCCTCAATAAGTTCTTTTATTTCACCTTTCTCAACATCAGAGGGGTGTGCACATTTATCACGAAGGGATGCCAAATGCTGAATTCTTTTCATAATAGAAAGATCAATTTTTTTATTTTCATAGAGTTTTTGGACAAGAGGTTCAATTGTGTCTTTTTTCTTGCAAACAAGTTCATATTTCTCACAAAGAACTTTTAAATGTTGTTCTAAAGCTACACCTGCTAAAGCCCCAGCAGCCCTATAACAATTAATATTAAACAAATATTCAGATTGGTCAATTTCTCTTTCGATGAAATCAACAGAGATTATCTCTCGTAATTTTTTCTCTTTAATTTTTGCGATAAAAGGTATTGATAATAAAATACTTCTTTGAATTTCAAATCGACTAATAAAATTGTCTATAATTTCATTTTTATTATTAGAACTTTCACCTCGCTTAAATTGTAGAAAATCCATTATTCCTGGAGAGTGAAAATAATCTTTTGCCTCATAACATCTTTGAAATTCCTCTTCGCGTTCTGGAAGAAAATCCGTAATATAATGCACTGCAGAGGAAAAATATCGTTGATAATTACGAATCGCAGACCTTTGTGTCATCTTTAAATTTTCGGGAATTCTTGCCCATTCATAATCAGGAAAACCTGAAATCACTCCAGGAGGATCGGGTTTGTATAATAAAGATGTTCCTTCGATTAGGGTGACAACTTGGTTCTCTATTTCATTGGCTAAAATTTCTAGAGACTCAATTTCTCGGTTTATTAAATCAATATCACTCATTTAATCCTCTCTAATGCTTACAACACTAGCTTACTCGTCTGATACTCCCCGAATTTCTTCATCTCTTACAAAACCCGGAAGATCTCTCCTAGATAATCCAAGCAATACAGAAACATATCAATCTTCTTCCTTATTGTGATCAGGAGGGATTTGAAGGTAATCTATAGGATTAGGTAGTGTGTCTGAAGCAAATTTTAGGTATTTAATGAGGAAATGACGGATATATTGTACAAACCCGCAATAGTCCATCAACTGGGTATAGTAGTCATGTGAAGCCTTGTTTCTGATTGAAGAATAGAAAAATAGTCTGTTTTTATCCAAAGGGGAGAGAAATTGTGATTCCTTGAATTTATAAATATATGATCCAAGTCCTTCTTGATTATTTTTATCGATTTTTAGATAATGTTTCAAAGCAGACTCAAATGCTTTCCCCAGTTGTTGGGAACCGCTATCCACTGCTTTTTTCATTTGATCATGCTCACCAGTTTGATGATATCTGATAGCATTTTTTAATTTTTCATCAGCTAATTTGTAAGATAGAAAGATATTATGTAAATCTGAAATGTCCCTTTCATACCTGACCGACTCTTCTGCCCACCCCTTGGGAGGATTTGTCTTTCGGGAGAATGTGAAAAGTTCATTTTCTTCAAAGAGAATATCCGTTTTTGGTTTAAGTGCAAGTAACTCATCCGGTGATAATAATAACAGATAATCCCTGAAGAATCTTCCAAATATTCCTATAGCACCATCCCCGGCAAGTTTTTTATTGAATACATGGAGAATACTCGCTCCAGTTCTAAGATGGATATCATCCCACGAAATAAGATCACGGTATATTTTCATTCCCGTGAGATCAAATATTTTAGATATTTTCTTTTTCTTGGAATTTTCCTGATATTTGATATAATCAATTATCGCTTCAGTGATGATATTGTCAGATGTCCATATATCAAGAAGATTTATCGATTTATTATCAATTGGACATGAATAATTCTGAATTTGCTCATTTGCCTCAACTATCCCATACAAACCTGACAATATTAAGAGATGATAATTATTACTGAAAATCCGGTCAAATCCGGTAAGCCAATCAGAACCTTTAACCCGTAGACCTGTCTCGTCATTATAAAATCTCCCGTTATATCGTTCATAAGCTGGGAGATAACAGGTTTCATCCGAATGTAGTCCCCCGAAATCCTCGGAATATTTTAAAGACTGATTCTCTTCATCAACGACAATTCCATCAAATTTTATTTTACCTAACTGGGACTGGATTTTTCTTCGTGTATTCAGTAATTCTTTCCGATGACCATCATCTAATTTATTTAATATTGAAGTTTTCCGTTCATAACCTGGATTCCCACCAGTTTTTTTTCTTTTCGTGCATATTGAAATAAATAAGACTTGTTCTTCCATGTTTATCACCTATTTAAGAGAAAAATTCCCTGTTCCTGAAACTGAAAAATGATAAGATTTTCTATCATCCTTCTAACATTCTTGTTTTTTAGAGAATTTTGAGAGACTGTTATTGAATTCAGAGAAAATGTATTGAAATCTAAGTAATCCATATGGATCTGACATCCCATTTTTATGTGTTCCAAAAACAGTTCATTCAACCTCTCATTTGTTTTCTGAGATGGACCTGGTTTTAGATAATGAGTT
>JAAYCY010000026.1 GCA_012729535.1 Methanomicrobiales archaeon | reverse complement strand
TCCTAAAACGTCTAAATTCACCCTCATATTTCTTAAATTTCTATTATCCAGGGTAATTACTGATCAATCCATTAACACTCTCCATTTTCGTAATATGAAATAAAAAAGCCCAAAAATTTTATTTCAATATCAGGGTTGAACAAGTCATAATTTACTATGAATAGAACATCCTTTTTTCTTTCAGGTAAGAATAATATGAGATGGGTTCTCTTTTTGAGATACAAGAAAACGCTCAGGAATTTTCAGACGGATTTGACCTTTTATCTGGCCGCCTCTCAAAATCCCTGATCCTTAGTATTTACTCCGAATATGAAAATGCCCTGGCAGATTGTCCGAATGATATTCTCCTGGTACTAGACTGTGAAGCATTACTCAACCAGATCAGAGAAGATGAAAATGCCCTGAAAATACTAAAACCAGTGTTACATGAGAGGAAATTTCTACAAAAAAATCTCAGGTATGCCGCACACTGTGCTGCACTTGGAAATACTCATGAAATGGAAGAGACCCTGTATGCTCTTTTGAATAATCCAGTCACATCTCATGAAAAAGCATGTGCATTCATTGCTGCCGGACGACTTGGGAATAAAAATGCAGTATTATCACTATGGAAAGACCTTCTGGTAACGGAAAATCTGCAATGCAATACCATTAATGAAGATGTTCTTAATGAACCGGATTCATACACCTGCATATCAACCCTCTTTCTCCGTGAGAGGATTGAGGCAATAGATCTCCTTTTCCAGTATGATATTTCAGAAAACAGGGATATTGAACTCTATTGTCACACTTCATCACTCCATTACCAGATCGGATTATTATTAAACCCTCTCCTGCAGGCAATCGCGTACGACGGAGAATATTCAGCATTTACCGGATTTGTCGTCGCAAATGCCATTGCAGGCGGGGCATATGAACTGGTCAAAAAGTTACGGAACACCGTAACAACTCATAATCCCCGGGTATTTCAGGAGCTTATCTTAAACCTTGAAGGAATTCGAAGATATAAGGCAATGTATGCCATCGGAGAGGGGTTACTCACATTTTTTTCAACCGATACAGAGCCGGACTGGAAGTTTGTCGAAAAAATGATGGACGAAACTGAAGGGGATATATGCCAGATCTATGATATGCTTGATATTTTTGGTAATATCGGATTGGAGGCAGAAGTCGCACCCATCATAGAAATACTTACCCAAAATATTCCGGATATTGTCACAAAATCTAATGAAAGAAAAGAACTGGAACCATATCTTGGACCAGTACCACCAATTACCCTGTGAACTAATGGAAAAAATGCGTCATTATTGCTCATTTTGAATGAAACCATACTCATGATGAACAATTCTGACCCGGTCCCCCAGTTTACTTATGATTTCATGAACCCATTCATTCCAAATAACCTGATATTCAGGAACCATTTTTACAATCTCTCTTCCAAGTTCATCATCTCGTTCATTCACCGCTAACAAAACAACACTGCCAGGTGCGTATCCTTCAGGCACAATTCCATCGATATCTCCATCGGTGATACCAAGAACCGGTATACCACGGGAACATCCAATATGTCCGCATATTGAAGTAGTATCATCTCCGATAGCCAGAATCCCACAGATATCAAAACCAAAACAGTCATAACATGCCATGGCTTTATGATCGATTACCGCAATCTTTCCTCTTTTTCTTTGATTATCACCTTTTTTGGGGAAAGAAAGCCGAATATGCCCACTTTTACACCAGGCCTTCTGAATATCCGGACAACCGGACCGCATGAGTTTTTCTATCCCATGTTCTTTAATCAGGATTCCTGATACAGCCTCAATAGCCCCATCTTGCAAAGAAATTACTACTTCCTCATTGGTTGCATGGCCTATTATTATTCCATTAACGAATACCGGTTCTCCTGGAAGACAACCCCCAATGCGACGCATACCTGGCGGATTGTCCTTATGCCTTTCTCCATTAACAATAATATATCCGGTTTTCTCCTTTAGCCAGCGTATGCATGACATTTCCACAGATCCATAGACAAGTATCTGTCCGGTTCCCGGTTCTATAAAAATAAGTCCACGTTCTTCAAGGTGAGAGTGAATTATAGAGCCAAACCGGTGAGCGGAAACAGAATTTTTTGCCCGGTGGACAAGCACAGCCTCATGTGCCCCATATTGTGAAAGGATTTCACTTGGCCTTCTTCCGTCATAGATTACCTCAAGACCGGATTCACCGGCAGCGGTCCGGGCCATGACACCGGCAACAATAGATTTTTCAGGATTTAAAAGACGAATAAATGTTGAAGCATCGCCGGTATCAAATACCTCGGCACCGTGAAAAACAAGAATGAAATGGTCGGAATTATTGTTTGACATCCCAAATTGACAAGAGCCGGTCTTTTTCATTGCCAAAAGAAGTATTTGTCATTCATCCCGCATGAGGATATCCTGCAATTAATCCTGGCATAATCACCATCACTTATCCATCACCAAAAGGTATCTGGCCGTATTTGTGCGTAACCGGTACAATAAGATCAGGACTGTCTACATTAACCCGGTTTACCAGCGAAGATACCTCATAATAATCCAGTGATTTCCAGATGCCTGACACGTCTCCTTCATTTAAATAATCCTGTTCATGCATAGGATCGAAAATGACCGGCATCCAGTCATGAATGTCATTATACGGAGGAATGGCTTTCGTCGTGAGGATCAATACCTGGTCCCCACTAGCTGAAGAGTTGATAATCCCTCCGAAAGAAAGCAGGGGAAATGAAGCAGATGAAAAATAAAACGGGATTTTACTCAAAGGAACAACCACACCATACTGTTCCATTATCTCACCAGGAGATGCTGCAATACAAAACCGTCCACACATTTTAAATTTTACTCTGCTTTCAAGGTATGAATACCGGTGCCGGCCCGGTTCACTTTCACCCTGCTTCATAAAACTTTAGATACCGGGTGCCGGGATCCTGCTATGCCATGTCTGAAAGTATCCTGCCTCGTACTCTGTCCAAAGCAACTAGTGAACAGGTAATCCCCCATGCATTAAGAAAACCAGGCGATGCGCCTGATAAACTGGCATCACAGGATGACATCAAAAATTCCTTCATCCTTGATACTTGTAGATCACGTGACGGAATCTCTCTTTGGGAGATCAAAAATGGAGCTCTCACGGTCTCCCATTATCCGGTGAAATCATCATTTTATGTCTCGTTTCCTGATCCTCATCTGTACTATTCCCTTATCGATGGTCTTGACTCAGAATTTAAAATCACAGAATGTACCATCCGAACCATATACGGAGAACAGAGAGGGTATCAGGTCTTTGCCGGCAGGGAAGTTGCAGAGCAGATTGAGCAGCAGACACAGTACCAGGCCAGGCTTTTCAACGTGGATATCAGACCGGAACAACGATTTTCGGCAGAAACCGGCAATGTTCCGGGAGGACAAAGAGGGCTTGACCGGTTCATACTGGATCATGAACCTAAACTCAGGACCATGGAGATCTCATGTAGCGAAAATCCTCACCGGTCCTCTCATATGGGAACAGTCACAATCCGGGGAGACGGTGACAAAAGAGTAATTACACTCTCCGGATCTGAACGCAGGAATACCGATGAACTCTTTGAATTGACAAGATTGATCGATCCGGATATCGTTCTTTTTCCGGACTATGACCGTTGGTCATCTCATCTCTCTGCCCATGCAGAGGAATGGGATTTATCAAACACACTGAGCCGGACAGGGAAGTTTCGAACCATTTCATCGCGTTCATACTTTAGTTATGGCAGAATGGAACACCGCCTTGGTGCCAGAATGCCAGAAGGACGTCTCATCATTGATACCAGGCAGAGTTTCATGTACCGTGAGGGAGATGTCAGGGGGATCTTTCTTGCATCCAGGCTGAGTGGACTTTCTCCAAATCTTGCCTGCAGACTTACTCCGGGAACACTCATCTCCAGTTATGAGGTATATGAAGCACTTGCAAAGGGCATTGCAGTACCATACAGGAAGGGTGATGCAGAAGCGGAAAGGTTATTAAACGGGATGCGACTCGATTATCGGGGGGGACTTACCCTTCAGCCACAACCAGGTATCTATGAAGACGTTATTCAGATCGATTTTACCTCTTTTTATCCATCAATTATCGTAAAATACAATTTATCCCCTGAAACCCTTGAAGAACCTGACAAGGATGGTTTTCTTGCACAGGTCCTGGATCCCATCCTCAGGTTAAGGCTTGAAACAAAAGAAAAGAAAAAATCGGATCCCGGTTACGCTGGGATGGACGGAATTCTCAAGTGGATGTTGGTAACATGTTTCGGGTATACAGGATACAAAAATGCCAGGTTTGGGAGGATCGAGGTACATGAACAGATAACACTTCAGGCAACACATCTCCTGCAGGAATGTGTCGCTCTTGTAAGCCGAATGAATGGAAGAGTACTGCATGCCATAATTGACTGTCTCTTTATCCAGGGATGCAATACCGATGAGATACAAAAAGCGATTTATAAACTCATAGGTATACATTCTGAAACTGAAACCTATGACTGGATTGTATTCCTCCCTCAGAAAAACGGTACCGGCTCTTATGCAAATTATTTTGGAAGGCTGAAAAGTGGAGCCATAAAAATAAGAGGTCTTGCAGCAAGACGAAGGAACACACCCCCGTACATCCGGAAAATGCAGGATGAAATGCTGACAGTCATGGCAAAAGAGACAGATATTGCGAGAATGAAATCACTGTTTTCGGAAATCAGATGGATCTACCAGCAATACCGGGAGGGGATTGGTTCTGCCGCATTATCAGACCTTGTAATCACCCGGCGTATTGGACGGGAGCGGTACCAGAAACAGTGTATTGCCCAGGCTGTTATTGACATGTACCAGTCATATGGCGTAGAAATTGTTCCCGGAATGGATGCATCCTTTATCGTCAGGGATGAGAAGAAACTTCTCGTAGATCCGGCATTTGATCCAAGGAGTGCGGATATGAAATACTACCAAAGACTACTTGACAAGGCATGGGAAGAGATATACTTTGTTTTCAGACAGAACAACGACTATACACAGGAATAATGTTATTAAACATCTGATACTGCTTCATTCATAGAGAAATCATTGCCATGCCCGGTGAAACAATTCACTGGAACACTTTCACCTTGCATGTGAAAAATTCATATGCTCACTATTCAATTATCCGATAAAATGAAAGACAGGAATAATCCTCTAAAGAATTTTCCTCCCCATTCATTCATTATTATCCAGGCCTCCCATGCAGAATTCCACCATAGCCTGGCAGATATACCAGACAGGTACAAAACCGGACTGATTACTTATATTAATAATCATAAATTTGTTCCACTTCTAAAAATTCACGAGAAAAACCTCAACCGGTTTGTTCATCTGAGGATTTCTTCTCTTTCTGAATTGTGTAAAGCCATACAGCTTGACACCTCGTCGGTTCTCATTATTGAGCATCATCTCTCCTGGTTCAGACCAGATGATCAGGATCAGCTGATGAATTTTAATGACATATGCAGAAAGCGGGCACAATGTGGCAGCCCGGTTGTATACATTACAGCAATTATGGACAGATGGTTGCTTAAACTGGATGGAAAAGCAGATTGTTTTTTCCAGGTCGGAAAGATACCTCTTACCGGAAAACGTCTGGATATCAGGGAACAGACTGACCTTGATACAATGCCGGTTCCAGAGCCCAGTGTGCGTGAGAAATCAGAAATGTATGGTCAGACCAGTATCCGTGACTGGTAATATATCAGTCCATCAGAAGTCACATGTATAAAAGTTGTTGAGCCAGGTTTTAAAACTTGAAACAAACAACCTTTGTAAAAATCGTTACTCTACCGTGATATCAAGAGTATAGGTATCTTCTTCACCGGTTACTGGTTCAAAGCTCCGCATGTATGTTCCAGAGAATGTCTGGTTTCCAATCTCTACTGCCTGTACAATCCACTCGTGGATTCCACCAACACCAACCATTCCGGCAGGAGCTGCATCCATTGTATAGGTGCCATTACCATCACCATTTACAATCTCAAGACCTGAGGAGGTTGTAACATTCCACATGTATCCAGTGGTTGGATTTTCTGCAAGGGATACAAGGACAGTCTCATTTACCGCCATGGTAAGGGTGGTTGTGTTTACATCAGCCGTGTATGTTGCATTGAAGAGTGATTCTTCTTCTACCGGAAGAATTTCAGTGACATTTTCTACAAGTTCTACCTGGGTTTCTTCTGCAAAGCTCCCTGGAAGAAGGAGAACTGTTGCTACCAACAGGATAAGACATGACAAAATTTTTTCCATATTTTTACATTTCAAAGGTCTCCTTTTATTCTTTCTGGTATTTTCTGCCTGTTAAGTAGACATTACATAATGTAATATGCCCTTTTTTTCCCTGCGTCTGATTTTTTGGAACAGAATTGTAATATATTTCAATAACAAATTTTTAAAAAAAAGTAACACCACCATGGCCGCGGGATAACCAGAGATACAGCTACAAAAAATGATTAGATTTTTGGTGCATACCAGGCATACACGTCATTAAAGTATGCTTCGATATCCTCATGTCCTTCAAGGGCAACAGGTCCGATATATATTACCGGAACAAATACTTTTTCGCGGTTGAAGGTATTTTTAAACTCATTAAATAGATCCCAATCTTCCTGGCTGTTATCAATGTTATGTATTATCACCAGAGTGTCAGGATTTTCTTCGATATACGATTCAAGATACTCATGAGCCGGGATACATGATCCACATTCCGGATCATAGAAAAAGACTATACTATCTGTTGAATATTCAGGAGCATCATCAGCAATGAGCCTGTGTAAACCGTCTGCGTCGATCTCATCACCATTTTCTGTGAAAATTGTTGCACTGGCTGAGATTATCAGGATGCTCAGGGTAACAAACAGAAATGTAAAAATTTTAATTTTAGTGTAAATTGCCAGGTTATTCATAGGTTATCTTCCTGTAGTTTTGATACAATCATCAATCTCTACTATTCATGAATTTTTCTTTGTTTTGCATTATATAGTTTCCCTGAAAAAGAGACCAAAAACGCCAAATTGATAAAATGATCCAAAAAATAAGAGATCAGAGAGTTTGTGCCATAAATTATGGTTAGGAATTATAGTAATAATTATTAGAGCAATAATTGCACCTATCTTTTAAAAAAAACCAAATACTGTATTTCATAACCTTCACATAGTTTCTCGCTATTGGTATCGATACCCCAGGCATATACTCTATACCTCCCCACAAACCATACCTATTGCGGGTCGTTATTAAAAGGGAATATGACCCCTATATTCAATTTAAAAAGAAAAATACCCCAGTTTTTCGCGCACATTTAGTAGCTTTGACTATTTCGACAAATTGTCGCCCATTTAGATTAAAAGGTACCATTATTAATTAGAATCATGCCATCATATAACAGGTTTACAAAAAGCCTAATACTAGCCTGAGGCAAAGAATAGTATCTTCATGCAATATGAGCACAGAAAATATCCCCTTCACCCATTTGACTTCTTTTCAGACCTGCTTTGTATCTTTTCCAACCAGATAAGTCACCTTGTAATCGAATTTGAAAGCAGCATTGATCAGGAAATTTTAAAGAAAGCAACAGAAATAGCCACAATCGCAGAACCAGTCACCCGTTGCAGAGTAAAAAGGGATATTGATATGCTCTGGTGGGATGAGATCCCTGAGATCCGGAGTGATGAACTTGTAAAATGCCTTTCATCTCCTGAACCAATTTCTGTTCTTCATGATGCCTTATCCACTACCATAGATCCCTACCAGGGGCCACTCATCAGGCTGGTCCTCATTAAAAGTGCTGATCAGAAAAGGGGAGACATTCTGGTTGTTAATGTCCACCACATTTCCATGGATGGGAGGGGCCTGAAAGACATGGTAAATCTCATTCTAAATCAATATCGGCTGATACAATCCGAAGAAACAGAAAAACTGATACCAACATCATTAAAGCAACGAGAATTGCCACGGGTTTCTTCGCTGATAAATCAGGAAAATAGAATAACTTCCCCTCCAGAAAGCACGATATCATGGTCTGATGATTTTACTATCCCATATCTATCCTTAATGAGTGACCGCCAGTCTTACTCAGTTCTCCATCTTCAGCCTGAAAGAACAAAATTGATACATGAGATCAGAAAGGAATGGAATGTCACCATTAATGACCTGATGCTGGCAACTATCGCAAGGGCATGTGCACAGATGACAGATAAAAATGAGGACATGGAAATTTCACTCCTGAATACTGTTGACCTGAGACGTTACCTTCCACATAATTCTGTCCGATCGGTGCATAATTTTTCCACGGCATTTGTTGTAGAAATCCTTGTACGAAAAGATGAATCCTTGAGAGATACCGCAATGCATGTCAAAACTGTGGTGGATGCAATAAAGAGAGGTAAACCCGGACTAGACGGTGCATTAGAAGCTGAACGGCTGTACGCAGAAGGTCACTGTGCAGCAAAAAAGGAGATAGAAAAACGGTGGGAGGAAAATATTACATCCGGAAAAAGGATTCCTCTCTTTTCAAATACAGGAATAATTGATGGGGAACTGATTAATGCAGTAATCCCGGTTCATGATGCATATATTTTACCAAACCACTCATTGGCACCTGCATTTTTCTTTGCGCTCTCTAATTTTAACGATCGCATTACAATATCTGCAGCTTATTATAAACCAGCATTTGATATAATCGCCATTGAGCGGTTATTTAATGAAATAGACCAAACAATTCCAGGTTACTCAACATACCCGGGTATTTACTCAGTTATTTAATATCAGACCTGAAAATATACGATATTTGGTTTCTGTATCCTGTTGAAGAAAATCTTTTTTCACAGCCATTTTCATATTTTATCAGAACGAATTTCTTCCATCCACTTGTTTAATTTCGCGGTAAATTCGAATCTTTCTGATTTGAATACAGGTACCGAATCCCGGGGGGGTATCCTGTTTGATTCATTGATTCCCAATACAGCTGGAATAGTGCCACTGATTCCATTCCATGGATCGTTGATAGGAAAGCCGGCTTTTTTTAACCGGGGGTCCCAGGTAGCATCTATAATCTGCCATTGTTTATTAAGAAGTGCCTTGCAACAGAGATGATTTGTATCAGGAAGATATTGAAGATATTTTTCCAGTAACGCCGGGTATTGGACCTTTTGATCCTGCCACCGGAAAGGAATATTGTACGGTTCGGTTTTAATTCCGAGTTTTTCAAACATCCACATGAGCAAATAATGTTTTGGTCCGCACCAACCCCGGTTTTCAACTATCATAAGCCTGATGATATCCTTTTCAAACCGCCATCCGGGGATAATTGCATAAGGAATATCCCTAATATGAGAAAAAACACTAATGCGTTGCTCAATCGGAGATAATCCCTTTGTCCACTGTGATAATAATGACAACCGGAATTCTTCCTCTTCACGGGTCAGCCATCTTTCTTCCATGAATAAAACAGAGAATCCATCCTTTTAATCGAATAAAAACCTTATGATTAAAGAACAGATCAGGTATAACTGGCTGAAAAAATCCAAATTAAAAAAATAGCAATGAGTTATTATTCAGTCTCATATTCCATCCCGGGTTTTAATATAACAACCTTCATATCTGTTGTTTCGTTTATTGCCCGGGCAAATTCATCTACATCCTGCTTGATTTTGTCAAACGTATTATAATGGATTGGAATTACAACAGGAGCACCGATAAACTCAGCAGCCATCATCCCTTCACAAAATCCCATAGTAAATCTCCCTCCAATAGGTATGAGGGCAACATCTGGATGATATAACTCCCCGATCAATCGCATGTCTGAAAAAAGTCCCGTATCTCCAGCATGATAGACCGTTATATCGTCCATACCGATAACAAAACCGGCAGATACACCTCCGTACATCCCAATTCCCCCTTCTTCTATCCACGAGGAGTGCATAGCCTGGACCATGGTAAAACTGACTCCATCAACCTCGATAGTCCCTCCAATATTCATTGCTTCTGTTGTACAACCTTTACCTCTGAGATAATGGGCAATTTCATTGTTGGTTATAATGGGAACAGAAAACGATGATGCAATACCCATATGGTCAGCGTGAGCATGAGTCACCGCAACAAGGTCAGGCTGCACAGGGATGTTTCCATCAGGAACAAAGGGATCGATCAGAACTTTCTTTGAACCGTCAAGTATCACACAGGCATGGCCGGGATAGATAATTTTCATAAAAAAAATCAGGTTATATCAATCAGCTCTGCTTCAGTGATGTCAATGGATTCACCAAATGCATCTTTTGTTGCAGAGGAAGTCATACTCTCAGTCAGGTCACGGTCTTCCATGACATCACGGATCCGTTCAAGATACTGATCCATTTCCCGGTCAACCATAGCCTCCAGAACATGCCGGTACTCACGCAATGTTGAAGGGCTGATACCCAGTTCTTCACTAATCTCCTTCATTGTCTTGCCTGAGACAAGCAGGTGTTCCATCTGGTTTCGATCAAACGGCATTTTGAAATCAAGTTCACGGAAAAGTTTCATTCTGACACGTGCACGGGCAACGGTTTTAGAGAGTTTTTCATCTCCCAGTTCCCTTGCAATCTCGGTATCATTTTTCCCGCCGTAATACGCACAGATAAGCTTTGCAAGCTGAATAGGTCTCAGCTTTGTCTTGAAGAATCCCTGGTCAAGGAGCTCTCTCATGATGAGTGCAATCTCCCGTTCAACCGCATCGCTGTCACGAAGCGTTCCATGGATCTTCTTCATCGGCTCCACAATCTTTGTGTTACCGGTCATATTGGCGAACAGTTGCAACAACTGTTCTTTCTTTGCAACCTCTTCAGGCATGGAGAATCACACACATTAGGGATACCGATATAGATACCGCTGCAATTATTTAAGTTTGTTGTATTTTTCGTGAAATAAGACCGAAATCTATTATATGGTGATACCAGGTGAGGTAAAAAAGTGCAACTCTGCAACGTCATACTGAGGGTCCCCATTTATCAATGTGTTTAGTTTCTGGTTATGGGGGGGCAGGTTCAGAAGAAAATCTTCATCGTAGATGAGAGCAATATGTATCCCGGTTTGTGATCCCAGATGAGTGATGTCTTTGATAATGTAATGGATCTGGCAAAACGCAGAGGGTTTGTCTGGCCCACGACGGAATGCTATGGTTCAGTTGCAGGATTTATCGATTACGGCCCTCTTGGCACTCTGGTCAAGCGTCGAATCGAAGACCTCTGGCGCCAGTTCTATGTCATTTCGGAAGGATATTACGAGATAGAATGTCCAACAATTGGCCAGGAAGCTATGTATATAGCATCAGGACATGTCAAAGGTTTCTCTGATAAAATGTGCCAGTGTCCTGCATGTGGAGAATATCTGCGGGCCGATCATGTCGCAGAAGCTCATAATATTCCAAATGCAGCAACCCTTTCATGTGAGACCCTTGCAGAGAAGATTTGTGCCCTGCCCTGCCCGGCATGTGAGAAAATACTTGGAAAAGTTGAGGTATTCACCTTTAACCTGATGTTTCAGACCACTATAGGTCCTGGTTCACAGAGGAAAGGGTATTTACGACCTGAAACTGCACAGGGAATCTTTGTTGACTTTGGCAGGCTATTACGGTTCTACCGGGATAAACTTCCGTTTGGAACAGTTCAGATAGGCAAATCATATCGGAACGAAATATCACCCAGACAGGGAATGATACGTCTGCGTGAATTTACCCAGGCAGAAGCAGAGATCTTTGTTCATCCGGAAATGAAGGATCATCCCAATTTTGAGAGATATGCAATATACGCATTTCCGCTCCTTACATCAGAGCAGCAGCTTGCTGGACAGGATGCAAAAACCTATACCATGAAGGATGCTGTGGCCAGGGGAGTAATTGCAAATGAATATGTCGCGTATTACCTTGCTCTAACACATGAACTTCTGGTAGCTGCCGGGGTGAATCAGGATAAACTCCGGTTCCGACAGCATCTCCCTGACGAACGTGCCCATTATGCCGAGGACTGCTGGGATGCAGAAATATTTTCAGAACGGTTTGGCTGGGTTGAAACAGTGGGAATTGCTGACCGGACAGACTACGACCTGCGTGCACATGCTGAAGAGAGCGGAGACTCCTTTACCGCATATATTCAGTATGAAGAACCAAAGCGGGAGATGAAAAGGGTCATCAACGCAAACATGGGGGTGCTTGGTCCGAAATACCGGGGAAAAGCAAAAGCAATATCTGACGCCCTTCAGGAAGTAACACCAGGAACTGATGGTGCAACGGTGGTTGTAGACGGGGAAGAGATCTTTGTACCTGCTGATTTATATGAAATTAAAGAGCAGGAAGTGGATGTCAGGGGTATTGACGTCAGACCCCATGTAATTGAGCCTAGTTATGGGATTGACCGGATGATCTATGCTGTTCTGGAACATTCTTATTCTGAAGAAGAGGTTGAAGGAGAAGTCAGGAAAGTGATGAGGTTCCCCAGCCGGATAGCTCCGGTACAGGCCGCGGTATTTCCCCTGATGTCACGTGACGGACTTGATGTTATGGCAAAAGATATTGCCCGCACTCTTCAGATTCACGGGATACTGGCGGAATATGATGATTCGGGCGCCATCGGGCGGAGATATCGAAGACAGGACGAAATAGGAACACCATTTGCCATAACAGTTGACTACGATTCACTTCAGGACAAAACCGTAACACTTCGTGACCGGGACAGCATGCAACAGGTACGGGTACCAGCGGATCAGCTTGCAGAACTTATCCCAGCCCTTATCAGGGGCAAAAGCTCATTCTCTTCAATCATCTGATGGAATATATCTCCCATCCCTTTGTTACACCGAAAACACTGGAAAAGAGAACATACCAGTTCTCCATCTCCATGAACGCCCTGGAGGGAAACACACTTGTAGTTATCCCTACGGGTCTTGGAAAAACCGCTATTGCGTTGATTGTTGCTGCATCTCGGCTGTATCAGAACGGGGGAAAAGTACTCATGATGGCACCGACAAAGCCCCTGGTTGAGCAGCATCTTCAATATTTTAAATCACATCTTGTGATACCCGGAGACGATATCACAAAATTTGCCATGTTTACAGGAGAAGCATCTCCGGACAAGCGAACATCCGAATGGATGGCTGCTTCAGTTGTTCTTGCAACACCCCAGGTTATTAAAAATGATATTATTGCTGGTAGATATGATCTTTCGGATATTTCACTGCTTATTGTTGACGAAGGGCACCGGGCTGTTGGAAATTATGCCTACGTGTTCCTTGCAAACCGGTACATGGAGACAGCAAAAGATCCGCTCATACTTGCAATGACCGCTTCTCCCGGGGGAAACAAAGAAAAAATAGTTGATATCGTTGAAAACCTTCATATAAAATCGGTAGAGACCAGGACTGAAACAGATCCAGACGTCAGGCCTTATGTCCATGAGAAGGAAATTGAAATAATTCGTGTTGACCTTCCCCCTGACCTGAAGACATCACTCGAGGATCTGAAGGCTCTTGTAAATGATCGGTTAAATCAACTTAAACAGGCAGGATTTCCGGTTACCAGCGAGGCATCGCTCTCTATGAAGACACTCCAGGAGATATCTGCCAGTATCCAGCAACGTATTGCAGAGCGGGATGCATCAGGATTTGCAGCAGCCAGTATCCATGCAGAACTCATGAAACTGCGTCATGCAATTGGCCTTGCAGAATCACAGGGATGTATGGTCCTCAAAAGTTACCTCAACAAACTGCTATCAGAGGGGAATGCACCAGGTGGATCTAAGGCATCCAAACGAATTGCATCTGATCCAAGGTTTATGAGGCTTTTGAATCGGTCAATTGAGTGGAAAGAAGAATGCCATCCAAAACTTCTTATCCTCCCTGACTTGGTTTCCTCAATTTTTGAACAATCTCCGGATACAAAGATTATCATTTTTGCCACCTACCGCGATACCGTGAAGATGGTGGTGGATACCCTTCAGGTAGCAGGAATATCTGCCGAGCGGTTTGTCGGAAAAGCAACAAAAGACCAGGAAAAAGGCCTATCCCAAAAGAAACAGATTGCAACCATCACCCGTTTCAGGGAAGGGGAGTTTCAGGTCCTGGTTGCAACATCAGTGGGTGAAGAAGGCCTTGATATCCCTTCAACAGACGTAGTTATCTTTTATGAGCCAGTCCCTTCAGAAATCCGGAGTATTCAACGGAAAGGGAGGACAGGACGACATAAAACAGGACGAATCATTGTTCTGGTTACCCGAAAAACTGCTGATGAGACTTTTCAGATAGTATCTCGCAGAAGGGAAAAAGCTATGGCCAACGGGATGAAAAAAATCACCGGACATGAGAAACAACCCCTACAGACAGCTCTTCCCCTCGATCCGGAAGAATTGCAAAAAGCAAAATCAATCCAGGAAGAGTTCTTCAAAGGTCCCAGGATATTTGTCGACGACAGGGAACTGACTTCAAAAGTAGCAGAACATCTCTCATCTGCCGGAGCAGTAATAAGGATTGAACGCCTTTTACAAGGGGATTACAGAATAGGAGACCGGATACTTGTCGAACGAAAAACATCACGGGATTTTGTTGACAGTCTTATCGATCGTGACCTTCTGGACCAGCTCAGGGAGATGTCAAAAGCATGTGCAAGACCGGTCCTTATCATCGAAGGTGGTGACATATATGCACAGAGAGACATTCATCCGAATGCCTTGAGAGGAGCTCTTGCTGCGATATCCGTCTCGATGGGAATCACAATTTTCCAGACCCGTGACCCGGGAGACACTGCAGACTTTCTCTTGGTTCTGGCAAGGCGGGAAGAAGAATCTGGATATAAGGAACGGGGCTCAGGGCAGAAAGAATCATATGAGAGCTTTTCAGCAGCCCAGGAGGCAATTGTCAGTGCTTTTCCTGATCTTGGACCCAAATATGCACGTGCCCTTCTTACAGCGTTCGGGTCAGTTGGGGCAGTAATTAATGCCGAAAAAGAAGATCTCATACAGGTTCCGGGGATTGGAGTAAAAAAAGCTGAGATAATTTATGACATATCTCGTCGCCCATACCCATAAAGAAGTAGAGCATAAGCTTCAGCACCGTGTTTTACTGCGTCCATGAGATGCAAAATCCGGGTACTGTCACGTTCTTCACGGGCCTGGATAAGGAGGGCCCTTATTGTAAGGGCAAACTCATCCTCAAGTCCCCCGGGAGCCACAAGCTCCTCAACCGCAACACTGGTTTTTTTCTCAATTTTTTCTGCAGAAACAGGTTTTTTCACTAATTCTTGACCTTCAATCTCGTCCTCCCTGCAAACCACACAAAAAGTCTCTCCTTTCACTTCAAATAAGGGACAATTACAGACAGGACAAGTTTTTGCCAGCATTTTTCCTCCTTTCAGGAGGTACTCTGCCATTATCTCATCAGGGCTTTTTTTGGAAGTCATCAGTCAGTACTGTTTTATGGGGTGGGGGTCTACTTATAAGCGAAGGTTCCAGCAGGTGATAATATGCCAACTCCAGAACAAACTATCGATATCTGTATTCAGATGTTATCTGCCATTATTGATGATGGCACGATACCCAGAAATATTCGTCGTGTAGCTGACGAAACCCGTACTATTCTTCAGAACCAGGAACGTCAGTTGGGTCTTCGTGCAGCAGAAGCAATTTCAAAGATTGACGAGATTAGCAGTGACCCGAATATGCCGGTCCATGCACGCACCCGCGTCTGGGAACTGGTCTCACAGCTCGAGACCGTACCGCTCGATTAAATTACAAATACTGTTTTCGGGAGAGAAATTCTCTCTCTATAACCTTTTCACAAAGATAATTAATTGGTTATTCTCAACTAATCCCCGATTATCGTCACCAGAAGATGCCTGTCTCTTCTTGGCCGGGTATCCAGTTCCAGTAGGACAATCTGTTGCCAGGTCCCAAGAACTAGCGCGCCATCACTGACAGGAACAGTCAGGGATGGACCTACCATGGCGGCTTTTACATGAGACCTTCCATTTCCGTCTCCCCACCGGCTGTCATGTGCATATGTAATATCTGATGGTGCACAGACTGATAACGCCCGGTTTAGATCTTGTAACACACCCGGTTCATATTCGATAGTCGTTATCGCTGCCGTTGAACCTATGACAAAAACATGGCAGATGCCAATCGTAATCCCAGATGAACGAACGTTTTCCTGTATTTTCTCGGTAATGTCTACAATGTCGCCCTCACCCTTTGTAGAGAGGGCGAGACTTCCTGAAAATGCCATGTGATTACCATCATATTCAGGGAAAAAAGTTCTTTCGAAAAAGGTGGGGAAGAGTTCAGTCAAGTTTCTTGATGACTTTATTTGCTATCTTAAGAGCACAATAGTCACCACACATCGTGCAGGCATCAGTGTCAGCTGAAGCACGCTCAGTCCTTATCTGCCGTGCCCGCTGAGGGTTTATTGCAAGGTTAAACTGTGCTTCCCAGTCAAGGTCGCGACGTGCATGGCCCATGGCAAGATCCTGTTCTCTCTTATTTAGTTTTATCATATCACCAACATGGGCGGCTATTCTACTGGAAATAACTCCCTCATACACTTCTTCAGGGGTTGGGAGTGCCAGATGTTCTGCAGGAGTTACATAGCAGATAAAATCAGCACCGTACATTGAGGACATCGCAGCTCCGATTGCAGATACCCGGTCATCATATCCGGGCGCAATATCGGTAACAATCGGGCCGAGCATGTAAAATGGTTTGTTTCCGGACATCCGTTTCATAAGCTGGACATTAGTCTTAATCTGATCTACCGGGACATGACCAGGACCTTCAACGATCACCTGGATACCCATATCGTGAGCACGATCACCAAGTTCAGCATTAATAATTAGTTCTTGGATCTGTGCACGGTCAGTTGCATCATGAACAGCACCGGCCCGCATACCATTGCCAGTAGAGAGGGTCACTTCATGCTCTTTTAATATCTCACACAGGTAGTCAAACTCTGAATAAAGAGGATTTTCCTTGTCATTATGAAGCATCCAGGCTGTCATGAATGCACCACCACGGGAACAAAGACCACCATGTCGTCCCTGCCGCTGGAGACGATCAAGAGTGATCCGATTTACACCGGTATGTATTGCCATGAAGTTGGTACCAAGTTTTGCCTGTTCCTCAGTTATCCTGAACAGATCATCTTCACGCATGTGGATGACAGCTCCGTCTTTCCTGGCTGCCTCAATAAAAGCCTGATAGAGCGGGACTGAACCACAAGAGAGAGTCGTCGCTTCTATGCACCGCTTCCTTACCTCGACAAAATCACCACCGGTTGAAAGTTCCATTATTGTGTCGGCACCAGCACGCTCACCGGCTTTAACTTTTTCAACCTCCATGTCCACATCAACAATATCTGTGGAGGTTCCAACAGAACAGTTCACCTTGGTCTTAAGCCCGCCACCGATTCCACATAGTTTTACCTTTCTATATGGTGAAACCGGTATTACAATCTGGCCTGATGCGATCCCCCTCCGAATAAAATCTTCAGTAACACCTTCCAGGGCAGCTACAACCTTCATTTCCTCGGTGATGATGCCTTTTTTTGCATCCTCGACTATTGACATAGCCTATATGTTTCATAATTAGATACATAAAGGCTCTTTTTTGCTAAAAAGACTCAATTTATATTTATTTGAAAACAAGAAATGTTGTTCAGGGACTATTGCACCCTGAATTTTCTTTAGCTGGGAGAACAAAACTTCATGAGAAGTGGCCGAAACAATACATGTTAACTTTGGAGGATTTGTCCCTTTAAGCACCGTAGACTGGAGGGGCAGGTCAGTCTGCGTGGTTTTTTTCCGCGGGTGTCCGGTTAAATGCTGGTACTGTCATAACCAGGCCATCCAGACCGGAGAAGACAGACGAGCTGTCAAAGAGATTGAAGATCTCATCCGTTCTTCATCTTTACTCATTAGTGGAGTCATCTTCTCAGGAGGAGAAGCAACCATGCAACCATCTGCGCTTCTGGCTCTTGCCAGGTATAGCAAATCAATCGGTCTGCTTACTGGTCTTCACACCAACGGAGTATACCCGGACGTTATCAGAGAACTTATCCAGCAACAGCTTATTGACCATATTGCCCTGGATATTAAAGCAGAATGGAATTTGTATACGGTACGAGGGAAAGAACGGGCTGTTGGAAAACAGGTTAAGGATTCACTGACACTTTGTACAGACGCATTTCACGCAGGAACTCTTCGCAGTTTTGAGGTTGTTACCACCCTTTTTCCAGGATACGGTGAGGAAGTCATGACAATATCCCAAGATGTAGCACCTGATATTGACCTGGTGCTGCAACAGGGAGTGTACACCGGTATAAAACCACTTGATATGAATGAACTGAAAAAAATTGCTGACAAACTGGAGAAAAAAGTCAGAATCCGGACAAGGAGTGACGGAGAAATAACATATGAAGGTAATCGCAATAGTGGGGATGCCGGGATCAGGTAAAGGTGAATTCTCCACGGTAGCAAAAGAACTGGGGATACCGGTTGTCGTTATGGGAGATATCATCAGGAAGGAGGTTGCCAGACTAGGTCGTCATCCGACAGATGAAAATATGGGCATCGTTGCACGGAATCTTAGGAAACAGCATGGAATGGCTGCGATAGCCATAATATGCATTCCGGTCATTACACAACAAAATTCACCAATTGTTGTTGTTGACGGAATAAGAGGGGATGCAGAAGTTGCAGAATTTTCTAAGGCGTTTTCTGAATTCTACCTGGTTTCCATAGATGCACCTCTACAGACTCGGTTTTTAAGGCTTTCAGAACGGGGCAGGTCAGATGACCTTCAGGATATCGCAGAACTTGTTGTACGTGATGACAGGGAGTGCTCATTTGGACTTGGAAAAGCCATGGATCTTGCAAAAGTCAGAATTGAAAACTCGGGGACCAGAGAAGAATTCCAGAAAAAGGTCAGGGATTTTCTATCAGGGATGATGGGGCAATAATGAGTCTGCGGTTTTTTTTTGGTTCTTCTGCAAAAGTATGGGATGATATTTCCTGGATTTATGGAATTGAAGAATCTGGATTTGAAGGATGGGAAGTGTGTGCAGATGGTAACTATCATTTCAGCAAACCTGGCAATTATGACATAGTGGTGGAAACGCTTCAGTCAACAAATCTGGATGTCACGGTACATGCCCCCTATGGTGATCTCAACCCTGCTGCCATAAATGACCCAATCTGGCGGGAAACGGTACGGCAGTTGACCGAATGTATCCGGCTTTCATCAGAAATAACTGACCGGGTTACTATCCATCCCGGATACCTCTCCTGCACCGGGAAACTGGTTCCTGAAAAAATATGGCAACTCCAGAAAGAAGCCATGAGAGAGGTCGGAAAAATTGCATCTGAATACGGAGTGATTGCCTGCCTTGAGAATATGCCGGATATTCATGATTTTTTATGCAGGTACCCAGAAGAGATCTTAGGTATCATTGAAGGAATTGAGGGAGTATCTATGACCATTGATTTTGGTCATGCCAATACCATGGGGAAAGTTAAGGATTTTTTAAAAGTCCTTCCCTCTGCCTCGCACATTCATATACACGATAACCATGGAAAATCTGATGAACATCTTCCTATCGGAGAAGGAACAATTGACTGGACTAAAATTTCTCATGCTCTCATGAAAGACTATCATGGAGTTGTTGTTGTAGAAGGGCGATCCATTCCTGAAGCAAAAAAATCCCTGAATCACATAAGGGGGTGGAAATAATATCTGGAGAAACCCTGCAGATATTTTTCCTGGGTACTTCCGGGGCGCTTCCTACAATATCCAGAAACCTTCCCTGCATCCTTTTAAAATGGGGATCGCATGACCTGATTTTTGACTGTGGAGAAGGATCACAACGACAGATGATGAAAGCGCGCGCAGGATTTTCTCCGGAAGCAATATACATTTCACACTGGCATGCAGACCATTTTTTAGGAATTGTCGGCCTCCTTCAGACGATGTCCTTTGGTGGGAGGGAGCAGGCACTCACTATTGTCGGCCCTGATTGTGTCCATGAGATAGTAACCGATATTACCCGGTTGTGCAGAACGAAACTGAGTTTTACGGTAGAATCAGTAAAAGCCAATTCAGGCGATGTTCTCATATACGAAGGATATTCGATTCGTGTATTTGATGCAAATCATGGAATACCGGGTGTCGGTTATATCTTTGAAGAGAATATGAGAGCTGGGCGGTTTAACAGGGAAAAGGCAATAGAACTTGGTATCAGACCGGGCCCACTCTTTGGAAAACTTCAGAGAGGTTCTGAGGTTGTCATAACTGTGGATGGAAAAGACAAGATAATCACACCAGGCATGGTCATGGGACCGCTCAGACCCGGAAGAAAAATCATATACACCGGAGATACCAGACCTGTCCTTTCTGAGCTGACGGAAATCGGGCAGGATGCTGATCTCCTTATCCATGATGCCACCTTTGACCGGCAGGAAGAAGAGAGGGCGAAAGAATTCATGCATGCCACTGCCGCAGAAGCGGGTATTGTAGCTCAGACACTGAAGGCTCACCGTCTTGCTCTCTTCCATTTCAGCACCAGGTACACTTCTACTGATAGCCATATTGCAGATGCAAAAGCCCATTTTTCCGGGGAAATAATAGCACCTGAAGACCTGGATATCATTGATATTCCCTTTAGAAATGATTAAAAATCCTTGATGAACAAATCAGGACAAAAAACACCAGGCAAATTTTCTAATGAAAAAAAGGTAAAAAAGTATTTTTAGGCTGTTAGAATTACTCCCCCATCGTATCCTTCAGATAATTTTCGGCTAAGAAAGAGACTTGCTCCGATTTTTGGTTTTAATTCCAAGGTAAATGTCCCTCCTGCAGCCGGACCTCCCAGGTTTTCTAATCTCACTTGTACTGATTTGTCTGAAGAGACAGAAGTAAATCCATCAGGAGAGATTCCCGGGATTTCCTGTGGCGAGCCACCATCATAAGAATAGACATATTTAATGTCAGATAAAGAGCAGGGTTCATTTCCTTCAGGAACGACAATCAGAAAATTAAGTGCGTCTAATTTGTCTGAGTATGTCCCATACAGGTATCCATCCACGATAACATTCGATGTCGCCTGTTTAACTCCTGCCCCTGTTGCCTCCTGGGCCTTGGCTGATGCAAAAAAACCTGACCCAATCAAAGCATAACTAAAAACAGCTCCAACAACGACGAATGCAATCAGCACTATTGCTGCTTCTAGACCGCTGAATCCATCATCAGCAGATGGATATTTCTTTACTCCCCGACTTCTTCTTGACCAAATAATGTTCCCCCCCGTTTAGGAATAAGATCCAGAAACCTTTACGGTTTAGGCATGACGATCCATTATTGTATTATCTTTTTTTTACGGACATCTTTAAAACATTTCGAAATCATATCGCAGGTTAAACTATATCCATTCTGAAATAATGATGAACAGATTTTTCATTCATAGATCTCCTGATATAGGATAAAGGATGATATTTCTCTACTCATATGAACCGTCCCGAAATCGAGACGGTATTCTTCTGACGCAATTCATATCATTCCGCCTTCTATGGAGCAGAATTTTCTAATTCCTGCTGCCGGCTGACGGGCCGGATTCAGCACTGGTGAATAATATGCCAACAGGAACAGAGACAATAGTTTACAGCCTGGGTGATGGCTGTAGTATTACAGATATTGTAATAGGAAAAACATATACCGGCACCATCCAGGGTTTTGCCAATTTTGGAGCGTTTGTATACCTGAACAGTTCAATTAAGGGACTTATCCATAAATCCAACATGCTGATGAGTCATAACGAGGGTGACACCGTTGTTGTCAGAATTGGAAATATTCGTGATAATGGAAATATTGACCTTGAAGAAATTGTGATCACCTCATACCATGTTCAGCCGGTAGTATGCAAGAGGCATGCAACAAAACTTGAAGAACTTTCAAAGAAGGTAGGAAGAACGGTAACCCTCGAATGCCAGGTTGCACAGGTAAAACAAACATCCGGGCCCACTATTTTTACCCTTGTGGACGAAAGTGGCACAGAAAATGCTGCAGGCTTTATTGAAGCAGGGAAACGTGCATTCCCAGAGGTAAATCAGGGAGACACTGTCCGGGCAACCGGGGATGTAATGATGCGGGGAGGTCAGGTTCAGGTTGAACTCTCCAGGCTAGAAGCTCTACATGGAGCCGAAGCCAGGGAGATTCTTGACAGGATTGAGCAGGCTATTAATGACCGGGCAGAACCTGCAGACGTCCCTCTCCTTGTAGATAGTCCCATCCTTGAAAAACTGGTTCCGGAGATGAGAAAAATTGCAAAACTGATCAGACGTGCCATTTTCACCGCTCAACCAATCCTGCTCAGACATCATGCCGATGCTGATGGAATCTGTTCAGCAGTTGCCATTGAACAGGCAGTTGTAGCACTCATTAACGATTCAGGTGGAGACTATGACACTGCTAACTACCTTTTCAAACGAGCGCCTTCGAAAGCTCCTTTCTACGAGATAGAAGACATTGTCAGGGATCTCGACTACGCAACCAGGGATAACATCAGGTTTGGCCAGAAGATGCCCCTTATCATGCTGACCGATAACGGGTCTACCGAAGAAGACCTACCGGCTATGAAAATGGCCAAGGTATATGGTATTCCCATGATAGTGTTTGATCACCACCACCCTGACGAGATCGTGGATCAGTACCTCAATGCCCATGTAAATCCATACCATGTTGATGGTGACTACGGAGTCACAGCAGGTATGCTCGGAGTTGAGATAGCCCGTCTGATATTCCCGAAGGTTGATCCCCAGGTGCGCCATATTGCAGCAGTCGCGGGAGTTGCCGATAGAAGTGAAGCTCCGGAACGACAGCAGTACCTGGATCTGGTTGCGGATCAGTATAGTGAAGAAGACTGCAGAAAAATTGCCCTGGCCCTTGATTATATCCAATTCTATCTCCGGTTTAATGACGGTAAAGAATTAATAAAGGACATTTTAAACCTGAATGGAGATTGGGACAAGTACCGGAAGATGGTTGATCTCCTGGTTGAAGAAGGAGAATTTGCCATGAATGAGCAGGTCAAAACCTGTATGCCGCATGTGATCTCCTCTTCCCTTACGAATGGAGCGCATCTCTTCAAGATCGATGTCGAGATCCATGCCCATAAGTTTACCTTTCCGCCTCCGGGAAAAACCTGTGGTGAAGTCCATGACAGATTGTGCCAGAAACACAACGGTGAACCGGTAGTTACCCTTGGATTTGGCCCTGATTTTGTTGTGCTCAGATCGCGGGGTGTTCTGATGAATATCCCCCAGATGGTTCGCGAACTTCGTGAAGAAATGCCGGGAGCCGGTGTTAATGGTGGTGGACATCTGGTGGTAGGAAGCATAAAATTCGTGGAAGGAATGCGAGAAATGGTCATATCACGACTTTCTGAAAAAATTGGAGCATTTCCAACGGTACAAAAATGATCATGATAAATCATGATAATTAAGGTAACTTTAAATCCCTGCAATCAAATCTCTAAAGTACGCTGATGGAGGTCAAATAATGCCATCACACTTAAAATTTAGAGAGAAGTATAATGAGACGCAGTCGCGACTTGTAACTTATCTCAGAAAAGGTCTCGAATCCGGAAGACATTACTTTAAGTCTAAGTACATTGCTAAAGACTTGGGTCTGTCTTCAAAGGAAGTGGGAACCAATATGGCAATCCTTGCAGAAATCTGTCAGGAACTGACCATTGTCAAGTGGAGCTATTCAAACAGCACCACCTGGATGGTTTCCCCCGTAAAGAATTAAATTCTTTTTTCTCAATTATTATACTATGAAAGAGATTGTTACATTTGAATCTGATTTGGAATTTATCGGAGACATCAACGAATTTAAAGACTGTCTGATGTCCCAGGATAACACCCAGAAGGATCCTGAAGTTCTCTGGTTTAACATCGATGTCCCAAAGGGTCATGGACTGGAACCAGGAGACCGGGTAAGAATAACTGTTGAAAAAATATAATCTTATTTTTCCCAGGAAAAGGGACTATTTATCTTTCAGGAAAAAGGCTGTCACAATTCCGACGGCAGAAAGCACCGTAATAACTGGAAAAACATCCAGATATGATCCGGTTGTATCCCTGATATACCCGGCAATCTGCGGACCTGCAATCGCACCTGCACCATATGCCAGGAAAATTACTCCATAGCAACGAGGATAATCAGCGGTCCCAAAATACCTGGCTGTTGATGCTGGTGCGATTGCAAGCCATCCACCAAGACATCCCCAAAGCAGGGCAAAGGCAAGGATGTATACCGGAACACTCGGCGATAAACCAAGGAGGAGAGATGATCCTCCTATTAGGAGAAATGAGGCAACTGCAGTGTTTTTTGGACTTATTTTATCAGTCAGGGCTCCAAAGACAGGTCTTCCACCACCATTACATATCGCAAAGAACCCGACAAGCATTGTTCCCAATGCTCCTCCAACTCCCACAACTTCTGATCCAACGGGTTTTGCGATTGAGATAGCCATAAGACCTGCAAGACACCCGATAAAATAGCAGATCCATAGAGCATAAAACTGTCCGGTCCGAATCATGGATGGCAGGTCTAAAGAGCATGCCTGGCTGGTATATGCTGCTCCAGAATATCCCTTCGGAATCCAGCCATCAGGAGGAAAACGAAATGGAAGAGCAAGAAGAACAATCAGGATAACGAATGCTAAACCGAATATCCTGAAAGTATTCATTACACCAATATTACCAATCAGATACCCGGCAAGATTTGCCGTAATAAATGCCGAAAACCCAAAACCCAGAAGAACAAGACCAACAGCAAAACCGCGACGGTCAGGAAACCACCGTGCTGCTGCGGCTACCGGTGCACCATACGCAATTCCCACACCAAGCCCTCCGATGACTCCGTATAGGATGAAAAGCATAAATACAGAAGTCGAAAAAGATGCCAGCACCCACCCAAGCCCAGTGAGGATTCCTCCGGCAATGATAATCTTCCTTGGACCATGTTTATCCAGATATTTACCGGTAAGTGGCATGGCAATGGCAAAAAATGCGAGAAATACTGAAAATGGCATGAGAATCTCTCCTGCTGTAACAGACTGGCCAAGCGTTCCGGTAAAAAATTCTGTAAGAGGGCTGACAAAAACACTCCATGAATAGACACTTCCCAGACATAGGTTTATTGCCATACCAAGGAATAACAGAATCCATCTTCCTTTTTCAGCTTGCATTCCCCATATCTGGCATACTTTGGTGTCTGCCCTATCAGAATCGAGTGTCATTTTTACACCTTTTTTCTTCCATTACTCATCAAGAGTAGAAGTATCACCTAGTTCGACGTTCATCTCTCTGGCTTTTAAAATCCGTCTCATGATCTTCCCACTCCGTGTTTTCGGAAGAGAATCAACAAATTCTATTGACGATGGCATTGCAATAGGCCCTATGCTCATCCTGACATGGTAAGTAAGTTCAGAAATCAATTTCTGGCTTGGCTTATATCCTCTGACCAGGATGACAAATGCCTTTACCGCCTGACCTTTGATCTCATCAGGAATGCCAATAACTGCTGCCTCAGCAACAGCCTCGTGTTCTACAAGGGCTGACTCAACTTCAGCGGTACCCAGATTATGACCTGCAACGATAATTATATCGTCAGCCCTGCCCAGGATCATGATGTACCCGTCTTCATCTTTTACCGCTAAGTCTCCAGCAATGTAATAATTTTTAATCTGGTTCCAGTATTGCCGGTACTTCTCATCATTACCATACACCATTCTCATCATGGCAGGCCAGGGCTTTTTTATTACCAGCAATCCTCCTTTTCCAGGGGGCAAACTGTTTCCTTCATCGTCTACCACATCAGCAATAACTCCGGGAATAGGTAATCCTGCAAACCCGGGTTTCATCGGTTCACCTATCGGAGTTGTAATCATATGCATACCAGTCTCGGTCTGCCACCATGTATCCAGAACAGGGCACCTCGATTTTCCGATAACCCGGTAATACCACTCAAAAGCTTCAGGATTTAATGGCTCTCCCACAGAACCAATGATCCTGAGAGAATCCAGGTTATACTTTTCAGGCCATTCCTCACCGACCCTCATAAACATCCTGATTGCTGTCGGGGCCGTGTAAAAGATCGTTACGCCAAGTTCCTCGATTATACTCCACCAATTACCATAGTCCGGCCAGTCAGGTGTTGTTTCAGTGATGACAACGGTCGCCCCGACAGATAGTGGACCATAGACAATGTAACTATGCCCGGTAATCCACCCGGTATCTGCAGTACACCAGATGACATCACTTTCCTTCAGGTCAAAAATATACTTTGCAGTATAATGGACGCCGGTTGTATATCCCCCGCAAGTATGGACAATGCCTTTAGGCATCCCGGTTGTTCCACTTGTATAAAGAATAAAAAGAGGGTCTTCACTATCCATCTCTTCAGGAGGGCAGTCGGAACTGACTCCATCAAGAAGGCTATAAAAATCCTCTTCCATTTCTGAATATAATTCTACTGAACATTTTTCCCGGCATAACACGATGACTTTCTCGACACTTGATGCATTCCGAACAGCATCATCTACGATACTACGAAGGGAGATGACTTTTCCCCGTCGTTTTCCCACATCTGCAGTGATGACAACTTTTGCTTCTGCATCGCGGATCCGGGAATGAAGGGCTTCTGCACCAAACCCTGCATAGACAATAGAATGTACAGCACCAATTCTTGCACAGGCCAGAAGAGCAATAATATGTTCGGGAACAAGAGGCATGTAAAAGCAGATACAATCTCCTTTTTTTATCCCGATTTTTATCAAAGCGTTGGCAAACCGCATGACTTCCCGATGTAACTGACGGTAAGTGAACACCCGTTCTTCTCCATCCTCTCCCCTCCAAATCAAAGCCACCTTATTCCGCCTCCCCTCCCGGATATGCCGATCCAGGCAATTTGAAGTAATATTAATCTTACCGCCACGAAACCACCGGGCATATGGGTAATCCCATTCAAGCACCTGGTCCCAGGGTTTTATCCACTCTATTTCCTCCGCCATCCTTCCCCAGAATCTATCTGGATCGTCCAGAAACTGCTGATATGCATTATAATAATCCCCAAGATAAGACCGCTCCTTGTATCCAGGGTCAGGAATATATGTTTTTGAATGGACGTTCACTTCGAAATTATCACCCATTATCTCCCTCCTTTGTTAATAATATAGAATCTATCAGATGTAGATTCGTTGTACCAGGCATTTTTGTAATAGAATGGAGTCAGTGAAAATATGTTAAGCATCTGAAAATAGAGTGTTAGCGTATTTGATATTCCTTTGGATTAGTAGTACAAATATGTTGAACATATTAAAATCAGAAGAATCGAGATAATTTCATAAATTAAAGCAATTTTTCAAAAATAATTGTCCTTTACTGAACATAAGATCCTGGCAGTAAATATGATCATCTTTTATCAGTATAGGATCTACCTGAATATGTACGACATATACAATACTGCCAAAAATCGGAGAACTATTTCATGATCGGTGATTTTAATGAAATCAGAAAAATCAAGGAACTGTTAAAAAATTCTTCAATCGGAATGTCAATTTCAGATATATCAAGAGAATTGGACCTGCATAGATCAACTGCTGCAAAATACCTTGATATGCTCCAGATGAGGGGTGATGTAGACCTTCGTATCATGGGAACATCCAAAATGTATCACCTGTCATGCAGGATTCCGGCATCAGCGATAAAATCTTTCTTCAATGGTCCATATATCCTGTTTAGTGCAAGACTTATCGTTAAGGAATGGTCGCCTGACATTGAGGAAATATGTACTATCACTGAAGATATAAACGGAAAAGACATCTCTGATCCTCTGCTTTCATCACTAACCAATGAAAATATTTTTTTGACAGCCAAACAGGCAGTACTTGGATCATCCGGGGAGTCTGATATTACCATCCAGAATAAAGCAGGCACAAAAATCCTGCATATCAGGATTATTCCTGTGGTATTTGACGATGGAAAAGTAGGATGTGCCTTCCTTATTAAAGATAATACTCCTCTTGTTACTGCTCTTCGCGAAGTAGAGACGTGTCAGCAGGAACTAAAATCTGTTTCTGATGAACTTCTGGAGTTCATGTTCACATGTACACCAGAGGGCATTTTAAAAAGGGTAAATCTCCCCTTCTGCAGTAGAATGGATAGAACTGCAAAAGAATTACTAGGATTTCCCTATGAACCGGTGATTTCTCATGAAGATCTTGAGAAACTTTCCCGTTTAAAAGAAGAGATAAGTTCTGTATCTCCGGTAAAGACGATATCCTTTAAAGCTATTCAGCCGGATGGTATGGTGGCATATGAAGAGTGGACATATAGGGGACTTTTTACAGAAGATGGAACATTAACAGGTTATCTTGCAGTAGGTCACGACATTTCCAGACAACATCACCTTGAAGAGCAACTCAATACATTTCATGCCAGTTTTGAAGCCCTCGTAAAACAGCGGACAAAGGAAATGAGACAGGCAAACCAGGATCTATTAAAAGAAATTGCCCGCAGGGAAAAATTAGAGCGTGAACTTCTCATCATAGAAGCTGCATTTGACCATGCCTCTGATTCTATTCTTCTTTTCGAAAAGTCAGGAATGCTTTGGCGGGCAAATGAGAGTAGTTGCAGACTCCTCGGATATTCAAAGAATGAAATCAGTCAGGTTTCAGTTTTCCAGATAAACCAGGAAATTACTCCCCAACTATGGGAGATGATGTGGGAAAATTCTGAAGTTGAATCAGGTATATCAAGGGTATTTTCATCACATGTAAGAAAAGATGGCGCCATCATCCCTGTAGAAATTTCCCGGACATTTATTAAAGCCGGGCCATTCACCCTTTTTTGTTCGATAGCAAGGGAAATTCATTAAAAAAACTATTTCCCGGAGATACATAATCACCCATATGGTTAATTGATTACATGACACATTCTCAAGGAGCCAAATATGATTCGTATTCTGCTGGTTGATGATGAACCGGACCTTCTCGAACTTGTAAAACGAATTTTGGAGCAGAAATACGGATTTTCAACGGTCACTGCAGAAACGGGCGATGAAGCACTCCAAATATTTAAGGAACAGTCAATAGATGCTATAATCTCTGATTATTCCATGCCCGTTATGGATGGAATTTTATTTCTTAGAAAAATCAGGGAACTAAATAATTCCATCCCTTTTATCCTTTTTACGATTCATGAAAAGGAAGAGATAGCAATTGAAGCTATGAAATATGGGGCAAACACATATGTCGAAAAAGAAAATTTACCCCAGGTTGTTTTTGCCGAACTGGCTCATGCAGTTACAAAATCTGTCGAACTCTACCGAGCAGAGAAGAATCTGAAAATACAGCGGGATCTTGCCTTTGCAAATGCAAATGCGAAGAGTATCGAAGAAACGCTTCTCGTATGTACACGCGCTATCCTTGATGTTACCGGCATGGAGGGTGTTGCGATATATCTTGTTGAAGAGGGAGAATTACACCTTGTTACTGCCAGTGGCAATCAGGAAGGTTATCTGGCACAGCCTGTTCAAACACAGATCCTGACTCTTGTTACATCTATCATGAAGCAACATATCCCGGTATTCAGGGATGAGAACGAAATTATCAAAACTACACCCCAGTTAAATGAACTTGACAACATAAATTCAGACATCTGCATCAGCATGCATCATCATGGAAGGATAATTGGTGCAGCCCATATTTTTTCATATCAGAAACATGATACCTTCGACTTATCGTTACAACGCTTCGTATCAGACATAATTGTCCAGGTTGCCGGTTGTATATCAGATCGTCAGGCAGAGGAAGCATTAAAGAACAGTGAAAATCGGATGAAGGCTATGATCCGTAACCTTCCCGGAATTGTCTATCAGGGCCATATTGATGAAGAACGGACTATGGAATTTGTCAGTGATGCAGTTTTTAGTCTTGTCGGATATCAACCCATAGAGATAATACACAATGCAGTGTGTTCATGGGGATCCCTGATTCACCCGCAAGACCGTGTCAGAATTCCTCAGGTTATCACACGGGCAATTGAAAAAAACGTTATGTTTCGTTTAACATACCGGATTACTACCAAGGAGAAAAAATTCAGATGGGTACTTGAGCAGGGGGCAGGGATATATGACACAAATGGTGGTTTAATCGGCATTGAAGGAATCATCATGGACATAACAAGACAGAAACTCCTTGATGATCAGGTCAGGATGTTTCATACCAGGCTGAAAACTCTTTTTATGCTTATGAATTCTGGTTGTGCCATCTTTCGTAGTGAGGGAGATGTCGACTCCACGATCCTTGTTGATATAAATAATGCTGCAGAAGAGATTGAAAAAAAGCAGAAGAATGAACTGGTAGGCCAGCCATTTAAGACCATTTTTAACAATGCTGATCCATCCTTTCACGATGCATTATCAGGAATAATTCAGGACAATAAATCCCGAAATCTTGTTAAATGCAAAATAAAATATCCCTATGGAATCAGGTTTTTCGATATATTTTTAAATATTGCTCCTGTTGACCCTGAGAAAAGTATCTCTGAAATATTCCTGATTTATACAGATGTCACCAGCAGAGTGAAAACAGAACAGCAGATCATTGCCTCACTCCGTGAGAAAGAGTTACTTTTTAAAGAGATTCATCACCGGGTAAAAAATAACCTGCAGATCATCTCAGGAATTTTAAAACTTCAGTCACTTCGCATCGATGACCCCAGGGCACAGGAAATTATCCAGGAATGCAGGAACCAGGTTTACAGCATGGCATCTATTCATGAACTATTATATAATTCTAAGGATATCGGAAAAATCCGGTTAGAAGAATATATAAGCAAACTCGTTGATCATCTTAAACACGAATATGAAGGGGTATCCACGCATTTACAGTTTATCGTTAAGACTGACCCAAAAATATATCTGGATATTGAACGGTGTATCCCCTGTGGCCTTATATTAAATGAGTTAATAATGAATGCAGTAAAGTACGCCTTTGATCCAGATAAAGAGGGGGAGATTAGGATTTCATTTACGCAACATGAACAATCATACCACATGCAGGTAGCGGATAACGGACGGGGGCTTCCCAAGGATTTTGATGTCAGAAAATCACAGTCACTGGGCATGGAACTGACTTCACAACTGACCCATCAGTTGCGGGGAAAACTCACCATTTCCAGTGAAAAGGGGGCTAATTTTTTGGTTACATTTCCTATAACGGGAGAAGGCAGGATAAGTATATGACTGCACGACGAATTCTCATTGTTGAAGATGAGGCCGTAACTTCGGTCATGCTTGAAAAAACACTAAAAGAACTGGGATATGAAGTTGTTGGCAGTGCTTTTGACGGGATGGAAGCAATAGAACTAGCAAAAAATAAACGTCCGGACCTAATACTCATGGATATCCGAATTCAGGGCGATATGGATGGTATTGAAACTGCAAAAGAGATATACAAGAATTACAATATACCAAGTATTTACCTGACCGCACACTCAGATGAAAATACTATCAAGCGGGCGGTTGAATCAGGACCGTTTGGTTATCTCATTAAACCATTCAAGGAACGGGAACTCTATAGTAATATCGAGATGGTGGCTCATAAACATAAACTCTATAAAACCACCACAAGAACTGAACCAGAAGAACCGGAGAGAGAACCAGAAAAAAGACAACAGCCACCTGCACAGGCGTATCAGTCAGGTCGTCCACCTGACCTGCGTCTGGGTATTCTGGCAGTGCAGGCTCTGCCCCATCCGGTTATCCTTCTTACAACAAATGGTACGATTGCATTTACAAATGCAGCATTCAGAAGCTTTTTCAAACTTGTTACCGGTCAGACTGATGCTGTGGCCACTACTATCGATGACCTTCCTGAATTATATAATAAGATCTGGATGTCAGGAAGAGACAGGTTTAAAGATGGAAAAAGATTCTCCATTAATGGTCCAATCCAGGTAAAAGGTAACTCCCACCGGTTCAGGATAGATATGCTGCCTATTATGGAAAAGGGCACTTTACATTTTATTGCATCTATTATTCTGCCCAGTGAAACCGGACCTGGGATCGGAATACCTGATACATCAGGCAATCTCCTTGAAGAGGCAATAACTACCATTAAAGAGATCAGGTTCCTTGCATCTTCAGAAGAGACATTTCGCCTCCACCAGATTGTAACAAGGGCAGACGAGGTTTTAAAGGCTCTTGGAGAGATCCGAAATATTTCCTATCCCGGACAGGTAGAAAAGAAGAGGGATTAGATACTTACAGGATTATCATTGAGAATCCTGGCCGGCAGTCTCATTTTTATGTGCCATGATGCCTGTGGATAATGCTCCTCCAGGACAATCAGTGAGCACCGGTCAAGATTTCCAAATTGTTCGCGATCAAACCTGGTTTCTGCGGCTTTGTAAAAAGCAGTAATTTTTTTTATTGCACCCGAAATATCTTCTCCGACCATGATTTTTCCTAACTTTTCCCCTATTTCGAAAGGGATAGGTAATTCAACATCATCAAGCCAGAGAATGCTTTTATCGACCTCTAAAAAATCCTTACCGATCATGATATAGTGAAACTCTACATCAAGATTCTCCTGTTGGTTTTCAGACCTGGCCAACATATTATACAAAAAATCCAGAAGAACTCGTTTGTTAGACTGGAGATCTGATGTGACTGCCTCTTTTGATAATCTTTTAGCCATGTCGGGAATGGTATCCTGCCGGTCGATCATCATCAGGAACTGTTCCTGATTTTTTATATTTTGTGACATCACCTTCAGGGTCATGAACTGTTCCCTGAACTCAGGACTGGCACTTCTTCCGGTATTGACTGCCATGCTCACATAATTCTTGTGCAGCCAGAGAGATATTGATATCTGTTCATAAAAAAGAGAATATATCTTAAATGAGATATATAGCACAATAGAGTTTATTATATATTATGATACATCCATTTCATCAAGGAATGGTAAGAGACCTGTTATCCTGGTCTTTTTGCCTATTTGTTCAGCCCTGATTATTGTCACACCCAAAGGAATCTGACGAAGAGCTTCATCAAACAAAGGATTCATTTCACGTTGGAATTTCAAAAAAGGTTCAACCAAAATAAAGGGCCTCTCATGCTCCTCAAAATTTTCAAAGTCTTTTTGATCTTTTTCATATGATGAGTTCCGGGCTAGTTCTTCTTCAAAATAAACAACAACTTCACACTTTTCACGGATAGCGATCTGTTCAAGGGCTCTGATATCCACTATCATTCCGGGTTTCAGGTTTGAAACCGTAACGGGAAAATCAGGTTTTTTCTCTGCCATTATCCAATTCCCTGGGTATGAATTGCTTCTATTACACGTTCCAGTACTTCACGTCTCTTCTTTGATTCCTTTTTCATATCACGTAAAGCAATGACCATCTCTTCCTGCATTTTCAGGCTCCGCTTCTGAAGTTTTATCATCTCTTTCAGATACTCAAGGCCAAGTTCGGATCGGTGAAACATTTCCTTTTGAAAATCACCAAAATGGGGTTCAAAATGAGTCAGGTCACCCTGGTATTCTGATTCAGTTATTTCAACTGACTCGACTGAGATGAGAGGTTCTTCCTCTGCATACAGATCCTCGCAAAACCTGGTGAGCATGCCATCCTCACCCTCAACAACAATCCTGACAGACCCATCCAAAAGGTTTTCGGCATACCCGAATATTCCATATCGGTTGGCTATTAACCGGGCGAATCCCCGAAATCCGACTCGCTGCACTCGCCCGGTTACAAGAATAGTTAATCGTTTATGCATAGGCTATGGTTGTCCTATGCTGAGACGGGAAACGGGTTTAAGATTTCGGTACTATCATGGTGAAAATATAATGTTTAGATCGAGTTCAATTCCCGCTACCGGCTGGTCTATGTCAAATCTGTTCAGAACACCGGGGTGAATTTCACCAAATACCCCTGCCTTTTTTCCGTTAACAATGATATCAGCCGCTCGTCCGGGAATAAAGGCAGGATCAGTGCTTTCTTGAGGTAAATACACTAATCCGAGTTCTCTCATGAGTGCATCGGTGGTTGCATAGGCTTCAGAGAAGTCTGCACCCGGATGGGTGGACGCCAATGCTAATTTCTGACACGTCTGCATGTCAAGGACCACGTCTCCGGTGTGGAAGATCCGTTGTGGGAGTTCTCGCCGTTTGTTCATGCGGAGCAGGTCAAGAAGGAGGGGTAAAAGGTCGGTCCTTACCAGGGTCTGTTCCTCAGAAATCGGATGTAATACCCGGAGTACTCTCGGATCCGGCTCCCGCTGCATCCGGGTATACATAACATCCTCGTTTGAGAGAGTAAATGGCATGACCTCAAGATATCCAAGACCACAGCAGATATCCCTCAGTACTGATGCACGCTTCATTATCGGGTGTTCACATCCGGCTGCAAAGGTTTCAGGAAGCTCAGCATTGAGTGAACCAAATCCGGCACCTATAGCTACATCTTCGTAAACATCCCATTCGTGCATGATATCAGCACGGTAACAGGGTATCCTGACAGAGACAGTATTATCTCCGGACTTTTCAGCACCATACCGCATCTTTTGGAGAATATCAGCCATTTCTTCGGCAGAAAGGGAAGTTCCAAGGAGTTTGTTACAGGATGCAACATTCACTTCCCTGGTTTCAGGGGAAAGATCAGGCATGATTACTCCATTAATGGATACGCTCTCACATTTTCCACCTGCGGTAATGAGTGTCGTACAGAGAACCTTCAGAGCAGTCATGACTGCACGCTCATCGGTTCCGGTCACGTCAAGGAGCAGGTTTTTGGATGCCTCGGTCACTCTTGTTAATTCACCATTAATAATTGGCGGAAAAGAGAGTACATTACCGTTTGCATCCTCAATAAGAGGCATAACCGGTTTGTCTTTTACGATGTGGGAGTAGTCTCTGCCTTTTGGGTGTTCTTCCATTATTTCAGAAAGGTTCATCTCCCGGTCATAGTCCAGCGGCACAAAAGTGCGTGTAAGTAGTGCCCCATAATACCTGAATGGAGGTGTTACTTTATCCAGATCATGAACACCAATGGCAACTTTTGCCCTTCCACGGCCAACCACCCAGTGCAGTGCCTCCTGTATCCCCATGAGACTGATAATTGCTTCATTATCCAGACTAATATCACGGATTACTGCAGATCCAATGTATGGTCTGATATCTATCAGGTTTGGATCCACTGAGAATGAAATCGACGATGGAGTGACAGGATAGATCTCTTCTCCGGTTTCAAGGCCCAGAAATCCCCGCATGGCCCGTGCTACCCCTTCAGTGGAATAGAGATCCACCCTTGATGGGAAGAACTCGACATCGACCTGTTCGTCAAGAATCCGTTCGATATCCGAACCGATCATCGGAAGGTGCTCGATGATGGTCTTCCGGTCAGTACCACATAGCCGCTCCAGGTACTTGTAGGGAAGTGATACAACCGGCATCAGCACCGACCTCCGTATGTCGGCATTTGCCGGACCCAGTCAATATCACTCTGGTATAACTGGCGAAGGTCAGTAAGACCCATCCGGAGCATGGCTACCCGTGAAACCCCCAGTCCCCAGGCAAGGACCGGACAGGTAATTCCCCAGGGAGTGGTTACTTCTTCCCGGAAAATTCCGGCTCCTCCAAGTTCAACCCATCCAAGTTCTTCAATATATACTTCAGGTTCAACACTTGGTTCGGTGTACGGGAAGTAACCAGGTCTGAACCGAACCGATTCAAATCCCATGCGGATGTAAAATTCTTTAAGGAACCCAAGCAGGTTCCGAAAGGTTACATTATCGTCCATTACTATACCTTCCAGCTGCTCAAACTCCGGGAGGTGAGTGGGATCGATTGCCTCACGACGGTATACCCGCCCAATGCAAAAGGCCTTGACCGGAGGTTTAGAATGTCCAGCAAGATGCTGAATGGAAAGGCTGGTTGTATGTGTCCGGAGCACGGTTGCCTTTGCTTTTTCAGGGTCCCATTTTCCTCCCCATCCAGAAGAAGACGTATCTCCTCCTGATTCGTGCATGTCGCGGACTTTCTCCCAACCAATCGGGAGATCCTGTTTTCCGGCAAGATGGAAGGTGTCCTGCATTTCCCTGGCGGGATGGTCCTGTGGCTGGAACAGTGCATCAAAGTTCCAGAATGCTCCCTGGATGATGCTGCCATGAAGTTCGGTAAATCCCATGTCAAGGAGTATTCTACGCATTTCGTCTATCATTCGCTGGTAGGGGTGGATTTTTCCCGGCCAGACTGGTCTTGGGTGTTTATTGATATCGTACCGGCGAAGTGTCATGTCTTTCCATGCACCCGAACTTATCTGGTCGGCGGTGAGAGTTCCGGTCTCTTCGGATAGGTTTATACCGGTTGCAGCCAGCTTTCGTCCTTTCTCAGTGATGCTGATGACATACCTGACAGTTTCTTCTTCGGTTGCAAGGCCACGTTTAATCAGTTCTTTTTTGATGTCAGCCGGGGCATTGTCAAGGCTCTTTAAGTATACCTCCAGTGGTGATGGAGCAGCATCACCGGTCTTGATGACGTTTCCGGATTCTATTTTTACCCAGCCGAGACGTTTCATCCATCCAAGCCCGATTTTTGCATGGGGATGTTTATTCAGATCGGCTATGGATGAAGAGTCTTTAAAACTCTGGTAGAGCTGGCGTTCAGGCAGTCCTTCACAGAAGTACCTACTGCCTTCTTCAGTCAGAGATAATGTTGTCGTGACATTCCGCTCAACGGTTGCAAGATCTTTTTGTGATAAGAGTCCCCCGTACTGGACGACTGATTCAGCCGGACGGTCAAGGGTGGCCATTATTTCTTCTGGTGTTGTGGTTCCTACTTTGACCAGTTCAAGAAGCAGACGTTTCTCGTTCAGGGTTAACTGCATTGTATCTCCCTTTGTACAACGGTTTTTTTGTTTTTATGGTCTTCCGGTTTTTGTGTCTTTTTTAAGTTTTGCATGGTTGAAAATCTCCTGATAACCTTCGGTGACGGTAATCGATTATTACAGGGGCCCGGGAATAGTCCAGACCCCTACCTAAACGAAAAGAATGAGCAGGAAAAGAATGGAAAGAATGATCCGGTATTGCTCATAAGTCTTCTGTACTGTTACCTGTGATTAGTATTTATAAGATCGGGATCGAAATCAACGAATATCTGAAAACATAAATTTTGATCCTGGCAAAGGAACGTTTGAGGATATTCAGGATACCCGGAGCATTACTGCGATCTCACCCTGCTCCTCGTCATGATCTAAGATGACATAATATCAGCTTTATTGAGCCGTTATTAAAAATAAGTTTCAAAAAGATCTAACAATTTCTTTCAGATCTTATCTTTTCTGCGGCGACCGCCATCTTTTCCCTGAACTCTTTCAAAAATTCAGTTACCCGGGCTGCAGTCTCTTTCTTGCATTGTCCGCACATCAGTTCCCCATCCTTGCATCGGCGACGGATTTCAGCAAGTTCCGAATCTTCAGGAACCATGTGGAAGAGATTCAGGAGAAACACCGGGCAGGTATCCGGCTCTCCCCCAAGCTCCTTCTGCTCCTGAAGGGTCATCCGGCCTCCGGTAAGAGCAGACATCACTTTCTTTGTGACCGTCTTATCATCCTCATAAAACCCGATGATACTCTCCGGAACACTCGAAGACATCTTACCACCGGTAAGCCCTGGCATGAACCGGTGAAAAGTTGCAGACGGCGTAACAAACCCGTACCCGCCATGAGTCCGTTCAATCGCCCTGACGGTTTTTTTGACAATATCAAGCGGGACATTGGTAATATCAATATGTCCTTCGTACCGCTTTGATCCTTTGAAAGCCTTGTTTACCGCTTTCATTGCCTCTTCAGGTGCCTCTTTTGACCTCACACTCACATGGGTGTTTCGGTCTTCAACGGTGAACATTCTGAGTTTATGAGCAAGGCCCCTCGTCAGTCGGATATGCGGATCCTGGTCCAGGCCTACCGGAACGACAGTCGGAGCCGGTTCTTCATTCACCTGCGGATGAAGGATATCAGCCACCTGTGTGAGGACACTCATAGCATGACCAATGTCGGTATCAGGAGTAAAACCATATATTGCGGAGAGTTCTGAAAAGTTCACCCGTGCCGATGCTTCAAATGCCAGATCCTGGACAACCCGGTTTGTGCTCTGTTCATAGGTATTTCCATGATATCCAAGAGCATACAGGCAGGAGAGATACTCATCACCATACATCCTGCATTCATCCCAGGAAAGGCTTCGAACTGCATGAGCTTCACGGTCAGCAATACAAATGTACCCCCTGCCTCCCTGCTGAACATGCCAGACAACCTCTTTCATCACCATCAGGTGCCCAAGGTGGGGATGACCAGATGGCATAAATCCGGTCATGACATTAAACGGCTCATTATTCCGTATTGCATTCGCTATCTGGTGATAGTCCCGGTGACCAAAAACAATCCCTCTTCTGATAAAATCAGGGATGTTTGGGAGGAGGTCTGTTACCGTTTCAATACGTTCGATTCCAAACTCGACATGAAGACGTTCAATATCGACAGACTGGTCTGAAGACCAGGGGTTTACAGATTCGGTATTCATGATTGTATCTAGAGTTTTATTCGTGCAAATTCAATGAAGACAATGCTCTCATCATGTATACCGGCAAATAACATCTTCTTTTTGACACTATGTGCCATCCGGACTGACCGGGATATACTGTTCATCGGAAGGGTTTCTCCCTGACCAATTGCCTGAACCAGCATCTCCGAGTGGATTTTTCTCCCTGAATACACCCGGAAATGATGACCAAATTTATACCCGGTCTTTGGGATATAGTGCAGTGACCGCAAGTGGCGGTATACTGTATTCTTTTTTGCAAGATCCGGATCAGTCTCGCCAATCAGGGCGCAGTATGCATCAGGAGTCAAAAGATCTTCACCTTGCCGAATTGTAACAAGACCTTGTTTCATCAGGTACGCTGCTTCGACTGAAGCAAGGACAATCCTTGATTCATCAAGCCGCTTGCCATAAAATGCCAGATCATATCCAAGATCCTCCCCTGCGGTGATAATTACAGAAATACTGGAGAGAATACCATGAGCAGGTAATGGATCAGGTGATGCATCAATAGCCGGCAATTTCTGGATTTTTACTTCATAGTATGTAATCTCAAACTCATCATCGACAACTGCAAGGATATGCTGTTTTCTCATATTGAGAGTGGTCCTGACCTCGCTCTGCACGACTGCAAAATCAATGAGATCACGCTCAGAGAGCACCCGGATCATGTATTGTGATTCACCCTTTCCAGGTTTTTCTCCACGCCGAAATACCCGGTAATCGTGTGGTCCGGTTTGGACTACATATCCACGTTCACGGATATCCCGGTATACCAGGAATGACCGGATCATATGAGCATCCTGAGAAAACCTGACCAATAGTGAATCAAAATCAAATTCTGGAATCTCAATCCTGCCCCGGTACACGAGATAGAGTGCCTCTACCGGAGAGAGACGGAGCCCGTCTTTTTGCGGCCTGCCAAACCCGCTCTGTTCATACAGGGCATAACCTTCTGACCCCAGCAGGACTTTTTCATCTTCTATCCGTGCATTCACGCCGTAATATTTGGGCCTGATGCATCATAAAGAGCCCCGGTTTCTTGATCACAGAATTACTAAAATAAAATTTAAACTATATAATGCTATATATAAGAGAGTGAATATAACAAAAATTAAATTTATTAAAAAAAACTGCATCACAGGAAAACTGGAAAAAAAGTAAAAAAAGGCGGAAGGATCAGGATTTGATAGAACTAACCGATTGAAGATGCAGGTGATTGATTTCATCCCGAAGCGTTGTAACATTCCGGAGAACAATAAGAATAGCAGAGATAAGGCCACTTGGATCTTTTTCAGGGATGAACATTGCATCCATCACCATCTCAACACCTTCATGGCTTATCGCAAAAAGTTCATGTACAGGAACTCCGGATATGAAAACTGATTTGAACCGATCGCAGGTGGGGAAAATCCGGCGTATTCCATCAGCCTCATTAATATGAGTGCCGATGATATTTTCAGGAGTACTCCCGATTAGTCTTCCAAGCGAAGGATTGGCATACAGGATTGTCCCTGCCCGGTTAATTACCAGGATATCGTCAAGTACATGTTCTGCAATACCCCGTAAAATTGCTCCTTCATCCCGGATCTTCTCTTCACTTTCACGAAAAGCGGTAATATCCCGAAGAGACTGGATAGCCCCGGACAATTCACCTGACTCGTTGTAATAGGGAGTAACTTTAACCCAGTATATCCGGCTGCTTCCATCCTGCCAGTACGCAATTGTTTCTGCAGTCAGAGCTTCACCTTCCTTTTCAAGACTTTTAAAGAATCCCGTAATTGCAGGATTATACCTGTCAAAAATCAGATCTACAAGAACAGGGCGGCTGTAACCATAAATAGCAGGTACAAACTGATCAATGGTTTTTCCCATGGTCTCTTGAGATGAAAGGCCGGTCATCAGTTCAAGCTGTCTGTTCCAGAGTATTACCCGCTTGTGGTTATCAACGGCAAAGGTTGGATCTGGCAGGTGATTCAAAATCCATTCCATCTGTTTTTGTGATTTTAAAACCTGCCTTTCCCGGATTATCAGATCAGTAATCTCAAATCCGGCCAGGATCATAAGGGCCCCGTTTTTGCCTTTTCGAAGACGGATCAGATTCCATGAATAGATTCCTGATGAGACCTGACCCTGGATAATAAGGGGAGAATCCCAGTTTGAAAAATCCTGAATGCCGTTTCTGACATCATTAATTTTTTGTGCAATTAAGGCACCGTGCTCATCAGATTCAGGGAAAAGAGAAGTAAGAAGCAGGGGGCTCTCCTGTTTGCCATCATGTACATGGAAAATCTCGGAGGCATAATGGTTACAATAAACCATCCTTCCAGATGCATTCACCTTCAGGATAACTACCCTGACATTTTGCAACAGATCACGGATTACCTTTTCCCGCTGTGATACCTCGCGAACAGTACTTTTTGCCTTTTCAAGGTTTACAGTCAGGTCAGAATGTATCCGTGATATCTGGTATTCATATTCTGATTCAACCTCCCTTGCTTTTTCCTGACTGGATACCACTTCCGTCTGGTCCTGGATAATAAGTGCTGTTCCCCTCTCGCCACCAGGTAATTGTAGAGTATATATCCGGTAGTACAGGTATCTGTCTGTCTGTGGACCTGGAACCTGCAGGTATCCATTCAATGAACCTTCGGGCGGGTTGAGAAGTGCATCAGTAATCTCATCGGATAATAAGGGGTTAAGAGGAGAATAAGGAACAGATCTCCCCTTAAGTTCATCTATATCCAGAGAGAAGAGTGACGCAAAGGCCGGATTAACCTCCCTGATAGTCCCGCCCGGACCCACAATAATAATCCCTTCATCAAGGACAGCAATGATCTCTGAACTGTCAACCCGATATGATGCCCGGTATATCTTGGCAGGCCCCAGACTTCTTTTTTCAGCACGTCCTGAATAAAATAATGATTCTAAATAACGAGAAGCGGTAGTTCTTGTAATGTGTAAGAGCCTGGATACTTCCTCGATAGTCAGGCCTTCCCGGTGAGAACATAAGAGAGCATATACCTCTTCCTCATAAGTGCCGGGTGACAAGAGATAACTCCATTAAACTGATATAGTTTTCCCGTATTGTAGATATAGATTACGCACCTCGCTAAATTGAACTAACCACATATACTAATCAAAGCAACAAAATTTTAAATATAAGTTCTACCTAATTAATGAAAAACGGGTCTTTCAAGGAAGTGTTTTTTCGAAGACCAGTAACCCGGACTTCAATTACACCCCGTCTTTCGATACCAGGGGTATCATTGTTGACCATAAGGAGGTGAATATCATGAAAGGAACATATATTACAGATATCGAAAAGATACCTTATTTTCAATCGCTGAAAACTGCTGAACAGGATATCCTGCTTAAGGTAACTTCTAAATTTCCATTTCGGGCATCTAAACATTATCTTTCACTCATTGACTGGAACAACCCCGATGATCCCATAAAACGAATCATCTTCCCTCATCCGGGGGAATTGTCAATGACTGGCAGTGAGGATCCTTCCCAGGAGAAGAACTATACTGTTCAGCACGGACTCCAGCATAAGTATCCTCAGACATCACTCCTGCTATTATCTGATGTTTGTGGCGGTATCTGTAGATTTTGTTTCAGGAAGCGGCTGTTCATGGACTGTGAGAGACAGACGATCCGTGATTATGTCCCCGCTCTTGGATATATCCGGGAGCACAAGGAGATTGTAAATGTCCTCCTTTCCGGTGGAGACCCGCTCATCCTTCCGACATCACACCTTCAAAAGATAATTGGCGAACTCAGGCAGATTAACCATGTGGGCATTATCAGGATCGGGACGAAAATGCTTGCATATAATCCCGGTCGGATAACAGAAGATCCAGACCTCATTTCTCTAATCAAACAAGCAACAGGAGATGAAAAGAAGATCTACATCATGGCCCATTTCAATCATCCTGCTGAAATTTCACCCTTATCAATCAAAGCAATAGGAATGCTTCAGCAGGCTGGAGCGGTCATTGTAAACCAGACACCGGTAATTGCAGGAGTAAATGATAAACCGAAAGTAATGGCTGAGTTATTCACGAAATTATCCTTCCTTGGAATTTCTCCATATTATGCATTCCAATGCAGACCGACTATCGGAAATTATGAATTTACCGTACCGGTTGAAAAATCATACCAGGTCATCCATGATGCATTCAGACAATGTTCAGGGCTTGCCAAGCGTGCAAGGTTTATTATGTCCCATAGCACGGGTAAGATCGAAGTTGTAGGTATGAACAATCATAATGTCTTCATGAGATACCACCAGGCTGCTGATCCTGATGACTATGACAAGTTCATGATTGCACATTCAAATCCACAGGCACGATGGTTTGACGATTATGAGCCTTTCTGTCCTGGAACAAACCCAATTCGTGAATGGCTCTTTGAACATGAACCTGGTTCTTACGGTGGAACGGCAACCTACTAACGTCTTTTTTGGATCTCATGAGAGGAACTGACAAAAGACCGTAAAATCCCAGATTATTCTTAAAGATTCTGAAAATCGTTCAGATTAATTATTATGACAAACGTACAGCTAATATCTACTACAGATACACACACTGCTCCGCAGGACAAAAACAAATGGAAAGACTGGAAATGGCAGGTAGGACATAGCATCAATGATATTGCTACGCTAAATCAGATGCTCGGGTTATCAATGACACAGACCGAGCTTGCTGATATGCAAAAGACATGTGATATCTTCCCAATGTCTATTACTCCTTATTACCTTTCTCTGATTAACACCGATGATCCCCGGCACGATCCAATTTTCAGGCAGGCAGTTCCCTCCACCGGCGAACTCATCATTGAGAATTATGACCTCCACGACCCCCTTAGCGAAGAAAGTGACAGCCCATGTCCGCTTATTACTCACCGTTATCCAGACCGGGTGCTTTTTCTCATCAGCAACACCTGTGCCATGTACTGCCGGCATTGCACGAGAAAAAGAAAAGTAGGCCAGATCTTATCCACACCTCTGCAGGAAGAACTTAATGAGGCTTTTTCATATATTGAAAATCACCCAGAAATACGGGATGTATTACTTTCCGGTGGAGATCCTCTCATGCTTTCCGATAAAGAGCTGGAAAAAATATTGAGGAGGCTTAGGAAAATACCTCATGTTGAGATAATCAGGATCGGCTCTCGTGTTCCTGTTGTATTACCGTTTCGAATTACCGACAACCTTGTTGCTGTTCTTAAAAAATATCACCCTGTCTGGCTCAACACTCATTTTAACCATCCCAACGAGTTTACTGATGAATCGCGAAATGCTCTTGCAAAACTTGCTGATGCAGGAATTCCACTTGGCAACCAGTCTGTTCTTTTAGCAGGTGTCAATGACTGCCCTGTGATCATGAAAAAACTGGTTCATGAACTTGTAAAAAACCGTGTCAGACCATATTACCTGTTCCAGTGTGATCTGGCAGAAGGTCTTGCACATTTCAGGACTCCGGTTGGAAAAGGTATTGAAATCATAGAAAGCCTGATTGGCCATACCTCAGGACTTGCAGTTCCCACCTATGTGATTGATGCACCAGGAGGAGGAGGGAAAATTCCTGTAATGCCATATTATCTCGTATCCTGGTCATCCAATAAAGTTGTTCTTCGTAATTACGAAGGCATGTTTACGACCTACCAGGAACCAGACAGTTATGAAGGAATAACCTGTGACCTTGATTGTGAAAAGTGCACCCTGCAACATGCTCAGGATCCTGAAACCATCGGAAAAAGGACTCAGGGAATTGAGGCTTTGCTGTCTGACTATGAAAACAGCATCACCATTCTCCCCGCTGACCTGGACAGGATAACCAGGAGACAGGATGGAAACTGATTTACTCGTAACCGTCGGTAAAAGTCTTATCCAGCATGGGTACTATAACAACCGGATATACCTTATCTCCCTTCATCCCGACGATGTTGGTAAAGTACTTGATAGTATCAGTTTTTTACAACTCACCTGCTCATACCAGAAAATAATCCTAAAAGTCCCCCGTTCACTTGAAAAAGATTTTTCAACACCAGATACTTGTATTGAAGCTCAAATTCCCGGGTATTACCAGGGAATTGAAGATGCACTCTTCTTATCCAGGTTTTATGATGTAACAAGATCTGAAGATGATGCGTATGATATAATCAGGCAAAATATCCGGACATGTCAGGAGAGAGAGAAATCTTCAGTTAATAAGACTTCTAACGGGGTAGTGATCAGAGAGGCTGATATATCAGATATTCCACTCATGTGTTCCCTCTATCAGCAGGTATTTGAAACCTATCCCTTTCCGATTCACGATCCGGTTCATGTACAAAAAACCATGAATGGTGGAGTTCCTTTTTTTGTCGGAGAAACCAAAGACGGAATTGTTGCTGCAGGATCCTGTGAGATTGATATCTATGCATCTGCGGGAGAAATGAGTGATATCGCTGTAGATACCAGGTATCGGGGACTTGGATTATCAAGATTCATGCTTTCGTTCATGGAAGACAAGATAAAAGAAAAGGGAGTAAAAACAGCGTATACAATATGCAGGGCTGAACCAATTCAAATTAACCGCCTGTTTTCTGGATTTGACTATGAGTATGGAGGAACCCTGGTAAAAAATACGAATATTTGTGGAAAATGTGAAAGTATGAATATTTGGTATAAAAAACTCCAATATTCCGATTTTTAGGGTGTTCCATCTCTAATCACATAACAAACCGTGTGACCACTCCATGAATTTTCTCAGGTGGGAGGGAATAAAACTGGACAAAAGGTGGAGCTGCCTTTTTCATTATGCCAAACAGGTTCCAGATCATCCGGTCTGATACAATATTTTCAATACCATAAAAGATCGTCTTCTCAAATATACCCCGTTCTCTGAGTAAAGACTCAATATCAACAATTTCCATATATCCGGCCTCTACAATTAATGCTGATAAACCCTCAGCCAGTCCTTCCTCATATTCTGAAGTAACACCAAAAGGATATTCCTTGATCCTGATGGATACCAGAATATTTTGTTTATACAGGATGTTATTCTGAAAAAAAACCTGGCCGATATATGGAGATATTGACCGGATATCAGAAGTAAAAAACAGGGCAGTACCAGATATTTTACATCCTTCCCGGTACAGGGTATTGTACTTTTCAATAAACTCCTCGTAAAATACCGGTTTAAATGCTGAACGAAGTTTCTGCTGACCACTGATAAAAATTATGATGATTAGGAACGGAATAAGTGCTAACAGGAATGACCAGTATGCCCCATGAGGAAGTTTAGTAAGACAAGCCAGGAAAAAGGTGAGGTTTATTCCAAAAAGAAGGAACATGGTCCCCACCTTTACTATATCCTTCTTGATGAAAAATATGAAAAGAAGCATAAACGCCGATATTGACATGTCGCCAGCTACGGCAAGTCCATATGCTGCCCCAAGGTTGTCTGAGGTCTGAAATGCAACCATAACGATGAGAACCGCAAGAAGAAGTACCCAGTTCACCGTGTCAATATAAATCTGGGAACGAAGTGCTGAAGATGTATAATCAATCTTCATTTTTGGAATAATGCGGGTTGTCATCGCCTGGTAAACGATTGAAAACATTCCGCTGATCATTGCCTGCGATGCGATGATGGTTGCACAAATACTGAGAATCAGAAATGGAACATAGAGAAGACCTGCCTGAGTTGAAACCATGGAGAAAAGTACCGTTCCCATCGGACCATGCTGCAGAACAAAGGCTCCCTGACCCAGGTAACTGAGCATCAAAGCAGGAAAAACCAGGTACCACCCCTTTACAATCGGTTCCCGCCCAAGATGACCCATATCAGCATAGAGAGCCTCACCCCCGGTTACACAGAGGACAACTGCAGACAATACAATAAGAGATTCAACACCATGTTCAAGTAAAAAACCAATTGCATAATGAGGACTTATTGCCATCAGAATCTGTGGTGCCCCGATAAGTGCAATAAGACCGGTGATTGACAATGAAGCAAACCAAATCACCATAACCGGACCAAATGCCCAGGATATCCGGTCTGTTCCCCTTTTTTGAATAAAAAACAGGGTAATTGCAATGATTGCGGCGATAAGGAGGAGGATATTCCCACTTGTCTCTTCAAGACCCGGAACTAATCTTATTCCTTCTACAGCGGAGAGAATACTGATTGCCGGGGTGATAACACCATCACCCATGAAAAGGCATACACCCACAATCGCCAGGAATGAAATAAAGGGGACCAGCGGGCTGTCTTTAAGAAGTGAAGTGAGGATCTCCTTTAATACAATAGTCCCCCCTTCACCCTTTGTTCCGACATTCATCGCAAGCCAGACATACTGGACCGTTATTACAAGAAAAAGACTCCAGAATATGAGTGATATCACTCCAAAAACACTTTTCTCTGTCGGAGTTAAAAATAAGAGAATTATTCCGACGGTGTATATTGGGCTGGTACCGATATCCCCGAAAACAAGCCCTAATGATTTTATAATGCGGGATTCGACCAGACCAGAAATCATATCATACCGTTTTAAAAGAAATTAATAAAAGTCTTTTGCTCCCTAATTTTTAGATTACCTGCGGATAGTCTCCTGGAATAAAAACCTGGTGGGGAGAACTGATATTTTCATTTTTCATGGCATCCCAGGCACGCTGGTGTAGATCAGACTGGTATTCAAATTCATACCGGTGATCAGTTACATACGCCTTGGCCCGTATACGATGATAAAACGGGAAGGATTGAATGAGAACGGTGTATGGAAATTCATCGCTGATGATAACATACGGTGAACTTGCAATAGTCTCTCTAACTAACATCTGTGCCCGGGAATAATCTGAATTATTGTCAATAAAAAGGTCAGTTACAACCATCATTGCCGTACTACCGAAATTTCCACTGGAAACACTTCCTGAAAAAATCTGGTAATTCGGAATAGTCACCACGTCATCAAAAGGTGTAACAAGCCGGGTAGTCCGAAGACCTATGTCGGTTACTTCCCCATAATAATCACCAAAGGCGATTTTATCTCCTATCTGATAAGGTTTTTCAATAATGATAACAATCCCACCGATAATATTGGATAACAGATCTTTCAATCCAAATCCTAATCCAGCCCCGAATAATCCTAAAAATGCAACAGTTTCAGCATATGAAGGATCAAGTATTGCTGAAATAGCAAACCATGTGGCGATACAGTAAAAAATAATCTTTACAAGGGGGATCAGCATCTTAATGGTAACCCGGTCTTTTGAAAACAATTCTGAAAATTGTTGAAGGGATTTTCCTGCTAACCAGGCTAAAAAAAAGGTAAAAAGATAGAGGACTATGATATATAAGACCAATGCAGAGATATCGCCAGATGGTGTTGTAGTAACTGTTGGCGCTACACCTTCAAAAATACTCTCATTCATTCCCATATCATCCTCCGTTGTGACAAATACGAGACTACCGGGGCAAATCCTTCAGGGGTTATACTCCAGGTATGATCATTTCTAGTTACAAGACCAGCAGATACCAGACGATACAAAGATGAATTTAATATCGCTTTATCATGAATAGATTGGTTTAATCGTGAATAAACCGGGTATTCATACATCAGGATCAATGTCAGGATAAATATATCAATCGGGGATAAAGGTGGAACCTGCATGAAATCAGGCAGGTGTGAAAATCTGACTTCGTCATCAATTTTTCCTTTTTGAAATATCTCATGGGCAATACCTGGTTCGCCTAATGATAATCTGAAGATCTCACGAAAGATAATTTCTTCGGGTAAAACATTTTTATCAGACAATAAGGGAATTTTTGATGCATAACGGGGCCTTACCGTCAGATAGGGCAGTGAGAGGTCAATATTGAGCGAATTGAATTCCACCTTAAATTCTTTCCGAACCAGTTCAAGTGAGTTATCTAGTTCAATATCAATTGCAAAACGAATGATTTCAGTCTCTAAAGAAAGCAGATATTCACGAAGCTCTGAAGATGAAAGCAAAGGCAGGAAGATAACAATAGGAAACCAACGTTCAATATGAAGGAAACCCCTGAGAAAATTCCAGGAATACTGGTTCCATGTCGTAATTACCTGCCGTGAGTTGGTAACTAATTGAGAAAGAAAAAACCTAAGGAGATCAAAGCCGTGTGGATTACGCTCAAACAAGTAGTGACAATCCTGGCATATATACACGGCATCTTCATCAAATAGGGTTTCAAAAAATTCTTTATTTACCGGGTTTTCAGAAAAACTGATGTTTTTCACCAGGACAGATATCTCCCGGGAAATACTTTCTGAAACCTTCTGCCGTGGAAAAGAAGTCGGACTGATTATGGCAATCTTTGGAGGAGTCCTGATATCTCCCGGTTTTCTGATGTGTGTTAATACCTCACAGATTTGTGATGGATAAAGTGATACATCATTGGCAAGAAAGCATTCATACTGATTTTTTTGCCCGTTCTTATTTTGAGATATTACCATCATCTCCGGTTATTTTTAATTTCGTATCAAACCTTTAGTCTTTTACATTTATAATGACTCTTCCCAATCCCATTTGAATCATCACTATAAAACCCGGTTAGGAAATTATCCCTCGCTTTCTTACTTTTTCGGTTTAGCAATGTCATCATATCTGATCAAAAACATATCATCACATTGGACATGTATCAGGAATTTATCAGAGATAACCGGTTTGATATGGCATATTTACCCTTTTTGCAGAAAACACTATGTTTTGAAGGGGAATGTGCCAGAAGCGGGTTGCTTAATTATGTTGTTCTTCTCACAATGGCAGGGATTATCGCCACATATGGAGTAATTGCCGGATCTACTGCAACCGTTATAGGGGCCATGATAATTTCACCGCTGATGACACCAATCATGGCAACAACCCTTGCCATTGTTTGGGAGATACCCATCGGGCTGGATGCTCAATGCTGATGGTACTAATTAGCGTCGCATTTGTCATTTTGCTTGCAGTTCTTCTTGCCATCTGGGTATCACTCCTGGCAATTGATTTTCAGTACAACAAGGAAAAATCTGACTGCTCAAATTGTCGGAAATGGAGATCTTCCCCCCGTTGATGTCCTGCATCGAAACCTGGATTCATACTTTAACACACAAATTGATATTGAAACCAGGGTTGTCCCAATAGAAATACTGCAATACTCGCATGATGGCAAAACCGGATGAGAGGTATATATACTGATACAATTCATGTACAATCTGGAGGAATCCTGGATGACTAGTAAAACCATGGGAGCAATATTGCAGAGGGATGGAAAAACATACGCCATTATGACAAATAATCCGGCTGGTCTTGTAACGCCAGGTGATCTTCAACACATAGCAGAAGTAGCAAAAAAATTCAACGTTCCGATCATGAAAATTACCTCTGGACAGAGGATAATATTTGCCGGAATAAAAGCCGATGACGTCCCTAAGATTTTTATTGAACTTGGACCACTTGCAAAACCAGACCTTGGACCCTGTGTAAAATTCGTTCAGGGGTGCCTTGGAACAGATATGTGCAAATGGGGATCACAGGATTCTATCAATCTTACAAAAAGTATTGCAGAAAAAGTTCAAACACAGACATTTCCGGCAAAAGTAAAAATCGGGGTTTCAGGATGTCAGCGGTGTTGCAGTGAAAGCCTACTTCGGGATATCGGACTTATCGGGACCATAAAAGGATGGATTGTTCTTTTTGGTGGAAATGGCGGAAGAAAACCCCGTATCGCAGATCCTATATCGTATGGTCTCTCGGCAGATGAGGCATGTGACCTGGTACAACGGTTGCTTGATTATTACCGGAATAATGCAGAACCCAAGGAGCGGACTGCAAGGTTCATGGAGCGGATTGGAATAGAAACATTAAAATCTGAATTACTCTCTATGATTCCATATATCTCCCTGGATAGTGTATAAAAAAATGATAATTACTGACGTATCAAAAGTTGTGTCCGGGCCTAATCCCCATCATGTCGATGCTAGAAAAATCTATGACTCACCACATGCCATGACAGTGGTAATTACCCTTCAGCCTGGCGAATCATTAAAGAAACACATGACTCCTGTTGATGTTTTTTTCTATGTTCTGGAAGGAACCGGAGTTGTAGAGATAGGGGACGAAAAAGCAGAAGTTACAAAGGATAATCTTGTTGAAAGCCCAGCCAGGATACCACATCGCTGGATTAACCAGAGTACTGAAATTTTCAGGGTGTTGGTTGTGAAGGTTCCAAAGCCGACAGAAGAAACAAAATTGCTCTGATAATTAACCTGCATCAGAAGATCTGAACTGATTATAACAAGAGGAGGAAAATATCAAAATTTTCCGGGCATCCATTCAGTTACGCACCAGAGTGTAACATATTTGAGATCGATCCCACATATGAGGGCATTTATGGGCTTTAATAGCAGGCCGCTATTGAGTTAAACATCTCACACCCATACAAACTATCCCCCCCAGTAAATCAGCAATAGCGAGCCGTTATTAAAACGAGATCTAGCAATTTAAGAGCAAATAAAGACAGTAGAAGCGAGAATTTTATGCGTGCACTGCCCATTAAATATAATTTTTTAAATATTTCCTAATTTCAAAAAATGCCTTTAATTTTTAGAGATTCATTCTCTTTTCTTGTCTAATAATTATAATACCAGCATAATTACCTTTAAGTAATATAAAAATCGCCATTATGCACCCAAATCCTAGTTTAGACATTATTTATCACGATTTTAAGAGAGCATTTATAAGTTGTAACAATTAGAGGGACCTGAAACAACAATTGTAATGATAAATAATGATAAATATGGTTCACTTCAAACGCTAAACATATGGAACTGCTCATCTTCCTGATACTCTTTCCTCTTCTAATTGCCGGTCTGTTAGCAGTAATCCAGGCCGAACATGTGAGAAGAGCAGTGGTAATAAGCGGAGCAGTCCTGGTTGGGATTGCTTCACTTGTTGCACTTGCTTTTAGTGTCACCAGTCAGGCGGTATTTTACTCCGTCCCTGTGAACAATATCGGAATCCTGGTTTTTATCGGAGATATTCTCATTAGCGGGTACATCATTTTTGTCAGTCTCAAAGCCAGGCAATATGTGGTGACTGGTATCACCGTGATTCAGCTTATCCTTCTGTGTGCGGTTGAATACCTTGCACTTACAAATCATGCTCATATACCGGAATTATTCTCAGATCAGCTCTCTGGAATAATGTCTGCGATAATTGGTGTTATCGGCGGGCTAATCTGTGTATATGCTCTTGGATATATGCGGGAATATCATGCAGAGCATCCGGACCGGCCGGATACACGACCACGATTCTTTGGAATCATGTTCCTCTTCCTCTCTGCAATGTTCGGAATCATATTCTCAAATAATCTTCTCTGGTTGTTCTTTTTCTGGGAAATAACGACACTGTGTTCATACCTGCTTATCAGATATCCAAATACTGATGAGGCAATAAAAAATGCATTCAGGGCTCTTCTCTTCAACCTGATTGGAGGGGCATGTATACCAATTGCATTCCTGGTGATTCTCCTGACTGGAGAATCAGAGCTCATCGGTCTTCATGAACTGGTCAGTGCTGGTCCCGGTCTTGCCCTTATTCCAGCCGGGCTTATTGCAGTTGCTGGACTTGCAAAATCTGCCCAGTTTCCCTTTTCATCATGGCTTGTCGGAGCAATGGTCGCCCCAACTCCGGTTTCAGCCCTTCTTCACTCAAGCACCATGGTAAAAGCCGGAGTGTACATTATTGCACGGTTCGCTCCCGTTTTTGAGGGAGAACTCATTGGGATCCTGATAGCACTCATCGGAGGAATAACATTCCTTGCTGCTTCTGCCATTGCAATCTCACAAAGCAATGCAAAGAAAGTTCTCGCATACTCCACTATTGCAAATCTTGGCCTGATTGTCGCATGTTGTGGTGTCGGAACCGCAGAAGGGCTATGGGCAGCAATACTCCTGATAATATTCCATGCCATTGCAAAATCACTCCTGTTCCTGTCAGTCGGAACCGTGGAACACCAGATCCACAGCCGGAATATTGAGGATATGAGCGGACTGGTGACGAAAATGCCACGGATAACCATGATGATTCTCATAGGCATTGCCGGTATGTTTCTTGCACCCTTCGGGATGCTGATATCAAAATGGGCTTCCCTTCATGCTTTTGTAGAATCAGTTCCCCCGTTTGGGATTCTCCTTGTAATCATCATTGCATATGGCAGTGGAATTACTGCATTCTTCTGGGCAAAATGGATGGGAAAACTCATCGCAGTTGGCGAACCACAGCAAAAAGATGAGTCACATATTCCCGGATCTGAAAAAAGCATCCTCTATATCCTGTCTGCCTTAACTATCGTAGTGTGTTTTGGTTTCCCCGTAATCTCATGGTATCTTATTGAGCCTTGGCTTTTGACCATGTACCAGTCAGTAACCGAACTCATCTCGCTCAGTAATATCGAGATAATGTTCATGATGCTCTTTTTAGTGCTCATCATGCCTTTTTCCCTTGCCCGTTTCACCCGGTCTGCAACAAGAGTCCCACGATACCTTTGCGGCATCCCGGAGAGTGAGACCATGGTATTCACCGGTAGCTGTGGCATAAAACGGGAGATTGAACTCTCAAATTATTATCTTGACACGATATTCTGTGAAAAACGCATATCACGGATCAGCGTTGGAATCGGGATTTTCCTGATTGTACTGATCCTGAATATTATTATTGTTGGAGGGGGCCTGTGAATCCGTTTCTTGCAGCAGCCCTTTTTATCATCCTTGCACCGGTTGTTGGAGTGCTTATCACCGGACTTGATCGTATCCTGACCGCACGAATGCAGGGAAGGGTTGGACCACCTGTCCTTCAGCCCTGGTATGATATCAGGAAATTATTCCAGAAAAAACAAGTGGCAGTCTGGGGAGCACAGAGTTTCTTTATCTTCTGTTATCTCATCTTCATCATATTCACCGGAGCTCTCTTCTTCGCTGGAGGAGATATTTTGCTCGTCATTTTCGCCTTTACCCTGGGACATGTCTTCCTGGTACTTGGTGCCTATGTCTCATATTCGCCTTATGCTCACATCGGAGCCGAACGGGAACTTATCCAGCTGATGGCTGTCGAACCGATGATCATTATCGTAGCAATCGGCCTGTACCAGGTAAATGACTCGTTCCTTGTTGGTGATATGATAAATCACCCCGGACTTCCGATATTGCTCTTACCAGGAGTATTCCTCGGATTTATCTATATATTAACATTCAAACTCAGAAAATCTCCATTTGACCTGGCAACGTCTCACCATGCTCACCAGGAACTGGTGAAAGGAAGCACTACAGAATTCTCGGGTTTTACCCTTGGAATGATTGAACTTGCTCACATATACGAACTTGTTGTAATGCTGGGATTCATCTGGCTCTTCTTTGGTAACAATTTGTTTCTGTCTGCAGTTGCCATTGTGGTGATCATGGTTCTTGAAATATTGGTTGATAACTGCACATCAAGAGTAAGATGGCAGGATGCCATAACCAGTGCCTGGTTTGTCACCCTCGTGGCCGGAGCAGGAAACATCTTTGCCCTTTCAATAATGTGAGAATTATGTCATACCTACAGAAATCACCCTGGATTATTCATTATGATGCCTCAAGCTGCAACGGCTGTGACATTGAAGTACTGGCCTGTCTGACACCACTCTATGATGTCGAGCGGTTTGGAATTCTCAATACCGGAAATCCAAAACATGCAGATATCTTTGTCATTACCGGGGGTGTGAACGAGATAAACAGAGAGGTTGTAAAGAACATCTACGAGCAGATGCCTCATCCAAAGGTTGTTGTTGCAGTTGGGATCTGTGCCTGCTCCGGAGGGGTATTTAAGGAATGCTACAATATTTCCGGAGGAGTTGCAACTGTTATACCGGTGGATGTATATGTTCCCGGATGTGCAGCTCGTCCGGAGTCAATCATTGATGGTATCGTTCAGGCTTTGAAAATTCTTGAACAGAAACGCATTGCCTTGAAAACCACCGTGGAGGGAACCGCATGAAGCAACCGGAACAAAAGATAGAGACAATAACGGTTTCTGACCTCATTCACCAGGTTCATGTATATCATGATGATGGATACCGTCTGGTCCAGATCAGCTGTGCACAGGAAGGGGATGCTTTTGAGCTGACCTACACCTTTGACAGGGATCTGATCCTATCCCACTTGCGCATTCCGGCTGACCAAAAGACCAGTATTCCCAGCATCTCCCGGATCTATCTTGCATCATTTGTGTATGAAAATGAGATTGCAGATCTCTTTGGTATTCCTTTCTCCGGAATTGCAGTTGACTATAAGGGCACTTTTATCAGAACCAGCGTGCCCCACCCGTTTGGAACACCACAGATTACCACTCTGAAAAAGAAGCAGGAGGATCAGCATGAGTAAACAGATTATCGTCCCGTTCGGGCCACAGCACCCGGTTCTTCCTGAGCCAATCCACCTTGACCTGGTCCTGGAAGATGAACGGGTGGTAGAAGCAATCCCCTCAATCGGGTATGTTCACCGTGGCCTTGAAAAACTCGTGGAAAAACGTGACTACAAGGATTATGTCTTCATATCTGAACGTATCTGCGGGATCTGCAGCTTCATTCATGGTGCCACCTACTGCCAGGCTGTTGAACAGGTAATGGGACTTGAAATCCCACGTCGTGCAGAGTTTCTCCGGGCCATCTGGTCAGAATACTCTCGTATGCATAGTCATCTCCTCTGGCTTGGCTGTTTTGCAGATGCCATGGGGTATGAAAATCTCTTCATGAACTGCTGGAAAGTCAGGGAGAAGATCCTTGATGTACTGGAGAGGACAACCGGTGGCCGGGTTATTCAGGGAGTAAACCGGGTTGGTGGTGTCAGCAGAGATATGGATGCAGCAGAGTTCAGGCGGATTGAAACTGAGATCCCCGGATTACGGGCTGACTATACTGAACTTACCCGGATCTTTGATGAGGATCTGACCGTACAGACCAGAACAAAAGGGGTTGGTATGCTTTCAAAAGATATGGCATGGGAACTAGGAGCAGTCGGTCCGGTTATCAGGGGTAGCGGACATGCTGTGGATGCCAGAATGACCGGATATGGTGCCTATGATGAACTGGATTTCAAACCGGTTGTCAGAACCGAAGGGGATTGTCATGCCAGGTGTCTGGTCAGGGCAGGAGAACTATTCACCTCATTAGACTTGATTGAGAACGCAATCGACAGGATACCAAAGGGAGATATCCTTATCCCGGTGAAAGGAAACCCGTCTGGAGAATATTATGCCCAAACAGAGCAGCCAAGGGGTGAAGTCATCCATTATGTAAAGGCAAATGGAAAGAAAAACCTTGTACGGCACCGGGTCAGAACCCCGACTCTTGCAAATGTTCCTCCTCTTGTCCACATGCTAGCCGGCTGTGAACTTGCCGATGTTCCGGTTATCGTACTGACGATTGATCCCTGTATCGGCTGTATGGAGCGGTGATTGTCATGAAAGTAGGAGTTATGGCCCTGACCGTTCTGAAAAACCTGGTGAAAGGTCCGGCTACCATCAGATATCCGTACCAACCGGCAAAGGTGACCCCGGTAACCCGTGGACACCTGGTTGTCAATATTAATAATTGCATTTTCTGTGGTTTGTGCCGGGCACATTGTCCGGCTGATGCAATTGAAGTCAGCAAACCGGATCGAACATGGAAGTTACATCAGTTTCAATGTGTTATCTGCGGGTGTTGTGTGAGTTATTGTCCAAAAGATTGTCTCTCTATAGAGCAGACCTATCTGCCGCCTTCACCAGCAGCGACGATTGTTACGGTTACAGGCCCTGATGAACCTGAGAAGAATGAAGGTCAGGAAGAGGGCATAAATAAGAAATTATAATTGATTTTGGCTCACGAACCTAATAATGGACTGAAATTTTTTAGTTATCAAAAATACTCTCCAATGTCAAGTTTGAAACGTGAAGATAATTCATAATATCATTTGATAATTATATAATTAATTACAATATATTGAATGTGATAACTTTGTATTAAAATTGAGGTCGCACGACTTTGAATCGCGACAGATCAGCAAATCTCACATGTATACGCATTCTTTAATCAGGCATCCCTTCAATACTGTTTTTCCATAAAAACGCACAAGTATATATTACGCTAAAGATTGAGCACTCTGTCCGTTTGATCCTAAGCACCCTTTCCGTTAAAGGTAAATAGTGTGTCCGCTTGAACTGAACACTCTTCCCAGCATTATTGCTTAGTTTAAAAACCCTGTGGATCATTGTACCGATGAACCAAATCTCCTCGAAGGGGATATACTACGTCAAAATCATCAGATCGAGATTTATCGAACATATGATGCGTCACTGCATGGCATATCATTAATACCGTAGAGATCCACACTGACACTTATCTGATGCAATATCCAGACAGATGAGGAGATACGATGCAGAAACGGTTGCTTTATGCAATGAGTGGAGGAGTTCTGCTCCTCTGTTTGTTCATGATATGTACTCTGGGTGAGAACTCCTATTATGTGACCCCAAACAGGGTTGTCTCTACCGGAATGAGTGAGTTAGTCAATGCAAGTATGCCTAATTCACTTCAGTATTACGCAAATGCACTTGGCAAAAATGATACAGTGGCATGGTCCATGGAGATTATTGCAGGGGGTACGTCATATCATACCGGACCTTCATCTACCCAGTATGCAGGGTATATCTTAGCATACGATAAGGCTACGAAGACCATGGAAGGGAAAGGAACAGACTATTCTCCAGGTAAAACTGATATCGGGTCCATACCAGGTAAACAGATATCACCGGACCTGATACGAAAGAATGGGGATTATGATGCAGATATTATTATTCAAATCCCGACGTCTTCGATTCAGTTCATGTTTCATGAAGGGACCAGGGTGGTGTCATATAAATATTCCATCATCAAAGCAACGATGGACGGGGAGTTTTATGGCAAAGCGAAGAATGCACCGGCTGGTGGAGAGTGTGTTCTAAAATTGACTGTCTGCCAATCTATCGGGGCGGTTGATGGGAAGACTGAGATGAATTGGGTGGAAGGGAAATAACATATTCCTTAATATCCTCCTCTCTGTCGATCTCTTGTATTAATCCTTCTACAATCACTTTGCCATCGGATAAGGATACTAATTTTAAACATAATTGGAGAGGGTTTCTCCATGAAAACCGTGTCAAATGGAATAAAAAAAATAGTTACCAATCTTTAACTCAGCCGGATCTCATGCTGGCCTGACGTTTTTTCTTTTTCTTTCGTTCAATCAATTTCTTTACTTTTTTCAGACGGAACATATCCTCCCGTTCCCGCTCTTCTATACTAAACCGGATATATTTTGCCTGCTGTTTCAACTCAGGGATGACAACCTGATCAAGAGCATTCACCCTTCTCCGGTTCATCTGGATCTCATCACCAAGTCTTCGAAGAGTTGTTTCGGTCTCTGCAAGCCTGATAATGATGTCTATTACGGACTCGTACTTTTCAGCAGTTTCATCGATTCTTCCACTGGTCCCGATGATACTATACCCACGCTGCATGACATTGAGCATCACACTGGTTTTCTGAATTACCGGAACCGGAATACCCATGATATTTTTCCCACACATATCAACAGTCAGCTGCCGTTTTGTTGCAAAAGACGCTGATCGGAGAGTCACCGGGTCATCAACAGCCTGGGCAATTATCAGAGAACGCTCAGCACTTGCAGAAACTGCTTCAAGTTCTTCCCTGGATTCAGTAAATGTAACCATAATCCTGAAAAATTCCTGGATCAGGGCTTCCATCTTCTCTTTTAAGAGATCCCTGCCTTGCTCTGCAAGTGCAATCTGGGAACGTTTCTTGATAAGTTCCATCCGTGTCGGGTGAACCTGTTCCATTTCCTACTCCTGCTTTTGAAGCTGGGGATGATATTTCTCAATGTATTCAAGCTTAATTCTCTTTAGTTCATCAACCGGCAGCATGGAGAAGAGATCCCATGCCATGGTAAATGTCTCCTCGATATTCCTGTTCTCATTTCCCTGTCCAATGAATTCCTTTTCAAACAGGTTAGCAAAATGGAGATATTTCCGGTCAAGTTCTGTTAGGGCTTCTTCTCCAACAATCGCCACAAGTCTTCGAAGATCACGTCCGTATGCATATGAAGCATATAACTGATCTGCAACATTCCGGTGATCTTCGCGGGTTTTCCCAGGGCCAATTCCCAAGTTCATAAGCCTTGAAAGACATGGCAGTGAGTCAATAGGCGGAATTACACCCCGCCTGAACTGGTCACGGGAGAGCACAATCTGGCCTTCCGTGATATAACCAGTTAGATCAGGAACCGGATGGGTTATATCATCATCTGGCATAGTCAGGATGGGAATCTGGGTGATAGAACCTTTTTTGCCCTTAATACGGCCTGCACGTTCATAGATTGTTGAAAGATCGGTATACATATATCCCGGATATCCCCTTCTGCCAGGGATTTCTTCACGAGCGGTAGAAATTTCCCTGAGTGCATCACAATAATTGGTCATGTCGGTCAAAATGACCAGTACATGCAGATCATGGGTATAAGCCAGGTATTCTGCTACAGTTAGTGCACATCGGGGAGTTGCAATCCGCTCAATGGTCGGATCGTCAGCAAGGTTTAAGAAAAAGACTACCCGCTCAAGAGCACCACTCTCTTCAAACTCTTTCATAAAGAAAGAGGCTTCCTTGTAGGTGATTCCCATCGCAACGAAGACAACTGCAAACTTTTCTCCTTCACCAAGGACTTTTGCCTGCCGTGCAATCTGGGCTGCAAGCTGATTTGCCGGAAGTCCTGCTCCGGAAAAGATGGGTAGTTTCTGACCTCTGACCAGGGTGTTTAAAGCATCTATTGCAGATATACCGGTTTGGATAAATTCTGCAGGTTTGTCACGGGAATACGGATTTATTGGCATTCCAGCGATATCAAGCTGGGCTTCAGGAATTATGTCAGGTCCGCCGTCGCGTGGCTTGCCGACACCATTTAAAATCCTCCCAAGCATTCCCAGTGATACATCTATGTGCGGGGACTGACCCGTAAACCTAACTTTCGTACTATAGTTGTCAATACCGCTGGTCCCTTCATATACCTGAACCACTGCCATCTCTGCAGATACATCCAGAATTTGTCCTGTCCTGACCTCTCCATCAGGAAGGGTAATCCATGCAGTCTCTCCATAGGACACATCTTTTGGTCTGTCCACAAAAATGAGCGGACCTGAAACATATGATACCGTCTGATACTCGGTTGTAACTAGACTATACTGCTGCATGCCTGGACCTCCAGCCCATCTACCTGCTCAGTAATCGTATCCACTATTAGGTTGATCTTTTTAATATCGGTCTGTTCCTTCATCCTTGAAATTTCACTTTTTACCGGAATTAAGAGGAGATCACGGAGAGAAACACCTCTGTTCATCGAAGATAGCATCTGGTCATAATATGTCAGAATAACTTTCAGCATAGCAAGTTGCTTATCCAGAGGACAGAAGGAATCTGTGTCACTATACGCACTCTGCTGCAGGAAATCCTCGCGGATCATCCGGGTAATTTCAAGGATTGCTTTTTCTGAATCAGGAAGAGCATCAGGACCGACAAGCTGCACGATCTCCTGGAGTTCCACTTCTTTTTGAAGTAAGAACATGGTCTGATCTCTAATCTCTCTCCATTCGCCGGAAATATTAGCGTTGTACCATTCATTAACAGAATCCAGGTATAATGAATAACTTTTAATCCAGTTCACTGAGGGAAAGTGCCTTCGGTATGCAAGATTCGTGTCAAGAGCCCAGAAGGTGCCTGCGATTCGAAGAGTACTCTGGGTGATTGGTTCTGAAAAATCTCCCCCAGGTGGTGACACAGCACCAATAATGGTCACTGAACCCTGTCTCTCTTCTTTACCCTCACACATGATCCGACCGGAACGTTCATAAAATGCAGATAGTCGTGTTGCCAGGTATGCAGGATATCCCTCTTCACCAGGCATCTCCTCAAGCCTGCCTGATACCTCACGAAGTGCCTCACCCCACCGGGATGTTGAATCTGCCATGAGACTTACGTCATATCCCATGTCCCGATAATATTCAGCAATAGTCACTCCCGTATAAATTGATGCTTCACGGGCTGCAACCGGCATGTTTGAGGTATTGGCTATCATGATTGTCCGCTCAATAAGAGGCAGACCAGTCCTTGGATCTGTCAGTTCAGGAAACTCGGTGAGCACATCAGTCATCTCATTACCCCGTTCCCCACATCCGATGTATACAACCACCTGGGTATCTGCCCACTTGGCAAGGGTTTGTTCGGACACCGTCTTTCCGGTCCCAAAACCCCCAGGAATCATTGCAGTCCCTCCTTTTACCAGTGGAAAGAGCGTGTCAAAGATTCGCTGTCCAGTGAGAAGCGGGAGAGAAGGGTCAAGCTTCTTTTTAAAAGGTCTTCCTTTTCTTACCGGCCATTGGTGCATCAGAGTCAGTTTGGTGCCATCTTCAAGGATGCAAACAGGTTCATCAACCGTGAAATCACCTTCAAAGATTTCTTTCACTGTTCCCTGCTTATCAGGGGGTACCAGAATCCTATGCTGGAGCTGGTATTCAAGAACAGTACCAATGGTATCTCCTCCACTGACATTATCACCTTCTTTTACTGTAGCAGTAAAGGTCCATCGTTTTTTCCTTTCAAGACCTGGAACATAGATACCTTTTGAAATGAAATCCCCACTTTTTTCTGCCAAACCGGGCAGAGGCCGCTGGACCCCGTCATAAATAGATGATAAAAGACCAGGTCCCAGTTCAACCGAGAGTGGAAGACCAGTATTCTCTACTTTTTCTCCAATTTTAAGACCTGTTGTATCTTCGTAAACCTGAATAACAGATTCGTCTCCTTCCAGCCGGATGATCTCACCATTTAACTCGGCTTCACCCACCTTGACGACGTCATACATCTTAGACCCCCTCATGGAGCGGGCAATTACAACCGGTCCGGATATACGTGCAATAAATCCCTGGATCATAATTAACTCCTCATAACGATGTTATAACCGATTGCTCGCTTAAGCAGCAGCTCGATGTATCCACCCATTGATCCACCAACCTGCGGAGAGGGAATCGGAATGATAATCGGATGATAAGACCGTTCAATCCTGCTTAACATGGCTTTATCAAGACGAGCCATGTAATCTTCCCGGACTGCAACAATTCCGATATCATCGGCATTAATAACCGGTGCTATCAGTTTTTCAATCTCATCCGGGTTTTTTACTTCGATAACAGAGGCACCTGCAAGCCGGAATCCATCCCCGGTTTCCGGGTCGGTTATCACCACGATCTTATACATAGGTCAGTTCAGCCTCCAATGACTCTAATGTGACCATAACACTTTTACATCGGGCAATAATGCGCAAATTAATAATTTCATTATACTTAGCCCAGAGATAACCAATAATTATCGTAATAGAGAGTGGATCTCCCCTGAAAACAGATGCTCCCTGCCGGATTAGAAATGCATCCAGTGCATTCTGGTACGCTGACATCTTAACCCGGTTATCCGATGATTTCAGCTCTTCCAGGAACCTGTACGGTGTTGGCTGAAGATAAGAAAACAGATCAGAAAACGAGGATTGCCCAAGCATTTCAACCAGTTTCTTTCTTTCAAGAAATTTCCCACCTAATAGCAGGATCTGTTCCCCATCCTCAGGATCGATGCTATCCCTCTGGAGTGAAAAAATGGTTTTAATGTTAGTAACGTCAATTTCAGTCGCAATAAGATTCCTGATGATCTCTTCATCCTTTGACCTGCCAGAAACCTGTGATAAAGCCCATTCGTAGTAATACTCGTCAAGTGCATACTCAAGAATGACCAGATCATAACTTTTAGAGTATTTCTCGAAATTACGAGTGAGAGGAATTGAGACATCGTGACCCCAGGTAGCAAGAAGATCGATAACTGCTTTTACATCAGGTTGCTTTAAAAGTTCCCGTAAGGTAACCTCATCAAGCTCACCTGCAGGAACGAGACAGTCACGTATCTCCTGAGAAGAAATCTGGATTTTTTTCCCCCGTAGAATGGTTTTGATGTTATGGATATCCCATCTCCGGAGGAATATGCGGACGTATTTCTCTCCCAGGTCTCCTTCAACAAACCGGAATATTTTCCGGAAGGTCCGAATCAGGTTGTTCCGAAGAGCGTTTTCTATTCCCCTGACTCCGAACTCAATGACCAAAGCCCGTTCCAGGTCTTCACGGTACAGGGTTTTTTCAAGTTCTTCAATAAATGATTCAATGTCCGGCTTAAGAACAAGATTATCCAGGCTTTTTCTGGGTAGGAGATACGAATGCATCCCCCTTACTCGTGCATTCACATATCCAATATCCATCATCCACCTGTAATTTCAGTAAAGATTTCTAGTTTATACTGTTCCTTTGCCTTTTCAAGCCTTGATTCAATGTTATTCAGGGCAACTACAGTTCCATTGTCACTGGATACATTCAGACCTCCGGCAGTTATGATGTCAGTTGAAATAGTTCCATCAATGGTTAATTCATCAGCAAGTTTCGTACAGAGTTCCAGGTCTCTGGCATCAATATGAAGAACTAATCCCTCTGTTCCTACCTGTGGGACTGCTTCCGATAACAATCGTCTGAAAAAAACCGGATATGATTCAGACTCACGAATGTTTTGAAGCCGGTCTCCTGCCATAGAAAAGGCTTTTTCATACAGTTCCTTTTTTACACCCGATATTCTGGATTTGACCTCTTCGTGAGTAACAAAAGTAAGTCTGTTTCGTTCAACTTCCGTTGCACGCCGACTGTTTTGTAGATTTCTCTCTTTGATTTCACGAGCTTT
>JAAYCY010000025.1 GCA_012729535.1 Methanomicrobiales archaeon | reverse complement strand
CGCATCTTGATAAAATCACTTGCCTCGGAAAGTTCAGGAATCACCTTAAACTCCAGGGCATTTACACGCCTTTTGGTAGATTCAATCTCATCAAGCAGGCGTTTCATAGTGGTTTCAATCTCTGCACCCTGAATAATTGCCTCAACCAGGTCTTCAAAGGCTTTTGCAGTATCATCAATGACCGGGGTGACGATATACAATCGAGCGCCTAACGGGACAGTTTATTTCAATTCAAAGTAGTTTTTAAAAAAATTTCGATCCTTTTGGCAAGGTTCTCCTGGTTGAATAGGATTTGTATTGTATGTGACATGATGCCGGGAAATAATATATGGGGATGTTATGAGGGCTATCACCGGAGAGATGTAATAGCCTCTGATATCTGGTTACATGATGGATTCTATCAGAATTGACAGAAAAACTATAACGATTCGGCACCCATAATCTGTTAGAATAGTTCAGAGATTTTCAATTTCCTCATATTGGGTTATTCATAGTTTTATACCAGGGTTTATCCATGCAATTTAAAGTGATTGTTCAGGAAGGAGAAGATGGGTGGTTTGTGGTGACATGCCCTTCTTTACCGGGTTGTATTTCCCAAGGAAAAACAATAGAAGAAGCGCTCTCTAATATTAAAGAGGCAATAGAACTGTATCTTGAACCTGATGAGGATGAGCTCATTCTGACCAATTCTGCCAGAATGATAGAAATCGCGGTATGACCAAATTACCGCGAATATCAGGTAAGGAAGTGGTATCACACCTTCTTTGAGTCGGATATACTATATCCAGCCAAAAAGGGTCTCATATCAAGATGAAAAAAAATCTCCCTCACAGGAAAGTTACCCTCATTATACCAATTCATGATGAACTTGACAGGGGAACTCTTTTAGGTATTATTGAACAGGCAGGGATGACGAAAGAAGAATTTCTATCACTGTTCCACAATCAATAGATGGCCCATAAGGAATCATGAGATATGTATTTATTGCATACTTATGAGCCATTATAATAATCCTTTTAATGACTCTGACATATGCAGAATAGCCAGTAAGTGCCGGATCTTTCTGGCAATATCTTCAAGGACGGTGTAGTTAAACGCGACGCTCTCATTTCCTATTTCAGGAGTTACCAGTTCCCCTATGTCCCAGGTAGAGTGTTCAGGATATGACTCGTTGAAGACCTGAACGAGAAGTTCTTTTGTGACTGGTTTTGAATATACCATAATCATCTGGTCAACTGATACATTCCTGGAATCTGTGGTCTTTTCAGCGGTAATACCCCCACCATTGACCGGGCAGAAGTCACTGGCACAGTTCTCATCCAGAATGAGGGGGTTTCAGAAACAATGGCAAACCCTGCAGGAAGATCAGAAAGATGATGTAAAAAAGAGTTAAGCAGTGGATCTGGCTTTGATCTTCTTGAGCCTGAATAACTCTTCACGTTCCATCTCATCAAGCCGCATCTTGATAAAATCACTTGCCTCGGAAAGTTCAGGAATCACCTTAAACTCCAGGGCATTTACACGCCTTTTGGTAGATTCAATCTCATCAAGCAGGCGTT
>JAAYCY010000024.1 GCA_012729535.1 Methanomicrobiales archaeon | reverse complement strand
TTGGCAGATGTAGACAGATATCCACATTACCAGTATTCCTATGTCAGAACCGATATTGCAACTCGTGCATTCGTCGGCTCTCCATTAAAACGGCCTCTTACGTTGCTCACAGAAACTTATATACTTTTGTATCAGTCCCCTCGAAACAACAAACCCCGGCCGCCGGCTCCTGATGATTCAGGAAGCGTGTGGGATAACAAAGTTGTAGTCATTACTAATTATACTTATCGAAATGAGTTTCCTCACACATTCCTGAAAAATTATGCAGAATAGCAGGCCAGAGAATAAAATCAAATTTCTAAAAAAGACCAACAAAGAAGGTATGGCGTTGTTGATGCGAGGAGTACCAAACATGAATTAACATATCAGCTTGGTGTAGATTGCACCATACCCCTCTTTGTGGTATTACATACTTCTTTTGTATCAGTGAACGTATAAGGCTTCTTATTCTCTTTTATTGATTAAAAGGGATTAATGAGAGATATAAAGCAACGGAGTCGTATTTATACATTTTCTACTTTTCATAATAGGCGGTTTATCAAACCATTTTTTTTCTTCATAAAAAAATAAAAATCAATATCTACCTTTCCTTTAATCCAGCACCATTACGATGGTATTTACCTAGTTCACTGGATATCAGGGATAAACCAGGAAAAACTGGACCGTCTTTACAGACGCATACACCATCGGGATCCATACAACATGATCCACATACTCCAACCCCGCATTTCATGTAACGATGCAGACTAAATTGGGATTTTTCAACCGAATTTCGTATCTGAAGTGTACTTAACACCGATCGCATCATTGGATCAGGCCCACAGACAACGATGGTGTCATATTCTTCAAGCGCAATTTCGTCAAGCAGACCTGCAACATATCCATGATACCCGGCAGAACCATCATCTGTAGCAATATGTATCCTGCACTTCCTGGAGAGATTATCCTTGAAAATGAGTTCATCAGAATTCCTTGCTCCTAAAAGGAAGGTCACATCAGGGAACTCAAGACCAATCCGGAGAAGAGGAGCAGCCCCGACACCTCCGGCAATGGCGAGTATTTTCCCCTTCAAAGAGAACCCATTTCCAAACGGACCTCGTATACCAATTTTTTCCCCAGGCTCTAGATTAATCAGCCTTGAAGTTGCATCACCAACGCGCTGAACGGTAATGGCATTCGGATATGAGAGTGCCATGGGAATCTCATCGATGCCCGCAAGCCATACCATTACAAATTGTCCTGGATCTGATGCAAATGAACGGTCAAAAAAGATTGTAGTCACTCCCGGACTTTCTTTTACTTTTTTAGTGATCGTCACCACAACCGGCATACCATCAGACATGGGCACACCCCACAATTTCTTTTGATGGCAGTCCTTCGGCAGAATATAGTTCATCAGAAATGGTTCTGAAAATATCAGGATCTCCTGCCACAGCACTCCCTATCTCAACACCTGTTGCCCCGGCCATCATCATCTCAATCACATCATTTGCACTGGACACTCCCCCACAACCAATTATCGGGACATCGCAGGCTTCATACAGTTCATACACACATCGAATGGCAATAGGAAAGATGGCCTTTCCAGAAAGACCACCAAAGCCATTTCCCAGGACCGGCCTCCTCATTTCAGTAGAAATACGCAAGGCTTTGACCGTGTTAATGGCAACAATTGCATCCGCTCCTCCTTCCTGCGCTGCTTTTCCAATCTCGGTAATATCAGTAACATTAGGAGTGAGTTTCACCCATACTGGCTTTTTCCAATCCTTTACCACTTCGGTACAGGCTTTTACCATGTCAGGATTTGTACCAATCTGCGCACCAAATCCTGATGCATGGGGGCAACTGACATTGAGTTCAAATGCCCGGGCTTTATCTGCAAACCACCCGGCAACTTCGTTAAACTGCTCTGGATTCCCCCCAAAAATACTGACAATTACCGGTTCATCTGAAAATTTGGAGAGTTCTTCTGTAAACTCTTTTGAGGGATTTGGAAGTCCCATGGCATTCATGAGAGCATCTTCAAGGACAACAAGGCAGGGGCCAGGGTGTCCTGACCTGGGCTCAGGACCAATAGATTTCGTAACAACAGCTCCTGCACCCCTTCGGATCATACGGGCCAGGGAAGATGCGCAAGTTCCAAGCACACCCGCCGCTAGTACAAGGTGATTTCCAGTATCCACCCCCCCCAGGTTCACAGGTCCGGGACGTAGTGTAATCATCATGAGAGAGTGGGCATGATGGTAATTATCTATTCTTCGTTCCTACGAGTATGAGATGACCAGCCTTGCAATATTCGGAACCGGGCGCATTGGAGGGGGTGTTGCTACCCGGGCGGCGTCAGGCGGCCTCGTTGATACCCTGGTATTATATGATAGCAACCAGTCGCTCCTTGAGGCGCAAAGACTTGACATTGAACACATGAGATGCCCGGTCAGAATCTCTACTAAGCCGGAGGATATCGCTTCCTGTGATATTGTATTATATACTGCTGGTTTACCCCGAAATCCTACAATCAAGACAAGAGCTGCCTTGCTGGACTGTAATGTTCCGGTTGCTTCAGAACTCGCGGCATTAATACCAGATTTCAAGGGTATTGTCATTGTTATTACAAACCCGGCAGATGTCCTGACTTATTACTTATGGAAAAAACTTGGAATTCCAAAAAACAGGATAATTGGCTTTGGAGGTCAACTGGACGGAGCCCGGTTCCAGTACGAACTAGGGTTACGAAATATCAGCTCTGAAGGTCTCATATTAGGTGAACATGGAGAACACCAGGTTCCGGTATTCAGCCATTTTGGCCTTGATGTAGATATACAGACAAGGGAAGAAATACTGACAACACTGCGAAATGCCAGTATGGAGATAATTAAAGGTAAAGGCGCTACAGAATATGCCCCGGTACATCATATTTGGCACCTTGTTGTATCCATCCTGACCGATTCACACTCATCTCTGGTCTGTTCTGGAATTCTCAATGGTGAATACGGGATTTCAGATTGCTCGCTCGGTGTCCCTATGATCATCGGACGTGAAGGTATCTGTTCAATATTAGAAATAAAACTGGACTCCTGGGAATTAGAACAAATGAATAATGCTGCAGCGTTTATATCAGACCTTTGCAGGAGGATTTCCTGTGACTGATGGAAATAGTACAACCAAGCAACTAATACCCAGTTCTGACTTTACAGAACAGGATCATGCGAAAGAATCAGGAAACCAGAATTATATCAGACTGGGAATAAGTCAGGTTGAATACTCAACTGCTGCAGATGGCCCGATTATCCATATATTTGGAAGAACCCTGAATGGCGATTTTCACGAAGTGAAGGTCACTGGATTTTATCCATATTTCTATATCCCGGTAACACAGGTTACCCGGAATCACCCGGATCCGGTCCTGAAGATAGATAGTCGTTCATTTCAATCGATTCATGGCGAAGAACTTCGCAGAATATATACGAACCGCCCTTCCGATGTCAGGGATGTCAGGGAAGGATACAAACATTTTGAGGCAGACATTCCCTTTGCGACGAGATACCTGATTGATGCAGGGATTACCGGAGGAGTAGAAATTCCTTCAGGAATTTCAGTCGTTTCTTATTCAGATGTCCGTATTGCTGATGTCCATGCACCTTCCCGATATTGTCTCCTTGATATAGAATGTGAAGATGACAAGGGAGGGCTTCCAAATCCAGGACGAGACAGTATCATATGCATAACCGCCTGGGATTCTTTTGACAATGCGTATACCACCTTTCTTCTTCAGAATTTAGCAAATACCATTAAAAAAGAAAAAATCTGTGAAAAAGTTCTCCCTAACGGATGTTTTAGAGAAGAAAACCATTCGGTCAGAATATTCGAGGATGAAAAATCTCTTCTTGAACAGTTTGCATCATTTATCAGGGAAAAAAATCCAGATATATTGTCCGGATGGAATTTTACAGATTTTGACCTTCCCTTTATTTTTGGCCGAATCCGGGCCCTGGGTCTTCCACCAGACTGTCTTGCACGGCTTTCTGGAATGAGCGAAAGATCAGGAGTAAGGGGGCGGGTTGACTTTGACCTTCTCTCAGGATACAAAAAAATGCAGTCTTCCAAACTCGATTCATACCGGCTTGACGCGGTAGGAGAGAGAGAGGTAGGTGATGTGAAGGCATTTCATTACCAGCCCGGGATGACAACACGAATGTGGAATGAGGCCCCTGAAGAACTGGTCGAATATAACTTTAAAGATGTGGAACTCTGTGTAAAGATAAACCAGAAGAATAATATCATTGAATTTTACCAGGAAATTGCACGATATGTTGGATGTCCACTGGACCGCACGCTCAATTCTTCCAATGTTATTGACATCTATATTCTACGAAAAGCTCATGGAAAATTTATCCTTCCTTCAAAGGGGTACAGTCCGGGTGATGAATTTGAAGGGGCAACTGTTTTTGAACCAAGTTCAGGTATCAGGGAAAATGTCGTAGTGCTGGATCTTAAATCCCTGTATCCCATGGCAATGATGACCATCAACGCGTCACCAGAGACAAAAAGCCCGGACGGAGATCTCATCGCCCCGAATGGTATCAGGTTTCATTCAAAGCCAGATGGGCTGACGCGGAGCATTATCAGCGAACTCCTTTTGGAACGTGATCAGAAAAAAAATAAGCGTAATGAATACCCCTTTGGATCACCAGAATATCATCTCTATGACATGCAACAGAATGTCATCAAGGTTATCATGAACACCTACTACGGGGTAAGCGGGTATTCACGGTTCAGGCTTTACGATCGGGAGATAGGCTCTGCGGTCACATCGGTTGGCAGGGCAATTATTGAACATACCAGAAACATCATCGAGAACATGGGCTATAGTGTCATATACGGAGACACTGATTCCTGTATGATTCAAATCCCTTCAGGCTCCCTTGATGAGACAATTAAAAAGGCAAGAGAGATAGAAGGAGTTTTAAACGAGAGTTATAACCAGTTTGCCAGGGAAAAACTCCATGCAGAAAAACACTATTTTTCAATAAAATTTGAAAAAGTATACCGCAGATTCTTCCAGGGAGGTAAAAAGAAACGATATGCAGGAAATCTCATCTGGAAAGAAGGAAAGTCCGTTGACGAAGTAGACATGGTCGGGTTTGAAGCAAAACGATCAGATTCACCACTCCTGACCAGGAAAGTTATGAAAGAAGTCATGAATAAAATTCTCCAGGGAGCAGATCTTCCTGAAATAAAAAAATACCTTGGTGATATCATCAAAACTTATCGTCTTGGCGGATATCCCCTGGATGAAATTGGAATTCCAGGTGGAATCGGTAAAGAACTCAAGGACTATGAAACTGATGATGCCCAGGTTCGGGGTGCAACATATTCTAATAACAACCTGGGAACAAATTTTGGAAAGGGGAGCAAACCGAAGAGAATATACATCAAATCCGTGAATGGGAATTATCCAAAAACGGATGTAATCTGCTTTGAATACGGCGACCAGGTCCCGAAAGAATTCATCCCTGACCTTGAACTTATGCTTGAGAAGACAATCAAATCACCAATATCCAGAATATTAGAACCCATTGGATGGAACTGGTCAGACGTTGACCCGTCACGGACCACCCTTTCAGATTTCTTTTAAGAGGAATAATGGATCAGGGCACCAATTTGGAAGAGATTTCCTTTAACATCCCACGAATCGTTATTGCTGGGATCCATAGCGGATGTGGAAAAACCACGATAACCCGTGGACTCATGGCAGCGCTCAAAAAACGTGGGCTAGTCGTTCAACCATTTAAAATAGGTCCGGATTTTATTGACCCCAGCCATCATTCCCGCATATGTGGCAGGGTTTCAGGTAACCTCGATGTAGTGATGGCAGGTGAAGACGGAGTTTTGGAAACATTCTATAGGCGCATTAATGGAGCTGATATTGCTGTCATTGAAGGTGTCATGGGTATGTATGATGGAATGGACAGCACAACGTATGCCAGCTCTGCATATATCGCCCGGTTATTAAAAGCTCCTCTTCTTCTTGTAATTCCAGTTCATGGTATGTCAGCGAGTGTTCATGCCATTGCATCAGGTTTTAAAAACTACGAACCTAGTTCAACCATGGCAGGAGTTATCCTGAACGAGGTTGGGAGCCCTCGTCACGCAGATCTTTTAAAAGGGGAAGCCAAAATCCCCCAACTGGGATTTGTCCCGAAAGATCCTTCATTTCATACAGAAAGCAGGCACCTGGGCCTCTTAATGGGAGATGAAAAACCAGTGGAGGAACCGGTTTTTATTATTGAAGAATCATGTGACATTCCCGAAATTTTAAAAATTGCATCGTCTGCACCACCTCTGACGGTAAAAAAAACGTTAGAAGTAAACCAGGAAAAACAGATCCGAATTGGCATTGCACGGGATAGTGCATTCTGTTTTTATTATCAACATAACCTTGACCTTCTCATATCATCAGGCGCAAATCTTCAATTCTTCAGCCCGATGCAGGATCATCTCCCTGATGTCGATGCCCTATACCTGGGTGGAGGATACCCTGAGCTTCATGCAGATCTTCTTGAATCAAGTCCCTGCCGAATAGAAATTCAAAAATTTTGTGACAGCGGCCTTCCGGTCTATGGTGAATGCGGAGGACTCATGTACCTGACTGAGGGGCTTTTCGGAGACCAAACCTACCGGTGGGCAGGTATCCTCCCCGCTAAAACAGAAATGGCAACACGATTTCAGGCACTCAGTTACAGTGAAGGGATTACCACCGGAGGAACAGAAATTACGACAGAAGGAATAGAAATCCGTGGTCATGAATTTCATTATTCTTTTGTAACTCCGGCAGATGATGCCCGGTTCGGGATAAGACTGAGCAGGGGCAAAGGAATCTCCAATGGCAAGGATGGATTGTTCTGCCATGAAACCATCGGTAGTTATACTCATGCCTGGTTTTCAAAGTCATTTGCAGACAATTTTATCCGGGCAGCGTCTGTATATAAAAAGAAATAATCAGCTCAGGACAACCTGCCTGAACCGTTGACCGAACACAGGAAAGAAATCTTTTTTCCTGGACATTACTCCCTCAAGAACTACCGGCTGATCATGATATCCCAGTTTGGTTACCAGACCTGAATCACCGGATGCAAATAGGTAGCTTCTTTGGCCTATTACATCAGTTACCAGAACAATGCTCAGGTCATACCCGTTAATTGTCTGGAACTGGCGAAGTGATTCACGAATTTTTGAATCCTGCTGAAATGCATAATCTTTAGACCCGGTCATTATCTGTGCAATAGAGACAGATCTATCCTGCAGCGTGTAATCCTTGATATCCCTGGCAATTAATTCTTCAACCGGGACACCTTCAAGGTTCATTCCCTTATTGATTAATTCACTCCCAAACTCTTCCGGGATAATTTTGGTTAATTCTGAGAGATACCGGACAGCTTCCCGGTCCTGATCTGTTGTTGTTGACATTTTCAGGACAAGCGTGTCTGACAGGATACCGGCAAGAAGAAGTGTTGCAACACCTTTATCAGGGACTATTTGTTCTTCCCTGAACCGCATGGTAATTATCGTGGATGTAGATCCAACCGGTTCGTTCCTGAACCTGATTGGCTGAAGTGTAGCGATGGTTCCAAGTCGGTGATGATCAATGATCTCAAGAATTTCTGCGGTTTCAATTCCTTCTACTGCCTGGGCGTACTCATTGTGGTCAACCAGGATCACGGATTTGTGAACATCTTCAAGGAAGGAGTTTCGGGAAAGCATCCCGATAAAATGTCCATCTTCATCAGTTACGCATGCTGTCCGGTATGGTGAATTGGCAACTGTTTGTGCTGCAGTACAAAGAAGATCATCACGGTGAAGGGTTTCTGCATCTTTTGCCATGATTGTCTCTACCGGGCCGGAAAGGTGAAGCATTCTACCGACACTGAATGCATCAAGAGGTGTTGTAAGGAGAGTTACCCCCATTTTTTTTGCACTATCCCGAACCCGTTCTCCCAGGTGAGCTCCTTCAGCAATTACCAGTGCACAGATCCCTTCTGCGATAAGGGCTATTTGAGACGGTTCATTATCCCCGATGATAGCAACATCAGCAGACCCAAGCCGGGCCAGGGAGATGTGGAGAGCATCAATAACGATGGATGCTCCTCCATGAATCTCTTCGTGTGCTGCGTGAACAATTTCTGCCTGGAGGATTCGGGCCAGATCTTCCAGCTTGATAGGTCCGACTTTTAATGGGAGACTTGCATGAGGACTAACATATGATCTCGCCAGGCCATGTTCACTCACCAGACCAAGGAACCGATCATCAGTATCAACTATCGGGATGTTTCTGAGATCATAATCATCCATCAGGGAAGCAACATCAATAGCAGGAAGATTCATTGGTGCTTTCTGGGTATACAGGAATGGAATGTCACCAACAGAAGGTTCAACATTTTCAATGAGAAGCGGAGGTTCAATGCCTGCAATTTCCAGGGCATAACGGGTTTCAGCATTCAGGTCGCCGCATCTTGCTGGAATATATGAATTAAGGTGAACCTGGTTTAAAAGGGAGGCATAGGCTATTGCACTGGCAATACTGTCAGTATCAGGCTGCCGGTGTCCGAGAATATAAGTTAATTGCATATATGATATACACAGAAATGCGTGTTTACTGTACATATCAATTACCGATCCTTTAAATTGCCTAAGAGGAATATTCCTAACTAGGCATACACATGAACCTGAATGATGAGATAGACCTAAGCAAGGCTACAGGAATTATTCAAAAACTAGTGGGATATATTGGGGTTGTAGCCCTGTTAATAGGGGGCATTGCGATGTATGTTGATCTTCCCATAATTGGAAGAGTAACGTGCCTCTACTGTCCGACTCCATCAGGATATTTCTACATTATTCTGGCATTGGCTTCTGCATTCCTTGTTTATACAGAGAGGATTAAACTACTTTACCTGACTGGTGGACTGGCATTTGTCCTTCTTGCGTATGATGCATATTCAGCCACAACTATGGGATATGCTGTCCAGATGCTGCTTTCCGGGGGACTTACTCCGTCCATGGGAGGCCAGATGGATCCGGTGATGGCAAATATGATGCAGAACACTGATCTTTCTATCCCGGTCGGGTGGATTGTTACCACTCTTGGTGCATTGCTTCTAGTACTTGTCCCACAATTTGAAATTAAAGAAGATAACAAGCGACCAGTTAATCCCAGAGAGGCAAACCTTCAGGAACGGATGAAGGAACTGGATAAAATTGTGAAAATGTACAAAGATGGTGACCTATCCAAACAGGAATTTGCCCATCTGAAGGAAGAAATCCTCGGAACGGTGAATCAAAATAAAAAATAAGTAATTACTACATTAAATTAAAAAATATCATTCTTTTAATTTTATTTGTTTTGTATTATATATTGACCTTCACAGAAGCACACTATTGCCATATCTCAGGGTAAGCCACCATTTTATAAGGGGACCATTTAGCCATAATATAACACCGTTATTAAATCGATTATATTGATTATTTATTATTTTTAAACCCATTCCTTTAGTTAATTTTTTTTTGAATCAGGACTTTTTAAGTTTTTGATTATATCCACCTCTAATTAGAAAAATACGCCTGAATAAGCTAGATATTTTTTGGCATATTGATCCTAAAACATCCACATTATAAATTATATGGGTATACCATCCGGGAGACAGATAACCCATTTGAACCTTGGCAATCAACAGGTATATGCAAACCAGATGGAAGAATAACAAATAACGAATTTGAGCCGATTTTTGACCGAATTACACATTTTAATCGCTAATTATGAAGAATATCACCATTAAAGGTGCCAGAGAACATAACCTGAAAAATATCACCGTTACAATCCCAAGAGATCAATTTGTCGTTGTTACGGGTCTTTCAGGATCAGGTAAATCAACCCTGGCATTTGATACACTCTATGCGGAGGGACAACGAAGATATGTTGAATCCCTCTCCTCATATGCACGACAATTCCTTGGACTCATGAATAAACCGGATGTTGATTCTATCGAGGGTCTTTCACCTGCAATTTCCATAGAACAGAAATCGACATCCAAAAATCCGCGGTCTACCGTCGGGACTGTTACTGAGATATATGATTATCTCCGTCTGCTGTATGCCAGAATTGGGATCCCGTATTGTCCTGAACACAACCTTCCGATTATTGGTCAGTCACCAGAACGGATAGCAGAACATATTGAAAAAGAATGTTCCGGGCAGGTAACTATCCTTGCACCCATAATCAGGAAAAAGAAGGGGACATATCAGCAACTCTTCAAGGATCTGAACAAGGAGGGATTCGCAAGGGTCAGGGTAAATGGTGAGATCATGAGGACGGATGAAGAGATCATCCTTGAACGATACAAAATGCATGATATCGACCTGGTTATTGACCGGCTTTCAGTTTCTGACCATTCACGTCTGGTTGAAGCATGTGAACAGGCGATCGGGCGATCTGACGGCCTCCTTATTGTTTTGTGCGAAGATGGAACAGACCATCTCTATTCATCAAAAATGGCATGCCCGGTCTGTGGAATTACATTTGAGGAACTGCAGCCAAGGATGTTCTCCTTTAATAGTCCTTTTGGAGCATGTCCGGAATGTAAGGGCCTCGGGTTTAGAATGGACTTTGATCGGGAATTGATCATTCCGGATAAGGAGAAATCAATTGCTGAAGGGGCAATTGCAACTTACAGAAATTTTCTGGATGGGTACCGATCACAATTTGTCGGAGCAATTGCAAGTCATTTCGGTTTTACGGTTAACACCCCCATAAAAGACCTCACCGAAAAACAATACAACGCTCTGATGTACGGATCAAACGAGAAGATTTCATTCCACATGAAGTACAGGCAGGGTGAAGGAGAATGGTCTCACAAAGGGACATGGGAAGGATTGCTTCCCCAGGCAGAACGACTTTACAGCCAGACTAATTCAGATTACCGCAAACGTGAACTGGAAAAATTTATGCGAATCTCTCCATGCCAGGTCTGCAAAGGAAAGCGCCTTAAGGAAAAAATTTTATCGGTCAGGATTGCTGATAAGTCAATCATTGATGTTACTGACCTTTCCATTTCTGCCGGATTTTATTTTTTTAATAACCTTTCACTCCCTGAAAAGGAGGCTGAAATTGCAAAACAAATTCTCAAGGAGATCCTTGCACGGTTATCATTCCTTGAACGTGTGGGACTTGGGTACCTGACACTTTCAAGAAATGCCGGAACCCTGTCAGGGGGTGAAGCACAACGAATTCGTCTTGCAACACAGATTGGAGCAAACCTTATGGGCGTGCTCTATGTCCTGGATGAACCATCCATCGGTCTTCACCAGCGAGATAATAATCGTCTCATTGATACCTTAAGGCAACTACGTGATCTCGGAAATACTCTTATTGTTGTCGAGCATGACGAAGATACCATACGGGCTGCAGACTGGGTCATTGACATGGGTCCTGGAGCTGGTCTTAACGGAGGTGAGATCATTGCCGAGGGAACTCCTACAGATATTGAAAACCATGAAAAGTCACTGACCGGGGCATACCTCTCCGGACGGATGAAGATAGACGTTCCAACAAGCAGACGGAAGAGTGACAGGTTTATCTCCATCACAGGGTGTGAGGAGAACAATCTGAAAAATATCACCGCACGACTTCCTATTGGAACACTGACTCTTATCACCGGTGTATCAGGATCTGGAAAATCAACACTGATTTATGATACACTCTACCCGGCTTTACAGAAAATGGTATATCACTCCCGGGTAGATCCAGGAAAACACAAATCTGTTACCTGTGATGAACCGGTTGACAAGGTAATCGTTATTGACCAGTCCCCGATAGGCAGAACTCCCCGCTCAAATCCGGCAACATATACTAAACTATTTGATGAAGTCAGGCAGATCTTTGCCGAGACAAAAGAAGCAAAGATCCGTGGATATAAAGCAGGGAGATTCTCTTTTAATGTAAAAGGTGGCCGATGCGAGGCATGTCAGGGAGACGGCCTCATAAAGATAGAGATGAACTTTCTTCCGGATGTATACATCGAATGTGAAGAATGTAAGGGAACCCGGTATAACCGTGAGACTCTTGAAGTCAAATATAAGGACAAATCAATTGCTGATGTTCTTGCCATGAGTGTTGATGAAGCAATTGAACTCTTCTCATCAATCCCAAAGATCAGAAACAAACTCCAGACACTGGTGGATGTCGGTCTTGGTTATATTAAGTTGGGTCAGAGTGCAACGACTCTATCAGGAGGAGAAGCACAGCGGATTAAACTGACCCGTGAATTGTCAAAACGTGCGACAGGTCAGACAGTATACCTGCTTGATGAACCGACAACCGGTCTTCATTTCCATGATGTCAGGAAACTCATCCAGGTCTTTACTGAACTGGTGGCAAAAGGAAATACCGTAATTGTTATTGAACACAACCTTGACGTTATCAAGTCTGCTGATTATATTATCGACCTTGGACCGGAAGGTGGCGATGCCGGAGGGGAAATTATTGCGGTTGGAACACCCGAAGAAATTGCAGGAAACTCAGATAGTCATACCGGGATGTTCCTTAGTAAACTCCTTGAAAATACACCATCACTTCCCCTTCAGAAAAAATCCAGGAAAAAACCAGCTAAAGCCTGATACCTGCAGACTCACAGGATGAATTACTATGACCATGGAACTTTCCACCATCCCTGAAAATCCGGGTTGCTACCAGTTTAAAGATGACGTAGGAAACATCCTGTATGTAGGCAAAGCAAAGAACCTCAAAAAACGGGTCTGTAGTTATTTTCAAAAAAAAAGCATAACCCCGAGGATAGACATCCTGGTTTCCCTTATCCGGGATATCGATGTTATCGTTACAGGTTCAGAAGTTGAAGCACTCATCCTTGAAAATAATCTGATAAAAAAATATCAGCCGAAATTTAACATCGATCTGAAAGATGCAAAAAGTTACGCTTTTATTCAGATAAGTGATGAGCCATTTCCCCGCATAGGAATTGCCAGAGAGAGGACGAAGAAAAAAAGCGGAACATTATACGGGCCTTTTGTATCTGCTGCAGAAAGAGACCAGATTCTAAAATTTATTAAACAGACTTTTCATCTCAGAACCTGTAGGAAGATGACAAAAAGGGCCTGTCTTCGTTCTCATCTTGGAACTTGCGCAGCTCCTTGTACTGGAAAAATTTCTGAATCTGAATATCAGTACCTGGTAAAGGGTGCAGATCTTCTGCTTAAGGGGAAAAACCAGGATCTGATCTCTAATCTTCAGAAAGAGATGCAGGGTTATGCAGAATCTGAAGAATATGAAAAGGCTTTGGTACTCAGGGACAGGATTTCTGCTATCGAAAATTTATCAGAAAGACAGTATGTCCAGCGACAGAAAAAGGCTGATGAACATATTATCAACTATATTGTATCAGGAGAAACGGTGTATCTCATCCTGTTTCTTGTTGAACGTGGATCTCTCACCAGTAAAGAGGAGTTCGTTTTTCCACAGACAGAAGATTTTCTGGATGAATTTATCCTTCAGTATTATGCAACAAACAAACCACCAAACGAACTCATACTTCCCGAACTGCCAGGTTCTGGAATACAGGAATATCTTGCCAGGTTGAGAGGCACACATGTTTCTGTTACGGTTCCAAAACAGGGGGAGAAAAAACATCTTCTCGAGCTGGCATACAAAAACCTGGAGATTTCCTTCTTCACCGGAAAGATGAGACTGGCTGAACTTGGTGAGGCCCTTCACATGGATAATCCACCGGAAGTAATTGAGTGTTTTGACATCTCCCACTTGCATGGGACAGGGACAGTGGGCTCAATGATTTCCTTTAAGGATGGTAAAGCTGACAAACGTAACTACCGGAGGTATAAAATTAATACCGCCGGCCCCTCAGATGACTATGCAGCGATCAGTGAAGTAGTAAAAAGACGCTATTCACGCCTTTCTCGGGAAAATCAGCCTATGCCTGACCTCATTGTGGTTGACGGCGGACAAGGTCAGCTAAAATCAGCCAAAAACTCCCTTGATCAGTTGGGAATCTCCATCCCGCTGATTTCTATTGCAAAACGGGAAGAAGAGATTTTTATTCCAGGAAGAAATCAACCGCTCTCTATTAAAAAGAAAAGCCCGGCATCCCTGTTAGTCCAGGAGATTCGTGATGAAGCCCACAGGTTTGCCATATCCTACCAGAAAAAACTCCGACAAAAACAGATGAAAGAATGAATCAATTTAAACTGGTATCAGATTTTAAACCAACCGGTTCACAACCACAAGCGATTGATAAACTGGTCAACGGGTGCAGAAATGATAATTCCTTCCAGACTCTTCTTGGAGTTACCGGGTCTGGAAAGACCTTTACTATGGCTAACGTCATCCAGCAGGTTCAGCTGCCGACCATTGTTATTGCTCACAATAAGACACTGGCCGCCCAGTTATACCATGAATTTTCAGACTTTTTTCCTGAAAACCGGGTTGAATATTTTGTTTCATATTACGATTATTACCAACCAGAATCATATATCGCTAAAAAAGATCAGTATATCGAGAAAGATGCCCAGATAAATCCAAAAATCGAGATGATGCGGCTTTCTGCTACTGCATCCCTGCTCAGCCGTACTGATGTTATCGTCATTGCTTCGGTTTCCTGTATCTACGGTCTTGGAAAACCGGATACCTATAAGCGGATGGGATTTGACCTTGGTATAGGCCAGAAGATCAATAGACGGGAGATCATCAGCAGGCTTGTTGACAACCTGTATGAGCGAAATGAGTTAGAAATTATTCCCGGAAGGTTCAGAGTTAAAGGGGACACTATTGACCTGGTCCCGAGTTACTACAATAATATCATCAGGATCGAGCTTTTTGGAGACGAAGTTGAGCGGATTGTTGAGATAAACAGAACTACCGGAAATCCGGTTGAAAATCTCCGTCATATTTATGTATACCCGGCAAGTCACTATGTCATTGATGAAGCACAAAAAGAACAGGCACTTATAGAAATTGAAAAAGAACTCCAGGACCGACTCCCTCACCTTGGCATGCTAGAATCTCACCGCCTCCGCCAGAGGACAACATATGATATCGAGATGATCCGGGAGACCGGTTCATGCAAAGGGATTGAAAATTATTCACGCTTTTTTGACGGAAGAAAGCCGGGTGAAAAACCATACTGCCTCCTGGACTACTTCCCTCAGAGATTTCTCATGTTTATTGATGAAAGTCACCAGACCCTGCCCCAGGTCAGGGCGATGTTTAATGGTGACCGTTCACGAAAAACACCCCTGATTGAATACGGGTTTCGGCTTCCATCTGCATTTGATAACAGGCCACTCAGGTTTGCTGAATTCGAACATTACCTGAAGAATGTAGTGTGTGTGTCAGCTACTCCGGGTGATTATGAACTTGAACACTCAAACCAGGTTGTTGAACAGATTATCCGGCCAACCGGCCTTGTTGACCCGGTCGTGGAGGTCAGACCGATCCAGGGCCAGATGGAAGACATTAAAAAAGAGATTCAGATAACCATCACGCGTGGAGATCGAATCCTCATTACCACGCTGACGAAACGTCTTGCTGAAGAACTAACCGAATATCTCCTTTCATTCGGAATCAAAACCAGGTATCTTCATTCAGATATTGACACCCTTGAAAGAACCGAGATCATACGAGAACTTCGTCTTGGTATTTACGATGTCCTGGTAGGAATTAACCTCCTTCGTGAAGGGCTTGACATTCCGGAAGTCGGATTTATTGGTATTCTGGATGCTGACAAGGAAGGATTTTTGCGGGATGCAAGAAGCCTGATTCAGATCATCGGGAGAGCAGCCAGAAACTCTGAAGCTTTTGTTGTCCTTTATGCAGATAACATCACGGGTTCAATGCAAAAAGCACTTGATGAAACCAGCAGAAGAAGAGCCCTGCAGGTAGAATATAATACAAAACATGGTATTACTCCTAAAACCATTCAAAAACCGGTTAAAGAGCAGGACATTGACATTAAAAAGAAAAAGAAAGTTTCGAAAAAAGCCCTGCCTAACCTGATTATTAATCTTGAATCTAAAATGAAATCAGCAGCCCAGCGTCTGGACTTCGAAGAAGCGATAAGACTTAGGGACCAGATTGCAGAAATAAGAAAAGAAATGGAATAGGGACAAAAATTACAGGACGGTGATAAAACCTTCCTGTGTCTTTAATGAACTTCCTTCATCGCTGAAAACACTGAGCGACACCGTGTAATTCCCTGATGCTCCGTAAATATGAACCGGATTCTGATCATATGATTTCACGGTATCTCCAAAGTCCCAGAGCCATGAAGTCGGGAATCCTTGTGAACGGTCCTCAAACTGCACGGTAAGCGGTGATTTGCCTGATACCGGATGGGCAATGAAATCTGCTTCAGGTTTTTGAAGGATTGTTATTGTCTCGTATGCATAGTCCTTTGCAATAAACGGCTTTTCGACCTGATGTGTTACCTGGTAAACCCCCGGAGCGGTATATTTATGGGAGACATTCTTTGCAAGTGAACCTGGAGAGTTATCGCCAAAGACCCAGCCATATGCTACACCATTTGTGTTTAATGAAGTGTCCGAAAATGATATCTGAACATCTGAACCAAGTATTCCACCAGTCTTGTCTACAGAAAATTCTGCGATAGGATTGTTGGTAACTTCAATATAATTGACTTTTGTTGTATTAACGCCGTCAAATGCTGCAGCGTTATATGCGGAAAGGGTAACCGTGTAATTTCCAACTTCGGCATACAGGTGTACTGGTTCACGGGTTGTAGTAATCTCCCCATCACCAAAGTCCCAGAGCCAGTCGGTTGGGTTGTTCCGGGTAAAGTCCTTGAATGTTACCGGGTACTTTGGTGGAACACGGACACGGTCTGCTTCAAAGTCAGGTTCGGGAGGAATAATAAATACTGCTCCGATGGAATGGTCAGATGTAACGTTCACAAACGTGTACTGTTTGTCAGTTCCTACAGACTCCCCATCAACGACAACATCATAAATGGCATTACCAGCATCGGGAGTGATATTAAACCGCTGGTTGCTTCCGCAATTTACATCAACAATACCATCTGTTCCAGCAGGTTCAATAACTCCTCCTTCACTCTGGTTTACCAGGATTTCATATTTCTTTATCTTGAAATCCGCATGGATACTATGGTCAGCATTCACATCTTCAAATGTGTATGTTGAGAGTGCTCCCTTGCTTACTCCATCAACCTGCACATCAAGTATGGTATAGCAACTACCCGGAGTAATGGTAAAGGTGATGTCATCTCCAATCGGGACAACCTGTGGAGTTGACGGACTGATTGTCCCACCAGTACCTGCTGTCGGAGTGATAGTATAGGCATATTGTAAAAATTCAGCCTCTATCGCATGATCTGTCGTTACATTGTCAAAGCAGTAGGTATAGGGGCTTGTCTGATTCCCTAGATCTTCCTCATCAACAATTACTGATGAAATGTAATAATTCGGATTTGCGGTGATATTGAAGCACTGGTCCTCGCCAAAGGTGACTTCCACTGAGCCGTTCGGCTCTATCTTTCCGCCCTCACCAGCAACCGCCGTGATAGTCAGGACGTCAGACTGAAAATGTGCAACAATATCATGATCCTCAGTAACAGTGATATTATAGGGGTTTACTGCTCCCTTTGATATTCCATTGTCAGTAAGATCCGAAAACTGGAACCCGGTAAATCCGGTCACCTTAAAAGAGAGGTTCTCCCCGTAACTGGCTGTATAATTGTCATGTGCAGGGACAATCATTCCCTTGGTTTCATCCTCAACCCGTGAGTTAATGGTGAAGTTTAGCGGTTCAAACAATGCAGTTACCGTGGTATTTGCAGTAAGGCCACTTATCGGTCCCCAGTAATAATGGTCTGCTTCACTTTGGAAGACTTCAGATTCTCTTTCCTCTTCAAACTTAACAAACTTATATCCTAGATCAGCAACAGCCTCATGCTGACGGGTTGTACCTGCATATGGAATCTTGTATGGAACTGCTTCTTCTGCACCGTCAAGGATCTTGCCACCCGGACCTGTTAATGGAGTGATCCAGATATAATTCGGGGAGAACTCACACCGAAGGGTGTGATTCTCCTGAATATTATAAATCCCGTATGAAGGTGCCCATGGAACTGGTACTTCATTGTCATACAGTTGTTTTACAGAATAATCTGCATCAGGTGTAAAATTATACCCCAGGGTATTCGATCCATAATCATACATGGTAATACCCGGATAGTTGACCGTTCCTCCCTTTCCTGCTTTTGCATTGACAAAGACTTTTTTCTTTGCCGATGTCAGGGAGAGTGTTGCATTTTCAAGTGTTGTGGTATGAGGATAAGTCACACTACTCTGGTTCCGGTAGTCATCATATGGCAATGGTGCATGTCCGTCCCGGGTAACGGTGAAATTATCAATGACCCAGGCTGGTTGCTCACCTGAAAGTGTGAAGAGAGTTGTGTTTCCAGCTTTTACCTCGAACGGATCCAGGGGTAACCCAGAGGGATTAATAGAACTGTGAGCATCAGTAATCGTGGTGATATAATATGTCATCAGTTCTAACTGGACGATGTCTCCCCATTTGGATGGCCGTCCTTCAAAGAGAGTAGTATCTACCCGAACGGTTTTCTTTGCATAGAGAGGCATCTGGTCAAAGATGACATCGACAATTTCCTGAGATGGAAGCGGTACCCAGCAGGGAGTCGGACCATATACATCTCCGTTTACACTGACACTGGCTCCTCCTTCGTCATCGATATTAGTTTCAAAGAATACCTGAACAAATTCCTGATCAGGAATCAGTGTTTCGAGAATGGTATCGTCATTTCCAACCGTGACATCAAATGTACCAATGTCCTCTTTCATTGAATAGCCATCAAGGAAATATTTGTACACATATTTTCCTTCATGCAGTTCCATTGAGAACGGAGTTGTCCCGACAAGTCCGGCGACGATCTTTATCGGTGGAACGGTTTCTGCTCCTACAATACTCTGGATGTGAGCGGATGCTTCATCTGCAGTTCCTTCATATGACTCAAGGTATGTTTCAATATCTGTCTTCAGACCAGACTGCATCGCTGAGAAATTCCCACCGGCAATGATAACCCGTGCAGTATTTGGCTCACTCTTAAAGGTAATGATTGCAGAATCAGGAATTGGGTCCATATTAACATAAATTTCAGTAACATCTCCTGCAGTTATGGTAGTGGTCCCTTCTTCTGGATAGTAACCTTCCTTAGTCAGTGTATAGTTATAGGTTCCCGGTGGTAGTGATTCCAGGGAAGCCGGGGTATCACTATAAATGACACTGGTAATATCCGGAATAAACCGTTGAAGAACAAGTTTTGCCCCCGGTGGATTAGAGTCAATATGTAATGCCCCATACTGAGGATTCATCTCTGTCATGGTGACATTAAATACCTGGTATGATTCTGGAGTAACGTCAAAAGACTCATTCCACCAGGTAATATATCCATATTTTTTCAGGAATAACCGGTATGTTCCGGGATCCACGAAAAATTCACGCGGAGTTATACCCGCAGTATCTTCTACTGTCAGGTTATCCGGTGAGACCGATTCATTTGTGAGATATATCTCAGCACCTTTCGGAAAAGAGTCTACATATATGACTCCTTTCGATGGAGCTGCCATAGATCCGGTCACCAAAAGCAGCAAAATACATGCTGCTGCGAGGAACGGAATTAGCTGAAGCTTACCCATAATAATATCGTCCCCTTCCCTTCCATACGAGAATGCCCTGTTTTTCCGATATGCATTCCCCTTACTGGTGCAACTCGCGACAGGAATTAATCAGGGTTATATTGTTCATCATATATATAGGTATGGAAATACGTCCCATATACACCCGGTTCTTTATTCGCATCGGGAATTAAAATCAGTTTTAGGATCAAATAGAGAATATTGAACTGGGAGAAATAATTTATAAAATTTCTGATTCTAATGTAAAAAAAAGAATTTTATGATGTTTCCTATAACACTACCACGTAGGCAACCCTTCTCTTCTCATTTGTCCCGGCATCGTTGCGCACAGTGAGAGTGACTGTATATTGTCCAGGTTTCTGGTAGGTGTGGTTTGGTTCTTTATCAAATGAGTTTGTACCATCACCAAACTCCCAGAACCATTCAACTACATTTGCCTGGGGAGGAGTAGAGTCTTCAAATTGTACATAAAACGGATGAGTTCCACTGTACTTAAGTTCAGGAATCTCAAAGTCAACACCCTGTGGAATGGTCTTATCAACTATTGTAATCGGTTTTGTTTTTGAATCAGTTTTCCCTTCCCAGTTCTTTACCGTCATATTTACATTAAACGTTCCATTCTTTGTGAATGTATGTTTTGTTTCACCTTTTGTTAGAGTCTCAATAGTGCCATCATCAAAGTCCCAGGTCCAACTGTCCGGACTGCCATGTGAAGCATCTATGAATGTGACGGGAGTGTTCATAACTGCCCATTCAGCTGGAACGGTTGTGAAATCAGCGATAAGTCCTTTTACAGAGATATATCGCGGTTTAGGTTCGGTGTCATTTCCCCATGGATTCTTAACGGTAAGGTTGACATTATACTTTCCTGGAAGTGTATACTGGTGAACCGGATTTGGATTTGTAGAAGTCTGTCCGTCACCAAACTCCCATAAATAAGAACTAATTTCCGGGCCCTGAGCCTTTTGTTCAAAGTAAACATCCTCATCACGTTCCACAATTCTTGGGTACCCAATGAAATCGGCAAGCGGTGCCCGCATCTCGGTTATATTTACCGTTTCATTGAAACTGGAGACATCTTGATAATACGTGTTGTATACCGTGAGGTTTACATTGTACTCTTTAAATTCAGGGAAGAAATTCGTAGGTTCTTGTTCAGATGAAATATTGCCATCACCAAACTGCCAGAACCAGTCTGAAATGTTTCCTGTGGAGAGATCCTTAAATGTAACACCAACTGTTTCATTCATCCGGGCAGTTCGGTTTGGCTCAAAGTTTGCATGAATAGGTTCTACAACTTCGATAGTACTCTGGTCAGTTCCCATAACCTGTGTTGTGGAATTTTTTACCGTAAGGTTAACGAGGAAATTTCCAGCATCATAATAAGTATGATTCGGGTTTTGTGTTTTGTTAACGGTGTTGTCACCAAAGTCCCAGGACCATTCATCAACAAATGGAGGCTCAGTGGTATCAGTGAACTGAACAGTAAGCGGACTGACTCCACGGACGGGATCAGCTTCGAATTTTGTCTCGAAACCTTCTGAAAGGACAATTCTTTTAGTCGTAGACCTTTGTCCAGGTCCACCTTCTATTTTAGTATTCTGAACCCAAAGCGTAACATCATAACTTCCAGGATTCTGATATTCATGTTCAGGATTCTTGAGAAGACTATGTCCGGAACCATCACCGAAGTCCCATTCCCACTGGTCAGGTGAATCTGTAGATATATCATTGAACTGAATTTTTAGTGGGAATGAACCATATGTTGGTGAATATGTGAAATTTGGAACAGGCCATTCAATAATTGAGATTACTTTTTGCGTGCTGTTTGTCTCCCCGCATGAATTGTTAACAGTAAAGGTGACGGTATAATCTCCAGGTTGTGTATATATTGTGTTAACTTTTTGATTTCCACTATGTGTTCCATCTCCATTACCAAAATCCCAGGTATGACCACGTGCATCAAACACATCGGGTTCATTATAGGTAAAATTCACCTTGATTGGTTCATTGGTAGTTACCTGGAAGGCTCTTGTTTTATCAGCAGTGAAATTTGCATATAATCCACTGATACGAATCTTCTCTGATTTTGTCTGGTTAATATCATGAGTAAGGTTTCTGGTTGTCAAATTAATGGAATACCAACCAGGCATAAGAAATTCATGAGATGCAATCTTGTTAGTATTATTGGCTGTTCCATCACCAAAACTCCAGTTAAAGACATCAGGTATGCTGTTTCCAGATGCAGTTTCATTAGGAGTGAATGTATAAGTCACGGGGAATACCGGAGGTTTACAACCTCCTGTGATATTTGTATACGTAAAGTTCGCTGAAAGAGGCAGATATGCATTTACATATTTCGTTCGTGTAGTCTCATTGAAATCCCACGGGCTGCTGGCATTAAGAGTCACATCGAAAAGACCTGGTTTTGTGTATGTATGATCAGGATTAGGATTCCCGACTACATTAGGAGTTTTATCACCGAATGACCAATTCCAGCCATTAATATCATCACCAGTTGAATTATCACGAAAATGAAGTTCTAAAGGTACCGGTCCTTTTGCCTGTCCGGTAAAAGTGCTGACAGTCGTATTAAATCGGGTAATAATTCCTTTTTTTGCAACAATATTATAATCATTATGAGTCGAGCTATTGACCCACAATCTCTTGTAATAATATGGACTCGATGTATCAGTGATGTATGAAGTATTCCATACCGTATGATTTACCCTTTGAGAATTCCCTGCAGTAGGAAAGATAACAGTCCCGTTTCTATTGATTCCGGAAGTATTTACACCATTTAATTGCCATTCCCATTTGTCTGGTCCACCGGTGAAATCGTCACTGAAAAATTTTACTCCTAATGGAAGAACACCCGTAGTTGGAGTTAAATTCGTAAAATTCGCTGAAACTGGATTATATGCCAGAATGTAACCTAGGCCGAGTGTTTGTTCGGGAAAATTCGGGTCTGGATGACCGGTAGAATTATAAGCGATACAATCAAGCCCATAGATACCTGGATCAGCAATATCAGTTGTCCAGTTTTTATCATCATAATCTATCTTATTAGATGTACGGTACACCCCATTTCTACCAGTAACGGTCCAATTTACCTGTTTTGGATGATAGGGAGAATCCGGATCAATATTTACAGTACAATTTATCGAAACCGGATTTGTAACATCAAAAAAAGTTTCGTTAGCAGAAATACTGTATATTACTTCACCTTCAATACCAATCTCCCCATCCCCGAATGCCGGGCTGACGAGGTTTATCACCAATATTGCCACAAAGAGGGCAAATACATAATATAACGGCCGTTCATGCATGACTTTAACACTCCCCACGTGGAATAGTCAGTCCCGGATAATGAACACAGATCCATACCTGACGTCAATTATGACCTGAAACACATATCCTGGAACTGACTCTTGATATATAGAAGATCATATTCTTCACATATTATAAATATATTCATATTTTTACTCTGAACCCGTGAAATTCCATCACATTTTTACCCCATTCAGGAACGCATAAATGATGAAAATTGGGGGAAGAAATTTTCAATAAATACATCCCACATGTACAAGTATGGAAGAACCTGTGAAGGTAAAATTGAGCACATCTATGGGGGATATTATCATCGAACTCTACGAGGATAAACCAATAACTGCGGGAAATTTTAAAAAACTCGTTGAAAAAGGATTTTACGATGGGATAATTTTTCACCGGGTAATTGATGGATTTATGGTCCAGGCCGGGTGTCCGGAGGGTAGGGGAACCGGAGGTCCGGGCTATACTATTAAAGATGAGTTTGGAAAGACTAACAAAAATGATCGCGGAACAATTTCCATGGCCAACGCCGGACCGAACACCGGGGGCAGCCAGTTCTTTATAAATCTCGTAAATAACAACTACCTTGACCCAAAGCATCCGGTCTTTGGAAAAGTCATTGAAGGTATGGACATTGTGGATGCAATCTCTAAAGTAAAAAGAGACAGGTTTGACAAACCAAAAGAGGATATTGTCATCCTGAAAGCAACAATTGCGTAAAGATTATTCTTCAGTCTCTTTTTTGGGTTTTACATATTTCTCAAGGTACTGAATTTCTTCAATGCCTGTCACATCCTCAAAAATCGTGGATGTCACATATGGCTTCATATTGAGCCAGGTCCTGCTTGCATAGTATATACCCGGTGGTAACTGTATGACAGCAGTAGTATCCTCAAGAGTTACCTCCATGTCATACCCAGTAAAGAGTTTAACAATTCCTGCAATCTGCTCAGTGACCTGGTCAACAATGGATTCAATCCGGTAGGTATAGGTGATGGTCTGTCCTGCAAGCGGATGGTTAAAGTCAACAATGACACGGTTTCCAATAACATTTACCACAGTCCCAGTCCCGGCATCCGGAAGATTTACCTGCATGCCGCGTTCTGGTTTTTTTGAGAACGACTTCTTCTCATACGAGCGGAGAAGTTCCTGTTCGTGCTCACCAAAGGCCTTCTCGGGAGGAACTTCTATCGTCTCTTCAAACCCTATCTCCTTCCCGATAAGTGCTTCATCAAGACCTAAAACAATCTGTCTTTTACCGGCACACACAACTTTTGGTGTGTAGCTTTTGTGTTCATCATAAGTACCGGCTTCGCGGGCTTTTTCTTCATCGGTAGTATCGAAGAGGGTTCCGTTTACATATCCGGTAAAGCTCAGCCGGATAAAGTCTCCTTCTTGTATTGACATTCCTGATTCCTTAAGTAAGTGGCAAACAAGATAAATAAAGGATAGTGTATATGCTTGAGATAGAAATAAAAGTCAAAGTTGACAATATTGACGAAATCAGAACAAATATTAAGACCATAGGGGGGCATCATTCAGAAACTGTCACCGAGGAGGACATATATTATAATGCACCGCACCGTGACTTTGGCATCACCGATGAAGCACTCAGGGTACGTAGTGCCGGTGGGAAAATCACCCTGACCTATAAAGGCCCAAAAAATACCCTCATGGGATCAAAAATTCGGGAGGAACATAACGTACATCTCGAAGATGCAAAAACCTTTGATACTATTATCACCAGTCTGGGTTTTAAACAGGTTGCACAGGTTACAAAACTCAGGGAGTATTATACCTTCGAGGACTTCTCAATAGCCGTTGACAATGTAGAAAAACTGGGGCAATTTGTTGAGATTGAACTTGTAACTGAAAATAATGCAAAGCAGGCAGCAATACGCGTAGATAATCTTGCGAAAAAAATCGGAGTCGTAGGAGAGCGTATCAGCATATCCTACTTAGAATTACTTCTGTCTAAACAGTGAGTAATTTTACCTCAATGTCTTTTGCATCTTCACCAAAGTGAATCATAGCACAGTTGCCCATAGCAGCCGGACCAGGATTTACCACTTTGATTCCACTCTCCTCAACAATTCCACGCTGTTCATGAACATGGGCACAGCAGACGAGATCAAACTGATCCACATACTTACGAATGCTGGCACTGCCTACATGGTTACCACCGATTTCATCCAGATAACCCTGAGGAGGCGCATGACTGATGAGGACATTATGAGTACTCTTCTGCATCCGTCCCATTGAGACTTTCATCAGATCATCTATCTGTTTATCTGTCAGTTCAAACGGAGTTCCAAATGGTGTGGGGTTGGATCCTCCAATCCCTACCAGAGATATCCGGCCCAGGTTCAGGTACGAACCATGAAGGTTGACACTGCTGCTCTGTTCAAGTGCATCAATGACCTCCTTTGGATCACAATTTCCGGGAACCGAAAAACTCGGGATATCGATCCGGGAAAAACAGGTCTCAACATCCTTTGCAGTTCCCATATTGGTGATATCCCCTGCGATGAAGACGACATCGGGCGCTAATTCCATAAAGGATTCGAGCATCCCGTATTCTCCGTGCAGATCTGCAAGCAGGAGCGCTTTCAACATACGTTATTACTAGGGAATTTTGCTAAAAAATCTTATCTCAGGTTTGTTCCATGAACCTGTTAATCTGCCTGATAACGCAAGAGATCCAAAGGCCATAACCACCTCAGGTATCAGGTCACGGGAAAGACTCCCCTCCAGGGGTGTTCCGGGAAGAGAAAAAAACCGGTGGGCATGCACATACCCGACTCTTGATACTTCACGACAGAACTGAACTGTTCGCATCATCTCATCATCGGTTTCTCCGGGAAACCCCACGATAATGTCAACAACCGGGGTAATTCCCTGATCAACACAACAGTCAATGGCATCCCAGACCGCATCACAGCTATGACCACGATTGATCTTTGCCAGAGTTGACTCTGCGCCTGACTGGGCACCGATGTGAAGCTTCGTATTAGAACAATGGGTGGTAATGAGATCCACTGCTTCTTCATTCACAAATTCAGGTCTTATCTCACCAGGAAATGTTCCCAGGAACAGTTTTTTACCAGGCAATCGGGCAAGTTCCTTAATTAAAGACTGTATATGAGAGAGATCAGGATGAATGCCATCTGTCCCGTATGCCAGGGCATTAGGGCTTAAAAACCTGATATCACGAAATGCCTTTGCGTGTTCCACTATGGAAGATATACTTCTATGCCTTATTTTATTACCAAAAATCCGTGGAGTCTGGCAATAAGTGCATCCAAACGGACATCCCCGTGAGATCTCTATGTACCCTTTGTATTCTCCAAAACTTGGATTGCCGTCAAGAAACACTGCATGGTCTGTTGGTGTATACCCGTCAGAAGTGGCCACACCAGGCGGAGGCACTGTCTTGGATTCAATACTTTGCAATAGTCTTGGAACAGTGTATTCTCCTTCACCGATTATGACATAATCTGCGAATTTTATCAAATCTTTCCATCTTGCACATGCATGGGGCCCACCTGCGATAGTTATGCAATCTGCATTCCTGATCTCATCAAAATAAGCAGGGCCGGTAATTGAGTTCAGACTATACAGGGTGATGTCTGGCTCCGGACCGTCGGATATTTTAAGGTGGTATCCTGCACGATCGCATGCTGCCAAAAGACAGGCCATACTGTTACGCTGGCTTGGTATATCTCTCCAGAAAATGTCCATAAAAGAAAAACGAAAATCCTTTAGAAGACAGTTGCTTCAGTATAAACTGTCACAGAGTCCGAGTATATTTCAAAAGGTTTGACTTCACGTGAATGTTTTGACATTCTCATCTTTGCTATTTCTATTGCAAGATGGACATCAGACACATCGCTGCCCCGTGCATACTTGAGCAGAATTACCGTATCACTGAGGTATTCAATCAGGTTATGCTTGCTTGAGAAGGCATTCATTTTATCCGCTTCACTGATAAGTAGCGATGTACATTTTAAATCACGAAGGCTTTCCAAAAACCGCATCATTTCCCTTCTGCGTGTTGCATCATCGTGGAACAGATCTTCAAAGAGCGATACTGGATCTATCACAACACGATGAGCACCGGTTTTTTTTATCAGGGTTGGCAGTTCATTTTTTACACTGTTTATTGCAAGGTTAAAATCTGACGGATCAAGATTTACGACCGTAAAACTCTTGTCAAGGAATTGTGATATATCCCATCCTTTGGTTTCCATGTATCCAAGGATACGTGATGTCCGTTCCTCAAGAGTAATATAAAGTGCGTTTTGTCCCAGAAGCAGGCCCTGCCAGGTGAAGTACAGGGCAAAATTTGTTTTACCAGTTCCATAAGCACCAATGATAGAGGATACCGTCCCTTCAATGAGCCCGCCGGATAGCATCTCATCAAGCCCTTTGATCCCAAACTGGAAACGGGCGGCCTCCTGGGATTGAGTCATATGACCACCCTGATATTACTAACCTCAAATCCACGTTCAGGAGTAATTTTCACTGAAAATTTTACCAGGTCACGGTCTTCTAAATGGATCATTACTCCACGGAATTTTTCTATATATAAGACACGTTGCCGTTTGGCACTTGAAGACTCTTCCCATTTAAAGTGAATTACCGCATCCATGGCATCAGAGACTTCAATTTCCTGGTATTGGTTTAATATGCCTTTTGTTAGGATCAGGTAAAAGGTAGTATTCCATTTTTTTGCAACACGCTGCATTCCTCTCAGGTATGCTGATAGATCCGGCCATCTACCTGCTGCAATATACTGAGTAGCAATCTCAGTCAGGGAATCAATAATGACCATACTCTGGTGTTCTATTTCATCCAGAGTAAATGAGAGAGTCGTAAGGAGATTTTCATGAATTTTGCGGCGCGCAGTCATTCTTTCAATGATATCATCGTATTCTGAGTACCAGCTGATCGGGACAAGACTGGTATCAAAGTAGATGTCAGAAAGATCATCAAACTTGATCTTATCAATATTTGACAGGATATCTGCATGAAAAGAAAGTGAAATTTCCCTAATTATCGACTCCTTTCTTTTAGTAACCGTAATATATCTGATTTCCTTAGGTATCATTACCTTTTTGTTCGGGTTTTCCCTTCCCATCAGGTGTGACAGAGATATCATCGAACTATATGCAAACTCAACCTTCCCTGAACCAATATCCCCCTTAAGTAGTACTACTGATCCTGGAGGTATTCCTCCATCAAAAACCGGATCAAGGGTTGATAATCCGGTAGGCATGTGTTGTTCAAGTTTAATTCCGGCCATTATTCGAAGATCCGATTACCACTATTTCATCAGCACATACAAATTAAATCTTTGGATTGATTTTTAAATGCCCGGCAGATATTCAAACACTTTTTTTACAAGATATAATTTTTAAGAATTCATCAATATCGGGAAATCATCAGGAATTGTTATTATTTTTATGTTATGATAGCATATGATATTTCTACTGGTGCCTGGGTAACACCTCTTTTTATTATTGTCTGGTGGTTATGATATGGGGAATTCTGAAATAACCGGTGATCCTGCGGGTAAAATTAAAAAACCCCGATCTATTCGAATAAAAGTCCCTGCTTTTTTGGCAGGTAGAAAAAGGGAAAAATCTCAAATTCAGGAAACGAAACGGAAAAATAAAATATTACCTGAATTACTGCCCCTGACAACAAAAAAAGTCCAAAAAAATAAACAAGAAAAAGAAGGCATTACGAGGGATAAAAAGAAAAAACCTGAAACAGAATCATCAATAACCCGGATAAAACTGCCAGTCTTAAAACGGGAGGAAGAAATTACAGCAGGAGAAGATGATTTTGCAAAGACATTCAAAACTGAAAAGGAAAGTGTCGATCCGGGATATGAGAGAAAACTACTTCGAAGGCTTAACCTGTCACATAAAAAAGGATATGAAGAATACAATTTTGAAAAACATGGCAGCCTGCTTGATATTCACCTCTCTTACCCATTTGAATCCATTCAGGAATACTGGGTGGACCCGGGTCTTGCAAAAATAGTTATTGCTCTGAATGTTAAAACCTGAGTAAAGGAGATAGGGTACACTACTAACGATTCTCATTTTTTGAACTCTCTGATTTGGCTCTCTTTTTCAAAAAAAATCTTTCATCGATGCAAAATTTTATCTACTTGTAGTGTTAATTATACACTACAATGACGTGGATTCGACGGATGAAAAAAGGGAACAAGGTTTACCTGAGCGAATACCGGAGCGTAAGAGATGGGAAGAAGGTTCGAAGTGAATTCGTTCGATATCTAGGTGTAGAGAGTGATCAGGAAAAAGTCCCTTTACCCAAAAAAACCGTGATGGCATGGAAGCCCCCTGACCGCTCCGTTCGAGCAGGTGATGTAACTGTTTTGTGGTCAATTGCGAGCCAAATGCACATGGTCGAGACTATTGATCGAATTTGTGGCCTTAAAGGAAGAAGAAAAGCAAATAGTCCTGGAAAACTGCTAACGCTATGGGCAATAAATCGGGTATTGGATCCGGAAAGTGCCTCTCAACTTGAAGACTGGATAGACGGGACATCACTCCCGGAACTCTCAAAATTATCCCCCAAAGGGGTTGACAGGGACGCTTTTTTTGCTGCTCTTGACTGTATTTGCTGCGAAGATCCAGCATCAGGTAGAATTGTGGATAATACGAAAGCGATTGATGAATCTCTTTATGCAATTTGGCGTAATCAAAACCCGTTGCCAAAAGATGAAAGTGAATTTTTGGCCTATGATATGACCTCAATGATCACGTATGGGAATACATGCCCTATTGCAGAAAAAGGACATAATGCTGAGAACTGGAGACAACAGCAGTTTAATCTCTCTCTTTTAGTCTCAAAATATGATAAACAACCTCTGGCTCATATGATTCATCCCGGAAATCATACGTCAATGACAACAATGCAGCATGTTATTCCTCGTTTATCTGACTTTTCAATTCAGAATGGTACAATTATTTGGGACCGGGGGAACAGTTCAAACAAGACGGTAAATGCTCTTGAAAATATGGGTTGGAAGATAATTTGCGGAGTTCCAAAAATATCTAATGAAGCAAAAAAGATCATAATGTCTACAGAGATTCCGGAGAATCCTGATTTTATGGTTCCATGCAAAAATACCGGAGAATTATATGCAGGTAAAATTCAGGCTGAATTGTATGGACAAATGCGAGAAGCAGTCGTATACAGGAATGTGACGAAAGCTACGAAATCTCTCATCCGAAGAAATAAAGCGATTTATGTGATATCGCAGGAATTATCCCAATTGAAATCAGATTTACGTTTCAATTCACAACAAAATTTAAAATTGGCAGTGAAAACAATCTTGAATGGGTGGAAACGATTCTTTATTATTGAATACCCTGAAGACGAGAAAATTGTGGATTTCTCATGGTCAATCAATGAAAAAATGGTTGATGAAGCGAAATCCATGGATGGAAAATTTCTGTTGTATTCATCTGATTGTTCTTATTCAGCTCAGGAGGTTGTCAAAATGTATCTTGAAAAAGATTTCATTGAGAAGGCATTCAGGACGATTAAGACTGAAGAGGATCTCAAGCCAATCCGCCATAGATTAGAATCAAGAGTTAGGGCCATTATTTTTGTTTGTACTCTGGCATATCGACTGGTTTCAGCTCTTCGCTGGATGATTAATTCATCAGAATCTAAAGATGTGACACTATCAGAGTCTGCATTCCTCAGAAAATTAGCTAGGGTAGAGAAATTAGAGGTTGATTTGGGCAAAGAGAGTGAAATATTCTATGTGAATGTAACAACTGATCTGAAAAAGCAAGTAGTGGCATTAGGTATGACCGATTTGTTCGCCGGGCGCAGGATTTCAGTGGGGTAGTGTACAAAACTCCGTAGTTCAGGTTAAAAATAAATTAAAAGAATACCTCCTTTTCGAACCAGAATTATCTCCGTTTGAATATGAACTACTTGAACGGATTCATGAGGATTTGCGTGATGTGCTTATCCTCACCGATGAAGAACTTGGCATTGAAAGGAAGAAACTTCTTATTTCCAAGGTGTCTGAACTCATTGATTACTACGGTATCAATATAGAGAAGAAGTCGCTCTTTAAGATTGATTATTACCTTATTCGCAATTACCTGGGCTGGGGCAGGATCAACGCTTTAATGATTGATCCGCTCATCGAAGATATCTCGTGTGACGGAAATAATGTCCCCATATTTCTCTTTCACCGAAAGGAACAGAATATAAGGACAAATATCTCTTTTGATAGTAATTCACTTATATCCCTTGCCATCACTCTTGCCCAGCGATCAGGAAAACATATCTCATCTGCAAACCCGATTGTCGATGCAACCATGCCTGATGGTTCGCGTCTGCAGCTTATGTTTGGAACCGAAGTAACCTCACGGGGAACTTCATTTACCATACGAAAATTCAGGGAGACACCTTTTACCCCGGTTGACCTGATGGAACTTCATACATTTAATGCAGATATGCTGGCATATTTCTGGCTATCGATAGAAAACAATAAAAGCCTGGTGTTTATTGGTGGGACGGCATCAGGTAAAACCACATCCCTGAATGCCGTGTCCCTGTTTATTCCCCCACTTGCAAAAGTAATCTCCATAGAAGATACCAGGGAAGTTACTCTGTTTCATGATAACTGGATTGCAAGTGTCACCAGAGAAATTGTTGCTGAAGGTGGAGGCACCCAGGTTGACATGTTCATGCTCCTCAAAGCTGCTATGAGACAGAGACCTGAATATATCCTGGTCGGTGAAGTCCGTGGACATGAAGCACAGACATTATTCCAGGCAATGAACACCGGACATACCACATTCTCAACCATGCATGCAGGGAGTGTTGATGCAGCAATTCACCGGCTTGAAAACGAACCACTAAATGTTCCACGAAACATGCTCCAGGCCCTTAATATCATGAGCATTCAAAAGCAGATCCAGATTGGACCGGATCGTGTCAGGCGATGCGATGAAATTGTTGAAATAGCCGGAATAGATCCAGCAACAGGAAATATCATGGTAAACACCGTGTTTGAATATAATCCCGTGACCGATGAGTTTAGTTATACCGGCAGGTCACAGGTGCTGAGCGAGATTGCAGCATTCCATGGTTGGGGGCCCGATAAACTGCTTGATGAGATGGAAAGGAGAAAAAGGGTATTATCATCTGTCAGAGAACAAAACATCAGGGATTATGTCAGTTTCACAAAAATAATCCAGGCTTATTACATTGATAAAAATAATGTTATAGAGAATCTCGATGATTTATCTGTTATTGTAGCATGATCGCCGGAAAAATTGTCAACTGGATGGTTTTTAGGAATCCGGAAAAATACCATGATCTTCATAATAACCTCATGGGTATCAGGTCAGGCCTAACCTTGGAACAATTTTTAAATACTGCTATTCTTGCTTCAATCGGTGTGGGAATATTTTGTGCAATCATCGGTTTTATTACAGGGTTCGCTCTTTTTTCTTTAGACCTGGGTCTCAAACCTGAACTATACAATGTACTGAACCTCTCAATTGACCCGGATACCAGCGGACTTCCAATTATCATCATAGTCGAGGTTCTGCTCGGTATCTTCATGTTTATTACCGGGAGTGTTCTTTGCTACGTGATCTATACAAATATTCCTGCTTTGTCGAAGAAAACACGAGAAACCAAGATAACTATCGGACTACCCAATGCAGTTTCATACATGTATGCAATGAGAAAGGGTGGAGCAGAAATAATCACCATTCTCAGGTCAATTTCAGAAATGTCTGCAATATATGGAGAAATTTCCTATGAATTCAGGCAGGCAGTCAGAGATGCGGATTTTTTTGGGTATGACATTATAAATGCCCTGAAGAATGTAGCTGAGACTACACCAAGTAGAAAACTTCGTGATTTTTTACAGGATTTGATTTCCACCGTGGAAAGTGGGGGTAACCTGGCACAATTCCTGCAGGATCGGGTTTTTATTCTTCAGGAGGAAGCGAAATTTGAGCAGAAACAATTCCTTCAGTTCCTGGGTCTGGTTGCAGAAATATATGTTACGATATTTATAGCCGGACCACTGTTTCTCATAGTTATCTTAGTAGTCATGGGAATGATGGGATCTTCAGCGATTCTGGAATTATCATTAATAGGATACCTGGTTCTCCCTATCGGAGCCACGATATTTATTCTGATGATTGATACGATCTCAATAAAAGATGAGAATATTGTCAGGTATACGAAAGCCAAATGGCTTAATCAGTATACTGATGTCCGAATCAGGGATGCCGGAAGTGAAGAACACCTGTTTACCGCGATTGCAAAGTTTGACCGGATTAAACCATTAAAACGGTGGCTGGCAAACCCGATTCAGGGATTTGTCCAGCATCCTGAATTATCCTTTTACGTAACGGTGCCAATTGCCCTGATTTACGCAATATATATTTTCATGACTATCCCTCCAGGGACTTTTGAGGACAATATCAATTATATTGATGACCAACTCATGATTGCCCTCCTTATTGCGCTTATTCCGTTTGCAATCTTTTATACCCGCTGGAACCAGAAGATACGTTCCCTTGAAGCAATGATCCCTGACTTCCTTGACAGAATGGCTGGGATCAATGAAGTGGGAATTACCCTTACTCAATCTATTGCAGTAATTGCACGGGCAAATATGGGAATACTGGGGTATGAAATCAACCGCATTCACCGTGACATTGAATGGGGAGCCAACTTTTCTGATGCATTGATACGGTTTGAGCACAGGGTCAGGACAGCACTTATTGCACGAACGGTAACCCTGATTACCCGGGCTGCTACTATGAGCAGTTCAATTTCATCGTTATTAAGGATTGCCGCAACTGATGCACGAATGTCAGAAAACCTGCGTCGTGACAGGTTTTCTGAGATGTTTATTTATACAGCTATCGTCTACCTCTCCTTTTTCGTCTTTATTTTCGTAGTCGGAGTAATCAATACCCAGTTCCTCACTGTTCTTGCAGCCCAGAGTAAAGAAGGGCTTTCAATGGCAGGTCCACTGGCAAACCTGGGATCAACATCTTTAATCACAATGGACCGGTTATTGTATCATATCTGCCTGATTCAGGGACTCTGTTCAGGCCTGATGGCAGGACTTATGGGCGAATCTTCAATAAAGGCAGGGGTAAAGCATAGTTGCGTCCTTATTATCGGTGCACTTATTGCCTTTAATTTCATGTTTTAATATTAAAAAAAAACCTGTTAATGGGCCAGGGTAGACACTATCCCGGTCCTCCTCCATTCCCTAAACCGGAGACGAGTGTCCCATATCAATTCACGAAGACCACTTTCGGAAGAATCAAGAAGATCTGACAGTGGTTTTGTTGCCCGCTGATCATTCATTTCATACAGGAGCACTGCAATCCAGGCCCTGCGGTTTATCGTCCCACGATATAACAGGGGAATCAGATGATCAATTATCTGGGGACCTAGTACCAGAATATCAGCTGCAGCCTGCATTGCCTGTACAGGATCGTCGAGATTAGACAAATATTTGGATAATTCAGGGGATATTTTCTGATCAGATACCAGGGTTGTTACCTGATTGTTTCCACTCGCATCAGAGTTATCTTTCCATCCAGGTTCTGGACAGTTTTCTGACAGAATATGAGTAAGACGCGTGTTCTCCGTATCAAGACGGATTATTCTTGATGAGAGAATTGAGTTTTCAGACTCCTTGTTAGCCAGCTTCACAGAAAGATCCTGGATTTGGCGATACAATGCATGAACAGGCTCTTCATTATCTTCACGAATGGTCTTTTCAAGAAGTAACAACCTGGACCTGATACGCTCTGATTCTGAACGAAGAGCCTCATTATTACCACTAATCATTGAGATGTGGCGATCTCTCTCTGCAAGTTCACGCGATTTTGATTCCAGCCGCTCCTTCCATTCATCAGCCCTGTTTATCAGTTCCTCATGAAGGTGGGCAATCTCTTTCCTGAACTCCTGTTCACGCTCATCTTTTTGTTGAGTGAAATTGATTAATTCAGACCGGGAATCTTCAAGATCGGAGGAAAGCAAGGTAATTTTATTTGTTAATACTTTGTCGTGTTCTTCTGCCTGTTTTCTTAAAAATTTTTCCTGTGTTTGCAAATCATGGATGGTCTTTTCCAGGGATAAAATGCGTTCATCATATTCCAGCTTTACAGACCCAAGTTCGGATTTAAGAAAAGATACGGATTTTTCTGAGGAAATAAGGGCAAGATTTTTCTTTTCGTTATCGTCCATCAATACCGAAATTTCAGATTCCATCTCCTCCCGGAGGGAATTAAGACCAGCATTCAGGTCAGTGATAATCTGATCTTGCTCAGAGATATTTGCCTGATTTTGCTCAATTGTATCGTGAAGTAAGGAAATGCTGTGCTCATACTCATCATGGATTAATAAAAGATCTGTTACCCTGGTATTGAGCGTGCTGATATTCTGTTCTTTTTCAGTTAATTCTACCTGGTTCTTATCAATAATATCCTGTAACGCAGAATTGGATCGTTTAAGGTCTGATAGCAGTTCCTGGTTTTTTGTATCTTTAAGATATAATTCCTGGATTTTCTCCTGCAATTCGTTACTTTTTTGAAGAAATCCGGCATTGGTGTTTTCAAGGTCAGTATTTTTTCCTTCAAGAAAAAGAATTGTATCAGACATCCTTTCTGAGTCCGCCAGATATTCTGCCTGTATTTTTTTTCGGATATTCTGTTCTGACTCGAGTTTTTCATGCAATTCAAGGAGGATCTTTTCATTTTTCTTTTCCTGCTTTATTGCATCCTGCTCGATTGCGATTTTATTTTTTAATTCAGCAGCAAGAGCACGAAGTTCCTTGTCTTTTCTTGTAATTTCAGTATTTAACCCATCAATCTGTTTTCCGAATTCTAAAGATAACCTTTCATATTCTGTTTTTGCATTCTCCCGCTCCTTATTCAGCTCATTCTGAAAACGGGATAGTTCTTCTTTCGAACTATCTGAATACTGACTGATTAAAAATTCCAGTTTTTTCTTCTCTTCGGTTAATTGTCGAAGTGAATTTTTCTTAGTTGAAATTTCTTTTTCATACTCCTCAATCAACCCTTCCAGTCCGGTTATCTTCTCTGATAAATCTAATTCAGTTTTTTCTTTCTCTTTTAACAGTCCTTCCTGCTCTTTTTTATAATCACGTATCTGTGCTTCGAACTTTTTTTCCGATTTGGCAGCATTATCCTGAACTTTTTTGATCTTTTTATTTAAGTCTGCAATTTTATCTTCAAACTGGTGGATAATTACATCTGACTCATGCTCGAGACGAGTAATAATATTAACCAGTTCTTCATTCTTTTTTTGCAGAGTAACCAGTTCATTCAGAATAGATTCCGCTAAATCCATTTAGCCCCCCACAAGCTCATGGAATCTTCTCTGTTTATAGTACCTCCTCGATTAGGCAGATAAAGGATTCGATAAAGGAAGACTGATATGAGTTCTATCTTTCTGAGCAGATGAAAAAAAACATCATGAGAGTTATCTCCCACGGTTTTCTGCGCGAACAATCAAAGAGTAAACCGTGCCATTGAAAGAGAAATCTGCTCTGCTATACCTGAAACCTTGTCAATAATAATTTTCAATTGCCGGGCTGATTCAGCAGCATCATTCGTAGCTGAGGCAGAGTCAACAGCCTCTTTTGCAGTATCTTTGATCATGGCAGATACCTCATGCATGCTGCTAGTTATTTCTTCTACAGCAGCAGCCTGCTCTTCGTTCATACTTGCCACCTGTTCTATATTCATTGAAATTTCTTCAACAGAGTCTGCAAGTTTCCCAAATATTGCAAGAGTGTCTGATAGTAGTACATTGCCATCACGGACTGCAACCGTTGCACCAGTAACCGAATCTGCAGCTTTTTGTGATTGTTTCTGAAGGTTGGCAATCATATCAGTAATTTTTTCAGCAGACTGACGGGATTCGAGGGCTAATGTTTTCACTTCTGATGCAACAACAGCAAACCCTCTTCCCATTTCACCTGCACGTGCCGCTTCTATTGCTGCATTGAGTGCGAGAAGATTTGTCTGATTGGCAATATCGGTGATAAGTCTGACTATCTCGTCAATCTTTTTCATCTCACCCTGAATATCTCCAATAAGGTGATCAGCCTCCTCTGCACTGGAAATAATAAGACCCATTCCCTGCTCTGCTTTTTTTGCATATTCTGAACCTTCCCGGGCCATCCGGGTGCCATCCAGGGATAAACGGGATACTGATTCTGCTTTTTGAGATACATCACCAACCGTAACCGATAAGTCTTCCATTGCCCTGAGAACCTGCCTGACCCCTGCATCACTCTGCTCAGTATTATCGGAAACTGCAGCAGAATTTTTTGCCACCTGATCAGAACTGTTTGCAACCTCTGCAACACTCGTATGTGCCTCCTGGGCCTGATTCGAAAGTTCTCTCACTTCGCGGTTTATTAATCGAAATGCATCGTTTACCTGCAGCCCGGTAGTGTCAATGGTTTTTTTAAGGTCATTCCATTCTCCTTTAAGCGGGATGGAAGCATTAAATTGAGCTGAAAAATCATACCCGGCATATTGTGAACATACCCTGATGGATTCACGAACTGGAACATTCACCGTCTTCACGATATGATACGCATTCTGGGTAATAGATTTAAATATACCCGGGCGGAGGTCATTATTCTCTTTTATTTCAAGTATTCCATTTTCCAACGATATGGAAATCTGAGATATAGTCTTTTCAATTTTAGTTAAAGAATCCTTTATCTGTTTAAATGATGTGTGGATGGTATTAACCGGATTATTAGGTGAATCCATACCAGGAATGGGTTTTGGAAGGGTCACCGATCCACTCATATCACCATCCGCAAGCCGGGCAAAGGCATCTGAAAAAGCTGACAGTGAATCTTCATAGAATTTTTTTATAACTTTACCCTGTGTCTGTGTTAATTCCCATTCTTTTGTTGCAGCGTGGAATTGTTCCGAGAATGCATCAAGCATAAAATTAATAGCTTGTGCGAGTTCATCGTTCCCATCATCCCGGGCAGAGGATATGATCCGTCCATCAAAATTTCCTATTCTTACCTGATTAGTGACAGAGCAGATCTCTTTTGATAATTCCATACCTCATCCCTATATTCTATCCTACCATTATCTTACACAGGAAAATATTAACATATGTATGAACCGGTCTTTTTTCATTATCTGAATTTCTACCCTTTAAATCAAAAAAACCCATTGTTAGTAAATCGAAAATAAAACAATAACAAATATACTCATGTCTATCCACTTTAGTAATGAACCATCTATGAGAGGAGGGTTGGATGAAAATTGAGGTCTTGAAGGATATCAGACTTGCAGAAGAAGATTACAAAAAGATGATTTCAGAGGCACAGGAAAAGCGCAAAACAATTACAACCAGTGCCGAACTCGAAGCAGACAACATGATTCAGAAAGCTCATGCAGATGCTGAAGAGTTCAAAAAACAGCGGATTGCAGATGCACGGAAAGAGGCTGATAACCGGTATCAGCGGATTATCAGTGACGGAAAGGCTGAAGCAATGGCTCTGGAAAACAAAGGGCGGCAAAACCTGCCAAAAGCAGTTGACCTGCTCGTATCACGATTCCGGGAGCAGCTTAATGTTTCATCCTGAATCAATGAGCAGATTGCTCATCGTCGCATCAAAGCAGCAACTCGAGCCGGTCATTACTGAACTCTATCGCATGAATATCTTCCATATCGACGATTATGTTGAGAAAGGAGATGATGAATGGGATGGATTCAGGATTGGTATGCCACTTGCCGGAGCCGATGTATCATCCGCGGCACTTGTGAAAATTCGATCAATTGCCAGTGCATTTGGTATCAGCAAAGACATGGTAAGTGATTCAGAACGTTCATCAATTCTTGAACTTAAAGGGCGGATTGAGGAGGATCTTCCTGCTCTAAGCGAAGAAGTTGAGAAACTCCTTGCAACCAGAAACAAGCTGGAGTCCGAAACTAAAGAATATGAACAAAAAATTGATTCACTGCGACCCTTTACTGATGCACCTGCGCCATTGGAACTTCTGCAGGGTTTTGATACCATCAGTTTCATTGCTGGATATGCAAAAGAACCGGTTAATTTGTCAGTTCCTCATGAAAAATGGGAGAATTCTTCAAAATCGGCTAACTTTACCATTCTGGCTGTGAACAACTCAGATGTTTCAACAGCAGAGAAAGAACTCCTGGATTTCCAGTTTCAGAAAATTCAGATTCCTCAGGAAACGGGATCTGCTTCCCATATTATTCAGGAATATGAACAAAAAATCGAAGAACTGAAAAAGGAAATTGCAGGAATCTCTGCGCAAATGGAAACCATAAAAAACCGGCATGAATTTTTCCTGATGTCTTCGGAAGAATTTCTGACAGGAAGTGTGGAACAGGCAGAGGCACCGCTTCGGTTTGCCACCTCCGAGCACGCATTTTCTGTAACCGGATGGGTTCCATCCAGCAAAGTAGCAAAGGTTTTTGAAAACCTGGACAGGGTATGTGCCAGTAAAGTGTACATATCAGAACTTGAAGTTGAAGATTACAACGAGATGCCACCGGTTGAATATCATAATCCTGATATTGCGAAACCAACTCAGTTATTTCTCGACTTATACTCGCGTCCACGATATACAGAACTGGATCCTTCACTCGTGATGTCAATTCTGTATCCATTCATGTTTGGATTGATATTGGGAGATGTTGGATATGGTCTTGTGCTCCTCGTTGTAGCCTTGGGACTTCGTTCCTTTGTTAAGGGTAGTGAAGCAGGAACTCAGCTTATCGGTATACTGAGGAACTGTAGTATCAGTAGTATAATTTTTGGCGTACTATTCTCAGAATTCTTAGGATTTTCTCTCCCATGGCAACCATTCTGGCTCTCTCGTCATATTAACATCGGAGGGTCAGGCGCCTCAGAACATGCCCTGGAAGAAGCAACAACTCATGGAATGGCGGCAGCAGCTGAACATGCTTCACATATTCCTGAACTGTTGGTATTATCCGTCTGGATTGGTATTTTTCATATCACACTGGGAAGACTCTGGGGAATTCGTAACTCAGCAGTCATGGACCACGGACATCATCGTTCACTGAAGATGTTCTCTCATGTGGGATGGTTGCTGGTTATGTGGGGAATTCTTATTGCAATATGGTCATTTGCAGCGATTCCATTAATGCCGGATTTGACAGGTTCACCTGCAATAATCGCAGGAATGAATGTACCATTGATAATCGGAATTATTTTAGCTGTAATCGGACTGTTACTAATTGCACGTGAAAACCCACTTGACCTGATGGAAGTTCCGACAATCATTAGTAACGTGCTCTCGTATACCCGTCTTATTGCAGTCGGTCTCTCTTCTGTAGCTATCGCTATGGTGACGAATTTTATTGCAATAGACATGATTGTTAGTCCACAGTTAAAATCCATGTCGATTTTTGGTATTGTCCTTATCATTGTTGGAATTGTTGTATTTATCATTGGACATGTCGGAAATACGGCTCTTGGGGCTCTTGGCGGTGGATTACATCCGCTTCGTCTTCACTATGTTGAATTTTTTACAAAATTCTACCGTGGTGGAGGAAGGAAATATACTCCATTTGGAATGGTCAGACGACTAATTGAACAAAATTAAAACAAGAAAATTGGTGAAATAATTATGGCAGCAGAAGTAATGACAGTAGAAGTAGCAACAGCAACAGCAGCAGGAATGAAAGCAATCGGTGCAGGTATCGCCGTTGGAATGACAGGCATTGGTGCAGGAATTGGTGAAATGGCAATCGGTTCAGCAGCAGTGGGAGCTGTTGCAGAAAACAAGGATATGTTTGGTATTGCACTGGTTTTTACTGTACTTCCTGAAACAATTGTCATCTTTGGTCTCGTTGTGGCACTTCTTCTCATGTTCCAGTAAAAGAGTGAGGGACTAAAACATGGGACTGGAAGCAGTCATTGCAGAGATCAAAGAAAAAGGGCGGAACACATCTGAAACAATACTTAAGGAAGCCGAAACTAAAAAGGTAGAAATTCTGAACATAGCACAGCAGAAATCAGAAGCGATTAAAGTTGCAGCACAAGATGAGGTGGAAAAATTTTCCTCTCATATCATCTCCCAGGAAGAAGCCGCAGGCCATCTTGCCGTTAAACGAGAGTTCCTGAATAAACAAAAGGAACTTATGGATGAAGTGTACCAGGAAGTTCTTCAAAAAATTTCTGATATGCCTGAATCATTCCACCAGGAGTCGATATCTTCCCTGCTTACAAAAGCAAAGGCAGAAATCAATGAAGGGAAAGTCAGTTGCTGCGCCCGCGATGAAAAAGCTTTACAAGCCGTGCTCACAAAAAGTGAATTTTCAGAGTTCTCTTTTGGTCAGATTATTGATATTGACGGTGGAATTATTGTTGAATCAGAAGATGGGAATCTTCAGGTTGATTTCAGTTACCGCACCTTTCTCAGTCAGGTATGGGAGTCAGGGCTAAAAGAAGCATCAGATACTCTCTTTGGATGATTAACAGGGAGGTATAAAAATGGTACAGACCAGTAGTGGCCCGGGACCCTATATCTATGTCAGTACTCGATTGCGGGTGAGAAAGGCCAAACTGCTCGCCCCTGAAGAATACCAGCGAATGCTCAATATGAGTCTACCTGAGATAATTCGTCTGATAGGAGAGACAGAATATCAAAAAGAGGTCGATGAACTGGGAACCTCCTTTGAAGGCATTGATCTGATTGAAGAAGCTCTATCCTGGAACCTGGCGAAAGAATACCAGAGGGTCATAGAACTTGCCCCCGGTGCCCTGAAAGAATTTACCATGGCGTACTTGCGCAGGTGGGATATTTACAATGTCCTGACTATCCTACGCGGGAAAATGCAGGGTATGAAAGAAGGGAAGATCAAGGAAGTACTTATTCCTGCCGGAAGTCTGGATCGGACCACTCTTGACCGGGTTTTAAAAGAAGAAAGCTGTGAACGTGTTGCAGATGCACTCAAGTCCTGGAAGATGTACCCAACACTGGCAGCCGAAATATCTGAAGGTTGTTCTATCGGTTCTTTTTCTAAACTTGAGAATGACCTGTATAAGCGGTTGTATGCAGATCTTCTTCAGGTTGGGAAAAAAGGAGTGAAGGGAGGAGACCAGTTTCTTAAATTTGTCCAGCTGGAAATTGATGTGAAAAACATTAAAACGCTGTTTAGAATGAGAAATGACGGATATGAGGAAGATGCACGAGAATTTTTCATATCCGGTGCGACATTTACTCCTGATGAACTGCAACAAATGAACCAGATGGCAAGCAGAAATGAGGTTATCGATTCCCTTCTGGCAAAGATTAAAGGTAAATCGATCCAGGTTGCCCTGGAAGAATTGAGAGCGGAAAAATCTGACCAGGAAGTTGATGCTGAACTGACAAGAACCCAGCTCGAACGAATGGAACAACTCTCAAAGATTAATCCGTTCTCAATCCATCCTATCCTTGTATTTCTGGAGAAGAAAAAACACGAGGTGTTTAATTTACGGGCAATCGCCCGAGGTAAAGAATCCCGACTATCCAGCGAAACCATTGAAAAATACCTGGTGATCTAACATGGAGATCGCGGTAATCGGTAATAGTGAATTTATCCTCGGATTCAGACTGGCCGGAATTACAAAGACCTACGCAGCAGAATCTGAAGAAATAGTTGTTGAATATGTTAACCGGGTTTTGGATAATAGTTCAATCGGAATTCTGGTTCTCAACAGCAGCGATATGGCAAAGATTCCAGTACGACTCCGTACTACCCTCGAAAACTCAGTTCACCCGACTGTTATCACACTTGGTGAGGAGGAAGGCGGTTTGTCAATGCGGGAGAGAATTAAACGATCAGTGGGTGTTGATCTGTGGAAGTAAAACGAACCAAAGGGGTTTTAAAGAGAATTGCAGGACCTGTCGTCACTGCAGTCAATCTCGACGCACATATGTATGATGTGGT
>JAAYCY010000023.1 GCA_012729535.1 Methanomicrobiales archaeon | reverse complement strand
TGATTTCAATGGTTTTTACTGAGTGGGCACGAGCGCTATATACTGCATGAATTTTCAATCCTGCTGCATTGTCACGAGAACGAGCTGCAGGATAATCACCAGCCAGTTTTTGACTTAAACGAATTATACTACTGTCCTGAATGAGGATATCCTTGAATCTTATGGCCTGGTTTTTCAATTTTGCTGGGCATTCCAAGATCATCTCATTGATGTAATGTTCAAGAAGAAAAGAGAGGAAATTGACCATGCTTTGATTAAATCTCTTTTTAAAACTCTGGATTGTTAAACTTTTTAAGAATTTAGGATTAGCATCAAAATCAATGTATCTCCGGTAGATCTCTTCAAAAGTAGGGCGTCTATGGCTACTTATTCCAAAAATAAGGATGTAAGAAAGATATACTGGGTTAAGTTTTCGAAATCGTTTAACGAATCCGGTTTCACGAGATTTTTCCAGTAAAAAATCATAAGGAAGTACTTTATCTTGCCAGGTGCCAAGATGTTCTGGGTTCTTTGAGGGAGGATTCTCCATGTCCTCTCATTGACCCGACGGTGCTCACCGTAGAGTCGCGCAAAAATATATAAAGGTTTCTGTTTTGACTCAATTGATTTTCAACATTTAGTAACACCCTCAATGTTGAAATCAATAATGGATTGGCTAAAGATCACTTTGATGAGTACTAATCTTATGTTTTCCAGATTTTTTGGGCCTTCATGAAAAAAATTCATCACAATAATTACGATCTGGTTTTGAAAGAGGCATTCTCTCTTTTCCATAACAAATCTCTGGATTTTCTCGGTCTTGATCTCCCCCCGATTGTAAGTTTTATGGAGACCGAAATTGCCGAAGTTGAGACAACTGATGATATGATGGATCTCAACTTTCTCCTTCAGGATGGTTCAATCCTTCATCTTGAAGAGGAGGTTAACCTCTCAGTACCAGACCTCATCCGGTTTGCTCATTATGATCTCCGGTTATACAACCGGTATAAGACTATGATCCATACACTGGTTCTTACTCCATCAGATGGTTTTCCAGGAACAAAGGTATTAGATACTGGTAATCTACAGTATAGTGTACTTCAGATTGTCTTTCAGGATAGAGATGGAGACTCACTACTTGAAGAAATTCAATCCGCTCTGGGTGAAGGAAAGCCGGTGAATGAACTGGAGATGATTTTTCTTCCCCTGATGAAGAGTACTGAGTCGGCAGGAACATTACTTCGGAAAACAATAGAACTAGAAAAAAATCTTCCTGATGAGACTCTTCGAAATAAGGTTCGTGAGTTAACTCTCATCTTATCGAACCGGATCGTGGATAAAAAAATCCTTGACGAACTATGGGAGGAGCTTCAAATGCTGAAAGTAATAAAATACGCTGAAGAGAAAGGAATGAAAAAAGGAATAGAGAAAGGTATCGAAAAAGGCATCAAGAAAGGAATCGAAAAGGGTCTATTGAGAGGAAAAGAAGAAGGAATAAAAGAAGGAAAAGAAGAAGGCACTATTGAAGTAGCCAAAAACCTCCTTTCGCTTGGTATAGAGGATGACCTGGTAATGAAAGCCACCGGTCTTGATCAATCAATTATCAATAAACTCAAAAAATCCCTTGCACTTCCATCACAATAATCCAACCTTCCTTTTTTTCTTTTCCCGGTTTAGAAAAAAAAAAATGAAATGATTATCCGATGGCCGGTTGATAACTCCTGTAAGAGATATCATGAAAGGTAATGAATGATGGGCAATCAGAGGTCATACCGATACTCTATTCTCATCTTTGAACATTTTTTTCCGATCTTATCATAGATTGTTTCTCCCTCAGTATCTTTTCAAAAAATAACCATCAGAAAGAGTGACTCATGTATAAATTGACACCCAATTCATGCAGGCGAATATTCCATCATGAGATCAATAAAGACATATTCCGGTGAATTTCTCATGTCACCCCGGAATGATTTTGCTTTCCGGTTACTCTTTGGAGATCCCAATAACTCTGATATCCTCCTTGATATTCTGAACGCAATCCTTCCGGATCATTTTCAGAGTGCTCTATGCACTGATCCACATCTGGTAATACCTGATACGAAAAAGGAGTGCATTCTGGACATAAAGGCATTATCAGATTCACGTGTTCTGGTTGACATCGAGATGCAGGTGCTCGATCTAAAATCAATGGAGAAACGGAGTCTCTTCTATTGGGCAAAAATGTATCTTGACCAACTCAATAGGGGTCAGAGTTATTATGAGCTGAACCGCACCGTAGCGATAAATATTCTGGATTATATGCTGATGCCTATTGAGGATCTTCATACCTGTTTTCAGGCATATGACAGAGTCCATGATATTCTCATGAGTGATGTATTTGAGATTCATTTTCTGGAACTCCCAAAGTTCATAGGTGCAAGGTACAATATGAAGGTACAGATTTATTATCGTGGCTTACATTTTTAAATGCATATACGGAAGAGGAGATAATTATGGCATCTGAAGGCAAACCCGCAATTCAAAAAGCACATCATTCCCTCCAGGTTATGAGTCTTGATGAAGAAAACCGGAGACTCTATGAAGCTAGAGAGATGTTTCTTCATGATCAGGCTACAAGAATGCATGAAGCGAAGGAAGAGGGACTGGAAGAGGGAATGGAGAAGGGATTAGAAAAAGGGATGAAAAGAGGTATGGAAAAAGCAAAAGAAACCGTTGCAAAAAACCTCCTTTCCAAAGGTATGAATGATGAGTTCGTAATGGAAACAACCGGTCTTGATCAATCCGTCATCGATAAACTCAAAAAATCACTTCCCCTTCCCTCACAATAATCCCTTAATTTATTCTCTTACTATCCCTGACCCCAGATCTCCAAAATAAATCCCGCGTATTTTCCGGATTTAAGGCTAATTCTCCCGTTTTCCAATCCAACACTCAAACTCTTTTATAATCTCCTCAATTTGCCCCTTTTTTCCTCATCCGGATGATAAAACCGGCACTCTGGATTGACGGTACCGGACCCTGTATCCGGGGGTATATATACTATGGGTGAGGAGGAGATCCTCCCTCTCTGTGCTTCTGTGAGAGCAGCCATAAAATGGAGTATTTTGGCTATTTTGCGAATTTGGGGCAAATTCTGGTTTTGAATAAAGATTCCGGAATTCAGGTCATTTTTCTCCGGTATGTTCCGGATATAAAAAAGAATGTATTTGCAGTATTTTTGTTTTGTTTCCAGTGTTTCATGGATTTTTACTCTGGTCCTGTCCCTAAAATCCGGGTATGTTGCCGGGTTTCGGGATTGGTATCCCAATGTTTCTATTCCGGGTGGGTTCATCGAATGATATGTATATTAGGTGCCCGGTAGATAACTTCTCCAGTATTAATGTCTGGCAGGGGTAGTGATGACGCTCTCTCCGAGGTCATCGGGTTTATCTTAATTATCGGTTTGTTAGTCGTAGTTATGTCGCTCTATATCACGTACGTCGTTCCATCTGAAGGCCGGACCAATGAGATTGAACAGATGGATTATATCAAGCAGCAATTTCTCGACTATAAATTGAATACCGATGCTCTCTGGCTCAATAACAACATTGGTCAATCGATTACCCAGGCACTGACGATGGGAACCGCCGGTCAGACGACGACCGGAATGTTTGCAGGGTTTTCTTTGGTGTCGCCGATAGGATCTTCCGGGTCGGTAATGGTCAATCCGATGGAGAGATCCGAGCGGATGCATATCACCGCTGCCGGGGTCACACAGAATGATCCATCGATATTTACTGTTGTTGATGCTCCGATTATCGATAAAATCAGTCCGGGATCAGTTAATGTTGGTTCGAGTGGGCCTGTTACTTTAACTGGATCCGGGTTTTCCGGATCGGATAATGTTGAAGTGTTCTTTAAAGGGAGTAAACTTGACTCCGTTGTTATAGTGAGTGATAATGAGATTACAATTACTGTTCCTTCTCAACAAGAATCCGGGTTAATTCATATTTATGTAAAAAAACCGCTGGGTGTTCGTTCAAATGTAGTTTACTTGCTGATAACAAAAACTAGTGACAATCCGGTTCCTGAAAAAATTGTAATCAATCCGGATGAGTATTTTGTCGCAGGGAGTGGAGGCACTATCACAATTACTGCTTCAGATGCAGATACCAATTCATTGGTTTTAATAGACAACATTTTAGCCTCATATGGAACATCGATAGATACCACTGTTTCACCATATGACAAAATATTTGATCACCCAAATGTAATTCCAATAACCGTAATTAATCCACCACCTGGAGGAGGTTCATCGAGTAAAAAATGGTATGTTCTTCCATCAAGTGTTAATTCTCCTGAAGTTTGGGGAATATCACCAGAACACACTTCAGTTAAATCGGATTTTTCATCTAATTTAAAAATATATGGGGCAGGTTTTTCAAGCACATCTACTGTTTTCTGGGGTGATCAAGAAATTGCATGTTCTTATGTTGATTATAATTTAATAGAAATTCCGTTATCTGAATTTCCAGGTGAGTATTTAAATGAACCCGGTGAATTCCAAATTTCTGTCAGAGATGGAAAAACATCTGGTTCAACGCAGATGATTTCTGGAACGTTGATTCCAGTTACAACACCCTATCCAAGTAGTAGTATTCCAATAAACCATTTTTACGTTGAATTCATTGATTCAGGATATGATACCCAAAAGACTCATGAGTTAATGACTTTAGATCAGTTTTCGAAATTATGGTATGGGGTTGAATTATTTGATGAATATAATAATCTGACAATCCGATTGGAAGCAATTCCAAGAATAATAAGTTCTGATTGGCCGTATGATTTAGATCCTGTTCCTACGCCTATTCCTGATCATCCGGAAGATGATTCCTATTATTTTTCTTATCAAACTGATTTAATTATGAATGTTAATCAGAGTGATATACAAATTATGGAGAATTATGTAATAGCATCAGACATTTCAAAAGGTGAATCAATATGGCTTGATCTATTGAATCCTGCATATGGAATAATTGATTATTTGAAAAGTCCATTCCAATTCATTCCCAGTAAAACCGGTGAATATGCTGATGATACAAAATATTCTTTTGAATATACGTTATTATCAAATTCACATAATGATACTGTAATCATTGACAATGCTCTTGGTGCCTTTGAATATAACTCTCAAAATTATTATTACCGGACCCAGCAGGATTTCATTTATCAATCCGGAGGAGTATTTGTTGAGCAGGTTGATGGTTCAAATCCATTAGTCCTCCCTCCTATCTCTGTTACAAGAAATGGTGGGAATCTTGTAGTGGGGATTTCAAACATCCCGGTTTCCGGATATGATAATATTGCCGGAAGTTCACAAGTCCAGGTATCTTCTACTCTTGATTCAATTGATACCTATGGTATTACAACCGGGCTGCCAAATGCGAAATCGGTAATTTTACACATTGATCCAACGACCGAAAGTAATCGGGCAAGATGGTATAGTACGATAAAAGCGATCTGTGAAAATGCAAGAAGTAATGGGGTTCCGGTCGCTTTTTCAAAAGGTGATAGTAATTATAAAACAGCATGGGTACGGATAGAAGACGACGATTCTGATGATATACCTCCCATTCTGAATATTAGGGGTCGGGATAATGAAGGTTTAGAGTCAACATATCAAAATACACAGGATATCATTCTAGATCTGAAAACCCCTGAGTTATCGGTCGCATTAAACCCGGTTGGAAAAGCAGTGAGTATTCGATGACTATCAGAAAAGAGGAAGCAGTATCTGACGTAATAGGGGTTCTACTCCTGATTTCCATCGCTACGATAGCATTAGGTATCGTTGGAGTTCAATTCATCTCCCAGGTTTCAGTCACAAATCTTCCGGAGGCTGATTTGTCGATCATCTGGCAGGAAGATCCGGCTGATAATGTAATAAAGCCATATATCATTTTTGAACGGGGAGAACCCCTGGATATTAACTCCACGAAAATTCTGGTCGATGAAACTGATATTACAAAAAATCCCTTATTGGAGATCAAAAAAACATATACAGATATGTATAAAACGTGGAATGATGATATCGTGAGTTTCTCTATTGGTGATTCGCTCAAGTGGAATAGTACAGAAAAGGCAGAGGTAATTTCCATCATTTTTTATGAGGCCGGAAAAGAAATTCTGCTCCAATCGTCAAATAATCCGTTTAAAGATAACTAAATGAGTGTTGAGTATAAATGAAGCAGGATGCTGCAATAACTGAATTAGTTGGGGCACTACTCGTTGTAGCCCTCATTGCCGGGGCTGTCGGAATAATCTCTGTTATCCTTATCTCGCAGCTCCATCCTGTAGAAAAAGTGGCGGGTGATTTTGAATTAAAGATTGATCCCGTTAGTGAAGGTGCAAAAGTCTATATTTCTCACATTCGAGGAGATCCTTTTCAGGTTACACAAGATGGAGAAGATCCATCATTTCGTGTTTTGGTAAATGGAAATGAGTGGCCTGTTAGTTTATCAGATTCAGTTGAAAAAAATAATTTTTCTTTAATAAAGGGCCAGGCTAACTCTGATTATAGTGAATATTATTCATCCGGTGATACATTGGAAGCAATATCTGATGCAAAACCTGAAACAGTTGCTTTTATCGAGATAAAGCCGGATGGAAGTGAATATTTATTATGGAGTTATGGCGGTAACGGTAAAGAAGCCAATAGCGTTGATTTTTATGGAGAACCCCGGGTTGCCTGTATTGGAGAGGATGTGAGTTTTTATGATGCATCTACGAATAATCCGGATTCTTGGGAATGGGATTTTGATGTCAATGGATGGGATCCAGCGACTCCACATATGGTCTCCGGAACAGATCCAAATCCGGTTCATAAATATGCCAAAACCGGGAAATATACCGTTTCATTAACTGCAGGTGATCCTGCTCTGACAGAAACGAAAACAAATTATATTTCTGTTCAGCCTATAGTCCCTGAATTTTCCGGAACGCCGTTATTTGGGATAGATGATTCTCCTGATAATCCATTTATTGTAACATTTACTGATTTGTCCCGATGTGGAGAAGGAGAAAGTTGGAATTGGAAGTATACTAACTCAATCAATGGCGGTGAAACTACTAATAGTTCTCAAGAACCGATTGAAAAATTTATTGCAATTAATAATAAAGTTACAAAGTATTCGGTAAATTTCACCGTATATCAGGATTCTGTCCCATATTCTGTTAATAAAAATAATTACATTACTGTCTGTCCCAAACTCAAACCAGATTTTTCCTATAAATTTAAAGATGATGACCCATTTACAGTTATTTTCACTGATGAGACTTCTGGTGATCCATCCCGTTGCAAATGGGATTTTGGTGATGAAAAAACTCAGGTGTGTAATTATCCAAACGATGAAAGAATTGTATCCCATAAATATGAAAAAACTGGTTCTTTTGAAGTTACATTAACTGTATATAATGTCTGCGAGTCTGGAATAGTATCCGATCCTGTAAATATAATTATTGGGTCATCTTGTGATAAGGTAGTAGCCGCTTTTGAATTGGATGATCCTTTAAAGAAAGTATATGCTGGTGTTAACACAAAATTCATCGATAAATCTTACACCATCCCTTCTGATAGCAGTGATATTATTACTCTGTGGGACTGGAATTTTGGAGATAACTCATTAAATGTCACTGGAAATACACCAGTCGAGCAGAATCCTTCACATTCATTTTCTACATCTGGAGTATTCCCCGCAATGTTGACTGTTAAAAATGCCTGTAACAGTAAAAATACTTCATCAAAAAACATAATTGTAGAAGATTGCCCCGATTTTAAAGTTGATTTTGGGTATAAACCTACTTTCATAATTGGTGATGAAGAAAATTCACTAAAAGTCGTTTTCGAGGCTAATGCTGATGCTCCTACATTAAATGATGAAATAGAATCTTGGACTTGGGATTTTGGAGATATTAATAATCTGACTCCCGGATATGGACAAAATCCGACACATGTATATGAAAATGTGGGTGAAAGTTCAACATTTAACGTAATACTCACGGCTACTAACTATTGTGGTAAACCCTTCAAAAAACCCCGAATTGTTTATCATGATTGTCCTGATATAGAACAAGATTTTTCATTTACAGCAACTCCTAATACAAACGGTAAGGGTGTGATCGTAAAATTTTTTGAAAATTCTGGTCCAGATGAGAATATTACTTCATGCCAATGGTTCTTTGGTGATGGAACAAATTGGACCTCACAAGATCCACAGAACGACAGAACTCCGGAGGATCATGAATATTCGGACTGGAGAACGTATTACATAACAGAACAACTGCAGAATAGATGCGGTACCATTTTTTCTAAGACTCTTCCGTTGGTTGTTACACACCCTGCAAAAATATCTGGACATCTTTTTGATGATAGAAACCTTAACGGAAAGAAGGATGCTAATGAATGGGATCTATATAAATGGAAGATTATATTACAAAAACTAGTCAATGGGGTATGGATTGACAGGGGAGACCCAGTTGAAACTAATAAAGATGGATGGTATGAATTTATTTTGAATGATGTAGATAATGGAGTGTTTCGAGTAAAAGAAGTATTTCCTGATGATTATTGGAATGTAACCTCTTCATATGGTGTTAGAAGATCTGGTCCTGATAGAAATCCTGTATCGGGGCAGATGGTAATATATTCTGAGAGGGAGTATATTGCGAATTTTACCAATGTTGAATGGCACGTATCCTCATTGCAACTTCCTTTTGGTTATTTCTATCCAGATGGAGATGAATTTTCAATGGAAGATTATGCTTGGAATTATTTTCTGTCATATGATGACACACTACAATTTATTGATGGTAGTGATTTCATTAAACCCAAAAAGAGAAAAAACACATATCAGGTCCCTCCTTATGGACGGTTTGGTAATTCCTCATTTAGTTTAACAATTCCCGGAGGAGTAATCTCAATGAAAAGTTATGATCCTCCTTCTTCATCTGATTACTGGGTTGTGGGTAGTTACTCGTATAGTGGTCCACCTGCGTTTGAAATAGAGGGAGATACAATCAACATTCTTGATAATAATACGAAATTATATCCTCCTGGTTATACTGGAGATAAATTGGAGATTAATCTTGTTTCCTGTTCAACAGCATCAAGTTGGATTTATCCTCCATATGAAGGACAGGAAATTCCATATAATGAAAAATTTGGCATCTATGATGGTTTAAAATATGATTTTACATCAAGAATTAGACTTAAAGGAGATAATATCAGGTGCAAATTAATATCTCCTGAAGAAAAAACTCTATACTTTGACAGAGATCCATATATTAATTGGAATTTCGGAAATAAGGGATGGGACAATAGGAAGTACGAAGGGAAAAACATTAAGTTAACTACTGAAACAACATTCAGTAAGAATAGAAAAGAACAGAAATGTTATGCTTCTAGGAATGTTTTTGTTGGATATGAACCTCTAGTTCCTGTAATTACCTCTATAGATCTGAATTCTCCATCCATCGGGAATATCACTGTAAAAGGACAAGTCAAAGGACATAATTACGATCCATACAATGTATCGGTTGTCGTGGGGAATAATGTCCTTGGTAAGTATGTTTTCCCAATGACATGGACTGATGGAAATGCTTTTTGGAATAACTCTGTTGCAACATTTAACTCTGAACCTTTTGCAGGTAAAGAAGTCCCTGTGCTTATCCAAGCAACTCCTCGTTTTGAAAATGGATATTTAAGGGGGTATTCTGTTGAATCCCCTGTAATTAAGATCATGGTACCAAGTAAAAATCCATTGAAAGCGAATTTTACATCTGAACCGTTGTATGGAATTGCACCTCAAGAGGTAGTATTTACAGATACATCTAGTGGCGGGCCCAATTTATGGGATTGGAATTTTGGTGATGGCTCCTTAAATATAACTGGGAATTCAGTAGCGGAAAGAAATCCAGTCCATACGTTTTATAAACCTGGAATCTATCCTGTTACTTTGACAATCAAAAATGCAACAGATACACACTCTACGTACAGAACTGATATAACCATCGCGAATCAATCTAATACTGTAAGTTTTTTATCTTCACGAAAATGCTCTCTAAATGCAGGAGGATATTTGAAATGGGTGGTAAAAGGTTCTGATTCATCTATTACTGTAAATAATACAAATTATTTGTTTAATGATGGTGATATTACTCAAATCATTTTAACAAAACCTTTAGAATCAGCTCATATTTCGATAGCTAATACAATTAATTCATGTAATCTTACAAGTATTCAATTGTTAAAAAATAATCAAATTGTGGATATTGGAGATTGTACTGATATTAACATTAAAGAATTCTTAGCATTTCAGTCTACAATATGTATTAATTCGGGAAAAAATTCTTCGAACTGGATAAACTTAATTTGGGGTGGTAACTATGTTTCAGTTCCATCATTAAGGAATTTGAATATTAATAACATAATTCCTAATTCTCATAAATATCTAGAACTAAAAATGAACCCCGAAGAAACTTTCCTTGATGGTAATGCATCCGATTATCTGATTTATCCATAAATGGGAAAAAATTCATATTTTTAAAAGTAAGGTAACTAGATGATTGGAAATTATCGATTTTTTTGTTTTTTTTTACTATCATTAGTTTTAATAATTCATCCATTATCGGGAAATATAGCGTTATCTGGTGATCCAGAAATTGTAATGCCATCTACCATTCAACAAAATAAAACAGGGAATATTGAGATTTTTGGAACTCATGAGATTCTTGTGACCATTGAAGATATCACAAAAAAGGAAATACCGCTATCAGGTACTTTGATGATTTCAAAAATTCCATCTGGATTATATAATCTATCTGCAGAAAAGGAAGGATATCCGATCGAAAAACAACGTGTTGTTGTTTATGCTGATAATACAACTATTGTTCATTTAGATGATCTTATTCAATATGGGAGTCTCCTAATTACTTCAGAACCCATAGGTGTTGAAGCATACCTGAATGGAATTCGTGTTGGCAACACCCCAGTTGATGCTCGTAAAATGGAAGTTGGTGATTATTTCATAAAATTACAATCCGATGGATATTATAACTGGGAAAAGACATGCACCATTGAATGGAACAATCACACCGAAGTTTCTGCAAAAATGGTACCTAAAAATGGAATTTCTCTCACTCCGACTCCTGTTCAGAAAACCCCAAATTTTACTTTCATCTTCACAATAATTTCTTTGGTTTGCATGATCTTTTTCATCAGAAGAAAATTCGATCATGAAATTTAATATCTCATGATTTTCCTAATTTTCTCAATTTTACCGACTATCCGGATGTCAGAGATATCTTTATCTTTTCTGACTCTGATTATCATCACATCCTTCTCAAATATTTAACCTCATCGAATTGAATTGGCTTAAAATAGCGAATCTGCTTACTCAGTTTGCCGAATAGGTCATCCTATGGTGGTGAAAAAAATGAATAACGACTCTGCGACTGCAATTATGATCGGAGCTCTCCTCCTGGCTGCAATAATCACAGCAGGTTTTGGCCTCGTTGTCGTCATTTTAACCTCTGAACCTCCTCCAGTTGAACGATCAGCCGGTGATTTCGAGATAAAAATCGAACCACAAAAAGATGGTGCAAAAATATACATTACTCATGTAAGGGGAGATAAATTTCAAATTTATAATGAGGGAAAAATACTTGGAATGAATCAAAGATTAAAAATTTTGGTAGATAGCGTACCTTGGGATATTAATATTACTGAACATCCTCGCAATTTTACTCTCCATAAAGCACAAAAAGGTTTAGGATATGAGGACTATTTTGCTCCAGGTGACACTCTGGAAGGTTTTTATAATGACACAATTCCTAATTCAATTTCTTTCATTGAAAGAAAGCCTGATGGGTCTGAATTTCTACTCTGGAGTTATGGAAAGGAAAAAATTGGGTTAGATGTTGATTTCTATGTCCAGCCACGTGTTGCCTGTGTTGGTGAATCAATCCGGTTCTATGATGCTTCAACGAATAATGCAAGTTCATGGCTCTGGAATTTTGGTGACGAAACAACCTCCGACAAACCAAACCCGAATCACACCTATAATAGCATTGGACAATATAACGTCACCCTTACCGCCGGAGATCCTGCCATCACCGAAGTAAAAACAAATTACATCTCAATCCAGCCAATCGTTCCAGACTTCTCCGGCTCTCCGGTCTTTGGATTCGAACCTTTGTTGGTAAATTTCACTGATTTGTCTAGGTGCGGTGAAGGGGAGAGTTATTCATGGAAATTTGTTGATTCTATAAAGGGTGATGAAACTTTTGATAATAACCAAGAGTCAAAAATCCCCTTTTATGCAGTAGCAATTACAAATGGTGACAAAAAAGTCACCCGTTATACCATTACATTTACAGTGACTCAAAATGGAATTGATTATCCTATAACAAAAACCAATTACATTACGGTCTGCCCAACAATCACCCCGAAATTTTCTTATGCATATAAAGAGGATGACCCGTTTACAGTGTTTTTTACAGACGAAACAACTGGTGATCCAAACAGATGGAAGTGGGATTTTGGCGATGGAGAAACATCATCCGTACGAAATCCCGAACATCACTATGAAGAATCCGGAGAATACTGGGTAAAATTAACTTCCTTTAATCTTTGTGGTTCAGCTTCCACAGAATTAGAAAGTGTGATTATACCAGGTCCTTCATGCCCGTCAGTAACAGCAGGTTTTACATATTCTCGTAATATTTTGAACTATCGGAACATTATTTTTACAGACACATCAACATATGAAGATCCGGGTGACCCTATTACAGATTGGAATTGGAATTTTGGCGATGGATCTACATCTGCTCTTCGAAATCCAAGTTATACCTATGCCTCCGATGGAGCATATACTGTAACTCTTACTGTCAATAACTCATGTAATGAAGACCCTTATAATGAGGTAATCAACATTTGTTTGCCTCCGACTGCTTCATTCATTTCTTATGCTTTAGATGAGTGGACAATGAGGGTTGAGGATACCTCCATTGGTTCTATTACGGATTGGAAATGGAATTTTGGTGATGGTTCTGCTCTTGTTACTGGGCCGGGACCTCATGATCATTACTATACCCATGCATCTGGAATTTATCCCATTTATCCAATAACTCTTAACGTATCAGGTCCCTGTGGGTCCGATTCAGCAATTCAGTGGATAAGAGTGGGATGCTTTTACATATCAGGTACTGTTACGATATCTGGGGGTGGTTTACTGCCCAATCAACTCACTATTGTTGCTACTGGTGACAAAAATACAAAATATTATGCTATACCCAACCCTTATGGGAGTTATGTTATAGAAGTACCTCGCAATAATGCAGATAAATATGATATAAATATTCAAAATTGCCCTGGCTCAGTTTGTCTTGGCTATACCGTTACACCATCGTTTTATTTGCAGCAACAACTCGTTCCCGGTTATGGGACCTCTAAGTGTTGTGCTGTGAATATTGATTTTGTTCTGACAAAAATCCCATAAGCCTTTTTTAAAATTAATTGTTGTCTTCGAAATAAAAATCGAACATCGCCAGGAAAATATCCAATAATTAATAATTATAGAGGGTGTTGCTTAAGTGCGACACCCTCTATAGGCTCAAAAATCATTGTAGACTTTGATGTAAGCAGTGATGGTGGCCCTGCCCCGCTCAAGGTAATATCCACCGACACGACAATAGGAGATCCAAACCGCTGGGAATGGAGTTTTGGAGATGGAAGTACCTCAAACCTCCAGCATCCCGAACACACATACACCACTGCAGGAGATTACAACGTCACCCTCACTGCGTACAACCTCTGTGGTTCATCTTCCAAATTCTATACCATCACGGTTCCCATCCCCCCTTCCGGACACATCATCCGGGCAACCGCCGATCCTGGCGGGACCATCTCTCCAAGTGGAAATGTATCTGTTGAAGATGGCAGCGATCAGACATTTACAATCACCGTGAATGACTGTTACTATAACAATGACATTTGGGTGGATGGAACCTCAAACGGCTCACATCCCTCGTATACCTTCAAAACCGTTGACCGGGACCATACTATCCATGCAAACTTCAGTCCAAATACAAGTACCATCACACATTCCGCAATTCCCCCGGGAGGAGGAATAATTACACCTCCATCGCCGGTTACGGTCAATTGTGGTGCAAATCAACTCATAACCGTAACTGCGAATCCCTGTTATGCCATATCAGATATTAACATTGATGGAACGCCGAAAGGCCCGCAAATTAACCCGTATTCCACAACCTTTACCAATGTCCGGGAAGATCATACTATCCAGGTCTGGTTCTCAAACCAGTTGTCAATCAGTGCTTCGGCAGGAGAGGGAGGAACCATAAACCCATCCGGAATCGTTCCTGTCACCTGTGGAAATGATCAGTCCTTTACAATAACTGCCGATACCTGCTATAACATATCTGACATCATAATCGATGGAGTATCATCCGGACCGACCGGCACAACAACCAACATAACAACATTCACGAATATCACTACAAACCATGTAATCCGGGCTGAATTTCAATTCCTTCAGTATCCGATTACAGCAACCGCAGGAACCGGAGGAAACATAACTCCGGTCGGAATTACCTTTGTACCATGTGGAGAAAGTCAGAGTTATACCATCACGGCAAATCCCTGTTACCGGATAAAAGATGTCATGGTAGATGGTACATCGCTTGGATCACAGACCTCACCATTTCCCTATACATTTACCAATGTTCAGGAAGCCCATACCATATCTGCCACCTTTGAAAAACTCGGACCATTCACCATCACTTCTTCGGCATTATACATGAAAGCAGGAAGTTACTCAACATATCCGGTATCCGGGGTAATCAGTCCTGAAGGAGTGACCACCGTCGAATGTGGCAGTTCCCCTCAATATTCAATGCAGGATCCGAGAACTAATCGGTGGTGAATCATGAGTGACTGGTATTTTCCAAAGAGCAGTCCGCGTCCGGTAAAAGATGGAATTAAGGCTGCAAGCAAAAGGGGTGCTATCGGAGAACAGTGGTGGTCAAAACGTTTTCTTGATACTCTTCATCAGATGGGGATGGATAACCGCCTGGCCCGGGGACGAACATATGCCAGGAAAGGGCAAGTAATGAGACTTGATATTTCCAAGGGAGTTGTGACAGCAGCAGTCCAGGGGTCAGTCTCTAAACCGTACCAGATATCAATCAGCATCAGCCAATGGAATGAGAAGGAATGGAAGAATGTGATTTCTGCTATTGGGAAACAGGCTCTCTATTCTGCCCAGATGCTTGCTGGAGAAATGCCCCATGAAATAGAGGAGATTATAGAAAAGGCAGGGACAATCCTCTTTCCAAAGGATGGACGAGACCTGAAAACTAATTGTTCATGCCCGGATTATGCAAATCCCTGTAAACACATCGCGGCTGTGTATTATATCCTGGCCGAACAGTTTGACAAGGATCCCTTTTTGATCTATGCAATGAGAGGGATGGGAAAGGATAATCTTCTGGATGCCCTGAGGCAGGAAAGAGGCATGCTAGAACCTGAAATGCCTGATGAAGTACCCCCCATACAGGAGGTTACTTGTCCGGTTGTTTCAGGAACCGGATTTTTTTCCATGAGAAAATCCCTTGATTGTATTGATGTTCATCTGACCAGGCAGGCAGAGGTAAAAGGAGGACTTATCAGGTCACTTGGACCTTCTCCGGGTAAGGTTGGAAAGAATGATGTTGCAGATCTGATTGCGAAAGCATACGTGATTGCTCCTGAATATGTCTCTCAACTTGTGCATGGGAACCTGGAGAAAGATAGCCTGGATGAGAAGGATTGATGGAAAATTACATAATCCCCCCATTCTACCAGGAGGTTGGAAAAAGATATCTACTCCCAGGGTGATATTCGACATGGTGCATCCCAGGAGGCAATCATGAACACCCGAATGTGCATAACCCTGATTCTTGTCGTTCTCCTTGTAGTAATCCCGGTTTTTGGAGAGGAACTGACAAAAATTTACGGGAGTGTTCCAAAAAATGGAGTTAACAAGGTTACTCTTGATAATTCCCACAATGAAAAAGAAGCGGTTGTTGTGTTTAAAGAATTAAACTGGCCGATTCCGTTTGCTGTTTATGTTTCACCAAAAGAGACCGGCGTTTTATCACTCCCTTCCAAATCGTACCAGGTATATTATACTCTCGGGTTTGGATGGAATGATGCAGAAAAACAGTTCATTAGTCAGCCCGAATATTATATGCTGGCCAATATCCTGAATGCAGGAGGGGATGGAACTGTTCACGAAGAAAAAAGTGATTCCCATACCATCATTACCGGAACGTATTTTGACCCTGTCTATAATGTCACCAGGATTACAACTGAAGAAACCGTCCCTGATGAATGGATATGGGCGGAAAGCAGAATTGTATTATCTGCAGATTCCCCCGATCCACAGGTTCCAATTGATCCCTCTGATTTCCCGCTATCTTAAAATGAAATAATTCTTTTTTACCTGCCCGATAAATATGCAGTTTTTTTAGAATAATTGCTGTACCGGAGCTTTTAAGGGATATTAGGGCGGAGTCTCTACAAACAATAATGGTGTTTTAGTATGAAAAAGGAAATAAACTGTCCAATATATCTGGTTTTTATCCTGATTTTTATCTTGCTTTTTCTCAGGCAGCCGTGAGTGATGAAAATCCATCCCCTGATGGGAACATATCTGCAACTATGATGAACTCAACCAATTCCGGACCTGATTATGAAGATTCATATTATTGGATTTCGCTTCCTTCTGTAAATAACGAGGTGGATGTGTTTTATGTATACCCCACGGTCAGTAGCAATCCAGATGGTTCCATGAACATCACGGATGATGAAGAACGGGCCCTGGCTAAGGGAATTTTTGATGCACAGGCAAATGTTTTCGAACCACATGCCAATGTATTTGCTCCATATTACCGGCAGATGTCAACCGCTGTTGCAGCCGGACCTGACATGCTTGCAACCGATACCATGGAGTTTAAACAAGGTGCAGCAGATGTGGAGGAGGCATTTGAGTATTATATCACTACTCTTAATGAAGGCCGCCCCTTCATCATTGCTGGCCACAGCCAGGGGACAATGGCCCTCATCGAGTTGATTAAAAACCGGTTCGGAGATGATGAGGACCTTCGCGAAAGACTGGTTGCTGCATATCTTATCGGGTACACGGTGACGGATGAAGACCTTGAAAAAGCCGGTCTTAGTGCAGCACAAGCTGCTGATGATGTGGGAGTTGTCATCACCTATAATACCCAGTCTGTGACTTCCGAAGGTGGTCCGATGCTCATGGCCGGAGCTCACTGTATCAATCCGCTGAACTGGAAAACGGATAATACTTACGCACCAGTTTCAGAAAACCTGGGTGCACGATTTTATAACGATAGTACCGGAGAATTCCTCCGTGAGGTTTTGCACTACTGTGATGCACAGATAAACCTGACATCAAGTGCCCTGACAACAACCATACCTGAAGGTGAAGAACTCGATATCGGGCCGTATTCTGAAGGAGTATACCACCGGTATGACTATGCATTCTGGTACAGGAACCTTGAGCAGAATGTTGCTGACAGAATTAGTGCATATCTGACCCTGAAGGAAGATGCTGGTGATGAGTAATCCTGGAACAACCTCTGCATTCCAACAGGGGGAGGCACAAAGGCTCGAAGAATTACGGGGAAAATGTCTCAGTCAGAATAAATTCATATTTCAGGAGAAACGATCCAAAAATTGATAAATAGATATCTTTTTCATTGTAATACACGATACAATTGATAATTCCTATGGATCTGCTCACTCCCCATTCACTTTCCCCGGCTGAAAAAGACGTTATTCTGCATAAAATATCAGGTTATCTTTCCAAAAAAAATGAGATTATTGCCGCATTGCTATTTGGGTCATTTGCGGAGGGTCAGTTTCGGGATATTGACATTGGAATTGTATTAGATATATCCTTTAGTCCGCCAAGATACTATGAGCAACGGCTTGAACGGGAACTCTCAAATCTTATTCATTTTCCTCTTGATATCAGAATTCTTAACACCGCACCGTTACGGTTTGTATATCAGGTCTTAAAGAAACAGAAAGTTATCTTCTGTTCAAACCAGAATGCATTTTCATCATTTGAATCAAGAATACTCAGGGAATATTTGGATTATTCATATTATCTGAACCGATACAGGAGGGAGCTGGTTGGTATTATCTGATAAAGAAGTGGTGAGCACATTATGTTCAGAACTTAATACTGCAATGGATGCTCTTGATGATATTGTCTCATCCGGACAAGAAGAATTCATG
>JAAYCY010000022.1 GCA_012729535.1 Methanomicrobiales archaeon | reverse complement strand
TTACCATAACAGATACAGAATATATCGATTCCGATAGTCCATTTCTCCTATGTAATCCCGGACTCAATACGATTATCGGAGGAAGAGGAACAGGGAAGTCGTCAACAATAGAATTTATCCGATTGTGCATGGGAAAAACTGATGAAATACCAGATAAATTATCTGAAGATTTGAAAAAATATTTCACAAAAAAAACAGATGACCCTTCAGGTCTTCTTCATGAAAAATCAAAATTAATGCTGGAATATCAGAAAGACGATGCTATGTATCGGATTCGGTGGAGTATTGATAATTACGATTATTTAATAAACCGGGTGATGGAAGATGGAAGTGAAGAACTAAGTTCTGGAGAGATTAAAAATCGTTTTCCCCTTTCAATATACAGCCAGAAACAGATTTATGAAATGGTAAGGGATCCATCTTCCATCCTTCGTATGATTGATCAGGATCCTGAAACTGGTTTTTCAGATTGGGAACAAAAATTCCAGATCTTAACTTCTCGCTATAAATCTTTACAGGCAAAGATCCGGGAGATTACTGCATCATTACCTGATAAAGAACGTATTTACGGAGAACTGGAAGATATCTCCAGCAAAATTTCACGTTTTGAAGAATCAGGGCATGCTGATATACTGAAGAAATATCAACAGACCCGGGGAAAAGAGCGGACTATAGAAATATGGGAAGAGAGTTGGAAGTCTGCATCCCATTCAATTATTTCCCTAATAGAGCAGATAGGGGCTAATGATCCTGATGTATCGGTAATGGATAGAGATGATCCAAATGATCAAAAATGTGTCCGCGATCTTGAAGAACGAACGAAAACGGTCAATACTACTATTCGTGAATTACATAGTATTGCAAAAAGATTGGAGTCACAATGGGCAGATTGGAAAAAGATCCGGGAAGAATCAGAATGGAGTAAGAAAAATGCTGAAATTCATGCACAATATTCCTCATTGATGGAAATACTTGCAGAAGGAGGAATTTCTAATATTCAGCAATATGGTCAGTTACTTCAAACCAGAGAAACTCTTGAGGAACAGATCAGAAATCACAACTCTCTTATTTCTTCTTTGGAAGAATATTTCATTCAGGAAAAACAACTTCTCAAGGACATCACAAACCATCGACTGGAACTTACAGGAAAACGGAAGGAATTTATCCGTAAGAACCTGGCAGGAAATAAGCAAATCAGGATGGTATTACTACCCTTTGGCGATCAAAGATCTGCCGAAAGAAAGATCCGTTCGATACTTGGCCTGGATAAAAACATCTATGCTAAATACATTCATGATCCTGATAACAAAACAGGGATTATCGACAGATTATACAATGATTATGACCGGACCGGACAACACGTTAATCCTGATAATTTCTTAAAAAAAATATATCAAGAAAAAGAATATATCTATGATCTCTGTGATGGAAAGGGTTCGTCTGATACTGAACGTCGATTTATTGAGAAGATAATTCGCTGTCCTCAGGACCAGCGGGATGAACTTGCTTTTTTTTATCCTGATGATTCTCTCTCTATCGGGTATTATGCAGAATCAGAAGGGATATTCAAAGATATTATGCAAGGGTCTCCAGGTCAGAAAAACGCAGTAATATTGTCTTTTATTCTTTCCTATGGAACCCAGCCCCTCATCCTCGATCAACCAGAAGATGATCTGGACAACCACCTCATTTATGATATGATTGTCAGACATCTCAGAAATATTAAAGAAAAAAGACAGATTATAATCGTCACTCATAACGCGAACATTGTAGTAAACGGGAATGCAGATCTGGTTATCCCATTGATTGCTGAAGGTGGAGAGACAATAATTAGTCATCAGGGCACTATTCAGGATCAACCAGTCCGAGATGAGATCTGCCGGGTAATGGAAGGAGGGAGAGCAGCATTTGAAATGAGGTATAAACGGATACTCAGGGAATTCTCATGTTAGATAGTTCATATGAATTACTAGAAAAGATTAAACTGGGTGAAGACAATTCTATCGAATTCAAAAGGATAGAATTCAGTGGGGATAGAGTAAAAAGTCCGTCAAGAAATGATCTCGCAGATGAAATTGCTGCTCTTGCTAATTCAAATGAAGCTATCTTACTTTTAGGCATAGATGATAAAACTCGTGATATCATAGGGATTCCCTTGGATAGAATCGATCTTGTTGAAACCTATATCCGCGATATCTGTATGGATAGTGTAAAACCACCAGTAATTATCCGTGCATATCGGATTCTCCTCCCTGACAATCTGGGCGTTCAGAAAATTATCCTAAAAGTTGAGATCCCAAAAAGTCTTTTTGTTCACCAGAGCCCCGGAGGATATTTCATGAGACTGGGAAGTTCTAAACGACAAATGTCTCCAGATTACCTGGCAAGATTATTTCAACAACGAAGTCAGGCACGAATCATCTGGTTTGATGAACAGATTGTTCCTGAAACGTCCTTTTCTGACTTGGAGCCCCGGTATTTTGAACGATTTATTACAAAGGCAGAAGGATCTCAACCGATTCAATTAGAAAAGAGAGGCCTCCTTAAACGGGATGATTCAAATGTTCTTCGGGCAACGGTTGCGGGGATTCTTCTCTGTTCACCCCATCCGGAAACTCACCTTCCTGGAGCATTTATAGAAGCCGTCCATTACAAAGGGTTAGTTCAGGACTCACATTATCAGATTGATGCACGATCCATCACCGGACCCCTTAATCAACAGATTGATGATGCTGTCTCCTTTGTGATGAAGAACCAGCAGGTGACCGCCAGAAAAATCCCTGACCGCGTTGAAAAGTATCAATTCAGCAATCGAGCAGTTTTTGAAGCGATTGTCAATGCAGTAGCACATCGGGATTATTCAATATATGGATCCAAAATACGCCTTTTTCTCTTTGATGATCGCCTGGAGATTTACTCACCCGGCTCTCTTCCAAACACGATGAGTTTAGAAACCATTGAACTGAGACAATCCACGAGAAATGAACTATTAACTTCACTTCTGGCTGAATGCCCAATTTCATATGCGGAGCGGGTTGGTGGACGAAAACAGTATATGGAAAAACGTGGGGATGGAGTTCCCATAATTATTAGAGAAAGCATGGAATTGGCCGGAAAAAAACCAGAATATAAACTGCTTGATCACAGCGAACTTTTTCTTACGATATATGCCGCGGATGTTTAATTTTTATCAAATGTAGGATTATTACGAACCTTTTAGCATCCGGCTATCTTCTCCAGGCCGGATTTGACACCCTCCTCACCTCCGGATCACTTATGCCCCTCCCAGGAAGTGTTCAGTGTTGTCCCCACCATTTAAGTGAGGGACCTCATTGTTTTCACGGGGATCAACACTGGATTTATCGGCCTATCTTCTGAATCAGGGTAATCCAGGGAAGGATGTGAATATATAAGTTTAAAAGAGATAATTCATCATGTAATTTTTTATGGAACAGGTATATGCCCAGCCGCTCCTGGTTATAAGTCGCTGTATCGAGTTTGATGCCTGCCGGTATGATGGGTCAAAGATCCCTTCTCCATTGGTAGCCAGAATCAGAGACTATGCTGATTGTATCCCGGTATGTCCGGAAGTCGAGATAGGTCTTGGGATTCCACGATCAACCGTCAGGATTGTGAAAACCGACGGGATTGATCACCTGATCCAGCCGGCAACCGGACTGGACTACACAAATACGATGTCAGATTTTGCTCAGGAATTTCTAAGTAATCTCCCTCCGGTTGATGGATTCATACTCAAGGCAGGTTCTCCCACTTCAGGACTCCGGGGAGTGAAAGTATATCCGTCGGCAGGAAAAACCGGGAAAAACTTGCAGAATTTCATGCAAAAAATAATTCCTGCTGATGGTCTGCCACCAGGAGAACATGCGTAAAATGGGGCGGCTTGTTGCTTCCCGGACAGCAATGGATCCTGATGAGTCATTCTTTGCATATCGCACGCTTCTTTGTGAGGCTCTCACAAAGGTTCCCCGGTATACCAATAATATCAACGTTCTTTTACATATTCTTGGATATTTCAGTGAAAAAGTATCAATAAACGAGAAGAATTACTGTCTCAGGGTTATCGACCGGTATCGTCATAATCAGGCAACTCTTGCTGAGCCCAGAAATCTCCTGTACTCATGGGTTATAAGGTTCCAGGATCATTTTCTGGAAGACCAGACCTTTTTTGCTCCATATCCTGTAGCTCTTGGAGATCTCCCTGAAGAGATAACCGACCGGGGCAGGAATATGTGGAAGGAGTAAATTTTAAAAAATTTGTCCGGGCAATGTCAGAGTTAATCCGCCGAACCAATGGATTGAAGTCATACTGGTTCATATAGGTATTCATGGAGCCTGATATCCCCCGCACTACAGACCTGACAGGCGATGCCCCCAGGCTCATCCTGGACCTGCCAGGTGATGATGAGGTAGAGGATCTCTCCGAGGTTCCAGAAATAACCGATGATCGGTCGATCGTCTGTGACGAGGATGACGAACTTTCCTGGATTATCTATGAACCCGGCCCAAAAGATTCCTCCCTCGGCCCTTACCTGACGATTATCCGCCAGCTTTTAAAGGATCACGAGTGGGAGAAAGCCCTGCCCTTCATCCACCAGGTACTCAGTCAGGACCCGGAAAACCCATTCGGATCACTCTATCACGGGATTGTCCTGCTCTCAACCAACCAGATCTCCGCTGCCCTGTCACCTCTCAGTACCGCATCTCGCTCTGAAAAGACTGCAAAGACCGCAATCTTCTTTATTGCTCTCGGTTTGTACCGGACTGGTGATTATCTCCAGTCACGGGATCATCTGCAAAGACTGGTCACCCTCGATCCTGAAAATATCCGCACCCGGTTCCTGCTGGGTCTCTGCCTGGTCAGGCTGAACCAATACTCCCAGGCAGTTCATGAGTTTGAATCAGTCCTCGCAAAGAGCCCGGATCATGATCGTGCCCTTCTGCTTGCCGGGTACTGTCATATCAGGATGGGAAACCCTCATAGTGCGATCGGGTATCTGGATCATCTCCTCGAACTCGATGATACCCGATCCAGTCCTGGGAGTGGAAATCCCGTGCTTTGTTTGATGCTGGCCGGTATCCCGAATCCCTCTCATCCGCCCGCCGACTTCTTCGGGTTGATCCCAGGAACCTCGAGGGTCTGATTATCATTTGCTACTCGCTTCTGAAGATGGGGAGGGACGAGGAAGCCCTAATAGCAGCCACAAACCTGATTCAGAAGTACCCTCTCCAGAGTACCGGATGGACCCTGAAAGGGCTTTCCCTTATTCGATTGGAACGTTTTCAGGAAGCACTAACGCCACTGGAAAAAGCCCTCAGAATATCCCCTTCAGATCCGGTGGCACGATCCTACCGGCTCTCTGCTCTCAGACGGCTGAAACGTTACGGAGATCTCCTGCAGTACTACAAGTACCTGACCGAAGAGGAACCCCGTAACTCATCAGCATGGTACAATAAGGGGCTCCTGCTTCATCAGGCAAGAAAATTCAGGGAAGCGATAGAATGCTACCAGAAAGCCCTGTCATTCACCGCCGGTGATGTTCATGCCATGCTGAATAAAGGGAGGGCTCATCAGGCACTTCACAAGATAAGACAAGCGGTTGAGGCATTCAAAGAGGTCATCAGATATAACCCCGGAAATGCAGATGCCTGGTTCTCTTTGGGCCAGATATACACCAGCCTTGTAAGATTCCCTGATGCGTTGACCTGCCTGGATCAGGCATTACGGATCGCCCCTGACCATGCGAAGGCACTCGTATGGAAAGCCCGGGTTCTTAATGAACTGGGAAAAAAACAAGAGGCGTACCGGGCGATGAACATGGCACGAAAGTTGGATCCTTCGATCCGGTCCCGGCTGCCAGGGGAACGGATTCACGAATAACTTTCCGATTAATTGCGTTCTCCGGAGAAACCGGGAGACGGAAGATTTCTCCTGAGTATTAGCATTGATAACAGAAAGAACCGCACTTCTCGAGGGTTTATTGATTTAGAATTTCACCAAAATGGGGTGCTGTACTGAAATAAACCAATGGTTGATGAATTCCTTTCATTTACATCATTACCATCATTATCAGTAACAATTAGGATTAAGCAATACCTTGGCTCCTGAAAAAAGGTATGTTAACCTGGCTTGATCTAACAGTAGACGAATCTACTTATTCACAGAAACCATTTGTATATACGAATAATTGTATGAAATCTGAAAATTCTGAATATCTGAAAGAAATCACCCCTGAAATTATCAGTTCAAATTCTGACCCTGCTTTGGTAAACCGGTTACTTGGTATTATCGAAGAGTTAGAGGAAGAAGTAAAGAAGCTGAAAAGAACTCAGGGTTTTGATGTCGTCAAGGGCAAGAGACAAAAGCCGCTGAACTATATTGCCGGAAAAGATAAGATCTAAATATTATCGGGCACCATCTGCTCATCTGGTTCTAATCCTCCCGGATATTATCTCACCCGGGGAGAAGACTTCCTGTACCTGATCCCTTTTTTCACTTTGTATGGTCTTTTCAGGATCAAAGGTCTTGTATTATCAGCATTATTCCGGGAATCTTGATCCAAAAAATCGGTAATTACATCCCCATTTCACCGATACTATTCATACCTCCGGGGGGTATTATTATTGGGATTTCTTATGTTGATTTCGATTAATAATACGTAAAAATTAGGAATTTTTTTTTACCTGCCACATACCAGTTTTCTAAACTTTTTTTATAGGGTTCCATTTATTCACCTCAAATTTTGTTCCATATCAGACATGAAAGATTATTCCATAACTATTTTTACCCAGCTCTGCTCAGGTTATCTTCATAGTACATACTCAGGAGATTACTGAAATCATGGTATCATGGGAATTTGTTTTTGCTATCATTCCGGGAATTATTCTTTTTTTGTACGGAATAGAGCAATTCTCCCGTGAAATTCAGATTGCATCGGGAGAGTTCCTCAGATCATTCATACAGCGCCTGACAAAGACTCCATTGCGGGGAACTGCTGCCGGTACACTCGTTACTGCATTTGTCCAATCCAGCACTGCTACCACCGTCATCACGATTGGACTTGTTAATGCGGGAATTATTTCATTTTCTGCATCATTGGGAGTAATTTTCGGTGCTAACCTTGGGACAACCCTTACTTCCCAGCTTGTAGCATTTAACCTGACTGCTTTTGCTCCTATTTTCATCCTTCTCGGATTTTTCATGGGGATCATCCCCGGAAAATACCGTATCTTCGGCAGACCAGTATTTTATTTCGGGCTCGTATTTTTCTCTCTCTCACTCATCTCAAATGTCATGGTCCCGTACCGGACTGATCCGCAATTGATTGCCTTTTTAGCCCTCATGGATACGGTCTTTCTTCAGATTGCATTTGGGTTTATTATCACCAACATCTTTCAGTCCAGCTCAGTAACGACCGGCCTTGTTGTCCTGATGTCTCAAAGCGGCCTTATTACTCCATATATGGCCATCCCGATAATCCTTGGTGCAAATATTGGCACATCAACAACTGCCCTATTGGTCGCGGCAAGGATGAATACCTCGGCTAAACGTGTGGCAGTTGCACACTTCATCTTCAACTTTGGTGGAGCCCTCATATTCCTCCCCATTCTTCCGCTTTTGACAGATTTCATCCTCTCACTCCACGGTGATGCAGGACAACAGGTAGCTAACGCTCACCTGATATTCAATCTGACCTCCTGTATTGTCTTCCTCATCCTGATCAACCCCTTTGAACGAATCGTAACCTGGATGGTCCCGGGAAGAAAAGATGATGTTGTATTCGTGGTTCATAACCTTGAGCACCCTCCAAATAAAAACAATCCAACGGTAATCATGCAGATTGAGAAAGAGATCATCAACATCTTCTCAATTTCACAGTCACTTCTTACAGAACTGACGAACATTATTACGGATAGGAAAAATTATTCAACACATATTCGCCAACTCCGTGATTACGCAGTATTTCTCGACCAGCAAATTAGTGAAACAGCTCTGCAAATATCCGGGAGGAATCTGTCACCTGATGAATCAAAACGCCTGGCACGTCTTGTCAGAATCTCCAAACTAGCCCAGGTGCTTGCTGAACAGACAGGAGAACTGGTAGAGATTATATATCAAATCCAGGAACGGGGTATATTCATTTCAGAAGCTTCAAAAGCTGCTTTACAGGACCTTCTGCTTCCCTCCGGTAAGAATATGAAAACACTATCAGAAATTTTTCCAACGATATCGGATGAAAAAAACCAGGAGATGAGAAGACAGGATGAATCATTACGGGAAATGGTAATGTTGCAGTACCAGGAATACCTTGACCGGTTCACTTCCCACACGACGCCATCAGGAACCGAATTCTCCCGTGCCCTCTTCCAGGTTGAAGGGATGGCAGCAACCATCCGTGAGATACGTAAGTCTGCCCGGATGCTTGGGAAGAAGTAACAGGAAATAATACGCGAGATCATATCTGAAAAATACTCATAGCAGAGAGATCAATGCTTGAATTCCGGTTCAACGATGAGGTTAACCATAATCAGGGAAATATGCCTACCGGAAATGATTAATATTTCTTGACCAATTGTAAACTGATATCTCTTTGATCTTTCCGGATCTCCCAATCGAGGAAACTCGGTTCAATTTTTCACGATTCTCCCCTACCCGGATCATATCACCTTCCCTGAGATCTGGTGAATGAGATGCTGGTTTACCTCCCCATCCCTCTCAAAGAGCACCGAAGACAAATCGTAGGTATTCATAAAATATCTCAGTACGTGACTCGGATTAGATACCTGGTTTATCATACATATAAGGGATCACGGATTAATAACCCCCCGGGCAATTGGATGAATGGGTGGATACCCTGCCCCTGACAGAACAGGAGGAGAAGGCTTACACCTGACACTCGTTGCTGCTGAATGGAAGCTTTATCATCGCGTACGTGTATTGTCAATCACGAAGCAGTTTGATGAAACCGGATTGGATACACAGAAGGGTACGATTATTTGGCAAGATTACTATCTTTTTCTTACTACTGGTAATACCGATTGTGTTGTCGTGTGGACAGGCATCCCGAATCAATCCTGATGAATTTACCTATCTTGGGGCCTTTCGCCTTCCGGACGGTTCAGATAGACCTGATACCTTTGAGTATGGGGGAAATGCTATGACATATTCCCCGACAGGGGATTCTGCCGGTCCGGATGACGGGTATCCGGGATCACTTTATATATCTGGTCATGACCGGAATGAAGAAGTAAGAGATGGGGGAAAGGTTGCAGAAGTATCGATTCCTGTTCCGGGTATTGCTGATCACCCATCCAGCCTTCCACAGGCAGAATTCCTCCAGCCCTTCACTGATGTATCAGGGGGATATTTTAATCAATATTATACCATTATCAGAATGGGTCTTGCTTATCTGGACCGGGTCGAAACCGGTCCGTTAATCCATCTTGCATGGGGGGAGCACCTGCCTTCTGATTCATCTCTTCCGACTCATAGTTGGTTTTCTCCGGATCTTTCAGATCCAAATCCCAAAGGGAGCTGGTATATCGGTGACCAGTCTCATTACATGGTAAACGGATATTTGTTTGAGATACCAAAAGACTGGGCCGATTCTCATTCCGGGTCAAGATACCTGGCCACCGGACGATTCAGGGATGGAGGCTGGTCTGGTATGGGACCTGCCCTGTTTGCATATACACCATGGATGAACTCTCATGGAATTCCCGCAGTATCCCATACACATCTGTCTGAAATTCCCCTCCTTAAGTACCGGACCTCGGAAGAAACCTCTGAAATTGTTGATACATTACAGGATTATCAGCATCCTGATGAATGGGAAGGTGGTGCTTTTCTTACTACCGCTGATGGGGGAAATGCAGTGATATTTGCAGGAACAAAAGGGACTGGAAATCGATACTGGTATGGATGGGTCAATCCGGCGGGCTGTGAATATCCCTGTCCTGAAATGGAATATGCCGATGAATATCCTGTATGCAGGAAGAATGATGGTACTCCCTGTCCATCCTCAGAGATGGTTGAATGTGAAGGACATAATGATTTCCGGGGCTGGTGGAGTTCTTCGTTTGATGCAGAGATTCTCTTGTATGATCCTGCTGATCTTGCTTTAGTAGCCGCAAAAAAGAAGAATACATGGGAACCACAGCCATATGCCGTTTTGGATATTGATCAATATCTCTTCCTCAATCCTGACGGGGTTGAAACCGAAATGATAGGAGAAGGAGAACAACGACGATTCCGAGTCGGGGATATTGCGTATGATCGGGGAAATCAGATTCTCTACCTTGTGGAATTGTATGCTGATGGGGCAAAACCTGTAATCCATGCCTGGTCGGTGAGTGTTTCTCAGGAAAAACCTCATGCCCGGTTTTTTGGGATTCCTGGCACTACCGTTATTCCATTAACAATCCAGTTTTTGGATGCATCAACAGGGAATACAAAAACGTATTCCTGGGATTTTGGAGATGAAACCTTCTCTAATCTTAAAAATCCAGTCCACACATTTAGTAATCCGGGAACATATACGGTCACTCTTACTGTTCAGGGTTCGAGAAAATTATCGCACGTCAGTATATCTGCGGATAATACATCGGATGCTATGAATCTAAATGTAAATAAAGTCTCATATGCTCGTTCTTCACCGGTTATCTCCCAAAATAACATGATATTAAATACCGCATCATCCCGATATTCCGGCATTGTCGGGCCTGGTTTGATATTACAACCAGATCAGAAACCTGTAATTAATCCGAAGGTACCTGATATACCGATTTCAGGTTCAATAACACTCCTGACAGCATGAGAATAATAATTATCATGAATAAGATCGTCAAGGGACTTTCCTTCAGAAATACGTCTTAAAAATGATATTTCATCAAGAATATGTTTTAAATAGACTCTATCATCCTTCAATCCAGAGCACCTCCTTCTCAACATATGGCCGAATGTATGGATCAAGTCCTTGAACTGTTATCAGATCCGCTTTACGATTAAACAAAGTTTCGAGATAATCCACGAGAGATATAAAATTCCGGGAGTATTGTAACCCTCCCTTAGTTCAACAAGAATATCAACATCACTATTACTTGTTTGTCCCTCCCGGACGAATGAACCGAAGAGACCAATACGGATAACTCCAAACTGGTTCCTCAAAGTTAACACTAAGTCTTTCAGCTGCTTAATTATAGAATCCCGGTTTTGTTCAAAAATTACCTGCATTTACCAAATTAAACCGCAATATTAGAAAACAGATATATTTTGTATTCATCCATCCATTAAAAACAGATTTTCAAAATTTCTCAAGCAGGGAAACAAAGGAGACCGGAAAACACTAGAAAATCACCGTAATGATACTGGTAGTAAAAAAAAGAGTATCTCAATTTTTTCGCTAAAAAAATTTATTTATTCTTATTTTTCCGGACCAGTCGTGCCTGCAGACCATAATACATAGAATATCCGATTGCATCGGTCTGGTCAACCGTAGTCGAATCAAACGAGGCAATATCAATCGAATAGAACGAATCCTTCGAAGATCGTCCGATTACTGTCACCGATCCCTTAAAGAGCCTGACATCCACGTCTCCATTCACCCGGAGCTGAGTCGTATCAATAAATGCATTCAGGGCATCCCAGAGCGGTTCATAGATAAGCCCGTAATATGCAAGTTGTGCCCATTTTGCATCCACACTCTGCTTGAATGAATACTCTTCCCTTGTCAGAACAAGCCGTTCAAGGTCTGCATGTGCAGCAAGAAGAACGGTAGCTGCCGGATGCTCATAGATCTCACGTGCCTTAATTCCCAGGACACGGTTTTCCATCATATCATTCCGGCCGATCCCATGACTTCCGGCAATATCGTTGAGCTTTCGGATCAGGTCTGCTCCCTTCATCCGGACACCATCAAGAGCTACCGGAATTCCCTTTTCAAAGGTTATCGTCAGGATCTTTGGATCGTCCGGGGCTTTTAGTGGTGAGGCAGTCCAGGCATAGATCTCCTCCGGCGGGTGAAATGCTGGATCTTCTAATTTCCCGCCTTCAATAGACCGGCTCCAGAGGTTTTCATCGACGGACCAGGGTTTTTCCTTATCAACCGGAACCGGGACACCATGCTCTTTTGCATACTCAATCTCCCATTCACGGGTCATATTCCGCTCACGGATGGGTGCAACAACTTCAAGATCAGCTGACCGGAAGACCACATCAAACCTGAGCTGATCATTCCCTTTCCCAGTGCAGCCATGTGCAACTGCAGTTGCCCCTTCCTTTTTTGCAACCTCAACAACTGCTTCTGCAATGACCGGCCGTGCAAGGGACGTTCCCATCGGGTACCCTTCATACAGACCATTTGCCTTAATGGATGGCATCAGGCACCGATCAACAAATGGCTCAATAAGATCAATCGTGTAATGCTTGTCGGCTAACTTCTTACCCTTCTCTTCTGCAACCGAAATTTCTTCCTTTCGCTGTCCGACATCAGCAGCGACGGTCACAACCCGGTCATACCCGTACTCCTCCTTGAGGAGCGGAATACAAATGGACGTGTCAAGACCGCCGGAATATGCAAGTACTACAGTTCCTTTTCCCATGGAAATTTCACCGGTTAATCTCCTATATATGAGATTTTCCAGATGAAAAAACCCCGGTAAAAAAAATAAAAAAAGTTCAGCTCAGGTAATGCTGAAGTGATTCGATCGTCAGGTTTTCTTCCCGCACAGAGTTTATCGCTTCTGCTGCTGCAACCGCTGCCTGGAGTGTTGTGATATAGGGAATCCCATAATCCACTGCAATCCGCATGATCTGCATGTGGTCATGACGGGACTGTTTATCCGCAAAATTGTTGATAATAAAACTGATCTCCCCGGCTCTGAGCATATCAAGGACATTGGGTGATCCTTCGGTAATTTTTCTGACAAGATTTGCTGTAACTCCCTGCTCTGCAAAGAACTCAACCGTTCCGCCGGTAGCATAAATGGAAAGACCATTTTCGGTAAATGTTTTTGCAACGTCCAGAATCTGATCTTTCAGGTCGTCAGTTACGGATATGAAAACATTCCCGGACTTTGGCAGGCGGTTTTGAGCCGCGATACTGGCCTTGTAATAAGCTCGTCCGAAATCATAGTCAATACCCATAACTTCACCGGTTGATTTCATTTCAGGTCCGAGAACGGTATCTACTCCGGGAAGTTTGTTAAACGGAAGCAGGACTTCTTTTACTGCCACATGCCGTATATCCTTTTCTTTGTAGGGCAAATCAGCAAGTTTTCTTCCCATCATTACAAGAGCAGCAATCTTTGCAAGGGGGATTCCGGTCGCTTTTGCCACGAACGGCACTGTCCGGCTGGCACGGGGATTAGCTTCCAGAACAAAGGTAGTGCTGCCCTGGACTGCAAGCTGTATGTTGACAAGACCGACAACACCAAGGCCGATGGCAATCTTGCGGGTATAGTCCCTCACATCAGCAAGGACTTCTTCAGAAAGTGACTGTGGAGGAATTACGCAGGCTGAGTCACCGGAGTGAACACCAGCTGTCTCGATGTGTTCCATGATACCACCGATAAGAACATCAGTCCCGTCACATACTGCATCCACATCAAGCTCAATAGCATTCTGAAGGAACCGGTCAATTAGTACCGGATGGTTCTTTGAGACACGGACAGCCTCACGCATATAGGTTGCAAGTTCCTCGTCATCATGTACAATCTCCATAGCACGGCCACCAAGAACATAGGAAGGACGGACAAGAACCGGATATCCGATCCTCTTTGCGGTAGTATAGGCTTCCTGTTCACTGTAAGCCGACCCGTTCGGCGGAGTTGGAACACCAAGGGAATCCAAAAGAATACTAAACCGGTCACGATCTTCAGCCATGTCCATTGCATCCGGAGTGGTCCCAAGGATCTTTGTCGGCAGAGAAATACGTTCGATCTCATTTTTTAAGGGGACGGCAAGATTTACAGCATTTTGACCCCCGAACTGGACCATAACCCCAAAATAATTGTCTTTTCGAAGAACGTGGGAAACATCCTCAAGGGTCATGGGTTCAAAAAAGAGCCGGTCAGACGTATCAAAGTCAGTTGAAACGGTTTCTGGATTGTTGTTTATAACATGTACTTCATACCCTTCTTCCCGAAGGGCACTAATAGCATGAACAGTGCAGTAATCAAACTCGATACCCTGACCAATCCGGATAGGTCCTGATCCCAGGATCATCACCTTCAGTTTGTCAGAACCGGTCATCTCACAGGAATCGTCTCCATATGTCGAGTAGAAATACGGAGTTTGTGCAGGGAATTCAGCGGCACAGGTATCTACCATTTTATACACCGGAAGGCCAGTAACCGATGCCACGGATAACTCATCCTTCCCTGAAAACTGGGCTATCTCACTGTCAGAAAATCCGAACTGTTTTGCCCTGCGGATAACAGTGTCTGTCGGATTGCTTGCCAGTTCCTGCTCTACGTCAATGATATTGCGAATTTTTTCAAGGAAAAACGGAGTAATGCGAGTAATATCAGCAATTTCTTCCAGGGTCATACCCTGCCTGAAAGCGTCAAACAAGGTGGAAAAGCGCTCATCAGTTGGCCGGGAGAGGATCATCCGTATCTCTGACATAACCTCATGATGATCAGAATCGGTGTCAAGCGACCTGATAGCTTTGAGAAACGCTTCTTCAACACATCTCCCGATAGCCATGACCTCTCCGGTACTTTTCATGGCAGTTGTCAGGCTGCGGTCAGCAGTTCTGAACTTATCAAAGGGCCACCTGGGAACTTTGACTACAACATAGTCTATGGACGGTTCAAAGGATGCAGGTGTCTTACCAGTAACCGTATTGAGGATTTCTTCAAGCCTGAGACCTATCGCAATCTTTGAGGCGACACGGGCAATCGGATATCCGGTCGCTTTTGATGCCAGTGCGGAAGATCGCGACACTCTGGGATTTACCTCAATTACCCGGTATTCTCTATCTGCTTTGAATGCAAACTGGATATTACATCCTCCCTGGACATCTAAAGCCCGGATGATCTTAAGAGCAGCATTCCGGAGGAGGTGGTACTCATCGTCGCGCAAGGTCAGGATGGGGGCAACAACAACGCTTTCCCCGGTATGAATACCCATTGGGTCGACATTTTCCATTCCGCATATAGTGATACAGGTGTCATTGGCATCCCGCATTACCTCAAATTCAATCTCTTTCCAGCCGGCAACACTTTCCTCGATGAGAACCTGGTGAATGCGTGACTTTCCAAGACCCAGTTCTACAATACGCCTGAGTTCATCCGCGTTTGAAGCAATACCCCCGCCCGCACCACCGAGAGTATAAGCAGGACGGATAATTGCCGGAAAGCCGACAGTCTCTGCAGCGTCTTTCAGCTGGTCCAGGGAGCTGACGATGACTGATCGTGGGACAGGTTCTCCTATCCTGACCATCAGATCCCTGAATTTTTCACGATCTTCACCTTCGTAAATCGCTTTCAGTGGGGTTCCAAGAACTCTGACTCCTTCAAGGGCACCCATCTCTGCCAGTTCAGCGGTCAGGTTAAGTCCGGTCTGACCACCCATTCCGGAAAGAATTCCGTCAGGTTTTTCTTTCTTTATTATTTTTGCAATTATCTCGGCCTGGAGGGGTTCCACATAGGTCACATCGGCCATGTCAGGATCTGTCTGGATGGTCGCAGGATTCGAGTTTACCAAAACCACCGAGACCCCCTCTTCACGGAGTGCACGACATGCCTGTGAACCGGAGAAATCAAATTCTGCAGCCTGTCCTATCTGGATCGGGCCTGAACCAATAAGCAGAACTTTCTTGATCGTCGGATCCCGGGGCATCAGGCCATCCTCCGAAACATCATGTCAAAAAATTGTTTTTCAGTATCATGCGGCCCGGCATGAGCCTCAGGATGAAACTGAACACAATTGATATCCAGTGAACGATCCTGGAACCCTTCCACTGTTCCATCATTACAATTCACAAAGGTTACCTCGCAACCTTCCGGCAATGTATCCCCGTCAACAACAAATCCATGATTCTGGGAGGATATTGCAATAGTCCCGTCAATATGCCTGACCGGCTGGTTTGCTCCCCGGTGTCCAAATTTCATTTTTATACAGTCAGCTCCAAGTGAGAGCCCGCATATCTGATTGCCCATGCAGATACCAAAAACCGGCATCTGCCCTATGAGTTCACTGACAGTCTTGACCGTCTCTTTGGCCTGTTTTGGATCTCCCGGCCCATTGCTGATAAACAGGCTTCGGGGATGACAGGCAAGGATCTCATCTGGTCTCGCATTATGCGGGAAGATATGAAGATCGCCTCCCCGTGATGAGAGGGATTTTATCATGTTTGTTTTGATACCAAGGTCGATTACCGCAATACGTGGCCCGTTTCCTGCCAGATGCTGGTATTCCCTGCAACTTACATCAGGAATCAGTGACTGGGTAGTGATATCCGGAGTTTTTTTTGCAATCGCAACTGCTTCCTGCCAGTCATCACTTCCGGTTATAAGCGCAGCTTTTACTGTTCCCTGTTCACGGATACTAATCGTAAGATGCCGGGTATCGATCCCTGATATACCCAAAAGACCTTGTTCTTCAAAAAAAGAGTGGAGAGAAAGATTTTGCGCGGGTTTCCGGCAGAGTTCATGCAAAACGCATCCCCCTGCCCAAACCCGGGGGTTTTGAAAATTCTTCGTATCCACGCCATAATTTCCAATTAACGGATATGTAAAAAGAAGTATCTGGCCATGATAACTCGGATCTGTTAGAGCTTCCATGTACCCAGTCATCTGGGTCGTAAACACAAGCTCACCCCCTGTTACGCCCTCTGCTCCAAAGCCCTCTCCGAAGAAATACCGTCCGTTCTCGAGTCCGAGCACTGCCTTCATGGTGAATATCCCATATAACTAGGCATGATAAGATTATAAGGTACGACCGGGAGAAGCATTCTGTCATGTCTAACATGACTTCATTCTCCCATGGCTTTTCTGCACCAGTAAGACTCAATAAACCAGGTATTACAGCCATATAAGAAGAATACCAGGAGGCAAACCGAACTCCCGGGTGTAATATTAAGCCATCTCAAAGCATACATTTCCGCAACAATGATGGTTCCGCAGAAAGTCTTCTTTACCGGGGGGACGGGAGTACATAAAGATCGACTTGCTTCATTTGAAGCAGCCCTGCGTTCGGCGGGAATTGAAAAATTCAATATTGTATATGTCTCTAGTATTTTTCCACCGAACTGTGTTGAAATTACCCGTGAGGAAGGACTGAAATTATTAAAACCTGGCGAAATTATCTACGCCGTTATGGCACGTAATGACACCAATGAACCCAAACGGCTCATTAGCGCTGCCGTAGGTCTTGCAGTGCCAGAGGAGAAAAACCATTACGGGTATCTTTCTGAGCACCATTCTTATGGAGAAACAGAACTTCAGTCAGGAGAATATGCAGAAGATCTTGCTGCAACGATGCTTGCTACAACCCTTGGCATTGAATTTGATCCTGACACCGCCTGGCAGGAAAGAGAGCAGATCTATAAGGCAAGTGGGAAAATAATTAAAACCTCACAAATCTGCACGTCTGATATCGGAGATCCCCATGGAAAGTGGACCACCGTTCTTGCAGCAGCAGTTTTTATCATGTAAATAATTTTTTATCAACGCATTGAGCAATGTATATAATCTATACACGGAATAATTCTACTATCACCCATATAACACGGGAATTTAACCAGTGGATATTTACCATATAAATGATTACTATGGATGCCGCATTACGAAGAGAAATCAGGAATCTGCTCCGGATGGGTGAATCAGCCCTCGAACGGAAGGATTTTGATCAGGCATCATTTCTTTTCAGAAAAGCCTTTACACAGGATTCGGAAAATATTGCTGCCATAATTAACCTGGGTTATACCTATGTGCGAATGGGGCGTTTTTCACATGCAAGAAAGTGTTTCACAACAGCCCTGGATATTGATCCTGAAAATCCTGTCGCAAGAAAAAACCTCAGTCTTCTCTTGCGCCCAGGGCAAAAATCAGATCAATATCGACCGAAATATCGTTCACGTCCTGAAGAAGAGATTTACATCAGGTACATGCAATGGGGAAACCTTCAGAAAGATCAGAAAAATTTCTATGCAGCAATTCAATATTTTGAATCTGCCAGTACCATTCACCCTGATTTTATCGATCCGTATTTAAAAATTGGAGAGAGCTTTGAGGAACTGGGAGAATACACCCAGGCAGCACGGGCATACGAAGAAGCATTAGGTATTTTTCCTGATGATCCTGTCGCAAAAGAACACCTTCACCGGTGCCAGAGCAGTTCTGCAGCAGTAAAACCTGGAAGAGAGCAGAATAACATTCCCATTGAAGATACCGATAAGCGGGGCATTTCCGACGAAGAATTATACGAGGAACCTGAGGAAAAGAAAGAAGAGCCAGTAAAGCCCTCAAAACCACTGGTTAAACCCCAGTCTGATGCAGATATGGTGTTGTCAATTCTTTCACAATATTCATCAGACGTAGAAGAAACAAAACAGGAAACACAGGCACCAGAACCTGAACCTGTTGTAACTCCTGCAAAAGAGGAACCAATGGGAAGTGAAGTACCAGCAGATGATCCTGTTATGAATATCCTCATGCAGTTTAAGGATGAAATCCCTGAGGAAGGACAGGCAAATGCAGAAGAAGAAAAAGGACCGGATGATGATATCCCCCATACCGGTGCAGCACCTTTGACAACCATGAAAGAAGGAGAAAAAACTGGGCATCGCGTTGATCTGAATGAAAATCAGAAAGATGCACTCAGGGAACTGGGAAATATTGGAGCTTCCCATGCAGCTACTACGTTATCAACGATGCTTAATACCCCAATCATGCTAAATGTTCCTGAGATCAATATCACGACCTTTGAGGAGATTAACAAGGATATTGAGCAGACCACCTCTGCCATGGTGATATTTACTATGGAAGGACAGATGGCAAAAGCGGGATACGTTATATTGCATGTTCCGCAGGAATCTGTTATCCAGATGACCAGCATCATGCTTGGTCTCCCCATTGAACCAGAAAGACCCCTCAACGAGATGGATGAGAGTGCCATCAACGAAATTGGTAACATCATGGTTTCAGCGTTCCTTGACGGGACCGCAGAACTGCTGGGGATAATAATGCTTCCATCTCCACCCCGCACCATATTTGATATGCCAAAGGCCGTCTTTGACCTTGTGATAAAAGAGAGTAATATTCTCTATGACAACATCGTATTCTTCAAAACCGAACTGATATGCGATGAACATGAACTGAATCTTAATATTCTGATGCTTCCAAATCCACCGGTCCTGATGGATATGGTAAAAATGCTTGAAAAAATTATTGAGGATTCAGCAGCGGGAATCTAAAATTATTATATCTCTCGCGTAGTTCCGTCTGCTTGTCTGATAACAAATCTTCCGTTTTCTTTTGGATAATAGGTTACCGTTCTACCAATTGTCCCACCAAGATCTTCACGAATTATGGGTATATGTAACTCTTTTAATATTTCTTTGAGAGCTTCAGCATTTCGCTCCCCGATATTGAGGTTTCCGGAAAAATTAGAGAACATCGAAGCACCGCCAGCCAACTTTGCCTTAATATTAACGATTTTGCTACCCTTCTGGGTCAGTTCCTTTAAGAGAACCTCAACAGCAGTGTCTGCATATTTCCCTGCTCTCTCATTGGGTTTTCCACTTGATTTTGGTAACATGACATGAGCCAGACCACCGATTTTTTTTGTCTCATCATGAAGAACCAGACCAATGCATGAGCCAAGGCCAATAGAAGTCATTACAGAATCACCAGTACTCCATTCACCAATACCAATAATAACAATCTCACGCTGGTCAAGGCCTGAATTAGTCAAACTCATCTTTTCAGCCTGCAGTGGCGATGACATTCTCCATTCTGGCAAATATCTCGGTTAGCAGGGATCTACTCGGTAATAATATGATATTTGCTTTTATTTCATTGGTAGAACACATAAGTTCAGTTCTGAATAAAACCACCTCGTCAACATTTTCACGTATCTCCTGCTGGGCGATTATTGATTCGAGTGCAGCATGAGGCATGTCAATGACCATGGAGGGTGGGGAGGGTATCATGATAATGCTGAGAAGGGTTGCACAGGCATCCAGGAATGAAGAAGTCATGATATTCCCAATTTCATTGATGGCGCTCCGATCCATGTCATCAATGCTCCTATTTTCATCAGTTGTCCCAATCATGATATTGGTAAGACGGACAATGGAGTTTTCAGGAATATGAATAATAAGGTATCCTTCTCCCTTGATCTGCCCCTGAATCTGGAAAACCACCATTGCAGCCATTACATCGTCAAGGTAATTCTGCAGATTTGCCAGGTTGACTAAAATTATATCAGGAACCCGGATCTGGATCATGGTATTGAGGATAGTAGAAAGTGTTGTTGCTGCATGTGCAGCCCCAATATTACCCAGTTCCCGAAGTTCATCCGCCTGTTGTTCACTAATCAGCAGATTACCATCAGTTACTACATTTTTAACCATTTTTTTCACCCTTCTGCCACCAGTTTTCCTCGTGGCTTTCTGTCCTCCTTCTTTGAGTATTGCTTTTACGTCAAGAACCGGAACCACTTCTCCATCACCTGGAATGGTGACACCACTTACACCTTCACAAGTTCCGACAAATTTTGAGAGAGGTTTTATCACAACTTCCTGCTGACCCTCGATCAAATCAGCAATAATTGCTCCCTTTTTCTCATCATTCTGCAAAACGACGATGACCTCTTCTTTTTTAGAACGGCCAAACATGTCATCAAGACGGTATAGAACAATGATTTCATCCCGCATCAGGAGACCTTCACCGTTCCCGATGTTCTGGATTGGAAAAGCTGCAAGGCTGGCAACTTCCGCAACGTTAGTGATGGGTATGGCACATCGTTTTCCATTAATCCGGATCATCATCACCATCACAATTGCCATTGTCGGAGGAAGGACCAGTTCAAATCTGCTTCCTTCACCGAGGACAGATTCTAGTTTTATGGTTCCCTGAAGCGAGGCAATCGTGGTTTTTACCACATCAAGACCAACACCACGACCACTGATATCACTGATCTTATCTGCTGTCGAAAAACCTGGCTGGAAGAGGAGATCAAATGCATCCTGGTCACTCATGGTTGCAATTGCTTCTTCAGTTACAATCCCGCGTTCAAGTGCTTTCTTTTTGATCTTTTCAACATTGACTCCACCACCATCATCTTCGATAACGATTACAACATTGTCCTTATCACGGGATGCAGAAAGTTTCAGTCTGCCTTTAGGGCTTTTCCCATTGGCAATCCTGACATCAGGAGGTTCAATGCCATGATCAAGACCGTTTCGAATGAGATGAAGAAGCGGATCATTAAGCCCGTCAAGAACAGACCGGTCAAGTTCGGTGTCACCACCCTCTATTACAAAATCAACCTCTTTTCCTTCCTTGGCTGCAATGTCACGAACAGTTCTTGGAAACCTGTTGAAGATCTGGTTGAGTGGGATCATCCGGATGTCCATCATCATGACCTGCAGGTCTGAAACCGACCTGCCGACCATATTCAACGTTTCATCCAGTTCCTTGATTTTATACTGCTGAGCAATCTGCTCAAGTCTGCCTCTGTTTATGACCAGGTCCTCAACCAGATTCATCATATGATCAAGACGGTCAATATCAACCCGGATATTCTTGACTTCACGTTTCTTCTCTACTTTGTCAGCAACAGGTGAAGATATCCTGGAAACAGTTCCGGACTCGATATCATCAGAAATACCGGTAACTGGAGCAATTATCGGTTTTTTCTCTTCCAGCTTTATCGTATGAGAACGTACATCTGAATTTTTCAGGAGAGATTCTATCTTTCCTGGTGGAGCCTCTGAATGAAGAGCCAGGTCAATAATTCCATTAAAAGTCTCACTGTCTTCAATTATCTCTCTTTTCGGGGAGAGCCGGGAAATGCTTCCTATACTTTCAAGACTCTGGAGAAGAAGCATTGACCGAAGATTCTTTGAATCTACTGAAGGGTTTATCTCAATATGGACGGTATAAGAAGAACCCTTTTCAGGTTTTGTCGGGACTTCTGATACCATATCAGGTTCAGGTTCACATAATGCTGGTGAACTGGATTCTATTTCAGATAAATCGCTTGATTTTAGATCGGATATTGTAAGAATAGTTTTTATTGCTTGAACTCCGGCATTTGTCCTGAACGTCACCTTTATTTTTCCGGAGAAATTTTCATCATCCTCAATGACACTTCGGTCGGGTTCAATTCCGCTAATTATCCCGATGGATTCCAGGTTCTGAAGGATGAGCATTCCACGCAGGTTTTTATTGTCTACATTGTCGGCAAGTTCAAGGTTAATTTCATAACTCATGCACCCGCTACCATAGTCCTGCTCATATGAAGGTCCTTCATACATGTCACCATAATCACCAGTCGTGTCCTCAGCAGGTTGTAATGGTTCTTCATGACTTATTTCAGGAGTTTTCTTAATTTTCTCCCCGCTCTCTCCATTCAACCATCTTTTTAGGGCAATTACACGCTGATCTTTATGAGCAAGCTGACCATCCCCTCCTCCTTCGATATCATCAATCATCTGCTCAATATCGTCAGCACCGGCTAGCAGATCATCTACAAGTGACTGTGTAACATCAAGATTCTCACTTCTTATCTGAGAAAAAACATCTTCAAGGGCATGACAAATCTCCTCCATGTGCATGAAACCCATTGAAGCTGACATACCCTTGAGAGAATGTGCAGACCGGAATATTTCATCGATTGCGTGCGAATCGGTTCCTTTTTCAAGGATTAAAAGATTACTTACAATACCTTCAAGGTTCTCCCTCGATTCTGCAACATAAAGACTCCGGTATGCATCAAGGTCAGACATAATTCACCCGTTCATGGATCTGATAGTTTCAGTAATTTTATCGGGAATTACCTGCAGGGCCAGCACATGATCTACACAGTTCCGGGATAATGCTGAACGCGCCATTCCATATACAAGGCAGTCCTCTTCTTTACAGACGATGGTAACACCACCCGCATTCTTGACTGCCTGCGTTCCTTCACCACCATCATTACCCATTCCGGAAAGGATTGCAGAAACACATTTAGAACCAAAAACCTGCGATGCGGAAATGAATGTTTTATCAACCGCTGGTTTTACGTTGTGTACCGGAGGAGAATCAGTCAGGACAATTTTTCCATTATGGCTGCCACCCTTGTCAAGCACCGAGGAGATTACTGTATGAAAACCGGCTCGGGAGACTAGTACGGTTCCATTTTTTAATATATCACCGTTTTCTGTTTCCCGGATCTGAAGCGGTGAAATACGATTCAGACGTGCAGCAAGTGCAGCAGTAAATCCGCCTTTTGGCATATGCTGAGTGATGATTACTGCAGCGTTCAGATTTGCGGGAAGTTTTGACACAATCGTATCAAGCATTGGTGGTCCACCTGCAGATGAACCGATAAGTACAATATTGCGGGCATTAACATCCTTCTGGATTGGTTTTGACTCTACGTAGGCAATCGTACAGATATTTTTTATTTTCTGCTTTAATTCCCCGCCAATTTCACGGATGTTTTTAATCCCACGAGGTTTAAGCATAAAATCATCTGCGCCAAGAGCAATAGCCCGCTTGGTCATTTCTGCACCTTCAGATGTTAGAGAACTTAATACGAGTGTTTTTGGAAATTTGTCAAACTCTTTTTTCCTCCCAAGCATTGAAAGCCCATCAAGACGAGGCATCTCAATATCAAGTGTGATAAGGTCTGGTTTTAATTCCCTGATTTTATCCAGCGCTTCAAGTCCGTCTGATGCAACACCAACAATCTGTATGCCTGGATCATCAGAGAGCATATCCTGTACTACAGTTCTGATAAAGAGTGAATCGTCGATGACGAGAACCCTGATCATAAATTAAGCACCAAGGACATTTCCAATTTCTTCCAGGACTTTTGGGGCCTGGAAGGGCTTTACAATGTATCCTCTTGCTCCGCTTTTAATTGCAAGTTTAACCATTTGTTCCTGACCTACGGCAGTGCACATGATCACTTTCGCATTTGCATCCAGTGATTTTATCGCTTTTAATGCCTCAATGCCATTCATTTTTGGCATGACAACATCCATCGTAACAAGGTCAGGTTTTAATTCACGATATTTATTGACACCAATGTCACCATCTTCAGCTTCGCCAACAATTTCGTGTCCTCCGGAGCTGAGAATGTTCTTGAGCAAGGTTCGCATAAACAATGTATCATCGACAATCAGGATTCGTCCCATGGGTGAACGGTTCCTCCTATGAATTAAACGATATTAATTGGTAAAAGGGTTGTGGAACTTTTGGTCTATGAAGGGGGTTTGAGAGCGTCTGTAATATAACGAACTCCCTTTGGAGTAAGCTGGACCTCCTTTCTGACCATAACAACGTCTACCAGTTTTAATTTTAAAAGAGTTTCGTAGATTGAATTCAATTCTTCAGGAGGAAGGCTGAGCATATTTTCAATTGACTTTGTATCCATTCCGCTGTAAATCAGCATCGCTACCTGGGCAGTCTGGGCATCAAGCTGATCCAGCTCTGAACCCTTCATGTCCATGTCCTTTGTAGCATCGCGGAGGAAGTTATATAATACCTGAAGGGTTGAAAGGGGGCAGAGAATAAAACTGGTTACAACTTCACCACCTTCAAGGTGGTCAATCTTAATCACGTCAAGTTTCTTCTTTTGTAACTCACGCTTCGTAAGCTCAAGGCTGGCCACTTCCTTAAGAGGCACACTTACCTGTTTTTCCTGGCTTACAAACCAGATACCTGTCTTCAGGACAGCTATTGCGCCTTTTTCCCACCTGGCATCGGTAACCAGCACCCCACCCCTGATTGCCGGAGACATAAAATGAGCCATGATCCTGTAGGCGTTACAGGCCATGATTATTTTCTTTGTTAAAATGACGAGGACTTTTTCAACCGAAGCGATTTTATATGTCCGCTCGGTCTTATCAGGCATAGTTACTAATAAGGTAATCATCTGCCCGCGTTTTTGCAGATCAACAATACTCCGGTAACTGACTGTTGTATTCCACGGATCTTTTAAAACGATACCATCATTTCCGATATCGATGCGTGAGGTCACCCATGACCCGCCTTTTTCCAGTTTTGCCGGAACCTCTGCCATACACTCCCACCTTTTAAAAATATCTTTTACTGCTATTTATCTTCTCTTTATTTTGCGATTGATAAGAGTCATGATCTCTGTCAGTTCCTCTGCCAGTTCTTCAGCAGTTACATGAATATCCTTCAGGTCACGAAGAAGAACGTCATCATCCCGTTTTTTAAGGTCTTCAATATCTGCCTTCAGTGAAGCGATAAGGTCATCATCAGTTCCGCCTTTCATCTGGCTGAGTTCAAACTGTTCTTCCCCACCAGAGTCATCCCCTTCCTGCCCATACATATAGGGACTATCGTCTGAAGAACTGTATGAAGAGAGATCAGATGAACTGATCGTATCCCCGCCTTCCATACCCGAGATAACATCTCCCCCACCATCAGAACCTATTTCAATAGTACTCGAATAAATCGCATCAATTTCGTCCGGACCCTGGTCATCATCAAGAATGATCTCCTCTTCTTCATCCTGGGTTGAGATGTCCATTTTTTTGACGTCAGTATCGGAGGGGATATCTACATCCTCTTCACCATATGGCGTTCGTATATTATCAAATTCAGGATTTACCGAGTCTAACTCAGCATCAATGTCAAGGCTGTCATCAAGATCAAGACCATCCAAAAGGTCCGAATCTAACGATATATCATCTTCTTTCCCCCCACCGGAGGAGCCAGTTTCTTCATCAACCGCGGCAGAGGATTTTTCAGTTTTTTCCGGCTTATCTTCCGATTTCTCTGATTGGGTTTTCTTTTTCTCTTCCTTTGTCTTCTTTTTCTCTTCTTTATCTTTTACAGAACGCTCTGGAAGTTTAATTGAAGGAAGTGAGATTGCAGGCATTTTGATCTTGCCGGTTAATGATGAGAATAGTCCCTCACTCTTCTTCTTATCTTTAGAGGGTTTCTCCTTTTTGGGCTTTTTTGGCCTGCTCTTAAGCCATGAAAGGAGATCGCGGATTAATTCTGAAAGAATGATGGTCCCGGTAATTACGAGAAGTATAACAGCTATCCCGATAATTGCCATAAGCAGGTACAAAACAGGGATATCAAATATCAGAAGGATTGAACCCCCAAGAACAATAGCCACGAATATTACAAGACGCCGGGTAGAGTCAGAGAGTTCAACCATCGCTTATACACCTTCAAAGACGGGGATCATAAAGAATATTCCGGTAATGATTGGGGCCACAATATAAAGAAGGCCGGATACGGAACAGATAAGACTTGTATAAAAATATACCAACGCATTATCTCCCCCTGATACAATCTTGCCTGCGAGAACATTCGATATCGTTAGCATTGATATAATAATTATTACATAAAAACCGATAGCATCCTTGTCAAAATTTGAGAAGACAAACATGCTGCCACCCATTGCACCGGCGATCGATGCTCCCTGGCCTGAAGTGAGGGCTGCTCCCGCTTCTCCAAGCGATGCCATTTTTTCAGCGATGGCATCTGCCATAACAACGAGAATATGGTAGAGAAATAAAAATATTGCCACCATCATGGCATGCATCGGAACAAGAAGCGTCATAAATCCCATTGAAATGGTATGCCGATGATCACGCAGAAGAACCTGATCAAGCATTGATGAGCTTACAATCTGTCCGACAGTATCAGCTTTCCCACCCAGCTTGAGCGCATCCCGATAGATATTCAAATATTTGTATATCAGGTAACTGCCCCCGTCATTGATAAACCGCTGCCATGTCCGGTCCTCATCAAGACCGAGATTCAGTTTGGAAAAAACCGCATTTATCAGAGGCTCAAGATACATAAGAGATTTTTTATCGATATCCTGAATCGCAGGAGCGATGGTTGTACCTTTTCCACCCTGTACCGCACCAACTCCCCGGATAAATGTAGGAAATTCAGAGTCTCTGAGAGTGATGTTCCCATCATCAATATAGGCAATAATTCCCAGTGGAAATAAGAGCATTCCAATTAACATGAGCACAAGGCCGAAATTCATACCCAATAGTAATAATAAAATAACAATAATCGCAAGAATCGGAATGACTTTCTTCTCCATCCGATGGATCATATTCTGTTCAGGCGAACCCTGCTGGAGACGATGTGATTTTGGATCGGCAGGAACTGCCTTATACATCGTAACTATTCCTACGACAGAGATGAGAGCGATAATAAGATAAGAGGTCATCAGGGTCCCCTGAATATCATCAGGTGCATATATTGCAATAGAGACCATGATGATGATCCCAACTAAAGCTCCAGAGAAGAGCATGGAGATGTACGCATCACCCCATTTTTTCAGCATTTCAATGCCCTGCTCATAGGTTGACTTGTACACGTTCCTGATTGTCTCAAGCTCACGGGTCAGGTAATCACT
>JAAYCY010000021.1 GCA_012729535.1 Methanomicrobiales archaeon | reverse complement strand
CACTAGGTCAATATGGAATGCTCTATATCCTGGTTGTAATTATCGTGCTGGCCCTGGTATATGTGACAATGGGGACTGTGTTAAACAGGTTTCTCCATGGAGAATGTCCGGAAATATTTCTCGAAATTCCACCCTACCGAAAGCCCCGTCTGAATATGCTGCTGAAAAAGACCTGGATGCGTCTTGTTGCATTTATTGCAGAAGCAGTGCCGTATCTCTTCTTAGGAGTTTTACTGGTGAATATCCTGTATGCCACCGGGTTTTTGTCATGGTTCGGGGATATGCTCTCACCGCTTATTGTCGGGTGGCTTGGTCTTCCAAGGGAAGCTTCTGCAGCCCTTATTACCGGTTTTTTGCGAAAAGATCTGGCTATCGGCATGTTACTCCCGCTCAACATGACTCCCGGGCAGCTTGTTGTAGCTGTGACTACCCTCACCATGTATTTTCCCTGTGCCGGAGCATTTGCTGTCCTTTATCGGGAGCTCGGAATTATCGGACTTGTAAAATCGGTCTTTGTGATGGTGTGTGTTGCTTTTCTTGTGGGGGGAATCATGCGGTTTATTTTCATTGGGATGTAAATTGTTGAATTACAAAGCAGGTTTAGAATCCCTGATTTTTTTAACTGGTCGTATTAATCCAATAAAAAATTCCCCGCTCCCCGCTTTTTGACTGTACAATACCGTCCCGGACCATCACGGCCAGTTTTTTTCTGACTTCCGGTGCGGTAAGGCCAGTCATCAGTGCAATATCTTCTGCAGTACAGGGACGACGCCTGAGTGTTTCATCAATCAAGGAAACGCTGGTATCATCCGGTGAAAGGATCGGTATCTGGTAGTCCAGACCGATTATATCAACGGGGATGCCTCCTTCAGAAAAGTATTTCTGAATGTCTTTTAACATTGAATGTCCGGGAGGGCTTACCCATGATTCGGTCCCCGGACGGTCCAGGTAATTGAGTTGGACCCGGTCTGGTCTGATGAGATAAACCGTTTCCCGAAGGTTTTCAAGATCCTCAGTTGAGGTGTTAATGGTAGGAATAAGAAATACCTCCAGCCAGATCTGTCCGGAATATTCATTCCGCAGCGATACCATGCCCTGGATGATATCTTTAACAGACAGGTCCTGAGCCGGACGGTGTATCTTTTCGAATATTTCCTGTGATGGAGTAGTCATCGTAGGACTAATAAGGTCTGCAGGCAGTAGTTCCTGTCTTACATCCGGATTCGTGCAAAGACTTCCATTTGTGAGAACCGCAATTTTGTATGAAGGATAGTTCTCTTTCAGGTGAGCAAGCACTGGGCCGAGTGAAAGGGAAAGGGTGGGTTCACCCGAACCTGCAAACGTGATATAATCTAGTTTTGGAGAAGATGCGAGGGCATCATCCAGTTGCTTAATGATTATGTCAGGAGGAAAAAATTCTCGTCTTTGTGATGTAAGGTCTGTTGTAGCCCCGCATTCGCAATACACGCAATTATATGAGCACGTTTTAAAGGGGATCAGGTCAATCCCAAGAGAACGTCCAAGTCTTCTTGAGATGACCGGTCCGAAAATATAATGAATCATGGTGAAATCTGGTTTTATGTCCAAAAAACAGATAAAGTTTTGATTTTCTGAATCTATATTCTTTGAGGCTGGTTATATGATAGGTTAATGGAGAGAAGGAAATATCTGGTTATTAGTTTACCAGTTAGAACGTCCTCTTCGTCCTCCACGACCGAAACCTCTTCCCCCGCCACAGGGTATTCCCCCACGACCAAGTCCGTATACCGGGGCTTGTCCTTGTGCTGGTGGCTGGTATACGGGACTATTTTCATTTGTCACTACCGTTTGGTTTTCTACGGAAGGTGCGACTGGTACTCCTGCTTGCTGGTTTGCCGGGCGGCAGTATCCAAATCCTCTTCCTGTCATAGGACCCCACCCTTGAGGTCCAGTTCCATCGAATCTTGGCATTGTTATACTCCTGGTACGACAATTCGTACCATTATTACTCATATGAGTAAAAATACATAAAGGTATCGCCTAGTATTACCATTATTTAACGGATGGTCATAATGCTTCTTCGTTTCTTTATGTTCTGAAATGTAAAATGTTGCAAAAAATAGAGGGGAAATCCACTGGTTAGTTGTATGCCTGCCTGGTTTTTTCATCGGTCAGGGTTGGAGCGATTAATTCTTTCCATGATTTGGAATCCCATGTTCCAAGTGTCGAGTGAGTGTCATAATAACTCGTTGGAATCGGATGTGTGCCGATTACCACTTCAAGTCCGAATTTCTCTGTGATGAACTTTGAAAAATATGCAATTCGAGGGCAGGGAGGATATCCCACAACCATTCCTGTAGCAAGGTGCACAACTTCAGCCCCGTTTTTTTTCATCTCTGCTGGAGCATATTCGATGTTTCCACCCGGACACCCGCTACAGGTAGTAAATCCGACAAGTTCAATGTCCATTCCTTTATACCGCTCAAAGGCCCCTTCCCGGTTATGCATGGATCTCAGGCATTTACCTCCTGCACAGGTCCGGTATCTGTCACAGATAATTATTCCAATTTTTTTAGGTTTTGTCATTCCTGTTTTCCTATTAGGGTAGTAATATTGTATTAGATAATAACCATGAAAAAAAGATGGTTGTTCTATTCACTGGTAACTAAAAGGGGAATATATGCTGACGAAGGGATATACACGTCAGGTAGTGATTTAGTATTTAATTCATCAAGCAACCGGGTAATTTCTTCTAATTCAGATGGATAAGATATGCCGGACTTCTCATACAATAATATTGCCGTTTCCAGAGCCTCTTTTGCTTCAGCAAACCTGTTTAGATAATATAGCACTCGTCCCTTACCAGCATAGGAAGTCCAATTGGATCCTGCACTTCCTCCATAGGTAATTGCATGAGAATATGCGTCAAGTGCTGACAAGTACCTCCTCTGGTTTTCAAGAGATATTCCAGCGCCATACCAGGCATCTGGTGATGATGGTTTAATTTCGATAGCTTTCTGAAATGCCCGGTATGCCGTGCGATAATTTCCTCCTTCAAGTGCTGCATATCCTTCTGCAATGAAGTCTTCTGAATACCCTGCAAATTCGGTGGGTATTGGAGTTACACCCCTGTCAAGGACAGAACTGGTCAGATTCTGGTCAATCTGGGATAATATCCATGTCGGAGAAGAAAACAAGGCTCCTTCTGACCATCCTGCTTCATAGGGTATCATGCCAGATGGGACTAGTTCCGGATCAAAAGCATATCCTGAATAATATACCTTCTCTGCCCCTGTACCGTAAAAGGTACTCATTATAAATATCAGGATTACCAGGGCGGTTAGGGTTCTTGATAAGGATACCATGAATAATTGATCTCATATGAGAAATAAATAGTTTCTTACTATCCAACTTTTCTGTTTAATTTCCTAAATTCATTGATTGAATGGATTTTTCATTGTTTTTCGTGAAAAAAAGGATGAGTTTATTTTTATTTTTTTTATATCTTAAACCAAATAATGCTATATCTCTCATTTTTGATTATCGAAAAAAAACAGGATTTATGCCATCTTTTGGCAAATTCCTTTGTGATATCAGGTATTAGAAAACGGACTATATTTTGGAGTTTTTGTAATACCTGCAAATGGTTTCATTGTCTGCTGCGATCCCTCTGAAGGCTTTATTGAAGTAAATGGAGAGTTCATCTTGAGTTTTACAGGATTCTGGAATACAAAGTCAGGTTTTTGATACTGCTCCGGAATTATGAGGGGGCCACTTATTTCTCCCTGATCAAGAACGGTGCTCATCATGTCTGGATCAATATATCTGAGTAACCATATGGGAGTGGAAAACAGTGATCCATGTGTATACCCATTGTCATCATATGGAATCATTCCGGATGGGATTATTTCCGGATCAAAAGGATGACCTGAATAATAGACTTTGTTTGTTTCAGCGATACATGTCGTTGTTAAGGTAAGACCAACAATGAGCAGGATACATACCACGAGTTTTTTGTTTGGCATGGATAATTGATCTCATATGAGAAATAAATATCTTCTGTTTGTTGTACATTGTCATACCTTTCCTGTTGACAATAAATAATTCAAAATTTACGTAATAATTAGTTGATTTTGTCAGAATCGGTTTACAATACGCCCAAATCAGGAGTCCTGAAGACTCATCCTAATTGTAATTGTGGGCCAGAGTCCAGAATTAATCATGTCAGAGTTCATTTCTGCAATTTTCCTTTGAATCAGAAATTTCTGACAAACCAAGAGATAACTGGATTGTATATGACCGTTTTCAAACCTCTTAACTGAAAAGTTACAAAAAAGAAGAAAAAAGGAGTTTATCCTGGTTACCGGGCTGGCATGAGGAGAGTTCTCTCTCCACAGGCTACGAACTCGCGGATTGCACCCTTTGCGAACTCCTTCCTTGGCTCGGCAAAGTCGAACGGCAGGGATGGGTCTGCGAAGGTGATCTTGATCATTGGTGAGAGACAGAAACCATCGTTCCTGGTGTAGTGTGAGGAACCGACGATAGCTGCGTATTCTCCCTGGTGACCGACGTTCATTGCGTAGTTCGGGTAGTTTGGACCACGGTATTCACCGATACATCCCTCGTCAGGTCTGACAGAGAGTGAGTTGGTTGAACCACACTGGTCCTGCAGGTCGTATCCGAAGAATCCGAGACGTGACCAGCCTTCCTTGTGCATGAGCATGGACAGGTACCATCCGTTCAGACCAGCGTTGGAGTTTGCAGTTGCAATACCAACAGACAGACCGGATGCTGCTGCGATAACTCCTGCACGCTGGGAACCTCCGAAGTGGTCTTCCATCATGGTTGGGAACTGTTCGTACTGCTCCATTGCATTAAGGGTGACCTCTCCGGCGATGTCATTGACAACTTCCTGGGTTGGTTTGACCTTGTCGTTTGGAGTACATGCCTTCCAGTCGACTTTGTACTTGTCCTTGATGTAATCCATACCATAGTAGGTGAATTCATCGAGGATGTTGTCGGTGTATGCGGCGGTTGCATACTGGGTAAATCCGACACCACCAGACATGTAGGATCCAAGCCAGATCTGGTCGAACAGCATACAACCTGCACCGACAACCTCAAGGGATGCCTTTGCCGGGTCGTTTGGATACTTCCGGTTTCCCTGGATCATGTCAGAGAAGTGGCCGAACATGATTCCACCGGGCTCATTTGGACCACGTGCACGGCGGGCTGGGAGGTGGTTTGCCATCTGGATAACACCAGCGTGCTTTGCTGCAAAGGACAGGTCAGCGACTGCTGCTTCTCCGGCACACATGCGGTATGCGGTAATAAAGGACATACCGATCTGCATGGCTGACCACCGGCTGGTAGTTCCACCATCACAGGTACGTGAGACGATGGTCGGGATGTGGATTGCCTGCCAGAGGGACTTGCCGACTGCTGCATTCAGCTGCTCTGCCTGCTTTGCCGGGAAGAGCTTGTTGACGTCGAGGACGAACTGCTTCTCGAGCTGGTCTGCAAGTTCTGAGTCTCCGGTAAATACCTTGACATAACAGTCATCGACAACACTTGGGTGGGTCTCAACCATGTGTTCCTGAACGACTGCACCACCGGGCATTGCGTGGTTTAAGATGTGCAGGTACTCGTTGATGGTCTCAGGGGTGATTTCCTTGCCAAGACGCTTCTGAAGAGTGCTGTGTGCAAGGTCCATGTTGACGATGATGGTACGACGGATATCATCCCACATCTGCTGCATTGCCGGGTTGTTGACAAAGTGCAGGTCGTCACCCTCTACAAAGGTTCCGGTTCCGGAAACTTCGTAGGTCATGAGCTGACGCTGACCCATTGGCAGACCACCAAGGTGGCAGCGGTATGGGTCGTACATGGAAAGTCCACGACGGAGTTCTGCCTTCTTAGAGGCTTCAATGAACTCTTTCTTTCTTGCAGACTGTTTCAGGTCACCAAAGTTGTAATAACCAGTCTTGGTGTCTGCTACGTCTCCCTCGAATTTAGTCTTCAGTGCTTTAAGGAAAAGTTTCTGGGCTCTCTCAATTTTTGCCATATTTAGTACCTCCTTACTCCACCGGCATGAAACCGTACTTTGTTCTCAGGGAGTGGATACGCTGGATATATTCGATGTACTCGGCGTCGCTCCGGTAAGAGGTACCAACGAGTGTGTGGAACATGGTAGTGTTTGCCTTTAGCCAGGCAGCATCCATTGGTTTGCCGATTTCGACCTTCTTGTCAAGCGGGGTTCCAATCTGATCCTTTACATACTTGACGGTGCCGCCTTCGAGGACACACCGCTGGAGCATGTCGAACATCATTCCATCTTCTGCAAGACGGAGTGAGTGACCATGCACGGTTGCACCACGGATACCGGTTGTTGCCGGGTCGAAGAGGTTGGTGTTAACCAGGTCTGCTGAGATCTTTTCAAGGTCACGCTCACGGCACTCAACAATCTGACGGCCGGACAGAGTTCCCGGGTCAATACCACGGTAGCGGTATGCCTCAGTGTAGGTTCTCTGGTACGGCTGGGAAGGTGCATTGTACACCGAGTCAGCGAACTGGATGTACCTGACACGGTCTCCAGCCTTTGCGCCATCGGTTGGTGTGACGATTTTTCTGATTGGACAGTCCGGCTCGCCCTGTTCTGCGAGTGGCGGGTGTGCGGTCGGGTATGCCTGACCTGGTGCACGGTGTCCGAGAATGAGAACAATGTCTTCATCAGTGACATTGCGTATTTTTTCGAGCTTTACATTTGGGTTCATCTGCTTGCGCCGGTTTTCGGCGACAACAGACTGGCCCGGACCATACTGTGGAGTATATGCCATTCTTTATCTCTCCAAATCTGAAGTTTTCATAAGTTTCATGACTTCGTGAATGACTTCGCTGATCTTCTCACGAGACGGAGTCTGCCCTCTGGTGATCCCACTGATTATCGCCATAACTGTCCCTTTTGTCCGGACATTCTCTTCAGTTGGCATCACCAGCGCTGTTTTAACTCCTTCCTTTGCAAAATCCTCGTAATCAACAGGAGCCTGACAGACCACAATTGCTGGTATTTCACAGTCTTTTAAAATGGACCGAACCTTGTGAACAATATGTGATCTGACATTTCCATGATGCAGTACCGCTACTTTATGGCGGTTAATCTGAACAATTTCCTTCTCGTTCAGGCCGAAGTATGCTCCCAGCACATGACCGGCACTTTTTGGGGCATCAGGAGGAATTCCGGAGCCCGCATTGAGAATCATGGTGCTGATACTATATTCGACCCCCTGTGCCCGCAGGGCGGACGTGATATCACAAACCGGTTTTGTAACATGCCGGCGACCGGGGGACATCCCTACGATAATGACGTCAGGATATCGGCATTCGGAGATTGTTCCCCTTTGGGCAAGGGCCCCTCCTTTTCCCATACCCGCACTTTCGCGGCAGTCGACAATTTGTGTTACCCGTCCGATTGGCATTATCTATTACCCTGAAGAAGTGTCGGTCCTGTTTTATTTTTGGGATCGACCAATCCTAGCATAATTTCGTTTGCACGCGGGCCGTACTTTGCATAATCCACCTGGGTCGGAGTAGACTTCATGAATTTTCCTTCTTTTATCGAATATGAAAAATTCGTAAATACTTCCTTACAGGCTTCATCTATCTGCTGTACGAGATCCCGTGTTTCCAGTTCGAGAAGGAATGTACCAACCTGCACCCGGAGGTCAACGTCTGTTTCTCCCACACGGATTGTTGCTCTACCTGAATGGGGATTTGGAAGGCCCCGTGCGGGGCCATAGGGGACGAGCTGGGGTATATTCGGGCCATTAATGACGATTCTACGTATGCCCGGTATGACCGCCAGTTTATTGAGGATTTTCTCAACGGTTTCAGGTTTTAAGAAGCGCTCGGTGACGATCCTACATTGCGGGAATTCAGCATCAGCCATTGTACGAAACCTTGGGGATTATGCTCCCTGGGCAACGTGCTGAATCGGCTGGGCGAACTCAGGAATCTTACCAAAGGTGTCCTGGTAGACTTTTGAGGTGCTTTCTGGTGTGAACATCTGAGTTCCTGCATCCAGTGCACAGGCAGCGACGATACATGGAAGACCAACACCGGCTGCGTGACGGGTAACGACGTGGTTACCGTTGAACACACCGGGACCTCCACCACCGTAGATTGAGTGGCTGAAGAACGAGAATCCGACTGCTACACCCATTACACGACCATAGTCACAACCCGGGAGACCGGTCTCATGCTCAATAAGGTCGTTGAAGTACAGCAGAGTTGAGGAAACAGCCTGTGCAAACCGGCCTGCACCACAGTTTACCATGGTTGCTGCCATTGTTCCGGCTGCAGTGTATGCATTCCAGAGCATTGGGTCCTTGGTTTCGTAGAAGGTGTATCCGGATGGGCCCTTCTTGCCTGCGGTGATAACCTTGTCTTCAATTGCTCTCTCAACAAGGGACTGGACAACAGTACCGATGGTACCGGTTGCGCCGTTCTTCTTAACAAGATCGTAAACCAGGTTGTTTGCATTCAGACCCTGGTAGGCGTAAAGAAGGAGCTGTGCACGTTCGAATGGTCCGATTGCTGCTCCCATCTCAAACTCTCCTGCCTGTTCAAAGGTTGCGGAGAGTGCTGCACCCTGCATTGCATTCTTGTTGGTGATCATAACGCAGTGGTTAGCCTGGATGTTACGGAGTGCGTATCCAAGACCTTCGTTGTTCTGTGGAATGGACAGAATGGATGCACATGCTGAGCCTGACGGGTCCATGGTCTGTGGGTAGGTTCCCCAGAATGCTGCCTTTACGGTTGAACCGTCGAACATACCGACATTGAACTGGTCAATAACTGAGTAGGTTGCTGCTGCAGAGACTGCTGTCATTGCTGCATCGTAGGTTGCTGCTGCCTCAATACGTGCAGTTGGGACGGTACAAAGGAGAAGTTTGCCGCCACCAAATTCTTTGATCTCAGTGTCGTCACCTTCGGTGACCTGGAGCATCTTAAACATCTTTTCCTTGATTGCACCTGCATTTGCAACAAGGTCAAGGTTCAGTTCACGTCCGGGGATCTGGTTCTTTCCAGCCTTTCCGGTTTTCAGAAATGTCTCTGCTCCACCAAGGTTCACTGCTACAGTTCTCTTGGTAAGGCTGATCATCTTCTTGACGCCGGAGTTTGTCAATGGGCTGATCTTATCTAAGGCAACGCCGCTTTTCAGCAGTTTACCCTGATCGTCATAAAGATCGATTGTGTCGGAAAATTTTGCCATATTATTCCTCTGATGTTTCTTAAAATCCTGTACGATTTAATCACTGTTTACTGAGGGAATTTGTCACTGAATTACTGAAATCACTCGTACACGTCCCCTTTATGGGACTGATGATATGTCTGAATATGGATATAAAAATGTGGCGGTTTGATCCTTGAGGAAACCTTATAATCTCAGTGAAGTTTTCATTAATTAATTGAATAAAATTTATATGTAAATTACTTTATGCAGTGATCAATATTACAAAAAAATCGTTTCGTAATGATCTAATTGTACTCATTATTTTATTTGTGCTATTAGTATAGGCGCTTTATTATTATTGATTATATGGCGCTTATGTATAGCGAAATGTGGTTTATTGTCGGGGAGATGCCAGCGAATGTTTCATGTTGGATATTAATTAGTATGGTTTGGATTCCGGTTGAAATGAATGAATTTATCTTTTTAACAGCGTAATTGTAATTAGATCAATAATTTCAATTTAGCAGAATTTAGGAATCATGAACAAACGATATCTCATCACCGGTGGAGCAGGATTTATTGGGTCACATCTCTGCAGAGCACTGGTCGCAGGAGGAAACCAGGTTGTTATCCTGGATTCGCTGGACTCTGGGCGATTAAGCAACATTGAAGACCTTTTGAATGATGATAAGGTGGAATTTATCCAGGATACTATTCTGAACGAATCACGGGTGTTTTCTCTCTGTGGGGGTGTTGACGGGATTTTTCATCTTGCAGCACTGGTGTCAGTCCAGCGTTCCATTGATGATCCATCTCTGAATCACCTGGTAAACATCGACGGTTTATTTGCCATTCTTGAGGCAGCCCGGACATGTGGTGTTCCAAAAATTGTCCTTGCATCATCTGCAGCCCTGTATGGAAATGACTACCTTCCTCCCCATAAAGAATCATTACCTTCGGTACCGCTTTCACCTTACGCAGTTGGAAAGTGCCTTTCTGAATTATACGCTGCTGTGTATACAGATTTATATGGTGTTCAATCGGTTTGCTTACGGTTCTTTAATGTGTATGGTCCGAATCAGGATCCATCTTCTCCCTATTCAGGGGTGATATCCAAATTCATGGATGCCATCTCCCGGGACGATGAGTTTACTATATTTGGGGATGGAGAACAGACTCGGGATTTTGTGTATGTTCTGGATGTCGTTCAGGCTTTAATTCTGTCGATGGAAAAGAGCGTATCTGGTGTCTTTAATGTTGGTACAGGCTCGAGTGTTTCTATTAATCAACTCGCCCGGACAATTATGGAGGTTTCAGGGAAAAATGTGGGGATACGATATTTGGATGCCCGTGAAGGCGAGGTCAGACATTCGTGTTCGGATATATCCAAAATTTGTCATGATATGGGATATATGCCAAAATATTCGCTGAGAGAAGGGATCAGTGAGACTTATTCATGGTGGAGAGAGTATTAGGAGAATATATCAAAAATTTTGAAATATTCAAATAGGAGTGTTTTTCAAATTGGAATTTGGATATGAATGAGTAAATGGAGAATGCTCGTGTCTTTACATATTACTCAATTTACAGTTTTATCATCTTTTTACAGGGTTTATGACCTTAATTGATTTAACCTGTTGAAAGGCCTTATCGTTTGTCATGAGATATTTAACCGACACTCGGCACCAAATTTTTCATATGTAATATTTTTCAACATTTGGGCCCAGCCATCGGACAATATCCCTTAACTCATCTGTGAAATTTAGAATTCGAACAAAAATCCTGGAATTATCAATT
>JAAYCY010000020.1 GCA_012729535.1 Methanomicrobiales archaeon | reverse complement strand
CGTACGAGTAGTAGAATAGAGTGGGAGAGGTATCTCAAGGTTTATGTATGAGACATAATTGATATTACGGAAAGTTGAAAAATTATGTCGCCGGATCTGGATCTATCTCCAAAGCTGTCTTACATGAGAGAATATCAAGTGATTCAAGACATTTTTTGATACAGTCACGGCTCTGTGCATCATTGGGAAGACTAATCCTGTACAGAAGATGTGCACCGTTACCTGAATCGGCTATGAGTGGCTCTGGCCATCCAACCGACGTAAGATATGCAGCAATCTTCCCGGCTTTAAGAAGACTTGCTTCGTGCTCGGGATCAGAAGATGAGACTCCGGAAGGCCTGCGGGGATCAATATCTATCGGCAGCCACAATCTTTGCGTAATATCCTGGTCTGCCGTTGTAGCATCCTTCTTTGAAAGCCTCATCAAAACCCGGTTTGCACGTCGTGCCAAAAGTGCCGGGTTTACCTCGTTCAGGGTGATGTATATCCCTTTGATCTGCGAATTTGTATCAAGAATGGCCGCTGCATCGGCTAATTTTTCCGGATTATCATAGTAACCTGAACCGATTCCTTCTCCGGTAATAATCCTCGTCTCAACAACCTGTCCCGGTTTTGAGAGGATACGTAACGCAGAAAGAATATTCTGCTTTTGGTCCGATGTCATGTACACTCTCCGGACATGGCATAGATACCACCAGACAATACCCGAAACCGGTTCCAGGAACAGCCCGAATATACCATCAGTTGCATCTCTCCGGGAAGAGGGTTCTTCCTGACAAGGCTGCAAAGATCACCGACCAGATTACGATATGATGGTGTGCCCTGTTTTGTCCGGGAAGAAAGAACATGCACAAAGAGTAGTTCATTTCGCTCTTTCCACGCGAGAAAGTCTATGGGAAGTGTTGATTTCGTCACATGGACGGTAAAATATCCCTGGTGCTGTAAAAAGAGCCGTGCAGCATGGGGAGTTATCCTCACTGTCAGGTAAGCCGGAGGAGTGGTCATAGATACCTCATAGCACAGTCCGACAGGGCCTTCAGGGTAAATAGGCTGCAGGTATCTTTTTTACGTGCCAGAATAATGTATGATTGTTCCCCTCGTGTGATCAGCTTGGCGGCGAACTCAGCGGTGGGGGACACTTCATCTTTTCTGGAATTCGAAGGTTTTTTTCGTGCTTGAAACATTGACCGGCCTTTCCGGTCAGGTATAAAGAGATATCCGGGTATGGTAATCATGGTACTACCTCTCCCACCGGTGATTCCGGATTTTGAGGAAAAAGAATAATGTATCCGGAGTTTCGGCGGGCAGAAAAATTAGTATCCGGATGAGATTAAAATGTAGCGAAATTTCGTTTTAACAATTGTGATAAAGCCGGAATATATAGAATACCGAATGGGTATTTTTCTGGTTTGATTCATTCCTTTGATAAAGAGCCATGTCCCAAATAGAGTATGAATAATTTTCAGTACCAACTGGAGTTACCGGAAAGGTACGACGAACTTGAACGGATGGCACTTCCCCATTATGATACGTTTTTTTCAACGGTGATTGAGTTTATTCCAAAGCAGACGAAATCAATTCTTGAACTCGCATCTGGGACCGGCTTTCTGACCCAACTGATTCGGCGGGAGTTTAACGATACACAGATAGTCTGCTCAGATATTAATCCGGACATGATGGCTGTTGCACAAAAAAAACCCGAACTCTCTGATGTCCGGTTCTGCACCAGTGATATAACAAAGGATATTCCGGATGGAACATTTGATGCAGTTGTTCTGACACAATGCCTGTTTGCTCTCCCACGGGAAAAGATTCCGGAAATTCTTCATCGTATCCGAGAGAGAATATCCCCCGGCGGAGTATTTGCATATGGAGATATTTTTGAGCCGCTGGACAAGTGGGAATTTGAATTGTATGTCTCCCATTGGAGGGAACAGATGATTCAGAATGGGATGAGTGAAGCAGAAACAGATCTCATGTTAAAGCCACTTGAACCGATGATCAAAGGATATAGTCCGGATTATGTCAGAAAAGAACTCATAAATGCAGGATTTTCACGGGTTATTTTCCCATACTGGTACGAGATGTACGGCGTGATGGTTGCGTATACCTGATAAAAACTCTCAAAAAAAAAGATTGGCGAATATCCGGAAGCTGAAAAAATTACCTCTTCAAGCAGATTTTTATCACTCCAGACTCATATGCTGTTTAGAAGATGGTATGAATAATCATAATCTATTAAAGAGATCTTCGATAATTATCGGAGGAATTCTCGCTCTTTTGGTTCTTTTATCTTTTTATATCCGGACGACTCCTGCTTTTCTTGGAAACATCGACGTTCTGATGTTTGTGGGAATGGATGATCCGACCTACCAGCTCAGGCGGATAGAACAGGTAATAGCCAATTATCCGAATGTCCCATGGTTTGATCCGATGACCTATTTCCCCTATGGTCAGCAGATGCATTGGGGACCGCTCTTTCCCTTTCTTGGCGCTACGATCTGCCTTCTTGCCGGAGCAGTTACGAGACCGGAAATAATTTCTGTCTCTCTCTTTTTACCCTGTGTATTGGCTGCACTTTTAGTCCCGATAGTATATCTTCTGGTAAGCCGGATTGCTGACTGGAAGGCTGGACTATTTGCTGCATTTTTCATCGCCATTATGCCAGGTCAGTTTTTCAGCCGGTCATTTTACGGGTACCTGGATCACCATGCCGGAGAAGTTTTTTTTAGCACACTTTTCTGTCTGTGTTATATCCTCGCACTGATGTACTGCAGGCGGCATCCGGTCGATATAAAAAACCGGGAGACCTGGAAGATCCCTGCACTGCTTGGTGTTTTGTGCGGTATTTCTTATACATTAGGTCTTGCCCTGATGCCGACGATGCTCTTGTTTGCCCTTCTCGTTGGGATCTTTACTCCTATCTGGTTTATCATCCAGCGATCCATCGGTCATTATGGTGCTTCAGCCCTGCTCATTAATACGGTTACTTTTCTTGTTGCCATAATCGGATTTTTTATTATCGGGATACATGCAGAGGGGGGTCTTAATTATTACACGACCGGCCATCCAATTGCATATTCCCTATTGATTATTGCAAATGTTCTGCTGTTTTCATTTTCGTATGCATTACGGGAAAAACCGGTGTGGTATTATGTCGGAGCGATTCTGGGCGTTACGGTCCTTGGTATTGTAAGCCTTGCAGCACTCATGCCGGATCTGTTTCAGTACCTGTTATCAAACGCCGTGGGCTTTTTTGGCTCAAGTGATATTCACTGGCAGACCATCCGTGAAGCCCGGCCCTGGGAATGGGAAGATGCATGGAGAACGTTCAATTATTCCCTGGTTCTGTTTTGTCTGGGGCTTATCGTTCTGGCATGGCGGATTAGAAAAGAACTCTGTCCTTCCCATGCATTTACCCTTCTCTGGTCCATAGTAATCCTGTATGCAACCAGTCAGCACATCAGGTACGAATATTATCTGGCCGTTCCGGTTGCAATTCTCGGAGGTATTGCGGTTGGATTTGCTCTTGATCTGATAAAATTACCCGGTGCGGCAAAACCGGAAAATCCGGATGCAGGTGAACAGAAGACACCGGATACAAAGAAAAAATTAGAAAAAGGAAAAGGAAAACACTCCTCAACTCGAAATCAGGGTGATTTTTCTCGAGTGCAGGCTTTTTCATACATCTTCCTCGGGTTTGTATTATTATCAGTTCTGCTTTTTTCATTTGCTGCGATTGGTATGGATCTAAAGTCCGGAGGATACCGGCTCAATCAGGACTGGAGAATGGCTACCGAATGGCTTGAAAAAAATACTCCTGATCCGGGAATTGATTATTTAGCCATATATGAGAAAGAAAACTTCACCTATCCGGATAATGCGTACGGGGTGATGTCATGGTGGGATTATGGTCATATCATTACGCTCCTTGGTAAACGGATACCAAATGCGAATCCTTTCCAATATGGAGTGGACGGGCCGAATGGTTCTGCCCGGTTTTTACTTGCCCAAAATGAGAGTGAAGCAGACCAGATACTGGACAATCTGAACACCCGGTATGTCATTACTGATATTGATATGGACACCGGATACCTGAATGCGATTTCAATCTGGGATAATCCGGAAGTCGGAATAGATCCGTACCAAAAACAATTCCTGTTTCCAAATCAGGATGGAAAGACCGGTGTGAATTATTCAATACTCACCGATGACTATTATCATTCCATGGTATCGAGACTGCATAACTTTGATGGTTCTTATGTTGAGCCCGGTGAGGTGTATTTCTTTACATACATGAAGCCAGAAAAATCAGGAATTTCCATACCGGTTATCATTGAAGCGAATAAAACAAGTTACATGGATGGAAGAAAAAGGGTGGAATCATTCAATGCCTCCACAAATCCCGGGTATGGTGTTATCCTGGCAAATTTTGTTTATACTGATCCGGTAAGTCCGGTCAGTTCCCTTCAGCATTACCGTCTGATATATGAGTCAGATACTAGGACCACCCCTGCAGATATGCCTGATCTCCGGTATGTCAAGATATTTGAGTATGTTAAGGGAGCAAAAATTCCCGGAGAAGGGATGCTTGAATTACCAGTCAGGACCAACACAGGTCGTGAATTTGTCTACCTGACAACCAGTGTGAACGGGATATTTACCGTCCCATATCCGACAGATACAACCGTCGGAGCAGTAACGGTAACCGGGCCGTATCGCAATACGATAACCGGCGATACATTTTCTGTGTCAGAAGAACAGGTGAGTTCGGGTCTTCCGGTATAATTGTAAATAAATTGTAACTATTCAGGTGGTCTGAACGCTCTCTTCAGAGTCACCCTGAAATCTCCCCAAATATCTCCTTTCTTCTCCAAAGAAAAGATTCCTCCGAAAGCCCTTTTATGATGGAATTAGACGTTTTGTCAAATGGACATTCCAGAAGAACTTAAGTTCAAAAAGTGTCTTGTTCTCCTCAAGTTCCAGATCTTTATCTTCAAATAGATAGAGTATCTTTCCATCAATCTCCCTTTTTCCACCCCGAATCAAGCGTTTATGATAAATGAACCGATCTGTGAGATGAATTCTTGTGTTATACCAGTTAATAATGAACCACTTCCGGGCGTTGTAATTGCAGCATTTTCCGCTACGCATATCAACGGAAATTCAGTCCATTTCAAAGATGAATCATGGGGTAGATCGGAAATGTGGAAATGGGACTTCGGTGATGGAACGAGCGGTTCCGGAAACTCAGTCGACCACACGTATTCCAATCCGGGAATGTACACCGTATCCTTATGGGCAAGGAATAATCTCTCACAAAGTCAGGTAGTAAAGGGTGACATTACCGTTCCGGTAAATGGTAAATTAGGTAATTCATTATTCTTTGGTCCTTAATTTTTATTATTTTTCATTCACAACTGATAAGGATGAACCCGATAATTTTTCAGGATTAATAAACTGATTGATTCGAATCAGATGGTTTTACTATAAGAAACCATAAAGAGTATAAAAGGGATATAATCCATCATAACTATCCAGGAAAAAAGGAAACGATCGAATAAGAAATACTAGTATTTTTCTTTAACCATCACATAATACCATGGCAGATATTCAGAGAGTAAAGGAATTAGCAGATATTCAGGCTGTCCGGGATAAAATAGTCGCAATTGCACTATCTCATGGAGCACATAATATCAGGATTTTCGGTTCATTTATCAGGGGAGAACAAAAACCGGATAGTGATCTTGATCTCCTTGCTGATATTGACCCAGACAAAAGTCTTCTCGAACAGGCAGCACTTATCCGTGAATTGGAAGAACTCCTGAATATAAAGGTTGATCTTGTAGAACCGGCTTGTCTTCATTGGTATATTAAGGATGCCATTATGCAGGAGGCAATTCCATTATGAAAGATGACCGGTATTATCTTACCCTCATGAATGAATACATCGAAAAAATTCTGGAATATACCCAGGAAGGGTATGATTTTTTCCTGTCTGACGAAAAAACTCAGGATGCAGTAGTCAGGAAATTACAGATTCTTACAGAATCAACTCAAAGATTATCTGATGAGATTAAAACAACCGAACCAAAAAATTCCCTGGCAGGATATTTCCGGACTTCGAAACATTTTGGTTCATCAATATACAGAGATCAATATACCAAGAATTTGGATCATTATTGAGCATGACCTCCCTGAATTGGACAGATTTGTCAAACGAAATTTAAAAAATTGACCAAATAAGTAATAATTATTTCACCGATACCGGCACAACTGGAAATAATCACACCGCTCACACTGCTTCCCGGGCCTTGCCGGAATCTTTCCTTTGGTTATCTCATCAATTATTCCTTTAACAATTCCCCGGACACGGTCAACTTCTTCCGGGCAGACCGGGACCAGATCAACCTTGGCATCCTCGACATATGCAATCGATCCAAAAAACCGGTTTTCCAAGAATTTTCATTCCAAAGGCATAGATCTGGTTCTGCATGGCTGTATCAGAAGGGGAAATAACTTCGTCAGATGTCTTGTAATCTCTAATCTCACACCTTGTTTTTTACCATTCAATATTGACCAGGTAGGACCATTACTTTTTGACCAGCCCTAAGTTGAATGTCATATTCCTAATAGAAAAAAGAATCGCTAACATAAAGATAAGGAAGGGAGGCTTCGCTCCCCTCCCTTACACTCACCCCTCCAGTGTGGGTAATGGTTTCATTTTTTCCTGTTCTCGTACCATTCCTTCTTCTGGAGGTAATTCACGGCGATAGACATGGTTTTGGTTGATTCGGTGTAGGGATTCGATGAGCCAGTCTTGGGCTTCTGTAAATGACTCGAACAAATTCCGTTCACTAAATGCCTCGGAACGAATATGCCCTAAACTTTCCTCATCGGTTCCTTTTTCATGAGGCGATCTGACATTACAGACATCGTATGAAAAACCATAGTGAACGGCAAACCGGATAAAAGAGTCCGGACAAATTAACCGGGATTTAGGTTTTTGTAAGGTAAACAAAAAATACGTTACATTAACAAATAGTTAAATTTTTCTCTCATGAGTAGAAATTATGGGTGATGAGTAATCGCGATTTAAAGTATTCAATAAATTGGGAAGATGCAAGGCAGGCTATCCGGAGTGAGCGGGCAGGCAGGTCAAAAGTGACTTTTGACCCGGATTATTTCAAAAGTTCTGCAGGTGACTTTTCAAAACGGGTTCAAACAAATGATTATGAGTTTGGTAGAAAACCGGTTGAAATAATCGACTCAATACTGGACAATTCTATGGATGTCCTTGAAATCGGACCTGGCCCTGGGACACTTACCATTCCGCTCTCAAAAAAAGTCCGGTCAATTACCTGTATCGATACTAATCCGCAAAATATTGCACATCTGCAGAAAAACCTTGATGATAGCGGATGTTCAAATGTGAAGATAATCCAGGCCGACTGGACAAAGATGAACGATTCAGAACTTGCTGATTCGTATGATCTTGTTGTCTGTTCCCATTTTCTCTGGATGATTCCTGACCTGAAAGAACATATCATACGGATGGAGAATGCTGCCCGGAAATATTGTGTTATTATCCAGCCTGCGGGAAGATCCAATTTTGTGAAAAAGGTATACGAAGAGATTGTCGGAGTGCCATACCGGGGAGAATTCGAACCTGATGCAGATTATTTTGCCTATGTGATTGTCCGGGAATGGGGCCGGTTATGCAAGGTTGATCATTATTCATTTACAAATTCCACCTCACCACAGGAGAGACTTCGTATGACTGCCGGTTTTATCGGGCGGTTTAAAGAAGTTGACAATGAGGTTGCAAAACGGATAATGGAAATGATTGAAAAGGAAATTCCTGAAGATGGGTTTTTTACCGAGACAAACCATGCCGTGGTTATGTGGTGGTCTCCGGATAAATCTCAGTAGCCTCCCCATCTTTTTACTTTTTTTCACCTTTTTTAATCCTTCCCTTTATGTTATTCTTGTAAGTATCCTTACCATTTCCCTGTCAGATCAAAACAATCATTTTTTCTGCGCTGTTTTTTTTGAATCTCTCAAAAAATCCGTTTTTAGACACATATGTGAATTTTTATTTTCAGCAGGATCTCTATGGGATCCTATCATTTTTTCGTTCAGACAGATATTTGTGTGTAAATTATTAGATCTCTGAAAAATTTTCCTTTATATTAATATTTTTACAATTGAACAAAGAATATCCTATTTTTTATGAGATCCCGGTTGATAAGTTTGAATCAATAATTAGTTCGAATTGTAAGTCATTTATCATTACATAATGATGAAAATAAAATTTTATTAATGGGAAAATTCAAAAATTTGTTTGAAGGTTAAAGTTTAAACATTTTATTTAATTTTAATCTCAATGGGGTAATTTCATGAAACAAATATGGTTGAAAGGATTTTTACTTATCCTGTTAATGGGGATTTGTGCAGGTCCCTGTGTTTTTGCTGATGATACGAGGACCATCACGGATATGTGTGGCAGAGAGGTCACTATTCCAACTGAAATAAACACGGTACTGGGAACCAATCCTCCGATTACGTTTGCGACATATATGCTCTCTCCGGATGTTCTGATTGGAACGAATTGGGACTTTTCTAAGACGAAATACATGGATGCGAAATACAAATCTCTTCCAAATGTAGGTGGTCAGCAGGCCGGAAATACGCTGAATTATGAAACATTCCTCTCAATGAATCCGGATATTATTCTCTTTGCCTTTGCTCCCGGAATAAACCCTAACACCAAGATTGAGGATTTGGAACAGAAACTCTATCCAATTCCAGTCGTTGCCGTTTCTGATGCGACTGATGTCTTATCATACAGCTCTGAAATTGAGTTTCTCGGTCAACTCTTTGGTAAAGAAGAGCAGGCAGCGGATCTCATCAGATATTATGACGAGCTCTTTCAAAAAGTAAATTCAACGGTGAAAAAGATCCCAACCGAAGAGAGAGTCAGGGTTTATTATGCTGAGGGTCCGGATGGGTTAAAGACTGATCCTGCAGGAACAGCATGTGCCCAGCTCATAACCCTTTGTGGTGGTGAGAATGTTGCAACCGTTCCTGCAAAAGGACAGGGTGGGATGTCTCCGGTTTCTCTTGAATCGGTAGTCTCCTGGAATCCGGAGCTTATTCTTGCCGGTGATAGCAAATTCTATGATTCAATTTATACCGATCCAAACTGGCAGGACATCGATGCAGTTAAGAACAAGAGAGTTTACCTGATTCCAAATCAGCCATTTGGCTGGATTGACCGCCCTCCGGGTGTAAACAGAATTATCGGAATTCCATGGCTGGCAAAGGTTCTTTATCCGGATCTCTTCACCGATATTGATCTTCCTGCATACATCAAGGAGTTTTACTCGAAATTCTTCCATTATTACCTGACCGATGATGAAGTGAACACTATCATTTCTTCTTCTGGTTTGTAACGGAGAGGTATCAGAAGATCTCTGACACCTTTTTTGGATTTTTTCTGGGTACGTTATCAGAAAATGAATGATAAAAAAGTTCATGTTCTTCTTCAGTTTGACTAAGTTTTTCCTGTTTATTAAAAATGTAGTAAGGTCTAGTATATCGATGATGAAAGATGTCCCTGATAATCAGGAGATTTGAATTACTATGATTCGGGAGGAAAAATCATGAAATTAATTACGGTTTCCGGACCGCCTTCATCTGGGAAAACATCGGTTATTATAAAATCTATAGGAGAATTAAAAGACAGGCATTTAAAAATCGGAGTCTTGAAATTTGACTGCTTAGTAACCGATGACGATAACCTGTATGCTGCACAGAATATTGACAGTAGAGTTGGTCTATCCGGGAGCATGTGTCCGGATCACTTTTTTGTAAGTAACATCGATGATTGTCTTAATTGGGCTATCGGGCAGTCCTATGATATTTTAATAAGTGAAAGTGCAGGCCTGTGCAATCGCTGTTCACCCCATATCAAAGGTTGTACTGCCGTATGTGTCATTGATAACCTGATGGGGATAAATACGCCCAAAAAAATCGGTCCAATGCTCAAAATGGCGGATATTGTTGTTATCACCAAGGGAGATATTGTTTCACAGGCAGAAAGAGAAATCTTTGCATTAAAAATCAGACAGGCCAATCCAGATGGGATTATTTTGCATGTGAATGGACTTACAGGCCAGGGAGCTGGTGAGTTAGCGACACTCATAGAGACAGCCACAGAGATTGAAACATTGGTCGGAAAGGAACTGAGGATAAGCATGCCATCCGCTCTTTGTTCATATTGTCTTGGTGAAACGGTGATTGGGCTTAATAAACAGATGGGAAATGTAAGAAAGATGAAATTGGATTAAAAGAGGATATTTAATGAATGAATCTGATTTATTGGAAGAATTGACGATAAAAGACTTGTTAGATAAATATCCCTATTCCAAAGAGTTTTTCAACATTAATGGTCTGCCAATTGATGATGTAAAAATCTCGATAAGAGACTATATCAACTCACTTGGTTACGTATTTCTGGAAGATATGGGCCTGAATCAGGAGGATTTACTAAAGCGATTCCGTTCGTTTATGGACCGGATGAAGGCTATCAGAGAAGAACCTGCTTTCAATATCCGTGATATTACCATTTTGGGTGGAAGAAATAAATCTGAAAAACCAGAAGAGATTGATTTGAAGATTTGCATCGGAGAAATAATCTGTATTGTGGGTCCTACCGGGTCTGGCAAAAGCAGACTTCTCGCTGATATCGAATGGATGGCCCAAAGGGATACACCCACTCGTAGACAAATCTTGATAAATGGGTCAGTTCCACCAAGAGATTGGCGTTTTTCGGTTGAACACAAACTGGTGGCTCAATTATCTCAGAATATGAATTTTGTCATGGATGTTAGTGTTGGAGAATTTATAACACTTCATGCTCAAAGCAGATTGATCGATAATTCTGAAATAAAAACACAGGAGATCGTATTTCATGCAAATCAGCTTTCCGGTGAAAGATTTGACATGAATACTCCGCTTACATCCTTAAGCGGTGGACAATCCAGAGCATTGATGGTGGCCGATACTGCCTTTTTAAGTACATCTCCTATTGTTTTGATTGATGAGATTGAAAATGCTGGTATTAACAGAAAAAAAGCTTTGGAGTTGCTTATCGGACAAAATAAGATTGTCCTTATCGCGACACATGATCCCCTCCTTGCATTGATGGGGAATAAACGAATTGTTGTCAAAAATGGGGGAATTAAAAAGGTTATTAACACTACATCAAATGAAAAAAAAGGGTTGCTCCGGCTCACTGAAATTGACAATATTTTGATGAAGTATCGGGAATCTCTTCGGAATGGTCAACTACTTGAGATCGGAGATGAATTGTTATGTTAATTGTAAAAGCTAAAAATTTTCGCTTTGAAAGATGACTTCCTAAAACCTGAGTTGCGGTTTTAAAAGACGCTTAATGAAAATTCGATTTGAAAAAAGACAGAAAAACGAGGAACATGTTAGTATGATACGTATTATGATTCACACCCCGGTAAATTTACGAGGTCACATGCTGGATTATTTAAAAAATAATCTTCCGGATCTGGAAAAAAGGATCGGCGATAAAATTTCCCTGTATACGCCTCATGATATTGAATACTGTTCGAATTGCAGTGAAGAGTGGCTTGGTTCATCGATTAAAAAAGGAATTCTTCCTGATCTGATGATTACTCATGTTCCGGAGTTTGCATCTTTAGGTAACAGAGTTGAGAGTGGTTTGTTTTCTAATGTTGCGGGCCAGTTTGCTAGTGAACATCCCGTAAGAGAAGAGTTACAAATGCTGACCGATCCTCATGGACTGTTCTATCCGCTTTTTGTAGTCCCTATGGTTATGTTTTATAATACCAAAAAAATACAGGAGAATGAATTGAAGCACTCATGGAGTGATCTTTTCAATAAAAAATTTAAAGTCATTTTACCTAACCGGGATAAGCCTTTAAGCAGAGCGGTGGGAGCCTATCTCAAGCATGAATTTCCAGATAAGTTTCCAGAATTTGAGGAACGAGCAGTATATGAAGGCAGTCCGCCGAGCGTTATCAAATCAGTTATATCAGGAGAATATGACATTGGTATTACGAATTTTTCATTTGCAATGATGGCGGAAGGAAGAGGAATTGCAATCAATCCTCCAAAAGAAGGATTTGTTCTCTTGCCTCAGGTTATTGTATGGAAAAAAGGTGCTGACGAGAAGCTGAAAATTATTGCCGACCTGTTGATGCATGAAGATATGCAAAATTACCTGAGCAAGCAGGGGTGCTGGCCAGCTCTGAGCGGCATCCCAATACATGATATGATTGCATATAATGGCAGGTTGGAGAATTGGCAGGGGTGGGAATCGTATATCGAAGAAGTTTCTGAATTCGATCGATATCCAGGTAAGTAAACGGTAAAAACAATGCTTAATTCAAATACTTTTGCAAAAAACCTCCCCTTATTCATTACTCATTTAACAATCCATGGAAGATCCCAGAGGTTGAGATAGTTTTTTGTTATCACCGTACATAATTCAACACAAGGTGCCCTATGTCAACCCATGCCTACATTCCTGATCCGGAGATGGTCCGGGGCCTTAATCCGGACAATCTCATCGGAGATGCTTTTGTCTTCTCCCTGCTTATGATACTGCTTCTTCTGTTGTTTTACCTGTTTGACAGACGCTTTTTCTGTTATCATCACCATTAATCTTTTTTCAGATGGGTTCATCGGTTATAACACATCCAGAAGATAGTCTCCATCACACGTGGGAAACTATTTACTCTAAAAGAGTAACATATGTTACATATGGCAGGGATCAACAGAATGACATATTACCTGTGTCTGGCCGGAATCTGTTTGGGAATCATTCTGGGTTTAGGGCTTGGGATTGCAATGGGAAGTCTGCTTGTAATTACTCTTGTGGTGATTATTGCAATGATCGGAGCATATGTATTTCATCGGCGGATTAATGAAGTCATGACCGATGATTTATCTGAAGCAATCAGCGGGAAAGCGGCGATAAGGACTCTTGAAATTCTTACGGTGCTTGGTGCGATATTGTTTGCCAGTACTATGATGCTTTATTGGGGCACCGGGGGAGGGCTCGGTTCCGGGATTCACACATTTGATAATGGATCGGCCACGATTCATTTTTCGGTCTGGTATCCGGATTTTCATCCGGTGTATGATGAACGTGTGTTCATCCAGGAGATGAATAATATATCCGGAGATGAATTATTCTCACTTGAACGATTATTCGGGCTAGGATACCGGGTGAGAGATGGACCGATGTTCATGGGACTTGCATTCGGGATAATGACCATTCTCACTGCGGGTCTTTTTGCAGCATTTTCATACTATTATAATAAAAAAATGGATCCTGAAACCTGATGAAGAATAATATTCGAATTTACCGGGCAATTCATAATCTGACACAGGAAGAATTAGCCCGGAAGATATCGGTCACCAGGAAGACGGTAAATTCAATTGAAGGAGGAAAATATAATCCTTCGATTGATGTAGCGTATAAAATGGCAAAACTCTTCAATGTGACTATTGAAGAACTGTTTTGTTTTGAAGATGAAGAAAATAACAATGAAGAAGATGAATCTCTTCCATAAATCCTCATTTGAGAGGCAGAGCGTAAATCATACTGGCTGCTCCGGCTTCGGGAATTATGTCTCCTGTCGTTGGATTACCACTTTGCCTTCCGGATTAATGGGCTGTCAGCAAGTACTACATTCCAAAACGGGCGTATTTTTATCGGTATTCCCTCAATAACCATGTCCTGATATTGCCTGAGTGTAAGTATTACTCCATCATTACACCGTGTTTCTTTCATGGCCTCCACCAATCCGGATATCTCTCTTTCCTGGTTTTCCATAGTGAGCTCAGTACATGCCTGAATACAATTAGTTATTTTTCCCTGGTCAAAAATTAAGAAATCGCATTCACCTTCTGCTTTAAACCAGAACAGTTCGTACCCACGACTTTTATATTCCATCCAGACAGCCTGTTCAAATAACATTCCGGTATCGCCTGAAAACCTGAATGATACAGTGTTCCGAAGGCCGGTATCAATCCCATACATTTTTTTGTGGTATGCATGCTGACGTCGGAGTGAATAATCAAACTTAAAACATTCAGATATGAGAAATGAATCCTGAAGATATCCAACCCATGATCGGATAGTCATCGCATTTTTTACCCCGATAGATTTTGCCAGTGATTGATATGATGCCTCGCGGGTCAGATTTGAATAGATGTACCTGCACAATTCACGGAACGGAAGAATTTCACGAATTCCATGCCGAACAATTATGTCCCGATAGATAATGTCTTCAAAGATCTGATGTAATATCTCCGGGTCCTGGTATTGCAGAAAACCGGGGAATCCCCCTTCTTCCAGGTATTTTACAAATAATAGTTGCACTTCTGCTTCAGCCTGTGTTCCCCGTGGAAATTCTGATATTCCCACACAATTACAATATTCATCAAATCTGAATGGCCAGAGTGATATTGTAATATACCTACCGGTAAGGCGGGTTCCAAGTTCAGAACTCAGGAGTTGCGCATTCGATCCGGTAAGAAAAATCTGATATCCATCATCATGTATTCTCCTTACAAAACGTTCCCATTCTGGAATGTTTTGAATCTCGTCAAGAAAAATGGTTCGCACTCCGGGATTATTCTCTTCAAATATTGTCATTATTTCAGTTAGATGATGAATCCCGCTCCCTGCAAATCTTTCATCATCCAGATTAACATACAAATACGATGGAAAAAAGTCAGCAAGTTGTCTGAGCAGGGTGGATTTCCCACATCTTCGAACCCCGGTAATTACAATTATTTGTGGGTGGTTCACATACTGTGAAAAGTCAATTCTCCTTTGTATCCCCGGGTTGGAATTTTTAAACCGCTGAACCTGGTTTATCAGGACGGTTTCAAGGTTGTGATGTGATAATGGATCCATATATTGGTATTATATGGATTGTTCTAAAACTATATATTAGTAATATATGGTTTTACGTAAAAACCAATATCCGGACGTTGGCGATATTCTTTTTTTTCCTTTGATTATGGGGTTTCATTTTTTCTCTTTGAATGGTATTCTGATGTATGATAGGATTCCACTGGTTTGAGAAAGATTACCTGTGTAATGAGAAACTATTTACTCTAAAAGAGTAACATGTGTTACATATGGCAGGGATCAACAGAATGACATATTACCTGTGTCTGGCCGGAATCTGTTTGAGTATTATCCTGGGTCTTGGTCTTGGGATTGCAATGGGAAATCTGCTTATTATCACTTTTGTGGTGATTTTTGCGATAATCGGGGCATTTGTATTTCACCGGCGGATTAATGAGGTAATGACTGATGATTTATCTGAAGCAATCAGTGGAAAAGCGGCGATCCGGACTCTTGAAATTATTATAGTGCTTGGTGCGATATTGTTTGCAACCACGTTTATGTTTTATTTCGGCAATAGTGGTCTTGGTTCTGGAATTGGCATATATGATAATGGATCTGCCAGAATCGGGTTCATGGTTTTTTACCCACATGGTAATCCAGTGTATGATGACAATGTGTTTATCCAGGATATGAACTATATTTCAGGAGATGAACTGTTCTCTCTTGAACGGTTATTCGGGCTTGGGTACCGGGTAAGAGATGGACCGATGTTCATGGGTCTTGCATTTGGTATTATGACAATTCTCATTGCAGGTCTTTTTGTTGCATTTTCATTCTACTATTATAAAAAAATGGAACCTGGAACCTGATGAAGAATAATATACGAATTTACCGAGCAATTCATAACCTGACTCAGGAAGAGTTAGCCCGGAAGATATCGGTCACCAGGAAGACGGTAAACTCGATTGAAGGAGGAAAATACAATCCTTCGATTGATGTGGCATACAAAATGGCGAAACTCTTCAATGTAACCATTGAAGAACTGTGTTGCTTTGAAGATGAAGAAAATACTGGTGAAAATGAAAAGGTAGATGAATGAACTATGCAGGTTATTCTGCGAATATTTCAGATCTCTGGTCGTTTTTCCTGATCTTTACAATCATTCGTGCAGGCAGGAGAATTGAAAAAGAAAAAATTATTCAGATACCGGGATGATTTTCTCTTTTAGTATCCCCTCAACATTCAGGTTCATCATTTCCACAACATTGCTTACAACACCCCGGGTATATGTACGGAATAACTCATCGTTAGTAAAAAACTCCCGATCCACATTACTGGTATACTCGGCACCATGGGTCCGGTACGCAATACCAAACGGAGCAAGGATGTATCCCAACTGTTGAAAATTTAGAAAAATGTCCATGGCAGTCTTAATGCCCCCATCTTCATGACCACAGACCAGGATTCCTACTATCTTCCCATGTGTCAGTCCGGGTTTTTGCAGATGGTAGAGGTTTTGCATACAGGTTGTCCGGTCAAGAAACGTCTTCAGCCTGGCTGACATGCTGTTCCAGTTGATGGGTGAAGCGATAATAACTGCCCGTGTGTTTGCCAGCATCTGATGAAATACATGCATATCATCGTCCTTATTGCGACATGGATAATCGCAGGACTGTGCCCTGACCGCATAGCAGCACCAGCAATGATCGATGGTATATTCATTCAGATTAAACCTTCGGTACGAAATATTTCTTTCCTTTAGGACTTCTTCTGCGATATCGGTCATTATTCCCGTATTTCCCGCCCGGTGGGAACTCCCGTTTATGAGAAGTACGTCAAATTCCTCTTTTGGATAGGTTAATGGGTCAGTATGTGCCGGGATGAATTCACCTGTCGGACTATGACAATGAGGACATCCTTTCGGGGGTTTTTCTCCCTGAAAAAGAAAACCGCATACCGTGCATTTCCAGGTAATCTTTGAACTACTGGAGTTTTTACTATCCGGTGACTGAGACATTGATTTTCATCTTAGTTTGGATATATGTTACATCTTTGGGTTCAATTTTTGCACCTGTATAAAATTTTACTTCTGTTATTGATGAAGAAAATAAAAAAAAAAGATTATTGAACACTGCAGGTTATACTGTATTTATCCCGGATATAAACCAGTCCCATCCTTTCCAGTATAATGACATGTTGTTCTCTTCTACTTCACGGGGCAGAGGAACAACGGGATTTACCGGAATCATAACGCCTACATCGGAGATGAATTTCTGGGCATCCTCCGAGAGGAGATAATTACTAACCCTCAGTGCTTCCTCGCTGGCCCCGTTTTTCTGAATCAGAACTTGTGGGAGGGCAAAAGCACCCTCTTCTGGCCAGCAGAGGGTAACATTCTGGTCCCTGGATGCCCGGGAGAAGGGCAGGGAAACAATCCCGATATCAAAAATTCCTTCATTTACTTTTTTATTCACGTCAATCGGGAGTCCGTCAAGAACGATACTCTCGAAAAGCTTCTCTGCTTTATCTCCAAGAAGACTTCCTATATAAAACTTCATCAGTTTTTTATAAAATTACCGGAGATAAGAGAAAAACAAGGTAGTAGTTATTCAGATGTCCAGATCCTGCCGTAATTGCTCGGAATTGTAAGCATTGTTTTATCTTTTGAATTTATTCCAGAGCGATTATCCTTGCCTTCCAGTTCTTCATGATAATTCCCGTCAATAGGGAACCAGAAGGGAACAGTCTCGCTGACACTTCCAAAATTTAGTGCAATACAACTAAATTTATCCTGGTATCGTCTTGAAAAGAGAATTACCTGGTGAGACTGGTAATAATCATGATGATTGTAAAAATAAAAATCCCCTTTTCTGAACTGAATGTTATTCTTCCGAATCTGGATTAATTTCCGTACAAGTGCTATGAGGTTCTTTCCTTCATGAGAATAGAAATAATCCCACCGAACAGGTCTGAATAATTTCACACGTCCCCACCCTTTATCGGGAATATAGTAATTCTCACCAAACTCCTGCCCCTGCCACAGAAAAGGAATGCCCTTCGCGGTAAAAAGGGCAATAAGATAGGGTTGCAGTTTAAACCAGTGCTCTCTGTTTCCTTCCCATAACAGTTGATTATCATAATCGCTGGAAAGTCCGAAGTTACAGATAAACCTTGCATGATCATGATTTTCCAAGTACTGGATTGCTGATTTCTTGATCTCATCATCATTTACTGATACCTGTTCACAAAAACCATCCAGACCAAGAGATAATCCAAAACTCGTGAGAAACTCTGATCTCCCTTTTGCTACTTCTGATCCTGAATAGAGAATACTATCCTGCCAGGTACTATTGGTATATGTTTTTTCAAGGATTTCTTTAGGTTTTTCAAGTTGTTCTGCACATTGAATAAAATTGAAGTCAGAACCATTAAAAAACCGTTGCCAGTAACCTTTGGTATTGTGATAGGATTTTACTGCTTTGTAGGTGCTATATACCAGGTTGGCATATCCTTCACCAGTCGGACCATCATAATATCCTGGGACATAATCATACCTGAACCCATCAACATGGAATTTCTCCAGCCAGAACATATTCACGGAAAAAAAATAATCCCTGGTCAATTTTTTATGAAAATCTGTGCTTTCACCAAACTCATCTTTAGCAAATGGGCCGTTTATCGGGTATTTATTCATCTTTAACTGCCGATATACCGAGACATATGGAAACTGGGCATCGGTATGTGCATACACAGAATCAATAATGATGGCTATCCCCCGTTTGTGTGCTTCGTTGACAAACCATTGAAACTTTTTTCTTTTTCCAAACCGCTCATCGACACCAAAATACCCAACTGGTGAAAAACCCCAGTCAATGGATTCCAGCGAATTGGAAACCGGCATAATTTCAATACACGTGATCCCAAGATCTGCAAGATAATCAAGACGCTTTATCGCTCTTTGAATGCTGCCGGCAAATTCACTTATCATGAGCTCATACACAACAAGATCAGATAACTCCGGAGTTTTCCAGGTTTTTTCTGATTCATCCCATTCATGATCAGAATACCCCATGGTGACTGCAGATAATTTTCCGGTCCCAAATTCCCGGGCAAAAGGATCGATAATCCAGTCTATCTCGATATTTTTTTCATCATTTTTCAAAAAATAACGGTACACATATTTCCCTTTACTGCCCCAGGCAGATTCCGGTGATGACCCTTTTTCAGGTTTAATTGATATCGTCGATGACCAGTAATCTCCATACGAGGAATCGATTGAATGATCGAGTGGAAAGAGTTTTGGAGAGATTTTCTGAAGGAATTGATCAGATTCATGGATGATCTTCAAAAAAAGATGATTTCCTGTATCTGGTGAGATATCCGGTAATAAAAGGCCAAAATGAAATGTTCCGGGAGATGTCTCCCTTGGTCCTAGTTTTGTTAAGTCTAGCAGGTTCATAGGATACCTCCTATGATGAAGTATCATGCATATGCAGATATTTATATATGATCGTTATTAATCCCCGTTAATGTTTAGGCATAAAAATTAAGTGGAATAATAGATCTTTTGCGCTTATCAGGGTAAATTTTGTTGAATATGTGGTTATATGGGTAACGATAATTTCACCAGTTCAAATCGACTGATTTAAGTACAAATAAATAACTACAACTCATGTTGACGCATGAAAAAGAGATGGGTAATCCTTGTTTTGCTCTGTCTGGTATTCCTCTGTGGGATAGCATGTGCAGATGATCGGAATGATGCTACAGATTATACGATTGCAGTGAATGCAGAGTTAAATAACACTCCTGCATGGGAGAATAACGACGAAGACTTTGATTTCGCTAACCGGGGATTTATGGCCACCGATGATCCCCTGGTTATTCCCTCGGCCTATCCGGGTGTTGATTCCTGGAACATGTCGGCATATGAATTTTTAGAAGAACCTACATGTCCGAATACCATAAATCCCCTCCTCTACAGGCAGGCACAGCTCAACAACATCAATGGGCTGTATAATGTTACTGACGGGATTTACCAGGTCAGGGGATATGATGTCACCTCTATGACCCTTGTAAAAGGAGAAACCGGGTGGATTGTTGTGGACCCGATGGTCACGGTTGAAACTGCAAAAGCAGCGATGGATACTGTGAATCAGACCATTGGAGATTATCCGGTAAAAGCAGTCATTTACACACATCCTCATGTAGATCACTACCAGGGAGTGAAAGGAGTAACTACCCAGGAGGATGTTGATGCAGGCTGGGTTGAGGTAATCGCTCCGGAACATTTTATGGAACATGCACTGAGTGAGAATGTCTATGCCGGAAATGCAATGTTCCGGAGGGCAACATATCAGTACGGAACTCAGCTTCCAAAGGATGCCAAAGGGAATGTTGACATTGGTCTTGGAAAAACTCCTTCTATTGGTACGATATCATTGATTCCTCCGACTCTTGATATCACCCATACCGGACAGCAGGTAACCGTTGACGGTGTTCACATGGAATTCCATCTGACCGCAAACACGGAAGCTCCGGTGGAACTTGATATCTGGTTCCCTCAAAAGAATGCACTTTTGGTTGCTGAAGACTGTACTGCAACATTCCATAACATTCTGACTCTGCGGGGAGCACAGGTCAGAGATCCGCTTGCCTGGTCAAATGCGTTAAAAGAAGTTCTCGAGTTATATGGAGACAAGGCAGAGGTCATGCTCAGTTCTCACCACTGGCCACGATATGGCAATGATAAGGTCAGAGAAATCCTTGAAAATCAGCGTGATTTGTACAAATATGTCAATGATCAGACACTGAATCTCATGAACAAGGGGTATACCATGGATGAGATTGCAAACATGATTGAGGTTCCTGAATCACTCAAAGAGTACTGGTATACCTATGGATTTTATGGACAGATCTACATGGGAGTAAAAGCCACATACCAGAAATACCTCGGATTTTATGATGCAAATCCGATTAACTTAAATCGGGTTCCTCCGGAGGAATACGCCCAGGTCCTGACTGAATACATGGGTGGTGCCGATGCAGCTCTGCGACAGCTCCAAAATGACTACGATGCAGGCGAATATCAACTGGTAGCCTCCATTGCACATTATCTTGTCTTTGCTGATCCTACCAACATGGCTGCCCGGGAGATGGAAGCTGCAGCTCTTGAACAACTTGGATACCAGTCTGTATCCGGAACTGCAAGGAATGCATATCTGATGGCTGCCCGAGACCTTCGAAGTGCCGAACCACAGAAAATGATAGCCAGCGGAATATCTGAAGACATCATGTCTGCTATGACCATGAGTCAGTTACTTGACTACATATCCGTCAGGGTAAATGGAGAAAAAGCAGTAGGTCAGGACTTCCAGATTAATCTGTTTCTCTCAGATACCGGTGATCAGGCTTTACTCCAGGTAAAGAATAATGTTCTTGTTTACTATGTGGATGTGAGTTCATCTATTGCAGATGCGACGGTGAGGATGCCAAGAAAAACCCTTGAACAGCTTGCCCTAGATCCATCCGTGACTCCGGCAAGTGTCACCACAACAGGAGATTCAGCGGTATTTGATACGTTTGTTGGCATGCTTGATGTGTTTGATAATTCCTTTAACATTGTTCTCCCCTGATCTACAGACTTTTTTTATTTTTTTGTTTTGACACATTAAGAGGTTCTTAGGATAAACTAACCGTTCATCCCGTCCGGATGATAACATTTCAAAATTCGTAACATTATCTGCACACAAGGATCCAAATAATTTTCATTTCTCTTCCATTTTTTCAAAATCTTGTTAATTCCCTGCCAAATGTCTTTTCTTTCAGAAAAACAAATATCAATCATGAAGCGTTCTGACCTGGATGCAATACTGATGGCACTTCTCGCTGCTGCTTTGTTTGGTGCAGTAGTTCCAGCTTCCAGAATTCTCCTTTTCAATATCGGGCCGGTCACTCTTGCCGGGTTGCTGTATGTCGGAGCCGGGATTGGGGGGCTCATCATCCGGAGACTCACAAATCCGGAAGGGAAAAATGAGTCTCCAATTCGGAGAACTGATCTTCCCTGGCTTATGGGAGTTATTGTCTTTGGGAGTGTTATCGGTCCAATCCTCTGTATGGTCGGCCTTACTACCACTCCTGCGTCAACTGCTTCGCTGCTCCTTAATGCCGAGCTGGCGTTCACAACTCTTATTGCGGTTATCGGATTTCGTGAACCTCTCGGAAAAAGAGGAATTTGTGCAATTATTGCAGTGGTATCCGGCGGACTTTTGTTATCGTATGACTCTTCCGGAACTTTTGGTCTTTCTCCTGGTTCAATCCTTATCATCCTGGCATGTTTGTGTTGGGGCCTTGACAATAATTTTACCCGGGTCATATCCGGAAAAGAGCCTGCCCAGATTGTTATGATCAAGGGGTTAGTTGCAGGTATTTTTAGTGTCTGCCTAGGTCAGGCCATAGGCGAGCCATTTCCAACCGTCGGAATTATTCCGGCCGCCCTGATTATCGGGTGCCTTGGGTACGGATTTTCAATCTTCTTTGTCATCAGGGCGATGAGAGTTCTGGGGTCAGCACGGACCGGGGCGTTATTTGCGACCGCTCCCTTTATTGGCCTTGTTCTTTCCCTTCCGCTTCCGGGTGAAAGTCCGGGGCTGCAATTATTGCTGAGTCTACCGCTGATGGCTGTTGGAGCCTGGCTTATTGCAACCGAACAGCATAGTCATCGCCATATTCATCTCGCGATACAGCATGAACACCGGCACAGTCACGATGATGGTCATCATGTCCATCATAGTCCGGGTATGGAAGATGTAGTGCATGCTCATCCTCATGAACATGAAAAAATTGTTCATTCCCATTCCCATACTCCTGACCTTCATCATTTTCATGAACATGATAAGTAGGGATAATAAAATATCAGATTTTGATATATCTATCGCCCAGAACTTTAAAAGTCCATAACCGGAGTGTAACAAAAAATCCGAATACCTTGTGTCTGACATGATACAGTAAAAAACCATATGCATGGCAATTTTGCTGTGCATACTCTTATGGTATGAAATACCTATTAACAACTCATGGGTCAAATTAGATCTTTTTAATTTAACCCCTGAATAATGGAGGAGGATTCACGGTTCAGGTTTGTTTTTGATTTATCAGGCCCATTTTGTTTTTCTGGTTTTCAGGATCGATGAAAACCGTTTGAATGTAATTGAGGAAAATTGTAAAAAAAAGATTTCGCGGTCAGTAATTGTGGTGATAATAGAAGTTTAAATTATCAAAGAGGTGAAGCATGAAAATAGGTGTTATTCTGATATTTTTTTGCATTTTTACGGTGTTATTATGTATAAATACCGGATTTGCAGATGATAATATCGGAAAAATTGAGCAGGCATTATCACAAGGTTCCCCTGTTCCCGAAGGAGAGCTTGAAGCGGTGGGAACTGTTGGTGGCTGCTCGGCGACGTTGATAACTGATAATCTGGTCCTGGCTGCAGGACATTGTTTTTGCGACGATTTTGGGAACAATTGTGGGAATCGTGCACAATTTATTCTCCATGATGTCAGACCCGTTAATAATCCAAATATCAGGCAGGATATTTCTATATCCGGTGACGTCAGGATTCACCCTGAATATGGAAAAAGGGGATGGCTTCGGGAGGATTATTCTGTGATTGAACTTGATCAGCCGGCATCTTCGGTTGCCCTGGTAAATCCTATTTCCGTTGAGAATCCATGGAATATTCCACTTGTTGGTGAAAAATTAACATTAGTTGGTTTTGGTGCCACAGGTACTGATTGCAAATCTCCATCAAAGGGGAAAATGAAGATGGAAGTTGCGGTTGATGGAAGTGGATGGGGTGGAATCAGTTTTAAAAATGCACAATTACACTCCTGTCCTGGAGATTCCGGAGGTCCGATAATTAACAAAGCAGGTCATGTGGTAGGAGTTGCATCCTGGAATCAAGGTTCAAGTAGTACCTATCGTCCGACATCATACGCATATAACTGGATTTATGGAATCCCTACTCCGGGTTGGTCAGATTGTTCATGGATACCAATTGAGACAGGAGGGATAAACAGTCATGGAAAATCCCAGTATTGTCCAGAAGGAAGTTATCTCACTGCATTGGATCTGGATGGGGATCGCTCTCTTAGCGACATGGATACTCCGGTTATTGGTCAGGCAAAGTGCTGTAAGATAAAAGGAGCAAAAAGTCACAAATGGGAAAAAAGCGAATGGTTTCAGATTGAAACAAAGGGGATAAGCAGTCATAGTATGCTCGGGTCCTGGTGTCCTCAGGGAAGTTATATCACCGGAATTGATCTTGATGCTGCTGCTGGGTCTGATCCTATGGATTCACCTGTTATCGGGCAGGTCCAATGCTCAAAACCAACCGGTTATGATACTTGGGGCTCAACGTACTGGATGGATGTTGGTCCTGATTTAAGTCATCAAAAGAATGACTGGTGTCTTGATGGGGCGTTTATTACTCAGCTTGACCTTGACCGTGTGGCAGGAGATGATCCCCACGATTCACCGGTTGTCGGAAAAGCAAAATGTAGCTGTGCACGAGAACAAGCAACCCCAACTCCAACTCCTGCAACCGTTCCCAAAGATTTCAAGGCGACAATTCTGCCTTTTCCAGCGTATGAACCTGTATACCCAGTAATTAATGAGGGTATTATTAAGGAAGCAGAGCCAGTTGATATGAATGAAATTGCAATAATTGAGCCTGCCGTGATAAACGTAACGGGTAATTATGAACCTGAAGAAAATATTAATTTACCTGGCCTAGATTATTCTTCGTTTGATCTTTCTTCTGATGATCCATTACTTTGTGTCCAGGCATGTGAGCAGGATTCTCAATGTGTCGCATGTACATATGTTAAACCCGGAGTTCAGGGGACTTCAGCCAGGTGTTGGCTTAAAAATGGTGTGCCCGAAAAACAGACGGATCAATGCTGTTCTTCATGGGTAAAACCATGATCCTTTTTTAAATGCCAAAAAAATTCCCTCAATAACATTCACCCCATTCTTTCGAATGGTTGAGATATTACTTCTAATGAGTGCTATCGCGATTGGAGATCCCTGGATTCCTGATCATTCTGAAAAAAAAATCCTAAACTCGTTTCAACCACTCAAGAGTTCGAACTTCCTTGATTTGAATAAAAATTTATTTTTCGGAACATTCGAGTTGGTTTACATCGCTGAATAGTAACATCCAGCTATGATAATGTATGGATCCATTGAAGGGAAGAGCAAACAAATCATCGGTTATTATTCCCATTTGAACATTGTAATGCTGAGGATATGCTTAAATACTATCTTATCTAATTCCGATAGGTTTGTCTTTGAATAAAAGATTTTTAAAACCCCCGCACTAGTATGATTTCCATCCTGTATGTTGATGATGACAGATCACTTTTGGAGATCGGTAAATTATTTCTGGAAAGAACTGCTGATTTCCAGGTAGAACTAGCTGATTCCGCAGATATGGGATTAACTCTGCTCTCTCATGATCATTTTGACGTAATTATCTCCGATTATGAGATGCCAAAAAAGAACGGACTCGAATTTCTTCAGGAGGTGAGATCCCAATATGGAGAGATCCCATTTATTTTATTCACGGGCAGAGGCAGGGAAGAGGTTGTCATCCTTGCACTTAATTATGGTGCAGATTTTTACCTGCAGAAGGGAGGGGAACCTAAATCACAATTTGCAGAACTGGCTCATAAAGTCAGAACAGCGTTTCATAAACGAAAGGCTGATATGGCCCTTGAAGAGAGTGAACGAAAGTATCGTGATATCGTAGAAACGCAAAGAGATTTTATCTGCCGGTTCACACCAGATGGAATCACAGTTTTTGCTAATGAGGCATATTGCACATACTTTGATGTAAAAACAGAAGATATTCTTGGAACATCCTTTAAGCCAAAAATTCATCCGGAAGACATATCCCGGCTTCTCCTCCATTTCCAGTCGCTCACACCAGACCATCCCATGGGGGATATTGAACACAGAATAATCATGCCTGATGGCAGTATCAGGTGGCACTGGTGGAGAGAACACGCTTTCTTTGATGAACAGGGAAGAGTATTTGAATATCAGTCAGTTGGAAGAGATATTACCGAACAGAAGAGAGCAGAAAACATATTACTCACCCAGCTTGAATTAGGGCTGATATCCCAGAAAACTACTGGGTTGTATGAGTTATTAGAACTCTGCCTGACCAAGGCTATTGAAATATCTGAACTTGACTCAGGTGGAATTTACCTTGTTGATGAAAAAACCGGTTCAATAGATCTTGCCCTGTCACATAACCTTTCAGATGAATTTATCGCACAGGTCCCAAGTTTTTCGCCTGATTCAATACACGCTGAAGTCATCAGGAAAGGAGCCCCCATTTTTACTAATTATAATGACCTCGATAAAAATCAGAATGAAGAAATTAAAAGAGACGGATTACAGGCAATCGCTATCATACCTATTTTTTCTGCGAACGAATTAGTTGCCTGTCTCAATATCAGTTCTCACAGTATTATTAAGATTTCTGAAAGTTCCCGGGTTGCATTAGAGACGATAGCTACTCAGATTGGGGCGGCTATTGCAAGAGTTAAGGCAGAAGAAGCACTGCTTCAAAGTGAAGAGCGGTACCGATCAGTTATCAATGAACAGACTGAGCTTATTGCACGATTTACTCCAAACGGGACCATAACTTTCAGCAATAAATCATTCAGATCTTTCTATGAAAAAATATCCGAGAACAAGGATATTCAGGCGAAAAAGATATTTGAAATTATTCGATTTGATGATAATCTTCAGAACACTGAAATATTTCAGTCAATATCACCGGAAAATCCGATCTATGAATCGGAAGGGATGAATTATATTAATAGCGGGAAAAAAATCTGGCACCACTGGACCATACGGGCAATTCTTGATGAAAATCAGCATATTACCGAGTATCAACTTGTTGGCCGGGATATTACCGAAACAAAAAATGCAGAAGAGGCATTAAAGGAGGAACAACACAAGTTCGAAACAGTGGGAAAGAATATTCCTGGTGCTATCTACCAAATGGAACTCCATCCGGATGGGAGAATCCTGATGCCTTTTGTCAGTAAGAGCTGGATTGATTTAACCGGAATACCGGATAAAGAAGCAATTGAATCTCCATCTTCAATTTTTTCCGTGGTTCTCCCTGAAGACCGTGAGGAATTATTCAAATCCATAACAGAATCTGCCCGGACTCTTACACCATTGAAACATGAATTCAGGACTTCTTTTCATGATAAGGTAAGGTGGATTTATGGAAGTTCTATCCCGGAAGTTCAAGGACCGGATGGAACCATTATCTGGAATGGCGTACTCATCGATATTACTGAACGAAAAAATGTAGAAGATGAATTGAAAAGATCAGAAAACCTCTACCATGCCATTTTTGATAATACCGGCACAGCCACAATCATAATCGAACAAGATACCACCATTTTGTATGCAAATGCTGGTTTTTCCCGGCTTTCTGGTTTCACGATTGAAGAACTTGAACATAAAAAGAGCTGGACCGAATTTATTGTCAAAGAAGACCTTGAACGAATGAAAAAATATCATGCTGACCGGCGTGATGACCCTTCTGATGCTCCGAGAGTATATGAGTTCAGATTTATCAATAAATTTGGAAACATCAGATTCTGTATGAATAACGTATCGATGATTCCTGGGACTACCTGGAGTATTGCATCAGTCCAGGATATTACCGAACGTGTTACGGCTGAAATGGATTACCGGTCAATTTTTGAGAATATCCAGGACGTGTTTTACAGGACTGATAAAAGCGGTAACATCATCCTGCTCAGTCCTTCTGCATCAAAGGTTCTTGGGTATGATTCAATCTCTGGGATCATTGGACAGAATGTAGCCCAATCATTTTATTCTAATCCGGAAGTAAGAGACCATTTTTTAGAAGAAATTGAAAAAACAGGGTCAGTTAGTAATGTTGAAGTCCTCCTGAAAAAGAAAGATGGAACACCAATTACTGTCATAACCAGCAGTCACCAGTACTATGACTTACAAGGAGAGTTTAAAGGGATAGAAGGGATTTTCAGAGATATTACTGACCGGAAAAACGCAGAAGATGAATATAAAAAATCAGAAAACCTCTACCATGCGATATTTGATAATACCGGTACAGCCACCATCATAATCGAACAAGATACAACCATTTTGTATGCAAATGATGGTTTTTCCCGGCTTTCTGGTTTTTCGATTGAAGAACTGGAACATAAAAAGAGCTGGACCGAATTTATTGTCAAAGAAGACCTTGAGCGTATGAAAAAATATCACGCTGATCGGCGTGATGACCCTTCTGATGCTCCGAGAGTATATGAGTTCAGATTTATCGATAAATTTGGAAACATCAGATTCTGTATGAATAACGTATCGATGATCCCTGGGACTACCTGGAGTATTGCATCAGTCCTGGATATTACCGATCGTGTTATGGCTGAAATGGATTACCGGACAATTTTTGAGAATATCCAGGACGTGTTTTACAGGACTGATAAAAGCGGTAACATCATCCAGCTCAGTCCTTCTGCATCAAAGGTTCTTGGGTATGATTCAATCTCTGGGATCATTGGACAGAATGTCGCCCAATCATTTTATTCTAATCCGGAAGTAAGAGACCAGTTTTTAAAAGAAATTGAAAAAACAGGTTCCGTTAGTAATGTTGAAGTCCTCCTGAAAAAGAAAGATGGAACACCAATTACTGTCATAACCAGCAGTCACAAGTACTATGACTTACAAGGAGAGTTTAAAGGGATAGAAGGAATTTTTAGAGATATTACTGAACGGAAAAAAGCTGAAGATGAACTATTGGCAAGTGAAAGAAAATACCGTTCTATCATAGAGAATATGCAGGATCTCTTGTACCAGGTAGATCTTGACGGGAATCTTACTATGATAAGTCCCATGGGAGCTCTGATTGCAGGGTACTCATCACCTGAAGAGATGATTGGACTGAACATTAGGGATACTTTATTCGCTGATCTGGTTGAGCGAGAGGAGTTAATAAGAATTTTAACTGAAAACGGAACCATTAAGGACTTTCCGCTTACTCTCTCTGACCGCAATGGCAACATACTCTATGTTACTGCCAGTTGTCACTACTTCTACGATAACCAGGGAAATTGTGCTGGCATTGAAGGAATCATGCATGATATCACCAGACTTAAACTTGCAGAGGAATCACTTCGGCAGGCTAACAAAAAACTGAACCTATTGACTGATATTACCAGGCATGATATCAATAATCAACTAATAGGTCTGATGGGTTTTCTTCAGATTCTTGATGAGTCAGTACAGGGATCTTCATTACAGGAAATGACAGGTAAGGCTATAACCATTTCAGACCATATCAATTCAATTATCCAGTTTACCAAACAATATGAAGAGATCGGTATAAATATTCCTACCTGGCAGAATGTCAGGCAGACCGTGGATCAAGCTGCATTACAACTGAATCTCAATTCTGTTACCCTAAAAAATGAACTCCCTGAAAAACTCGAGATTTATGCTGATCCGATGTTTTTTAAGATAGTATATAATTTGATTGAGAATGCCCTTCGATATGGAGAAAAAATCACCACAATCCGGTTCCATGCATTACAGAAGGATGAGGATTTCCTGATTATATGTGAAGATGATGGTACGGGTATTCCTGATGATATGAAAGAAAAGATCTTTGAGAGAGGATTTGGGAAAAATACCGGCCTTGGACTGACTCTTTGCAGAGAGATTTTTTCAATCACTGGTATCACTATCCAGGAGACCGGACAGACAGAAATTGGAGCAATGTTTGAAATCAATGTTCCAAAGCGGAAATGGCGATATGCTGATTAGCAGGAGTTACCTAAAGAAGTTTCAGAGTAAAATTATTGGAGGTAACACCATCAAGAACATCAATGGTGTACATATATCGTTGAAAGATTGTTGTATTTCATTTGAATTTTAAGGAGTAACCTGATTGGAAGGAAAATAATAATTAAAATAAGTTTATACCACATTCACCAGATCTTTTTTCAGGCGTAGAATTTTTCTTAAATCCGGCCCGAGCATTCGCAATATCTTCAAGTTCTCAGGACTCAATCCTTGAACTGATGAGCATAATCTATCATTGAATACAAAAATGCAGGATATTATTACCCTGAACTTTAAGAAAATCCATATTAAGGTTGACTTTTGAGTTGGTTTTTGCTTTTGATTCAAAACAGACGCCTTTTCGTCTTGGTGATTTTAGCACAATAGTTCACGCTCATTCACATGAACATGAGAGTATGATTCATGATCATCCCCACACCTGTTCTTCATCATATTCATGACCATAATAAGCAGGGATCATAAAATATCAGGTTTTTTTTGATTTTCAGTTTTTTTATCTGAAAAAAATTATCTCACCTGATTTTAATAATTTTTAGCAATCATGTAAAAATTCTTTAGAAATCGCGATTATTCAGGTATTAATAATATATTCTATTGCAAAGCAATTCTGCAGGGCATATTTTTTTCTTTTCCCATGTCTATTGAGAAACCATGGGGAAAAAAGGTTATGGGATATTCATGGACGAACAAAAAGTACCAGATTATTCCAAGAAATTGATTCATCCCATATACCTGACTGTATCGTATATCTAAACCTTCACTGTCGTTTCATATGAGATAATCCAAAACCTCTCCGCTGGATAATAACAAGAGAGTGTTGTTACCCGGAGGTACCCCCTGGCGTACTGTGTGGGTATGATTTTCAAATAACCGTATAAAAAAACGGATATTGAAGATATTCAAATAAATGGCGTAGATGTGTGTTATAAGGGAGGATTATTATGAGGTATGAAAAGGTTCTGACTCTTGTTTTTTTTGGATTTCTCACCTGTGTCTTAATTGCAGGTGGAGCTATCACTCGTGAAGAAAATACGAATCGACCTGGTTTTGATTATTCAACAATTCCACTTGATATTGCAGATCCGGCGTTATGTGAGCAGAAATGTCTTGTTGATAGCGGATGCATGGCATATACCTATGTAAAACCTGGTGTCCAGGGAGAAAAAGCAAATTGCTGGCTTAAGTCTTCTGTTCCGGTTGCTGAATCTGATCCGAATTGTGTTAGCGGAGTTAAAAGTCCTGGTTCTATGAATATCACTGTCTGTTTTGAGCCTGACATGGAGATTGGTACCAATAGACCAGGTTCTGATTACAAAGATTTTGATCTGACAAATCGTGATGCATGTGAATGCAGGGATGCATGTAACAAAGATGCCACATGTAAGGCATATACCTATGTAAAATCTGGTGCCCAGGGAGAAAAACCCAGGTGCTGGCTGAAAAACAGTGTTCCCGAAGCAAAGTCTGATGTTGATTGCATATCAGGCATTAAAAAATCTGGTTCAGGCACAACCACTGGTTGTAATGATCCTGATATGGAGATAGATACTGACAGACCTGGTTCTAATTATAAAAATTTTGATTTATCAAGTCCTAACCCCTGTGAATGCAGGGATGGATGTAACAAAGATACTGCATGTAAGGCATATACCTATGTGAAACCCGGTATACAAGGGCAGAATGCTCGTTGCTGGTTAAAAAACAGTGTTCCTGGAAAAGTCCAAAACACAGACTGCATCAGCGGAACAAAGGGTGGAAATCAGCAAAAGGATTGTGAAACAAAGATAGAGAAAAAAACACCTGAAAAGTTTACATTTGTTCCAATGAACTTGGAATGGGGTGATAAAGACTTTGATGGATCGGCATATATTGACCTTGATGTAAGTTTTAAAAATCTTGGAGATGAAGTAATCGGAGAAATCAAATTTAGCGCTGATGAGAATAAGGGTGGAAAAATTGAACAAGATCGTACATTTATTACAGGAGAAACTACGGTAAGTTTGTATACGCCCCCTATTGGGTGGAAAGTGATTGATTTCTCTCCGAAAAAGGCAAAAAAACATTCGTATATAGATATGGATCATGAAAATGATTATTTCCCCCTTGGTTCAGGAGCAATAAATGAATTAGAGTATGTTGGTGACACCGATGATGATGATTTAGGGAGAACCGGGGTTACTATCACTTGGAACGAGTTTCAGTTTAAAATCCAGAATACTGAAAATTGTTAATCCAAAATTTTTTTAGATAACGTGTTCAAAAAGAGTAAATCGATAATATACGTATAATTATTAAAAAAAACCCGTGAAATTTTTTCTTGCCTGGTGGTTGCACCATTCATTCAGAACAGATCCTGTACCTGTCATTGAGAAATGTCAATTCAAATCTCGCTCCTTTTCGATATTCTCCGGTTTCAGATATTGATGAACCTGTTATGGCAAGAATTTCTTGTGCCAAAAAGAGACCCAGACCGGTATTTTTTCCAAACCCACGTTCAAAGATACGTGTTTTGTTTTCCGGTTCTATCCCGGTTCCGTTATCTTCATACCAGATGGTAAGAATATTGGATGTTTTTTTAAAGCTAAAATGTATGTGTGAAACATGGTTTCCATGCCTGATAGAATTATCAATTAATGTGTAGAATACCTTTTCTAAAAGAGGATCGGCGTATACTTCAACATTTTGAAGTGACATGGTGATGGTTACCGAATCTGCATGAATACTCCTGATGACCCGGGCGATGACCTGGCGAACCGGTTGCCACAACGGTACATTAACCCCGATATCCTGGTATAATTTTGTAAACGCAATCTGTTCATGAATTATTCTGGCAGATTCTACGGCTTTTTCCAGATATTCAAGTGTAGATGAATCAGTCACCTGTTCTCTGGCAAACTCCAGGTAGGCGTACAAGGCAGTTATCTGGTTCAGGATATCATGCCTTGTTATGGAATTTAAGAGGTTTAATTTCCGGTTAGCCTGGTGAAATGATTCCTGTGCCCGAAGTAGTTCTTCAGTCCTTGCTTCTACTCTCACTTCGAGTTCATTATACAGGCACTGGAGTTCTTCTTCAGCAAGTTTTCTCCGGGTTATGTCATGCATAATCCCAAGTATTCCGGAGACGTTTCCATCGTTATCAATGAGGGGAGTCCGGATTGATTCAATCCACCTGGTCTTGTCATCCTGGATATATTCAAATACCGATTCCAGGGTGTCTCTCGAGATAAGAACTCTATTGTCGAGGTCTGAAGATATTTTCGCCAGGGATGCGGGGAATATATCCGAATCCTTTTTACCAAATAATGAACTCCATTCAGCTTCTGCATCGATTGCAAACCTTTTGTTGAACGAAATGTACCGAAGTTCATTATCTTTTAAAAAAAACACCCTGGGGGAGATTATCTACCAGTATCTGGTATTTTTCCATGGTCCGGACATGGGCCTGCATGGCTAAATCCGAAATTATCACCTGTGATGTGATATGTGCCAGGTTTCTTAAGAGTTGCTGCTCTTCTGAAAGGAATTCATTCTCTCTGAATGAACAGGTATATCCGATTGTTTTTCCACTCGCATCAATGAGAGGAAAGATTTCTGAATAGTGAAGATTGTATGTCCTTGCCTGTTCTTTGATGTGTAACCGTAATGAGTGAAAAAAATCTTCCGGGTTTTCTATCTCAACCGGTTCCAGGATATCGGGAATGCCTGATTTATATCCTGAAAAAGTGGATAATGAGGAGACAAGCGATGAGATCTCGTTTTTTTTGGATGAACTGATGATAAGTTTAAGTTTTTGTTTTTTTGGATTTTGACATGCTGTCCATGATTCATCATGAAGGAGAGAAATTCTGGATATGTCAATGATATTTTTAAATAGCCATATACCGGAGACTGAGAGACCAAATAGTGGAACTGCAGTGTCTGTAATGTCCTGGAGTTTGGTAAGAAGTGGTTTTGGAGTGAAAAGACGTTCTCTCAGGTTGCATAACTGCAGAATTTGTGATTTTATCTGTTTACGGGCAGTAATATTCATAGCTATTTCAAGCCTGATAAGTTTGCCATTATACCATCTGATTACAGAATCCCAGCACTGAAACCATAATCCGGTATCACTATCATGGTATTCCCTGACTGAAGTCTTTCCCTGAATTTCTTCTCCATTGTTTAGGATATCTGTTTCTTTCTACTCAATTTTCCACATTTATTCAGGTAGAGGAGTTCATTGGTTGATTCATCACATTCAATGATGATCCGGTCAAGTGGGTCTTGTCCAGCATTGCCAGGTTCTTTTGTTTGCGTTCTGTATGGGGGTTCAGAGCTATGTATCATATCTATCAGTTTTTGGTAAATTTTATGGGTAATCTGATATCCGGGTTTTTTAAAAAAATTCAGGAACATGGTAAAACCGACACTCGGCACCAAATTTTTCATATGTAATATTTTTCAACATTTGGGCCCAGCCATCGGACAATATCCCTTAACTCATCTGTGAAATTTAGAATTCGAACAAAAATCCTGGAATTATCAATT
>JAAYCY010000004.1 GCA_012729535.1 Methanomicrobiales archaeon | reverse complement strand
TTAATAGTTCTATGATTGCATCTACACAGCCGGCAAAAGCTTTTAACAGCTCGGAAATCGCTTCAACTAAAACCGCGGAGGCATTTAATAGTTCTATGATTGCATCTACACAGCCGGCAAAAGCTTTCAACAGCTCGGAAATCGCTTCAACTAAACCTGCTGAGGCATTTAACGGTTCTATGATTGCATCAATGAACCCGGGCAGTTCATCGATTCCTTTACCAGAAGGGATAACTCTTAACTAAGAGGTCATTTCGGCTTTTTGGCATGAAAAAAACTATTTTTTTAATAAATCTTGTACGACAAAAATTAGATGTAATTCATAATCCTTGAAATATTTCGAAAAATTTGAAAATTATAGCATATTAGATTAATCCATCCAGAATCCCAGAGACATCTCCGAGTCATCTTAGTGACAATAACTGTTCTTCTAAAAATTCTGCAACTTTTTCTCCATCAACAATACTGTCTTTTTCCTGTTCTTCGAGTTTTTCCTTAATTTTTTCGAGGAGATCTTTAGGATATACAGGTTTCAGTATGTATGCATCAGCACCCGCATTCAGTGAAAAAACTGAATTTTCAAGACTTGCATAACCGGTCACCATGATTTTTTTCATTCCCGGACGAAGTTTATGTGCCTTCTCAAGTAGTTCTGTCCCTTCCATATCAGGAAGTTTAATATCAAATAATGCAAGATTAAAAAAACTCTCTTCTATCTTTTTAAGACCTTCCATTGCTGTTTCTGCAGTTTCAACTTCATAACCTTCCAGTTCAAGGATCTCCTTGGTACTGTCAAGAATAGCAAGGTCATCATCTACAACCAGGATTCTTTTCATCATATTACTCCGTTTATATTCAGATCAGGATACAGGCAGGGTGACAACAAAGGTTGTCCCCTTATCGGATGTTTTTTCAAGCATAATAGATCCTCCATGAACTTCAATCAGCCGTTTCGTGACAGAAAGCCCAAGACCAGTCCCTTTGGGTTTTGTAGTAAACAAGGGATCGAAGATCCTGGATTCAGAACCAGGTGGGATACCAATACCAGTATCAGATATGATAATCCTGATACTATCTGAAGAAGGTTGAGTCTTAATTGTCAGTGTTCCTCCTTTTTCCATAGCCTGGATAGCATTTATGATCAGATTTTTCATAACCCGCGTAAGGAGGATAGGATCGATTAAAATCACTATATCCGGATCCAGTTCCTTGTGTATGATGATGGTATCAGGAAAAGAAAGAGATAACAGGACCTGATCGATTATATTTGCAGGATTAAGTCTAACCTTTTCCAGGCTTATCTCCCTGGCATAGTCCTGAAGATCTGAAACGATCTTATTCAGGTAATGGGTCTCGTCATTTATCCGGGTAAAAAGATCAAGAATTCCATATTTGGTGAGAATTCCTGACTCCTCCGGTGACATGGATTTTACCTTTTGTTTTAAGAGATAGTGAGAATTTGTAATGACCTGCAAAGGATTTCTCATATCATGGCCAATCATTGTTGCTATTTCACCAATAACAGCAAACCTTTGAGCGATTTGTAGCTGCCTCGTCTGTTCCCCCACAAGTTCCTCAAGATGTCGAGAATATACTTCCAGGCGATTCCTGACGCGATGTAATTCTACAGACTGTAAAATTTTCTGGGATTGTTCATTAAAAATTATACTGATGTCAGGTTCAATATCCTTACCAGGTAAGGGATTTTTATCAAACTCTTCAAGCAATTTCCTGCTTGTGTCAGTGATATTAAAGATCAAAAATGGAATCTTAAAGCCTAATTCCTGTATCTTAGTATGAAACGAAATGGCATCCATATCCAAGAGATCATAATCTGACATAACTACATCAAAACTATCCCTTTTAATTAAATCTATGGCCAAAATGCCACTATCTGTACTGGTAACCAGAATTTGACCCTGACGCTCCAGGTATTTTTTAGCTAATAAGGAAATTGGATTTGAATTAATTACCATTAATACCCGGATTTTTTCTTCCTGTTTTATTTCAGGCAATAATTCGGTATGAAAATGCATCAGTAAACCACTTTTTTGATAATAATAAATAGATACCTGATATTCCTGTATATTTAATATGAAGTCACCTTCATGGGTAAATATCCTCCTGATAACCATGCAGGAATAAGTACTCTTCTTATCTGTACGACCAGACTCTTTTTCTAGTACTCATATTTTTTCATTGAATGACATTCAATAACATAGCAGAAAATTTCGTTTCAAATGAGAGAGTATATTCATGGAGATTTTATTCTGGTTTAATGCCATTCAGATGAAATTTATCATGAAAATTAATAATTATAAGTATAACCGGGGTTATCACTTCCTGTAGCCAGGAATAGGAACCGTGCTATCTTGTGGCCTTAGCATCAAACTTCTATCATGAAGTACCGATTGATCCATTAGAATCCGGGTTTAATGTCTGAACTACTGGAATGACAGTACCTGCCCCGTCCTGTATACTAGGGGGAGAGGGGGTTGAATCAGGGCCGAATAACGCCTCGTAATTTAATAATCTCACTTCCTCTCCAGATTGGTAGGCTTCAAACGGTGCAAGAACCTGTGAGAGACCAGGGACTTTTGATACGGTAATATGTTCAGAAATCGGTTTATATTCAATAATTCCAAAGAGAATCAGTGCGAGAAGGATTAATAGTATACTGATTACTAATGAAAAACCAATTTGTGTACCGGTTACTTTCCGGGCACCCTTTTCCAGTTCAGGAGACTTTACCTCGATCCATTTTACCGGGCGTGAAAATCTCTCCGGGTGATCTACTATTAATTGTTCATGGATAATTTCAGTCCCGTGACTGGTCTTTTCCCACTTATATGGTTTAAATATCAGTTGAAGTGTTCCTTTCCATGCACCGATACTCATGAGAATCCAGTATATCGGTGAGAAGAGAGCATACAAGAGAAGATCCCATTGCTTTTCTTTCCATGTTGCAATCAGCATCATTGCCAGGAAAAAGAGATTTCCAACAAGCAGGTTGAAGACCGCAAGTGCTGCAAAAGGCCAGAAATCAAACCACCTGGAAAAGTAACCAGGGATGAAAAAACTTGCTGCAAATACCAGCCAGAGAAAAAGATTCATCAAAGGCAGGTAGAAATTTCCCCCAAACCCGGTTTGAAAGATCAGGAAATTTTTCAGACCAATATCTTTTAGCAGCCGAATTGGGTGCCGCATGGTAACAAACCAGGTTATAACAAAACCTTTTACCCACCTGGACCGCTGTTTAATCCATGATGGTACTTTTGTTACCGCTTCCTCATAAGTATAGGAATTTAAAACTGCCGTGTGTAGTTTTTTTCGTGCAATACGCATTCCAAGGTCTGCATCTTCAGTTACATTGTAAGGATCCCATGCACCCAGGTCACGAAGCATCTTCATCCTGAAATGATTACTTGTTCCACCAAGGGGAATCGGGGCATCGATCTTGTCAAGGCCCTGAATGTAAAAATCATAGTAATATGAATATTCTATGGAGAACCACCGGGTAAGCATATTCTTACGCGAATTATAGAAATTAAGCAGACACTGAACACAGGCATATGTAGGTCCCAGCCGCCTGAATGCAATTACCACCTTCTTGAGTTGATCACGGTCAGGAAAATCTTCAGCATCATAGATTACTACGAATTCTCCTTGTGACCTTTTCAAACCATAATTGCAGGCACGGGGTTTTGTTTTGATATCAGCATCAAGGATGACAACCGGATGGAAGATACTTAAAAACGCATGATATTCAGATTCAGACATCGGTGAGATGATCTCCTCAACATTTCCAAATAAACCCAATTTCCTTGCTTTTTCAAGAGTTTCGGTATCTTCCTCTTCCATGAGGATTTTTACATCAAGTTTTTCCCGGGGATAATTAAGATTCGCAATATTTAGTAAAATATGGGGAAGCATCTCCTGTTCATGAAAGAGCGGTACTAATATAGTATAAATTGGAAGATCTTCATCCCTTATCTTCATGATATCCTGGTCAGTAATATGAATCAAATCTTTTGTTCCAAAAAGTCCTTTCATGGAAATGAAAAATTTTACAGGATTCATCACGAAATAGGTGATATTGATGATGGTAAAAAAAACAAACAACCAGAAATACGGATTGGATAAAATAAAAAAGACCGCAACCAGAGTTAAAAGAATTATTATAACTTTCTGCCAGGGAACCAGAATACGGTATGCAGATTCATCCGGTTGACGATCCACCAGTTCGCTCAGAGCACTATACGCATGAGTACTTTGGTACCCTACATCGGTAATGGTAATAACAGCATCAAGAGGGACTACTACTTTCTCAATTTTTTTCCCAAATATCTTCTGAAGTCGGGCAAACAAAAGTTCATCCAGGGGATTTGCAGTTGCAACTTTCAGATAACCGGGTTTTGATTCCAGTAGGGCAATTAAAGTTTCTTCACCAACTGCATAAGGAAGAACAGAACCAATACGCGGATTGGCAAGAAGTACATCCCGCTCCATGTAGGCAAGACCCAGTCTATCCGCAAGATACGAAAAGAAATCATCTGGAACAGATATTCTAAATTTTTTTATTGCCAGTATAAGAATATCCACGGTAATTTCAGGACCTTCTAAAAGAACGGTGTTTGGAACATCCATTTTTCGAAGCACTGACAATAACTCTTCTTTTGTTAATTCATTCATGATATACCAGTATCATAACCCACGTTACTGAAAGGAGACGCACGGCAAGAAATTCTGTACTCTTCAAATAAGGTTCCATTTGAAGATATCTCCTCCAGGTTTATATTCCCTCCGTGGTTTTTGTTACCAGATAGTACCTGAAATTCCCGGAATCGTTCCTCTACACTAGAGGGAAACATAACCGAACGGAAATCCGATACATATACAAAGATACAATAATAACAAAACAATAAATCGAACAAAAGAGTCTTTCCTTAAACAATAGCAGCGAGGATGATTTCCCGAGGACTCGCGTACCTCAGTACCGTCATCCACGTGAGGTGTCTTAACTTCCGTGTTCGGAAAGGGAACGGGTGTGACACACCTGCTGTG
>JAAYCY010000019.1 GCA_012729535.1 Methanomicrobiales archaeon | reverse complement strand
TGCGGACAATTCCTACAGAATTATCTTTATTGTCCTTTAACAACTGCTCAGTTGAACTATCCCGGTCGTCCAGGAGTTCTTTAAAAAGATCTTTGTCCACGATACTAATCTTGTAATAGAGGTACTGAGTCGGAACATAATTTGGCTGATAGGAGGGTAGCGCAATCTCTTCATCTTCAAAGGTAATAGTGCTGGAAAGATCATTCAGCAGAGAAATATAATCACCAACAGCCTGAACATCTGACTGTTTATACATCGCATCAATCCAGATCATGTAATCATAGGTGTTTTCAAAAAGATCTGTTTGCGAATTGTCCCTGCCATAAACGATATCTATCAGGTGTTTTCCAATCTGTTCTTTAACATTTACTTTATCAGTATCCAGAACAGGAAAATCTTTTTCGTTCAGATCTCCCCGCAGGTATACAATTCCCGGAGTAATTACACCAATACAAAGGCCCCGGGAAACTTTGAGAGGTATGGCTGATGAACCTGCATTGAATAATACTGAATCAATCATCTCCGGAGACACAATTCGAATTTCAAAAAGTCCCGGGTACCCATTCATTATGGCACTACTGGCTGTAGAATCCTCATTAGAGAGGACTTGATCGGCAGTGAGGCTAGGTATCATGAGCAAAAGAATAGACGTAAAAATTAATAAAAAAATTATGAATTTTTTTATCATTAGTGTTAGGTACATTTTTCAGGACATAATAGTTATCCCCTAAGAATCATATATCTCTCCGGAGATATCAGAGAGATATGGTTTTCTTCTTATCAGGATAATTTCCCCGCATGAAAGGTGTTCATCTGAATTGATGATGTATTTTTTTGTTATATAATAGAGGAGAAACCCCTTTGTCCACATAATTACCCTAAATTATACAGGTTTTTTCTTTGACGGTCTTATTTTTAACAGGTCCTCAATGAAAACCAGACAATGTTTTAAAAACCGGTGATCCACCGGATTATGGATACATCCTCCGGAGAGTCGCTGCCGGATTCGTTCTTCAATGTCGTTAGGCATCTCTCTGAACCAGTGATCTTTGTCAAGCATTACAATCCGACTTACCGAAGTAATTTTTTGTCTCAGTTTTGTCTCCAGAAAAAAAGCATTGCTCACCGGCACATCGAGATCTCCTGAACCATGCAGAATGAGACATGGTTCTTCAAGTGCTGAATAGAGAAAAGGGAGAGATTTCTCCTCAGAAAACAATTCTCTAGGAAGATGAAGATCCACAAGATAACCACTTTCTTTGAGCCTGATTTTTCCTTTCCCTTTTCTTGATGCTCTGAATATTTTTCCCAGGTTATTCATTATGATATTTGTATCCGGGTCAAGATAAGGAGAAATATTTTCTTCAGGTAATCTAAAACAGTTATTTTTTATTGGCAGATATTTTTGTGTAAAAATTGCATCAATATCAGAATAAATTCCACCGGCGATGATAAATCCGGCTGGTTTTAGTCCATACATCACCAGTTCACAGAGCATTCTGCTTCCAAATCCATGACCAAATAGTATTGAACGCCGAATCAGAAAACCTGATTCTTTGCATATTTGTTTTATTACGGTATAGACATCTGGAATATTTAATGCCAGGATCATTTCTTCATCAGTCGGAATAGTATCCGGTGGAACTGGTTCCAGAGATAGTGTCTCTATTCCATGTGAATGAAAAAAATTGCAGACTTCTTTTTGAAATAAAAGTTCCCGCATCCAAGTATCCTTTCGAAGTCCGGGCCCGCAAAAAGGGAGTAATCCATAGACCCAGTCAGGGAGGAGAATAACCAGTGCTGTAGACGCGTCATTTCCCGGATGTGATAATTTCCACTGAAGAGAACAACGATTCGATGATAGACGGGAATTCATGTAGATGATTTAGTAAACTCATATCTATTAATACCTATTCATTTTTGGGTAACATCATTAATCCTCTAAATCGGTTTCTCAATCGTGAAAAGAAATCCTGCTAGTAATACCAGGTTTTGTTTAATATAATTAAAATTTAAAATTCTGCAATAATATTAAAAATTTTAAAATTCGTAATATTTTTCTAATCCCAGATCCATAAAGTACTATGATGGCAGAATAAGGAAGGTAATTTTTGGCTTTAGCAATCAGATGTTAGGAAAGATTACCGTGTACAAAGCTTGGACACAAATGACATAACACCTTATTTCTGCCATCCTAAACATTTTCGTGTTCATTTATTCCTCCTTAAAAAAAAGTATCAGATAAAGGTTATCGCATCACAAAAGTCCCAGGATAACTTTTGCACCAGAGATGGAATAATACCGGAATCAGACTTTTTTTAGCAAGAGAGATACTCTCAATTACCGGGATACTGATAAAAGAGATCGGAGTGCCGGGAAGAGGTGCCAGATTTCAAATACGTGTTCCCCAGGGAGTGTACCGGAAAAAAACGGCTGAAATCAAATTTTAAAAACAGGATATTGATATTTTAACATATCCCGTTTCTTTCTTTTTTCTCCGATCAACTGATTGATTTGTGCAACTCTTTCTAAAAAGCAATCTTCTCCAGTGACGGGGTCTGGTATCACCTGGGGCTCAAGTAATTCCTTAATCATCTCTATTGATCTAATCTCCCGAATCAGACGAATCCATGCCTGGCACACTTCTTCTGAAATCCCCTGAATTTTTGCTGCCCCGACATTTTTTAAAAGTAAACCATACCAAGAGAAATAGTCAGAGATGGTTTCACATAATTCTTCATCAACAAAAGGCTTGATAATAAAACCATCCAGGAGGTCAGCATACCTGATAACTTCATCAGGATGAATTCTTTTGGCTGATGACATCATGATGGGAATATCACTTCCGTTCTTCAATGACCGGATATGACCAAGAGTATCCCACCCGTCAACGGGATCCATCATAATATCAAGAAGAACCAGATTTATCTCTTCTTTCTTGAGTCGCATGATTCCTTTGGATGGATCATCTTCAGCGATACAGGAATATCCGCATGAGTTCAGAGCCCGGACTGTTGCTTCCCGGAAAACAGCTTCATCATCAATTACAAGAATCTTTTGTCGAATGGGATTCATATATACATTCCCCGGACCCGGCCATCAGCCCACTATCTCTATGATTATCTCTTTTCATATATTGGTCTTTGGACTATTATCATAAGATAATCAGATTTTCAAAAACTCCTGTTTACTGGTTGATTGATTACCATCGAACTTCAGGAGCAGGATATATCAAAAATGATACGTATTTCATAAATCACAAGAGGATTCCTGCCAGTTTAATACTCCCCCTCAATTCCGGAAACTGTGAATAGGTGCCGGAATCCGGCCCCCTCTATTGATAAACTCACTACAGCTGAATTTATTAACCGGCTGGACCGGAGCATAACCGAGAAGACCACCAAATTCAACCGTATCTCCTACATCCTTTCCAACAACCGGAATAAGCCGGACAGCAGTGGTTTTCTGATTGATCATACCAATAGCAGCTTCATCTGCAATGATGCCTGATATCGTGGATGCCGGAGTATTGCCCGGAATGGCAATCATGTCAAGACCGACTGAACAGACACAGGTCATTGCTTCGAGTTTTTCAAGGGTCAGACTTCCCCGGTTTACAGCATCTATCATCCCCTGATCCTCGCTCACTGGGATAAATGCACCACTCAGACCTCCGACAAATGAACTTGCCATCACCCCTCCTTTCTTAACCTGGTCATTTAAGAGAGCAAGAGCAGCGGTAGTTCCCGGAGCCCCAACCGATTCAAGGCCCATCTCTTCAAGAATTTCCGCAACACTGTCGCCGACTGAGGGGGTTGGTGCAAGGGAGAGATCTACAATTCCAAAGGGAATACCAAGACGCTGGGATGCTGCCTGAGCTACCAGTTGTCCTACCCGTGTTACTTTAAACGCTGTTTTCTTAACAGTCTCACAGAGAACCTCAAAATCTTCTCCCCTGACACCCTCAAGTGCATGTTTGACCACTCCCGGACCGCTGACTCCGACGTTTATGACTGCATCAGCCTCTGAAACACCATGGAATGCTCCGGCCATAAATGGATTGTCATCAGGGGCATTACAAAAGACGACAAGTTTTGCACAACCAAGAGAGTTATTCTCCTTTGTTGCCTCCGCGGTCTCTTTTACAATCTGTCCCATCAGTTTTACTGCATCCATGTTAATACCGGTCTTTGTAGAGCCGATATTTACTGAACTGCAGACTCGTTCTGTTGAGGAGAGGGCCATCGGAATAGATTGAATGAGCAGTTTATCGTTTTTGGTCATTCCTTTTGATACGATGGCAGAGTATCCTCCGATAAAATTTACTCCCATATCGTGGGCTGCT
>JAAYCY010000018.1 GCA_012729535.1 Methanomicrobiales archaeon | reverse complement strand
TTGGCAGATGTAGACAGATATCCACATTACCAGTATTCCTATGTCAGAACCGATATTGCAACTCGTGCATTCGTCGGCTCTCCATTAAAACGGCCTCTTACGTTGCTCACAGAAACTTATATACTTTCGTATTTGTCCCTCGCGAAACAACAAACCCCGGCCGCCGGCTCCTGATGATTCAGGAAGCGTGTGGGATCATAACATTGATCAAAGACCCATAAATACCTACCTGCAATTTCGTGTATACGTGGATTACATATTGTTAAACACAGCACGCCCAGGAGTTTTTATTCAAATGGCAAATTTCAAACTTTTTCATCTATTTTCAAAAAATAAAAAAAATTATGAGATGTTATCAGAAAAATAAGACGACACGAATATCATTACAGCGCAGATTCAATTCGAATCCCACCCATCAGATATACCAGAAATTTCAACAGCCCCCGCAAGCGGCTCAATATAAACTTCGCCAAAAAAAGTCTCCTGCGTGATCAGAATCTGACCCTCATGCATCAGGAATAACAGCGGAATGAATACATGAACCTGCGGCCGGGTAAGTCTCCTGGCAATTTCTGACAATGTTACACGATCGCCCGAAGAGGCACAATCCACGCAGCACGATAATACTTCCCTCGCAGTCTCATGATAAGATTCTTCATGAGCTATTGAAACAACTTCTTCCGAGTAAATAAGATCCTCAAAAACCCACGACTCGCGCTGCCTTCTTCTCTCTTCCTTTTCAGCATTCCGAAGAAGGTTAATCAAATCGTAAAGGGTGATGGGCTGTTTTCGCATGTTTTTACGTTCAAGACGACGCTTGATTTCATGCTCAAGGAGAGAAACCGGATCATTGAAAGAACGTGGATGTGATTCTTCATCTGTTCCACTTTCAATTATACCATCATCACCATCATCTTCCCATTCAGGTCCTTTTAGATAATCTGACTTAATCCGAAGCAGAGTTGCAGCATACAGAAGAGTTCTTGCAGAAATCCGAAGATCAAGAGTCTCTTCCTTTTCCATTTCGGCAAAAAATTTATCAGTAACATCAATTATGTCAATATTCCATGGGTCAATTTCACCCCGTTCAGCCATCTTCACGAGAATTTCAACCGGATCATGAATCATCCATAGTCACTCCGGTTACAAGAGTTGTCTTATCCGGACGGATAGTAACACCCAGAATTCTGTCTGCTGCGTCAATCATCGGTTTCCTAAGAGAAATGTTGATGAATTGGGAAGTGTTTGATAACTCCTTTATCATATCAGCGATCCTGACAACATTGGAACCATCCAGATTCATATCAACTTCATCAAAGGCATAGAAGGGAGCAGGAATTACTTTTTGTATTGAAAAAATGAAAGCAAGAGTGGTCAGTGATTTCTCTCCGCCGGAGAGAGCATTTAAATGGTGAACCTTTTTATCTCTTGGTTGGACTGTAAAAAATAAGCCACCAGTAAAAGGATCCTCCGGGTTTTCAAGCTTAAGCTCACCCGTACCCATGGTCAGACGTGAGAAGATTTCACGAAAGTTCTTGTCAATCTCTTCAAAAGCTTTAAAAAACGCTTCGAACTTTTTCCTTGAGAAAAATTCAATCCGTTCATTGATATCAGACATTTCACGCTGTAAAATATCAATTCTCGATTTGCGTTCCCTGACAACAGCATCTACCTGCTCATATTCTTCAATGGCACGCATATTCACATCGCCGAGTTTTTCTATTAATACCGACGTGGATCCAATTTTTATTTCAATTTCATCTTCAGAAAGATCGGTAACTATGTCCCCGGTTTCCTGTGAAAGAGTTTCAATTTCTTCTTTGACCTGGGCCAGCTTTTCATTCAGGCTCTCTATTTTAAGCAGTATACGATCCTTTTTTCCGATTAATTCACGAACCTGCACATCAAACTCATCAGCTTTTTGTGAGAGAGAAGAGCGATTAATTCTCAGATCTTCTAATTCCTTTGAAAATTCTGCAACTGTGGATTCAGCCTCCCGGATCTCTGATTCCCTCTTTTTTATCTCTTCTTTATATTCAGAAATTTCATCGTCATAACGTTTTATCAGATCTCGAATATGATCCATTTGTTGGCGCTCTTCCTGGACCTTTTTCTGAGCAAAAGAGAGTTCCATCCGGGTTTCAGAAATTTCCTGCTCTTTATTGCTGAGACGTCTTTGCACTTCGTCTATCTGACGTTGTGACTCCTCTCTTTGTTCATATAAAAGGGGGATACCAGTTCCTGAGAGACGCTCAGAGATACGGTCTGTTTCACTTTGAAGCTGAGAAATTTCCATGTTTTCCTGTTCAATAGCTGCCTCTGTAAAAGCAAGATCACCAGTTCCACCTGTGTCACCCATCCCAGCTTCTTTCCTTTGCGTAGTGAGAGATTCTACTTCAGACTGAAGCGAAACTACTGATGTTTCCACTGACTCAATCTGGCCCTTTGCACGAACAATAGCCCCTTCAAGTTCAAGTCTGCGTTTCTGAACTTCGTCACGCTCTCCGGTCCTTTCAGAAATTTCTCCTGCAAGGACCTGTTCCTGGGAAATTATTGATGAAAGCCTGCTGGAGAGTTCTTTTATTTCATCAACTGAAGAAGTTCCAAACCCTCCCGACTCCTTTTTGGTACTACCACCGGTCATCGACCCAGATGGTTCAACCACTGCACCATCAGGAGTTACCATCCGGAATGTACCAATCCTTTTGCGTGCATGGTCTAGTGAATCAATAACCAGAGTTGAACCCAGAACAACACGAAATGCAGTATCAAATTTCGGATCATATTCAAGCAGGTCAATTGCATAACCAATGACGTCGTTTCCGGAGGGGAGGAGGGGAAGTGGTTTTGAACGAATCTTGTTCAGAGGAAGAAATGTAACCCTTCCAAGTTTATGCTCCTGAAGATAACGGATTGCATCAGCAGCAATCTGGTCAGTTTCAACGACAACAAAGTGTATTTTACCCCCGGCGGCAACGTTCATCGCAGTGGCATAATCCGGTTTACATGATGCAAGATCCCCAATGGTCCCATAAACTCCTTCCATGCCTAAAACTGCCTCCATTGCGCGACTGTATCGCCCCTGAATCTGCTGCTGTGCCTCTTTCTTGCCGATTTCTATCTTGAGCTCACGAATTTGTCTGAGCAGGCGTTCATGTTCGTCCCGACAGGTATACAAAGTTGTGTCCAGAGTTGCCATCCGCTGATCATATTCACGTTTCTCTTCTCCAAGACGCAAAAGGGCAGTATTCAGGGCAGATATATCTTCTCTCTTTATCTCCAGCTCTTTTTCAACTGAAAGGATTCGGGAAGTAAGACGATCGGTCTCAGCACTACGCATCCTGGACCGCTCAATAAGAATATCCTGCTGGTGAAGGAGTTCTCCTCTCCTTTCGCGGTGTTCATGAATTTTCGTTCGTAGTTCCAAAAGCAGGGCTTCATCTTCTTCAAGACCATGGGTTTCCCGGGTAATACTTTGAGAAATCCGATCAAACTCCTTCTGCACTGCTGAAGCAGTCATTGAAAGATTAGTCCTGTCAATCATCAGGCTGCGTAAATCTGTCTCTCTGACAGTAACCCGCTCTTCCTGCTTTTTAACACCGGCAAAAATTTCAGACAGTCTTTTATCAGCTTCATCCTTGTCTCTTCCTGCCCGGTCAATTGAACGGTGTGAACTATCAATTGAAGCTTTGGCTTCTGCAATCCGGGAAACCAGTGACATATATTCACTCCCGGTTTTTGCAGCAATTTTTTGATCTATCTCGGCAATTTCTGCCTTTATAAAATCACGTTCATGAGACTTCCATGAAATGTCAGAATCCGTCTGTGAAACCTGCTCCTGATCTTCGATAACTGCCTGAACCAGGGATCCGTGTTCCTTTTTCCGGACTGCAAGTCTTGCTGCTGACCGACACAGTGTAAGATATTTTAGCTCATCCTGCAAAGAGCGATATTTTACAGCCTGTTCTTTTTGTTTTACAAGTTCAGATAAGCGGACATTTAATTCTTCAAGATGAACTGATTCTTCGGAAATACGCTCCTTTACCTGCGATAACTCACCGAGAGCAAGATCCTTTTTTGTATCAAACTCTGCAACTCCAGCAATTTCATCAATGATTTTGCGCCTTTCTGTATCACTCATCTCGATAATCCGGTTTATGTCACCCTGCATAACGACATTATAACCATGCGGTACAATTCCATGCCCAGAGAGAAAGTCCAGCAATTCTCCCTGTCTACAGGAGCGCCCATTCAGATAGAGATAATTGTAATACGTATTTTCGGTTCTTTTAATCCGTCTTTTAATAACCGTGCCATCAGAAAAGGTAATCTCTACTTCAGCAATATTCCTGTCAGAATTCAGGTTTAACAGATCAGTCAGCCTTTCAGCCCTAAGGTGCCTTGATGATGACAGAGCGAGACAAAAAAGTATTGAATCAATGATATTACTTTTTCCTGATCCATTCGGACCAGAAATTATGGTAAAACCAGGCAAAAAAGGGATTCTCGATTTTCTCCCAAATGATTTGAAATTGTCAATCTCAATTTGTGTTATATGCAAAATCCTTTACACCAGAGCAAGGATGGGACGTTTTTTTCCGAGTTAACTATCCTCTGCGGGATTTCTATCCTCTGCAATTATTACATCATTTTGCGTTGGACGGCCCTGAGAGTCTTTAGATCGTATTCTTCCATTGCGTGCCGATGCAATAATTATGTCATCACCCATGTCCCTTTCCGGTAGCAAAGTTCCATCTGGCTGCATTTTCAATGTCACTTTATCTTTTATCGGCGGTACCTGGGTTTTTTCTGTTTCAGGTCTGATTTCAGACTGTTCCTTTTCAACTTTTCCTCTTGAAATTGGTGGTGCAACTGCCTGAATTACCGGTGGGGGGCGTTGTTCTTTTTTCAGTTTCATTACAACTGCCTTCATATCCAACATTTCGTCAGTTAAACCCTTAATGAGTGCATCCAAATCTGCCAGTTTGCGTTCAAGCAGACGCACCCTCTCATCAAGATTATTCGTCCCGTATCCTTCGTCACTCATGAATTACTGACCTGTTTTCCCGTTTCTACTATATCTGTTACTATTTGATACTAATACATATATATTTCCCTTCTCATTTCTTTTAAAACTGAAATATGACAACACGGATATTCACAATACACACCAAAGCCACAAAACCATATTACCCTTTTATGCCAGATGTGTATGCACATGTCCTATCTGGAAACGAGTGATCCAGAAATTGCAGCGATCATCGACAAAGAAACTAGCCGTCAGATAAATGGTCTTGAACTTATTGCTTCTGAGAATGTCGTAAGCAAAGCTGTTCTCGAAGCTACCGGTTCGATCATGACGAACAAGTATGCCGAAGGGTATCCGGGAAAACGGTACTACGGCGGTTGTGAATTTCATGATATGGCTGAAAATCTGGCACGCGACAGAGTATGTTCTCTATTTGGTGCAGAACATGCTAATGTTCAACCCCATTCGGGCAGCCAGGCAAACATGGCAGTATACTTTGCTGTCCTAAAACCGGCTGACAGGATATTATCCATGAATCTTTCGCAGGGCGGACATCTCTCTCATGGCTCTCCGGTTAATTTCTCAGGGATAATTTATGAGTCACACCAGTATGGTGTTGACCTGAAAACCGAACAGATGGATTATGGCATCATCGCGGAGATGGCCAGGAAGATAAAACCTAAAATAATCGTATGTGGCGCCAGCGCCTACCCGAGAGAGATTGATTTCAAAGCCTTCGCTGAAATCGCAGCAGAGGTTGATGCATATTGTCTTGCAGACATCGCACATATTGCAGGTCTTTGTGCAACAGGTATCCATCCAAATCCTGTTGGATATACTACCTTTACTACCTCAACCACTCACAAAACCCTTCGGGGTCCCAGGGGCGGGTTTGTTCTCTGCAATAAAGAATGGGCAGCTCCAATTGACAAGTCAGTTTTCCCCGGAATGCAGGGGGGACCACTTATGCACATAATTTCTGCAAAAGCAGTCTGTTTTAAGGAAGCGTCAACCAACGAATTTGCCAGCTATTCAAAGCAGGTAGTAAAAAATTCACGTGTTCTTGCAGAAACACTCCAGGAAAACAATATTAGACTCGTATCTGGTGGAACAGACAACCATCTCTGTCTTCTTGACCTGACGAATTTTGGTATCACCGGTCTTGAAGCAGAGCAGGCTCTGGGGAATGCAGGTATAACCGTAAACAAGAATACAATACCAAACGAAACAAAAAGTCCCTTTGTTACAAGCGGCCTTCGGGTGGGAACTCCGGCAGTTACCAGCAGGGGTATGAAAGAAAACGAGATGAAACAGATTGGAGAATGGATTTCTGCTGTCATACGTGATTCAAAGAATCCAACCCTGCATGAAAAGATTAGAGAAGAAGTCAAATCTCTTGCCAGCCAATACCCTCTCTATCCTGATTTGTCATGATACTCGATGGTAAAGGACTCTCAGCAAAGAGACTCGAACTGTTAAAAGAATCAATTCTAAAAGAAGGTCTCACCCCCAGACTGGCTACCGTTATCGTGGGTGATGATCCAGCTTCACATATGTATGTCCGGATGAAACACCGGGCATGCGAACAGGTAGGTATAGATTCAGTAAATATCACTCTTCCAGCTGATACCAATACAAAAACGGTATTAGACCGGATAAGGCAGTTAAACGAAGATCCCGACATAGACGGGATACTGGTTCAGCTCCCTCTTCCAAGGGGTATCGATACAGAAGTAATCATTGCCTCAATTTTGCCTGAAAAAGATGTTGATGGCTTTCACCCGTTAAACATGGGAAGACTCATGACCGGCCTTCCAGGTCCGAGACCCTGCACCCCAAAAGGCATTATGACTCTTCTTTCAGAATACAAGATTCAGACAACCGGAAAAAGAGCAGTTGTCGTGGGAAGAAGTGTTGATGTAGGCCGGCCCATCGCTCTTTTACTACTACATGCAGATGCAACCGTCACCATCTGTCATAGTAAAACGGAAAACCTTACTGATATTACCAAACAGGCAGATATCCTTGTGACTGCAGCAGGAAAAGCGGGAATTATTA
>JAAYCY010000017.1 GCA_012729535.1 Methanomicrobiales archaeon | reverse complement strand
GGATCTGCCGGTTTGTGTGATATGGGGGTGAGAATATTTATCCGTTATCTGGGGCAATTCGATTGTGATTCTGATTTATAAATTTTTATAAATTTTTCCCCTGACATCGATATGTATGATAACAATCAAATGTTCTGTATCATATACTTTGAATAAAGCCCGGTATTCGCCAATTCGTAACCGATATAGATTATCTTCAATTCGGAGCATATTTTTTACATCAGGAAATTGGCTCAGGTGACGAAGTGACTCCCGAATTCTTTCGGAATCTGTAAATTTTTCCAGATCTTTATTTGCCTTTTTATGGAGAACCACATTCCAGATCATAATGAGATAAATTCATCAAATTTTTTTTCCTGAATGAGCTTATCTGTTTCTCTGATGAGTTCTTCCTCCTCAATTGTGATCGTTTTATCTTCAAGGATTTCTATGATATGATCTAGTTTATGTTCAACTCTGACGAGAATGTCCTTGTCAGAAAAATTATTAGGGTAAATATCGGAAGACATGATTTTCATCTCTTATCTGTTCTATATAGTAATTATTTTTTCCAAATAACAGTTTTTCCGTTGAGTGAATGTATTTGTTGCAATGAATAGATAAATACGATTATTACAGGGCATTATGAATGTTCGGAATAAAATACAATTGAATGATTTTTTCGAATATGAGATACAAGCAGTAAGCTATTGAATTACTGGAATCATGATAAATCTATTATATTAATTTATTCCAATCGACCAGCGCTTCTAACCGGGCCATTGAATTACCCGATTTATTGAAAAATTAGTTCAATTTGTAATTGTAACAATTTCTTGTGATCATATGGTGGATGCTTTTCCAACTTCAGATACCGGGGTTGTTTTACCTTTGGTTCAAAGTGTATCCCATTATCCCCAGGGTATGGATCGCGATGGTCATGAATTCCTACAATAATATCAGAGGGATCCCGTCTGGAAACGCATCACAACACCTCGAATGTTTATGAAAATAAATACATTCATTACATTGGATCCTATTTTTTCTGGGCTTAAAGTGTGTTCAACTACTAATCCCATTATTCGTCCTCCAGAATGTTTAACTGTATACGAGTATCAAAAACAGGTTACCTGTAAACCTGTTTTGTCTTTATATTTTATAGGTAATTCTTTCAAATATAAACATGTATATAATACATAACTTTCTGGATTAAGCCAGATAGTTAGTTTATACAATGAAGTGCATTCATGGATCAGGCTTTAGAATATCCTCCGCATGATTGATATTATTCTAAAACCTTTTTCATGGAACTATAATAATGAGTACAGTACTGGCAATCAATACGTTGCAATGGAGGATTTACATGAGTGATATTCTAATCCAAATTCCTGATGATATGATTGTGGCTCTTAAGTGTTTACCGAAGGATATTGGAAATGAGATCCGGATGTTGGCAGCAGTAAAACTCTATGAAATGGGTCGTTTATCATCAGGAGCTGCTGCTCGCATGGTGGGAATTTCTCGTGTCCTGTTTCTGAGCAGACTCAAAGATTACAATGTATCAGCATTGTCATTATCTCAAAAGGAATTAATTCGTGAAGCTGAAATCCTCGAAATTAATAATCTGTAATACAACACCTCTTCTTTATCTGCATCAGATGGATCTCCTTTCCATCATCCAGAAAATTTGTGGTCGGATTGTTATTCCAAAAGCTGTTGTTGATGAGCTTAAGATAGGAGGTGAGCAGGGAGTCGATGTTCCTGATTTATTATTATATGATTGGATTGAGATGAGGGAACCCCTTGCAACTTTTACTGGAAGTCTTTCTTTCTGATGGAATAATATGTATAGAATCATCCTGCTCATATAGAAAGATTTTTTTCCCGGGAAAAAGATCCAGGTTTCTTCTCATCTTATCGGGAATAATGATCTCTCCATTTTCTCCAATAATCACTTCAATCATATTCATGGGACTATAGTATACTAGATTTGCGTTTGATGTATTAGTATTACCTACCCTGCATGAACTACTATCCTGCATCATATTGGGTGTTGCTTGAGAAATTTTTTGAAAATTTTAGGTAAGTGCTTTTCCCCATCAACATCTTAAGAAAACAGTCTTCAATCATTCGTCCCATTGATGACAATATACAGATAATCGTGAAAAAGGTACACTAATACCCAACCCCTTATTACAAATATGTTCTCACAATACTAAAGCCCTGATAATTTCTCTCTCCATCGCTCATCAAACCCCGTAATTCCCAAAACCCTGTCCTTTGCTCCTCCTGATTGCCACTATTTTTCCCGGACATATATACACTCGTCCAATACTGTATGTCACACCAGTGACAGGGGAATAATCGAACATGGCAGATTTTGTAACAAAATCAACCGTAAAAAGTGCAGAACGGGTTCTCGCTAGCCCGTTTGCAAGTAAGGAAGCAATGAACACCATCGTCAGTGGTATCATCACAGACAATCCGTGGAACTGCACCTCCTACACGTCCGGAGGAGCAACCCTCTCGCCAGTCCAGAAAAGTTCTGAGTACTACACCGGAAAGGTCGTGTACGAGAACAACGAAGGAAAACAGGTAGGATATGTAACCGTTCGTGCCGGAACATCCGGAGCGTTTGACACCCTCATATCAACCGTGCTTGCCAATACTGCAATGGCAAGTGCAATGGGCGGGACTGCATCTCACGACAGTTCGGAGGACAGTTTTTCAGTCACCCTCAAATGTCATACCGACACCGGGGAACTCTATAACGTCGCCTTCAAACGTGACCGGGTGAGTATATCCAGTTTCGAATCAGACAGCATCCTGACCACCATAGAGACCTGGGCCGACACCGTCACTGCTCTGGCCTGATTTCTTACCTTCTCTTTTTTCCGGGAAGTGAAAAATGAATCGGATATATGCCCTCACGGGCATTTTTTGTCTGCTTGTAGCCGGATCTGCTGCTCATGATTCTGTCACGTCAAGTATTGTCTGTGACGGGGCATCATGGGTATCTTCGTCGGTAATCAGTCAGGGGCAGACCTATGCAGCACATCTCTTTACGACAGATATTGCAGCAGTATTCCGGAACTTGCAGGTAGAAAACAATGGAGAGGTCCGGACAAGCACCAATGCCAGGTCTGAAGGCCCTATCGGAGTAGATGAGTATTCAACTCAAAATTCCAGCGAAACAGTGCACCAGGACCTCTGTGTGTTCAGCCATCCGGAGAACAAAACCTACTCTGATTCGAAAATCTGGTACATGGGACTTATGGAAACCGGACAGTACATATCGACCAGGGATCTTATTCCGGGAAATGATGCCGTCACCATGGTAAACGGGTCCGGAATCATGCTGGTCAGGGCAGAGTCACGGGATAGAAACCGAACGATAACACATTCCGGTGATGCTATGGGAAATCTCAATATGACTGAGAGAATCAGTCTTGGAGGGGAGAAATGAGTGTTGATTATTTTATGGGATATCTATCATTCCTGGTTGCAGTAATGAACGGGATTGGAACGATATACCTCTATATCCGGCATATCAGGAGTATACGGGATGTATTCTGTTATCTCCGGACAGATGAGGCCGGGGAAGTGGAGGTGATAGACCCACTGGTCCGGAGATAAAAAATGGAATAATCCGGATCCTTTTTTTTTAATAGGAATGTATCTTTTCCGAAATAATAGGGGATGAAATTTTGATTTGTGAAGATAAGAAGTGAGAAAAGCAATAAATTCTTCTCTTTCCATTCTTGCCTGTTTCATTAATAAGGAGTGTTCAGATAGGAATCGGATCCCGTTTTGGGATAATTACAAGAATTTTTTCACCATAATTATTTCTGTAGAGAGCCACATGACTTCCTTTTCCCCGGATTATGGAGCATCCTGATATCCCATTCGTTTGAATTTTTTAATCAAAGTTTTTGTGAGGAGACCAGTGGTAATTTCACGAAGCTACAACCTCGATTACAGAGGTGAATTTTTCAGATGAAGTTATTGAGGGTTCTATATCCTCAAGTAAACCAAGATACTCAGCATTTTTCAGCCATAGGTCTATTGCTTCACGCAGATTTTCCAGTGCTTCGCTGGGAGTATCCCCACAGGATGTTACCCCAATCTCCATGCATTTTGATATATACACCCCATCTTCCTCCCAGATAAGGGTTGTCAGGTGGTATCTTTTCATAATGTGTATCTCCTTTGATATACTCAGATGTACTCTTCTCCCCGGATTAAAATCTCCATTCTTCCAATAGATGATATATTAAATCGAAGAATATTTTTTTATTTACTATTTACGTATGAATTGTTGTATCACATGTCCCTATCTTCAAGAAACGCTTCATATGATACATCCTTCACGTAGGATTCGATATCGACACATGCCTGAAAGATATCCTCTATAAATAATTTCCAATCCCTCATGCAAATACGGTTTCCCGGAGAATTCTGTCTCTCAACCTGTCTTTTATGCTATCTTCAATGACAAGATCAACCTTTTTCCCAAACGTATCTTCAAGAAAGAATTTTAGATCCATATAATTATCGAAGGTCTCCTTTCCTTCCTGAAAGGTGACAAGGATATCAATATCACTACCCTGAGATGGATTACCTGTAATTTGTGAGCCAAATGCACCAATACGTGTTATTCCAAATCTCTTTTTTAGATCCGGAAGCAAAATATTAATCTCCTTGATCACATCCATTTATTATCTGCCTCAATATTGTATTTTCATAATCTCACCAGGTTTATCGCAGAGCGTATCGAAAACCTGCCTGCTCAAAATGGTGATCTGAAGAATATGCTAAAACAATATCATTCTCCGCCATCACCTCAAAGGACAGACAGTCCGTCAGGCTCCATTCTTTATCAGCGAATTTATCATACCTCTCAAGAGCTTTTATGAGAAGTTCTTTACTCGTTTTCTCTACATGTATCTGTTCAGTTTTATAGCAATCCCGAATGAACTCTGCAACAGGTCCCTTTTTTGATTTTGAAAAACTATTTCCTATTTTATAGAGAACAGCATCAGTAATCCATATTTGTTGATACTGAAAAAAGATCGGAAGATATCTCTAATGCTTTTTGATGATACCTATCCTCTGGTGTGAACATTGCAATCACAAAGGACGTATCAATAAACACTGATTTCATTCTGTATTTTTGCTCTTTTTGGGTGTTCCATAGAGATAATGATCATGTTCCTCAGAAAAGTCTGAAGGGCCAGAAATAGTTCCTGCATTTTTTATTAAAAATTCTATAGCATGAACTGGTTTCTCTGAGTTCTTTTTCTCTACCGTTAAAAGATATTCAGTATTTGGTTCCAGATCCAGTGGTTCATGAACTTTGAAGGATGAACCATCATAAGTCGCTTTCACTGTTATTGCTCCCATAATTCACCCCTGATAATCTCAATAAATTTTTGTCTTTAGTATATCCGGATAATAATATCATTATTTTCCAATCACATAAATTAATGTGTTTAATTGGATTATTTCATGCTTTGTTTCAGATGATCGTATCTTTCATTATACCATGCCAGATACTTATTCACCTTTTTTTTGCATCCGAATTATCCGGAAACCGTAAAGAGACAGGTAATAATGAATATCATCATTCCCAAAACCTGCAGGTGGAAGACAATGGAGAGGTCCGGACAAGCACCAATGCCAGGTCTGAAGGCCCTATCGGAGTAGATGAGTATTCCGCTCAAAATTCCGGCGAAACAGTAAACCCGGACCTCTGTGAGTCCAGTCATCCGGAGAACATCCAGGTATCATCACAAGATGGATCATCTGGTTGAAAAAACTGCAAAGCAGGTCCGGAAAAAATCAAACGGATGAACCGGATACCGATCTCCAGTCATGCAGAGAATTTTGTATCGTGAGAATTCGATACTGGTGTTGCCCTGATCTGTTTCTATTAAGATCTACAGATGTCCAGCTTTTTAGAAGCATATATTTCTGATAAAACATATCTCTACTATGTGATATATTCCTCTCTCATCCTCATCATCGCCCAAATGATTATTTGATTCTGGTTCTATTATACCTATGATAAAACCCTGGCACCCGAGTTCTCCATTCGATCACAAACCAATTCATGAAAGCACGATCTGAAAAATGACTAATGCAGGATACTCACCTGAAATCTCAAAAATTTCTGTCCTTTATGTCGATGACGAGGAGAATGTACTGGAGATTACCAAGTTGTACCTGGAAGAGACCGGGGAGTTTATCGTCGATACCATAATCTCAGCCCAAAGCGCCCTTGAAACATTGGATATTCCATCATATGATGCCATTGTCTCTGATCACGTGATGCCGGGCATTGATGGAATAACATTTCTAAAAATTGTCAGAGAGCGGTATGGAGATATTCCATTCATCCTTTTCAAAGCCGAATCACGTGTAGAGGTACTGATTGAAGCAACAAACAATGGAGCTGATTATTTCCTGCAGAAAGGGGCAGATCCAGAGACCATGTACGCTGAACTTGCCCACCGGATACGCCAGGAGGTGAGAAAGAGACGTGAAGAAAGGGCAGCTCGTGAAAATGATGAAAAGAATCGGACATTTCTCGAAAATACCAGTGCAATCTTCTATTCATTAACCCCTGACGGTAATTTTCCTATGTCTCTCCCAATGTTACTCATTTTCTTGGATATAAAGTTCAGGACATCATCGGCAGATCAGCAGATCAGTTCATTCATGCTGATGAATTTGTCCTGATCCGCAAGACCATTCAAGAGGCATACTCAACTGTGAAAAAGATATCTGGGATAGAACATCGGATTCGGCATGCTGATGGGTCCTGGCGGTGGTATCTCCTTACCCTTTCACCAGTTTATGATGCCCATGGCACCATTATCTCGTTTAACGGGATATCGCTCGATATCAATGAAAAGATCACAACGCAGTCAGCAATACGGATGATGTTCGAAAGTATTGTTGGGACAACCGGCATCCCCTCGCTTTTGAAAATTGCAGAGAATATCACTTCATGGCTGGGAGCTGATTGCGTTATTGTTGGGGAGATACAGCCTGATAACCAGACAGTAAAAGCACTCTCCATGATCCTTGACGGAAGGGAAGTGAAGGATTTTATCTATCATTTCAAAGGAACACCGTGTGAGGATGTAATAAAAAAGGGGTTCTGCTGTTATCCTGATGAGGCAATCCGGCTCTTCCCTGATAGCAGGGATCTTGTTGAACTGAATATCAGGGCATACGTTGGAGTTCCCCTGAAGAACTCCCGGGGAGAGATTATCGGCTTTGTTTGTGCACTCTTTAGAAATCCAATCCAAATCGCTTCTTATGTTCAGGACTTCTTCTCGATTATCGGGGTAAAAGCGGGTTCAGAGATCGAGCGGTTTCGAATAGAACGCGAACTTTTAGAGAACCGGGAGATCCTGGCCAACGCCATGAATCTGACCAACCTGGCGAACTGGGAAGTAGATATCACCACCGGTGAGTTCATTTTTAATGACCGGTTTTATTCGCAGTGTGGCACCACCGCAGAGCAGGAGGGCGGGTACCGGATGAATAATGACCGGTACATCAGAGAGTTTGTCCACCCTGATGATCAGCAATTAGTTACCGATGTAATTCTCACCCCGGCTACTCCATCCGAGAGTCCATATGTTGATTTTCAATGGGAGCACCGTATCATAAGGCGGGATGGGGAAGTCCGTGATATTCTTGTCAGGACCAGAATTTTAAAAGATTCAGAACGGAATGTAATCATGATTCACGGGGCAAACCAGGATATCACCGAGCGAAAAAAGGCTGAAGAGGTGCTACGCCGGGTAAATCGCCAGTTAAATCTTTTAACGAGCATAACCAGGCATGATATCCTGAACAGTCTCATGGCTATTTACTGGTTCCTTGATGCAATAGAACACAAATTTTCTGATCCGGTTCTTTTAGAATATGTGATGGGGATGAATATGGCAGCTGGGGAGATCCAGTCGCAGATAGAGTTTACCCGGGTATATGAGGAACTTGGATCTCATGAACCAGCCTGGATTTCCCTGAACGCTGTTATGCCTTATCAGTCAGTACCTTCGCACATTACCCTGACCGCCGATGTAACGGGAATCGCTATCTATGCAGATCCGATGCTGGACAAGGTATTTTTCAATCTTCTGGATAACTCAATCAGACATGGTCAGCGGGTGACTGAGATCCGTGTATCAACTCATGAATCAGATGACAACCTGAAGGTGGTCTGGGAAGATAATGGTGTGGGAGTTTCTGCAGCAGAGAAGGAATCGATATTTCTCCGTGGTTTCGGGAAGCACACCGGGTTTGGTATGTTTCTTGTTCAGGAGATTCTGTCCCTGACCGATATCACTATCCAGGAGACCGGAAGGGAGGGAGAAGGAGCACGGTTTGAGATCCTGGTTCCAAAAGGATTCTGGCGGAAATAAAAGAGTATTGGTAATTCTGATAAAAAAAATCGTTTTTTGTTTTAGGTCCCTGTTTTAGTTCTTCGCTCATCTCCTCGCGGTCTGAATTTTTCCCTCATCGATAGGCACATTCATCAGAGTGATCGTAAGGTCTAATCGGCAAAATTTTAGTTGCGATTGGAATAGAAAGTAGTACAATTTCTGCATCAATATGATGATTGGATTCAAATATTAATGTCATAAACGAATTTTTAAGCGCAGTTAGAGAAAATTTTTTCCTCGATAATTGGGTCATCTCTTTTTTAGGTTCACTTTTAATCTTTCAGAAAATGAAGTTGTTAGTCCGATTTTGAGCTTTTTCAGTCTCAAAAGAGCATATCAGATCATAAATCCCTTTTTTTGTACATGTTCAAGAAAATCAGATAAAATGGGGTAATTTTTATCATCTAGTGTTTTTTTAAGTTTCTTTGATATCTTACCTGAAATAACAGGAACGACTTTGGGGAGTTGCATTTGGTTTTACTCGACAAAAAAAACCTCTATACTGATTAATCCGCGAAAAGACCTTTTGAGAGTAATATCCCTAATCGTTAATAATCTGGGCATCTTTTACTTCACGTCCAATTCGAAGCATCTTTGAATTATGAACTCTTTCACCAGTGATTTCAATGGTTTATACTAAGTGGGAAAGAAACGCATAATAAAAACCGGGTTATAAGTAAATCCGGTATCATTTTTCTAGTTGATTGGTATGGAAGGCCTGTATAGAGAGCCGGTGGTGAGACAGACATCTTCATCGCTACGGGAATATGCCGGAAACAAACGAATGCCTGATACGAACTCTCTCTTTTATTAGTCCTGGCATGTACATCCCGGGAGGTCAGGTTTATCGCGGGATTGCCTCATGGAATTCTTAAATATAAAAGATCTTCGTTTGTATGCCAGAATACATGGAGAATATAAAGCATCCAGTGATCAACACAGAACCAGGATTGAATTCATGGTACCGTGATGGGATTGTGGACTATGCCTTTTTATATAATTACTACCTGGATAATCCTCTCTCAAAAGGGTTAATTAAACAGACCTCCTAACATTATACGTCTCAATTTTTCAGGACATTTCTGTCCTGAGGTCAGAATGGAGTAAAAGGATATTCATGCCCCCCCGGGAATTAAAAGAGATATCAGACAATATACAACTCAACCAGAACGATACCATATCTCTTCTCTATGTTGACGACGAGCAGGATCTCCTTATCGTTGGGAAGATCTTCCTTGAGCGGACCGGAGGTTTTACCGTTGAAACCATGACATCGGCAAAAGAGGCGTTAAACTCTCCGTTCATCCAGTCTTATGATGCCATCGTCTCTGACTACCAGATGCCGGGAATGAATGGAATAGAATTTTTAAAAGTCATTAGGGAGAAACATGGTGATATCCCCTTCATTCTTTTTACCGGACGTGGCCGGGAAGAAATTGTCATTGAAGCCATCAATAACGGAGCAGACTTTTACCTCCAGAAAGGAGGAGAACCAAAGTCACAGTTTGCTGAACTGTCTCACAAAATAAAACAGGCAGTTAGAAGCAGACGTGCTGAAAAAGAACGACAGGAACAATTCAACGAACTGGTGAGGATAAAAGAAGCATTGGAAGAGAGTGAATCCAAGTTTCGTGCAATTGTTGAAACAACTCCTGATGCCATCTGGGAAATAGATCTCAGTGGAACATTTGTATATATTAGTCCCCGATGTAAGGAGATAATCGGGTATACCCAGGATGAAATGACCGGGAGTTCATCGTTTGAATACCTGAACGATGAGGGGAGTCTCATCCTCAAAACACTTCTTAACAATGTTCATACCCGAAAACCAGGTATCGGCACATTTGACATCCCGGCGATACATAAAGACAAAAGCATCAGAATTTTAAATTTCAGAACATATCCCCTGGTCAATGCAGACAATAATCTTATTGGATTTAGGGGTATCTGTTCTGATGTCACCGAGAGAACCGCATTTGTAAATGCACTCCACGAAAGTGAAATCAGGCTTAGATCCTTCTTTGAAGCGACCAGTGAAGGAATCTTTATCATCGATGAAGATGGAATAATCATCGAATGGAATGCCATGTCCGAAAAAATATTCGGGATCGAGAAGGAAAAAGCTCTCGGGGCATATCTCTGGGACCTGCAATTTCTGGTCATGCGACCCGAAATTCAGCAGACTACATCAGTAGACGCAGTCAGGCAAAATATTCTGTCTTCTCTTAAAACCGGAATGCCAGTTTATCAGGAACCAGTTACCATCGAAGCTGTACGCCCGGATGGGAGAGGGATAATTACAAGGCAGACTATTTTCCCCATCCAAACCGACAAAGGTTACAGGTTTGGTTCAGTGTTGGAGGATATTACCGAAGAAATGCATATGGCCGAGGCACTCAGGGAAAGTGAAGAACGGTTCCGGGGCATGGCTGAACGATCTCCAGATCTTATCATCATCGTGGATAAGGAAATGGACATCTCCTATGTATCCCCATCTGCAACGGCAATAATCGGCTATGAACCCGGAGAACTCATAGGAAATCCAATAGAATCAGCCTTTGCACCGATCTTTTCAAACAATTCTCAGGACATTGCTGAAATCATCTGGAAAATTAAAGGTGGTGAATCGATAGAAAGCAAGGAGATCCAGATACAAAAAAAGGACGGATCTAAAGTATTTGTCAATTTTTATGCAATCCCGACATCTTTTGAGGGCATCCTCTCTGGAATACAGATTTCAATGCGGGATATCACCCAAAATAAAATATACGAAGTGGAACGTCGTAATTCGGAAGAAAAGTTTGTTACCCTGTTTAACAAAAACCCGGTTACTCTTACGCTTGTTTCTATTGTTGATGGCTGTTTTATTGACTTAAATGAAGCATTTGAGAGAAACACCGGCTTTCATCGTGATGAAGTGGTAGGGAGAAGTTCAAAGGAACTGGGACTTTTTGCCGATGAAGCAGAATACCAGCAATTTTCACAGGAACTCAAGGAAAAACACTTTGTTCTCGGAATGGAACTGCAATGCCGGGCAAAGTCCGGTGAGATACGACTATGCAGGTTTTCTTCGAGTATTATCATAATCCAGGGTGTCCCCCAGATTCTTTCGTCCATTGAAGATATAACTGAATATAAGCAAAATGAGGCTATGTTGCGTGAAAGGGAGGAGAGATACCGACTTATCATGCAAAATGCATATGAGGGGATCCTGTTAACCAATTAACACCAAGGGGGCCGGGTTTCTTTATTGATGCAAATGAATCTGCCTGTAGAATTCTTGGAATGTCACTCGAAGAGCTGCGGAAGGTAAAGCTGATTGACCTGGACACTCCTGAAATGAAAAGCAGGGCACCTGCAATCATGCAGACGATCCAGAAAAACGGGCATGCTTCGTTTCAGACAAATTATATCTCCAAAGAAAACCAGGTAAAGACCATTGAAATCAGCGTCTCTCTCTTTAATCTCAATGGTAAGACAACGATGCTGTCTAATATCCGTGACATAACCGAGCAAAAGGAAGCAGAGTCTGCCATGAATGCCATGGTAACCAGCATCGTCGGAACAACCGGCACTGGTTCCCTGGATAGAATTGTGGCAAGTGTCTGTGAATGGCTTGATGCAGATTGTGTCATGATTGGGGGTTTTTCTCCTGATAAGGAACATATCCGGGCCTATTCAATGGTATTTGACGGGAAAAAAATCAATGACTTTTCATTCCCGCTCAAAGGAACACCCTGTGAAAGTACCCCAAAAGAAGGATTTTCCTTTTATCCAGACAATGTTTCAGACAATTTTCCTGATATAAAAAACCTCACCGGTAAGGATTTCCGCGGGTATATTGGTGCTCCACTCAAAAATTCTGAAGGGGATGTAAACGGCGTTATCTGTATTCTCTCCTATAAGCCAATCAATCCGACAATTTCAATACAAGAGATTATTGCTATCATTGCAGAAAAGGCAGGTGCAGATATCGAACGGGCACATATTGAACAGGTCCTGATAAAAAACGAACGGACACTTGCCGAAACCATGAATATGGCAAATCTTGTCAGCTGGGAATACGACTTTGAAACCCAGCTCTTCACCTTTGATGACCGGTTTTATGCGTTGTATGCAACAACGGCTGAGCGTGAAGGTGGGTATATGATGAGTGCAGAAAAATATACCCTGGAATTTGTATATCCTGCTGATATTCCAAAGGTACTAGAAGAAGCAGCGAAAAGTAATGAAGCTGTAGATCCTGACTTTATTTCAGAGTTTGAACACCGGATAATCCGCAGAGATGGTGAAATGCGGTATTTCTCCGTGCGGGTCAGGGCTGTCTTTGATGAGGATGGCAAACTCATTAAGACTCATGGTGCCAACCAGGATATCACCGGACAAAAATATATTGAAGAAGCGTTATTACGAGCAAATAATCAGCTCAACCTGCTTTCAGGCATTACCCGGCATGATATTCTCAATAACATCTCAATATTCCATGGATATCTCAAACTATTAGAGATAGATTGTGATAATCCGGAGATGCATGGGTATATCCGGAAGATGACTGAGAGTATCAATAAAATCCAATATCAGATCGAGTTTTCACGGGTTTACCAGGATCTCGGTTCACAAAAGCCTTTGTGGATCTCCCTGGACTCGGTACTCCTCAGGACATCCCTGCCTGAAACGGTTCATTTCTCTGGCAACGTATCAGGGATATCTGTTTTTGCCGATCCTATACTTGAAAAGGTTTTTTACAATTTATTGGATAATTCAACCAGGCATGGGAATAATGTCACTGAGATCTCTGTTTTTACCCAGGAAGAAAACAGATCCCTGATCATTGTCTATGAAGACAATGGTGTTGGGATCCCGCAAGAAGAGAAAGAAATAATATTCGAGAGAGGGTATGGGAAAAACACGGGTCATGGTCTCTTTCTGGTCAGGGAAATTCTCCAGCTGACCAATATTTCGATCAGGGAAACCGGAACTTTTGGAAAAGGGGCCAGATTTGAGATCACCGTCCCATCCGGTTTGTACCGTAAATCCGGGTAAACAGACCGGCCGGTCACACACTTTGTGTTCATGTGATAATCCGGTATACTTCTTTTGGCACCCGTATTTCAAACCGTGCTCCTCTTCCTGGAACTCCGGTTTCCTGTATCGTAATACCGGTGAGGTTCAGGATTTCCCTGACCAGAAACAGTCCGAAACCCGTATTTTCTCCAAAACCGCGTTCAAAAATCGTCTCTTTTTCTTCAAACGGAATTCCAATCCCGTTGTCTTCCCATATTATTATCAAATCGGACTCTGCATCGGTAGCTGATACCCGGATTTCTGAAACAGATTCTCCATGTCTGATGGAATTGTCCAGGAGGTTGAAAAAGACTTTTTCCAGCATGGGATCACCATATAGTGAGAACTGTTTGAGATCGGTTACATACTGAATCGTAACCGGTGGGACTGAACGGGGCATGAGTGTGTCAAGTACAAACCATTGCGGCTCTTGTGATCCTAGGTCCTGGTATACCCGGGTAAATACAATCTGTGACTGAATATCTTCGGTTGCCATTTTAATAACCCGGAGATAGTCAGCAACTGTTGGACTGACATATTCCAGTTCACAAAGAGCCAGGTATGCAAAAATTACCGAGACCTTGTTGAGGATATCATGCCTGGTGACGCTGGTAAGCAGGCTTAACTGATGATTTGCAATCTTAAGAGCCCTTTCTGTATGCTTTCTCTGGGTAATGTCCCGGGCAGCAGCCACCAGTCCGCAAAAGATGTCATCATCTGAATAGACCGCTCGTACCATGATCTCTGTCCAAACCCTCGTCTTGTCCTTACGGATGAACTCCAGTTCAATAATCGATGAATCAAAAACCTTTTTCCTGTCCATGAGTTGTTCCATCCATACGTAATGATAATCGATTATTCGCTGGTAGGATTCAGGTGAGATAAGGTTTTTAAACGATAATTGTAAGGCTTCATCCGGACTGTAACCCAGCAGATCAGAAATGGACGGTGAGATATAGGTCATCTTCATCTGGTCATCAGTGGTCCAGATAACATCATGGACATTATCTGCAAGCAACCGGTACCGTGCTTCACTTTCTTTTATTCTTTCTTCTGATTCTTTTTGGTTGGTAATATCCTGGGCAACTCCACAATACCCGGTCCAGGAATTCTGGTCATCAAACACCGGTGTGCCGCTTGTATTCAGGATAACAGGTTTGCCGTCCTTGTGCCGGTATAACGTGATAACGTCAGTAAACGGTTGGTTTAAGCTGGTAAGTCGTTGGGTATCTTTTACCTGCTCCTCTCTGACAAAGGGATCAAACAGGTCATAATAGTGGATTTTTTGAGTCAGTTCGTCAGGTGTATACCCGAGAATCTGTTCCACTGCAGAACTTGAGTAGATGAATTTCCCGTCAGGATCTATCTCCCAGACCCAGACACCAGCATTGAGAGTAGTTGCTAAAAACCGTTGTTCACTTCTTTTCAGTTTTATCTCAGCGGTTTTTACCGGTGTGATATCCCGCATTGATATCTGGATACCGGTAACGGTGCCATCATGAACGGCAGGTACTGCATAGCCACTTGCATATGCCAGAGAACCATCTTTCCTTTGGTATTTTATCTCCAGGTTTGAGACTGTTTCACCGTTCAGGGTCTTTTGAACATAGTGTAAAAAATCAGGGCAGCTCGGTTCAAAGATTGTTTTTGCCCAGAAATCTGCTGGTTTACCGATAAGTTCCTCTGGTTCATAACCGACAATAGCGGGAGCAGAAGGTGAGATATATACGGCGACGAAGTTATTATCAATGAGTATTATCAGGTCTGAAGACCGTTCAGCCATGCTCCTGAACCGTTCCTCACTATCAAGCAGGGCCTGTTCCTTTTCTTTTAATTGTATCAGACTCAGCCTGAGTTCTTCCTCTTGTGATGCAAGTTCTTCATTTGCCGCTGCCAGGTCATCTGCTATCTTCTGCATCCTCAATTCAGCCATCTTCTGGTTTTGAATGGGATGGGTGGTAGCGACAATACCGTTTATTCCAGGGGTATCAAGGAGATTTAACGCTAATGATTCGACGTACAGGTATTTTCCATCTGCTTTTTGTATCCGGTATTCTGTAGGAATATGGTTATTTGTTTCATGATAAACGTCCGTAAAATCTGAAAATACCCGATCCCTGTCATCCGGATGAATATAATCAAAGGCAGATGTACCGATAAGTGAACCTTGCGGGTACCCGAGGATACTAAAAGAAGAAGGAGAGTCAAAGATTATTGTTCCGTCTTTGTCCAGGATTCTGATAATATCTGAAGAGTTTTGTATGAGTGAACGAAACCGTAACTCGCTCTCAGTGAGTGCTTTGCTACTTCGAACCCGCTGGATGGCAATATTGATTTTATGTATCAGTTCCTTAAACTGGGGAGCATGTTTTCCTCCTTTCTGAACATAAAAATCCGCACCGTTATCTATTGCCTCTATGACAACCTCTTCTCTTCCTCTGCCAGTGAACAGAATAAAAGGAATATCAGGATTTTTTTTCCTTATCTCCTCTAAGAGCTGAATGCCATCCATTCCTGGCATCTGATAATCGGAAATGATGGCGTCATACTGGTTTTTTGGGATCTTTTCCAGGGCTTCTTTTCCGGATTCTGCAGTGTCTACAATAAACCCCTGGGTTTGCAGATATGCCTTGGTTGCCTTCAGGAGAAGAGATTCATCATCCACATACAGTATTGAAAATTGAGAATCTGACATGATTTGGGTTATGATATACCTCTCCATACAAGGCTTTAAAATTTAGGGTACCTGGATCAGGGCAGGTATATATACTCACTGTTCTGCTGTTCATGGCCTGATATGTTCGATTATTACTAATTGCATTTTTTTTGTTGACTTGTATAAAAATAGTGTTATGTATCTGTCGCTCACGCCAGCTTTCGGGGTTATGTTTGTCATTTACGATGACTGGAACCGATATCCTCCATTTGGAACCAGGATCTCAAACGTTGCTCCTTTTCCTGCCGTTCCGTTCTCTTTTATGGTAATGCCGGTAATCCCCAGAATTTCGCGCGAAAGAAACAGGCCAAGGCCGGTATTTTTCCCAAATCCTTTCTCAAAAAGCTTTGATTTATCAACGGGGTTAACACCAGCCCCGTTGTCCTGAATCATCAGCAGAAGATCGGACCCTTTTTGCCTGCTAAAAATCCGGATCTCTGTCAATTTCTTCCCTCCGTACTTTAGTGCATTATCGATGAGGTTGAAAAAGACTTTTTCAAGCAAAGGGTCAGCAAAGATCTCAAGGTTTTTTTCTTCTACGGTTATCCTGATATCCCTGACCGGGAGATCTGGTATCATTTTGTCTAGTATTTTTGCTACGTTCTGCCAGATCGGGAGTTTTATTCCCATATTTTCATAGTCCTTGGTAAACCCTATCTGCCGGGCTATGGTATTGGCAACATGTTCCTCATTGTCAATGATCTCTCCCAGTTTTGCAGTATCGGTAAGAAAAATTTTGGAGATATCTAAATATCCAAGCAGAATATGCAGTTGATTATTGATATCATGCCTGGTTATGCTGGAAAGAAGGTTCAGTTTCTTATTAGTGAGTAACAATGTTTCTTCAATTTTTTTACGCCGTGAGATCTCATGAATAATTCCTTCTGTTCCGGAATACATTCCCTGCTCGTCATAGTTCATGTGGGCACTGATGGAAACCCAGAACCTGGTACCGTCTTTTTTAATTAATTCTGCTTCAAAATCCTGTATTGCTCCTCTATTCTGTTCCATGGCCCTGAACAGATATTCCTGGTCGTCAGGGTTATGCCACATCGAAAGAACCGGCTGACCAAGCATTTCCTTTACTGAATTGTACCCAAACATGTGGACTGCTGATGCACTTGTCATTGCAATCAGGTTATCTTTGTCGATTTTAAAGAATACGTCCTGGATATTTTCGATAATATTCCGGTATCGTGTTTTACTTTTTCTAAGTGCCTCTTCAGCACGTCGTTGTTTGGTAATATCAATAAAAGCAGCCAGGTACATGTTTTTTATCGTAATCCCGCTGATGATGATATCACGAACCGTCCCGTCCCTGCAGGTGACATGGTATTCAGATGATTCAATGTCTTTTTTAGGTATTAAAGACTTTTTTACCAGATTATTCCATTTATCAATAACCTTCTGACGGTATGATTCATCCGGATATGCAAGATGCCACCACTCTTCTAATGTGGGAATATCCTCTTTTGTGTATCCGAACGTCTCAACAAAACGGTTGTTACAATATTCAATATGTTTCTCGGAGTTTACCAGGCAGAACGGGATCGGGGCCAGTGTTATGAGTTCTCTGAATTTTTCCTCGCTTTCCCGAAGGGCATCTTCTGCAGTAGTTGTTTGAATAACCTGTGATGTCGTGGATGCAAGATTGGTTAAAAACACTATCTTTTCTGTGGTGATCTGTTCGGTGCTGAATATGGCAAACACTCCAATGGGCTGGGATTCTGAATACAACTGAAATCCTGCAAACGAAGAATGGTCAGGTAATCCCTTTACCTTGAGGTCATACGGAGCAGCTGCATGGGAAATGTCTGGTATGATAATGGCAGGATCAGTTCCGGTGGCAATTCTGTCAATGAATGACATAACGCCGGGTATCTTATCTAAACTCCCATTATAAATGGTATTCGTGCCTGTTTTGGGTTGCGTTTTATTTTCCGAACCTGCAACCAGGTGCAGACACAACGGCCCGGTATTACCAACGGCACTTTTTTCCTGTTCTACCAAACATTCCATACTACGGGAAGTTGCAGATCTGGTGATCCATATTCCTCCATAATCTGCGTTAAACAGGGAAATTGAGCAGTCAGTTATCTTTTTTAATTTTTCCCCAAGTGATTGCATGACAAGAAGATCCTGTTTGAGCTGGTTTAATCCGGCATTATAATGCTCCTCGATATAATGGTGGGTGATATCACGGGCTGCAGCAAAAATCATCTCGTCTTTAGAGGCAGATCGCCATTCAATCCACCGGTATGTGTTGTCCTTGTGCCTGTACCGGTTAACAAAGTTAATGATATCTTTTTGCTCTTTTAATATTGAGATAGCTTCAATTGTTTTCTCAAGATCATCAGGGTGTACAAAATCAAGAAATTGCTTTCCCTCCAGTTCATCAAGATTATATCCCAGGGTATTCTCCCATTCTGGATTTAACCGGTGAAAATACCCGTTGGTATCTGCGATACAAAAGAGGTCAAGACTCATATTGAAGAATTTGTCAATTTCAAATGTTTTCTCGTGGATGGTCCTTTCTATCTTCTTTTGAATGCTCAAATCCCGGAAAATGCCTATCAGAAGGTTTTTTCCTCCGATTTGCACCGGAGAGGCATTTATTGAGACCGGAACAGTGCGGCCATCAGGTTTGAGAACAGATAATTCAATACTGTCCGTATATCCGTTCAGGAATTTTTGATAAGCTTTATTGAATCTGGATCTGTCATCTTTTGGGTGCAGGTGATCGGCAACCATGGACAATAATGCTTCCTTGGTATACCCGGTTAACAACTCAGCTTTTCGGTTGCAGTCGGTGATCTTCCTGGTTGTTGTTTCAGAAAAAAAGATGGCATCGTTACTTTCCTCGAAAAGTTTGCGGTATTTCTCTTCACTCTCCTTTAATGCCGTCTCTGCCAGTTTTAGGCCGGTAGTATCAAAAAAGGCTGCAACGATAAAACGGGGCTGTATCTGAAAGACCTGGATTGAATAGGCACTCTGAATTTTTGTTCCATCATAGATTGTCCGATCATTATGCCAGAATCCTCCTTCTTTTGCGATCCGACGATAATTCTCCGGAATTTCTGTGGACACCAGGGATGGAAAGGCTTCTTCTATTGTTTTTCCAATAAACTGGCTATGGTCTATTCCAAGCATGGTGTCTGCAGCAGGGTTTGCCCCGGTGAAAATAAGGTCTCCGTTCTCTAAAAATTCGTAAAAATACATCCCGAAAGGAGAAAATTCTATGACGTTCCGGTAATTTTCCTCACTTTCGCTGATAGCAATTTCTGCCAGCTTTCGTTCGGTGATATCCCGTATTGATGACAGAAGATATTTGTTTTCGTTTATTTCAAAGGATGTGAGGAGTACTTCTGCAGGAAAAATACTTCCGTCTTTTCTTTTGTGAACCCATTCAAACTGATTTTCACCCTTTTTAAAGGCAGTTTGTATATTTTTTTCTGCATTGGTTTTTGAATCTTCTCCGTCAGGCTGTAACTCTGACGAGGAGTCATATATGTGCATTTCTGCCAATTCTGTAATGTCACGGCATCCAAAGAGATGGAGGGCTTTTTCATTACTATCAACCAGGGTGCCATTTTCGATTAGGATAAAAGCATCCTGGGACTTTTCAAATACTGAACGAAATTTTGCTTCGCTTTCCCGTATCTTCTTCTCACTATGTGCCAGCATATCTAGCTGGTTACGGAGTTCTTCTTCACGCTCGGCTATCTGCTCATATGCAATGCGAAGTTCCTTTTCCGAATTTTTCTGTTCGGTGATATCACGAATGGACTCGATAGCTCCTGTTATCTCTCCATTACTGTCATAGAGCGTGCTTGCTTTTACGGTAAGGGTGACCTTTCCCCTATGTGGCAGGGTGAGTTTAGTATCGGCAATTAATACATCCTTTTGTCGTATGATATGGGAGTATCCCCTAAGGACTTGATCATCTGAATCCAGAATCAGGTCCAAAAGGATTTTTCGCCGTTCACCGTAAAAGGGGAGAGCATACTCATAATTTCCTTTTCCCAGCATCTGTTCAGCTGACATGCCGGTCATATCTTCAATTGCCCGGTTCCATGCAATAATGATGCCATCCCGGTCGACGGCAAAGGTTGCATCTGGAAGGAAATTGATGATGTCTGACAGTCGCTTTTCTGATTCAATGAGTGAGCTTTCTGCCCGTTGCCTGGCAACTGACTGACGTATTTTATGTTCCAGCTCTGCAAACTGTGCTTTTGGATCTCCACCTTTCTGCAGGTAAAAGTCAGCTCCATTATTGATGGCTTCAATGACAACTTCCTCCCGGCCCCGGCCGGTAAATAAAATAAAGGGGATAACCAGATGTTTTCGTTGAATTTCTTTTAAGAATGCTATCCCGTCCATGTCTGGCATCTGGTAATCTGATACGATAGCATCATATCGCCTTTTTTCCAGGAGATGGAGGGCATTTTTGACAGTCACTGCTGTATCAACAATGAATCCGGATCTTTGTTCCAGGTACGTTTTCCCTAACTGAAGCAGGGTCTCTTCATCGTCAACATAAAGTACCTGTATTTTATCGTTCATTGGTTTTCCTGAAAATTCGTTGTTACAATATTTTTTTCATCGAATATCCGTATTAAGTAAGTAAAATATTGTAACCCGCTCTGCTGAGTGTTTTTAGAGATCAGGTATATGGGATATTTATATTTTAAGTTAAAAAACCTGATGGCTGGTCAGTCCATATCTGCTAGATTAGACACGGCAGTCATCTCTGTTTTCAGGTAGACAGAAGAAAATATTTTTATTTTTAGGCTGGCTATTTTAATCCTTCCAGCGACTCCATGAGCTGGAAAAAGTATTCAGGTTTTTTCTGGACGTTCAGGTTGTACCATGCCTCAAGTGTCTTTTCCCGCATAACTCCGAGTTTTTTTAATATTTCACAGGCAAACTCCACCGCTGCAAACCCGGATGCGGTGATGAGATTCCCGTCAGTTACTGCAGGTTTTGAGATGTAATATGCCTCTCCGGTGTATCCGGGACAATAGGTTTTGAGTACTTGAAGGTCATTGCTGGTATGTGGCCGGTTATTGAGGAGTCCGGCCCGTGCAAGTCCCATGGTGGCTCCGCATATTGCGCCCGTTATCATCTCTGTATTCAGGAATTCTCTGACTTTTTCAAGCACCTGGTCCTGTATGGGGTCCATCCAGGTATCTGATCCGGGAAGGATGAGGACGCTGCCTGAAGAAGGCTGTATGTCGCTTATTGTTATCTCCGGGACAAGCCGGATTCCTCCCATGGTGGTGATGGGATCTAATGTCCGGCCACAGAGTACTAGTTTGTACCGCTGGTTTGGATCTTTTAAAAACCTGCCTGAAACAAGTTCGGGAAGGAGATAAGCCGGTTCCCAGTCTGCCATGGTATCATGAATATAGAGATAAAGAAGGGGAGTCATTATTACAGGTTTATGCCTGATTGGTGTTAATAATGTCTCCTTCTTCAGTAGGTTTAAATCCGGTTCATTTCTCTTCTGGATTGTTAAAATCTCAATTACGATGTTTTTTATAATTCATGAGAAGATTGCTTATTACCTCTTCTGGTTGAGGTATAACAATAAAAAAGATTACATTTTGTTTATTTTTAGGAATACTGCTTGTATTCTGTCTTTTTTCCGGTGTGTGTGCGGAAGAAGATGATAATGAGATCGTGAATGAGATTGTTGATGAGAGTGTAAGTCCGAGTGTGGATGAGAATGCTGATGTTTCTTCATCCTCTGATTCGGAGGAGGGATTATTTTCCAGTATATGTACACAACCGTATGCTCTGTGTGATACCGCATTCTGTGTTCCTGACCAGGATGATCCCACAAAGATGCGGTGTTCCTGTACTGTGGAAAAGGGCCCGTCCATTGGCAAGTCCTGTGATACCTGGGAGCCGGTCGGAATTTACATGGATGAATTCGGTGACTGGATGATTAAGGCCGGGTATTCGGTTGGACAGATTACTTCCACGTATTCTTTCGCTCATGCAGCTCCGCTTCCAAAGAATGAGATTGATCCGAATTCAACTCCATATGGCTATTCCGGTGACGTTTACCTGAAATCATGTATGAATGAGACCGGAGAAGGAGTCTGGGCAGATTGCTGGGATGCTCCCTGTACAGTTTTGCCCCAGGATATTAATGCTGATATCTCCACCGACCGTCTGGCATCCCCGTATGCAGTGTGTGATTGTGGGCTTAAGGTCAATCAGTCTGAATGGTATATCGGTGTTCATGGAACAGAGGCCTGTGATGATCCGGACCTTTGTAATGAGTACATCATATCCGGTGCCGGACTTTTGTCGACTGATATTGGTGTAAAGAAACTTGCAGAATTTATTAAAGAAAATCCGGATCCAACAGAACCCTATAAAGAAGGGCATTGTGATGATTGCTTAGATTGTGCTTCAAACACGAGTGCAGAATCTTCTTAAATTTTTTTCCTAACTTTTTTTATCTTTTTCTTTCTTTTTTGATAATGGTCTACTGTAAGGCAGGATTGATGAGCATACCATCTCCTAATATTTTTTGTTTTTCACAAATCAATGATAATTTTACGAGACATCTGACCTGATGGTATGATCCGTCAAAAAAGCAGATGATGATGAGGCAGAAGCAGAGGAGGTGTTCCCATCCTTCGAATAGGAAAGCAGGGTCGAAACCAGGAAGCCACGTTCGCTCAGTCAGTATCAAGGGATTCAACCGGGAAAGAGGTTATTTCCCGTTTCTCTACCCTGATGAAGGAGATATCAGGTAACACCTGGAATTCGGGTCGATAATGACCTCATCACTTCCTCTTCAGGCCCGGGTGATAACAAATTCTCCGTAATCGTCTCCACACTCGATACCCTTGGTCTGCTCTGACTTAAATGTCCACATTCCGGTCTTTCCGGTCTTATCATACGGACCACCGTTGGCAAGATCCATAAAGGCAGCAGTAACCATGGTAACAGTTTAAGTGAAATAGAGAAACTAATTGATTGGGAACGATTCCGACCAATTATTGCCGATAAGTATCGGGACTACTATCGGATGGGAGAATCATCCGGATATCCTGTCTCTATTATGTAATATGGGAGTGTAATAAACCAATGTAATCGTGTGTATTATAATCCGTTCCAATTATGGGTATTATTTCTATCTATCATCTCTCTAGTTAATTCTTTACCTTTAAATCCATTGTTTTGTCTTAAAAAAGGGTGGAGTTCCGGTAAATCCTCTTCTATTTTTAATGGGGATTGGATAATTCTATGTATTACCACTACCAATACTCTCATAAACACTGACTGCCTTGACATTTCAAACATGCGAAGTCCCTAAATTAGGATAATTCGATAGCAATGTCTGATGAAGATGATGCATCATCGCGGATTTTCGTTCTCTATGTAGACGACGAAGAAGGTCTACTAGATATTGGGAAAATCTTTCTTGAACGGATCGGACTGTTCAGGGTTGACACGTTGCCATCAGCACAGAATGCTCTTTCTTCTCCAACTCTTTCATCCTATGATGTCATAGTTTCTGATTACCAGATGCCTGGTATGGATGGAATTGAATTTCTAAAAACAGTCAGGGAGAAGTATGGAGATATTCCTTTTATTCTCTTCACCGGCAGAGGTCGTGAAGAGGTGGTGATTGAAGCAATCAATAACGGAGCAGATTTTTATCTCCAGAAAGGAGGGGAGCCAAAGTCACAATTTGCAGAACTTTCCCATAAAATCAGACAGGCGGTCCGAAGAAAACAGGCAGAAAAGTCTGTACGTGAGTCTGAAAAACGGGTATCAGACATTATTAATTTTCTTCCAGATGCCACGTTTGCCATTAACCGAAAAAGCCAGGTAATTGCCTGGAACCGGGCATTACAGGAAATGACCGGATTTTCTGCAGCCTCTCTTATCGGGAAGGACCATAGTGAATATGTAAATGCTTTTTATACCGTTGATCGTCCTCTTCTTATCGACCTGATTGATGAGCCAGATGTGGTAATCAGGATGTCTTATCCAAATTTTTACCGGGACGGATCTTCAATTATCGCCGAATCAGAAACAATCCGGCGGAGTGGAGAACCGATTTTTGTCACGATAAAGGTCAGCAGGTTATACAACGATGAAGGGGAGATTACGGGAGCTATTGAAACAATCCGGGATATCACTCCCCTCAAAAAAGCTGAACAGGAACTTATTAAAAGTGAGCAGCGATACCGATCCATTGTTCATGATCAGACTGATTATATTGCCCGTTTTTCTTCTGATGGGACAATAACGTTCATAAATGAATCATATCGCCAGAATTTTGCTCCCATGCTGGATCTGAAAGAGATTGAAGGAAAAAATGTCCGTGATCTTATGCAGATTCAGGATTATCCTGTTGTTGAGGCATTTCTCCGTTCGCTGTCTGGAGATTCTCCGGTTAAAGAGATGGAACGTGAAATCATGGGGACGGACGGAGAGAAACACTGGCAACTATGGACGGTTCGGGCATTATTCGATGAACAGGGCATTCCTGTTGAGTACCAGGTGTCAGGTAAGGATATTACCCGTATCAAACAAGACGAAGAAGAGATACGCTCAGCATATGAGGAATTGTCAGCATCTGAAGAGTCTTTACAGAGTTCATACCAGGAACTCCTCTACAATAAACAGGCACTGCAGGATAGTGAATCCAGGCTTCGGACTATCATTGAAAATTCCGAAGAGGCTATCTCTATGATAGATGAAGAGGGCAAAGTCATTGAATGGAATCCAAGTTCTGAGAGGATTTCCCATATCCCTAAAGAAGAAGCCCTTGGAATGTATATCTGGGACCTTACCTCCCGAATGGCACCATTGCAGCATCAGGATGCAGAGCACAAAAACACCATTAAGCAGGCACTACGTTCTTCACTTAAAACCGGGGTACCGGTTTTTTCAGGCCCACAGATAATTACTGGTACACGACCGGACGGAACAACAATTATTACCCGCCAGCGGATCTTCCCGATACCCACCGATCGTGGCTTTCGGTTTGGATCGATTTCCCATGATATTACTAAAGAAAAGCTGGCGGAAGAGGCTCTCAGAGAGAATGAGGAGCGGTTCCGGGCTATGGCAGAACGTTCATCAGACTTGATATTACTTCTGGATCGTCAGCTTTGTGTTACCTATGCATCTCCTGCAGCACGAACTGTCCTGGGGTATGAACCTGAAGAACTGCTGGGAAAATCATACGAATTCGCTGTTCTGAATATTTTTGATCTGGGCGGTGATGTTATATCGCACGACGCGAAAGAGGTGCTAAACGGCGAATCAAAGGGAAAAAGAGTGTATGAGAGAGATATGCGTATCATCAGGAAAGACGGGACACGGGTATATGTCAGCATTCATGCCGTCCCAATATTTCAGGATGGGGTTCTGGCAGGAGCTCAGGCATCAATACGGGAGATTACCGACAGAGGATGAAGAGGCTATAATCAGGTAATTTTCTTTTATTCTTCAAAAAATTTCCTTAGAAAGGAATTGTTATACTATTTCTGGTGCAGGTAATACATGAAAAACTCATGTGTGAGTGAAATTAGGAAAAAAAAATTCCGTTATTCTCTGTTCACTCTTCTCCACCTGTTTAAAGAATCCATTTATAGATTGCAAAATGTTATCCGCAATAGTTATACAATATTCATTTCTCATTCCATTTGGATGAAAATTCGGACCATACATCGTATCTGACCCCTACATTTCTACTGCAGCCCGCCATGCTCCTTTTGGTACCCGAATCTCAAACCGTGCTCCTTTTCCTAAACTTCCACATTCCCGAATGGAAAGCCCGGTAATTTCCAGTATGTCTCTGATTAAAAATAACCCCATTCCGGTATTTTTTCCAAATCCCCTTTCAAATATTTTTTCTTTTTCATCAGGAGAAATGCCAATCCCGTCATCACAATATACGATGATAAGGTCTGATCCTTCATACATCAGGGTAAAAGAGATCGCCTTCACCTGCTTTCCATGCCTTAGAGTATTATCTATGAGATTAAAGAAGACTTTCTGGATTAACGGATCTGAATATACCATGACATGTTCTGTCTTAATTGATATCGTTAAACCAGGAAGAGCCATCTCCTCGACTACGAGGGTAATAATGGTGTCAAGGTCGAACCACTTTGGAGCATGGACTCCGATGTCCTGGTAATACCGGGAAAATTCTATCTGGTGAAGAATAATCCTGAGTCCGTCCAGAGTATCGCTGATTAATTCCTGTGAGGCAGCATCTTTAATGGTATCCTGTGCCAGTTCAAGGGTGAGAAAGATTTGTGTAAGACTGTTTGCAATATCATGACGGGAGATTGATGAGAGGATATTGAGTTTCTTATTTGCGAGCTGGATTGCCTTTTCCCGTTGTTTTCGCTCGGTGATATCTGTTCCAAGACTGATAACTCCGATGGTCCTGCCATCAGTTTCCTGAAGTACCAGGTTTGTCCAGAGAACTGAGTGCTTTTCTTTATCTTTGGATAGAATGGAGTATTCCAATTGAGGAGGTACCTCTTTATCCTGGATATATTGAATAAAGGTATCCCGTATATTCTCTTCAGGGAGCGTAAACGTAGAAAACCAGTCTGTTCCCAGGATTTCATCTTTGTCACATCCGGTTACCGTGAGGAGGTGATTGTTCCCGAAAACAACCTTTCCATCACTGTCCAGCATCACGACAATGAGCGGGATCTTCTCTATCATTTCACGATAGCGGCGTTCAGATTCGCGAAGTTCATCCTGGGCTTTTTTCCGGATGGTGATATCATGGAGAAGGATGAGCATAACCTTCCCGTATGGTGCGAAATATAACTCAAATGTTTTTTTGGATCCGTCTTTCGCGGTTATCTGATAGACATGAGGTTCAGGATCCTGTGTCATCCGGTCCACGTTCAAGGCCAAATCCTGATACAAATGGAAGGCATTTTTCTGATCAGATGGATTTAATAAATTTTGGATGACGGTCTGGATATCAGGAATATCGTCCAAAGAATATCCAAGTGATTTGGTCACCTGCGGATTGATATAGGAGATGGTATTATCCGTATTGACGAGTATCATCCCAAGCGGTGTAATCTCAGTGATGGTGCGAAACTTCTCTTCACTCTCCTGAAGATCTGCTTCAAACGAGGATCTGACTTCCAGTTCATTTTTCAAAAGAATATTCGTCATGTCAAGAGCCTCTGCTTTTTCCAAAACCTGTTTCTTGAGATCTTCTATAATCTCTTTTAGGTTATTATCTGGTATTTTTGCCTGTTTTGGAGCAATCAGAAGAAGAATTGCGCAACCGATGAGGAGAACTCCGATGAAATGAGTGAGCATACCGGCTGAGTAAAGATCCAAATTCCCCCCGATAATCATGCCCGAAAGTAAGGTAAGAGATCCGATGCTTCCGATAATTGTGCCATATTTTTTCTTTTTTATTGAGGTATGACGAATGACACATATAATTAGGATAAAAACGAGAAGAAGATCTGAAAAAAAAGTCATATACGGCGTAAAATCCATTAATCGTATCCTTTATATGTGTCTATTCGGAAGAGCCATGTATTGTGTTCTCATCATGCATAAATCAGACCCTTGAGGGGATATGAGATCAAAATGCCCGCTTAATCTATCATATTGTATTCTGTCCATGATATGATGTACTTTTTGTTTATTTCGGTTTATGACAGAAATTCTGAATGAAATTGAAAAGGCGATATCTATTAATGATTCTGAATCTATATGGCTAATTACTGTGCACTGTATCAGGGGTAAATAATCACAGGGCTGTGTAAAGCCTGGTCTCTGCATGAATTTCAATGTTTACTCCAGATATTCTGATAGTATACAGGAAGTAAGTCGTTTTACAATAATTGCATCTGCCCGGCACCGTTCAGATATTATAGAGGGATAAGCTGATAGAGGAATGCCGCAAACAAATTTTCTGGTTCATGACAGAGAGAAACCTGAGCATCCTGACTCCATAGTCTCCGTTCTGTATGTCGATGACGAGGAGGACCTTCTCACGATAGGGAAGGCTTTTCTGGAGCGTTCAGGGGATTTCAGGGTAGATATCCTACCGTCTGCAGAGCAGGCTCTGGCTCTCCCTCACCTTCACACCTATGATGCCATCGTCTCTGATTACCAGATGCCTGTGATGGACGGTATCGAATTTTTAAAGGTGTTCAGGGAAAAGTTACCAAAGATACCCTTCATCCTCTTTACTGGCAGAGGCCGTGAAGAGGTGGTAATCGAGGCACTCAACAACGGAGCAGATTTTTATCTCCAGAAAGGAGGGGATCCAACCGCTCAGTTCGCTGAACTGGCACATAAGATAAAGCGGGCAGTAATGCAGAGAAAGGCTGAACATTCGCTTTTCGAGAGCGAACGGAGATACCGGGAGGTCGTGGAGACCCAGACAGAATTTATCTCCCGTTTCACTCCGGATTTTGTTCATCTGTTTGTTAATGATGCGTACTGCCGCCATTTCGGGTTATGTCGTGAAGAGATTATTGGCAGGGTTTTTATTCCCACGATTCCTGATGAAGATAGCACAATAGTCAGGGAGTTCTTTTCATTATTTACACCCGAAAATCCAGACGGTCAGATTGAGCACCGGGTTATCCTTCCTGATGGAAGTGTCCACTGGCACTGGCGGAGAGATCATGCCTTTTTTGATGACAATGGACGTATTACAGAGTTTCAGTCAATCGGGAGGGATATTAGCGTTCAGAGGCAGGCAATTGATGCTTTGAAGGAGAGCGAGGAAAAGTTCAGGATTCTTGCCGATACCGCTCCGATTGCAATTATTCTCTACCAGGATTCACGGCTTTTATATGTCAATGATCATGTCTGCAGGATCACCGGGTACACCCGGGATGAACTGTACACCATGAACTTTTGGGAGATTCTTCACCCCGACTACCAGGAGACGGCAAAAACCCGGGGGCTCGCACGATTACGTGGTGATGCTGCTCCTGCCCGGTATGATGTGAAGTATTTCACCAGATCAGGAGAGGAGGGTTGGGCAGATCTTTCCGCAGCAATAATTCAGTTTAGGGGAAAACGCACTGTACTCATTTTGATGGTGGGGATAACGGAACGAAAAGTGATGGAGGAGGAACTCAGGGAGGCGTATGAACAACTCAAAGAGGCAGATGAAGAATTACAGGCCCAGATGTTTGAACTGGATGAGTCCCAGAAGCGAATCCGGCAGAATGAGTATGAATATCGCACGATCCTTAAAAACCTGGATGGTGCATTTTACCGGACTGACCTTCAGGGTAACTTGATCCTGATAAGTCCCTCTTTTGCAGAACAGTTCGGGTATCCGGGAACGAATGACATCATCGGGATGAACATCCGGGAAAATTTTTACCTGAATCCATCTGACCGTGACTTGTTTCTTGCCAAAATTGAGAAGTACGGGAAGGTAAAGGATGAACGTGTCACCCTGAAACGATATGACGGCAGTCCGGTCATCGTCTCTATCTCAAGTCATCTGTTTAAAGACGAATCCGGTTCCCCTTCAGGGATTGAAGGGGTTATCCACGAGATAACTGAGACAGTCCGGATTGAGGAGGCACTTGAAAAAAGCGAGGAAAAATTCAGGGAGATGGCAGAACGTTCCTCAGACCTTATCATCATCCTGAATAGCAGAATGAGTCCTGACTATGTGTCACCGGCTGCACGACGTATCATTCAGTATGATCCAGAAGAACTGGTCGGGAAACCTCCCGAATTTGCATCTTCAACAATATTCTCTCAGGCCGGTCCGATTCTGATGTCCGCTGTTGGGAAAACGATGAATGGTGAGGTCGTGGAAAACGTGGAGATCCAGGTCTGCAGAAAGGACGGTGTTCTGATCCCGGTCAGTCTCAGTGCTGTTCCGACCATTCACAACGGTACCGTGGATGGTGCTCAGGTCTCGATGCGGGATATTACTGCGGTCAGGAAGGTTGAGCAGGAACTGAAGAGGAGTGAAGAGCAATACCGGTTGCTTGCTGATAATGTGCATGATGTCATCTGGACCGCTGATACGGAGTTACACCTGACCTACATCTCGCCATCTATAGAAAAATCACTGGGATATACTCAGAAGGAGATGATTGGAATGGATTTTTCTGAACTGGTGACTCCCGAATCATTCAGGAAGATACAGACTCTGAATGAAGAACATGCGGAGGCGATGAAAGCCGGGAAATCCTTACCAAAGAAGATAGTTCTTGAACTCGAGTTCTCGCAGCGGAGTGGCAATACCGTCTGGACTGAGATGATGATATCCCCGGCTTTTGACGCGAACAGGGAGTTTTCCGGTTTTGTCGGGGTGACGAGGGACATTACGAAAAGGAAAGAGGCTGAAGAGCTTCTTCGGAAGAGTGAGGAACAGTTTCGATCATTTGTAGAGAATGCCAATGATATCGTCTTCTCTCTGACACCGGATGGCACTATCACCTATATCCCGGATAAATGGTCGACTATATTTGGATACGGGAATAATGAGGTTATCGGGAATCCTGCATTACGGTTTATCCACCCTGATGATTATCCCCGGATTTTTGATTTTATTACACGAAAAATTATCG
>JAAYCY010000016.1 GCA_012729535.1 Methanomicrobiales archaeon | reverse complement strand
CACTGTATCACTTAAAGTATTGGCAGATGTAGACAGATATCCACATTACCAGTATTCCTATGTCAGAACCGATATTGCAACTCGTGCATTCGTCGGCTCTCCATTAAAACGGCCTCTTACGTTGCTCGCAGAAACTTATATACTTTTGTATCAGTCCCCTCGAAACAACAAACCCCGGCCGCCGGCTCCTGATGATTCAGGAAGCGTGTGGGATAACAAAGTTGCATTGATCATCATATATAGACTTCGATTTGATTCGGGAAATACCCGAAAGAGAACCGAAGAAAACCACTCAGCAATAACAACCGTCCAAATAACCGGGCCAAAATCCTTGGTTTGTAATTTATTTTTAAAAATACAAAAGAAATGAGCCTTGGCGCGTTTTCTTCAATCCTCCTTTACCCACATATATCTTACCAAATTCTATGAGATTTATCAATCAGGGGATTTTTTCCTGAATGTTCAATGAAGACAGAGAACTCAAGAAATTTTCCTTTATGTTTAAACACATTATTTGATCAAATTTATTAGTGATAATACAAAATTATTTTAGGAGTAAAAAATGCACATAATGGAAGGATTTCTCCCCCCGTTATGGGCCGCAATCTGGTGGATTGTTGCCCTCCCATTTGTAATTTACGGATTTGTCCGATTAAAACAGACTATTGACGAGAATAAGGATGCACTCCCCTTGTTAGGAATTTGTGGTGCTCTAATCTTCATCCTGTCAGCATTAAAACTCCCCTCTGTAACAGGCAGTTGCTCTCATCCAACAGGGACGGGTCTTTCTGCGATTGTTTTTGGTCCCTTTATCACAGCGATCATTGGTTTTATTGTCCTCCTTTTCCAGGCACTTTTCCTCGCCCATGGTGGACTTTCAACTCTTGGGGCAAACACCTTTTCCATGGCAATATGCGGGCCATTTCTCGGTTATTATGTATATCGGGCATTAAAGGACACTAAAATTAACATATATATCACCGTGTTTATTGCAGTGGCTCTTGCGGATTTGTTTACCTATGTAATCACCGCACTTGAACTTGCTCTTGCAGTACCTGCCGGGGAGGTCGGTTTTATCGGACTATTTATTACATTTCTGGGCGTTTTTGCAGTTACTCAGATACCCCTGGCAATACTTGAGGGTGCAGTGCTCGCACTGGTGTTTAAATACATAGTTGATATCAAACCTGACATCATAACAAAAATGAAAATTTTCTCAGAAGAACAAATTCACGCAGCAAGGGGGAAAATCCAATGAAATATCAATTTGAAATAATTGTAGGACTAATTGTGATACTCTTTATTGGTACATTTCTCTACACCTCATCAATAAATCCGGACGCAGAATTTGGTGGATCAGATGGTGTAGGTTCGGCAGTGGTATCTGAACTGACCGGTATTCCCGAAGATGATGTAAAACCCCTCATCCCCCAGTGGGCTCCCCCATCCGGCGAGATAGAATCAGGATTGTTTGCTCTACAGGCAGCATTCGGGGGGGTCATTTTAGGTCTTGGATTTGGGTACCTGATAGGACAACGAACAACTCAGTAATGTTTGCACACGATTTCCTGGAAGAAGCCGCTCAAAATAATGCCTTACTTCAGATACATCCCCATACCAAGTTATTCCTTGGTTTGGGAACCATTTTTCTTGTTTTATTCGCCCCCCACTTCCTGATACCATTCATCGCATCCCTCGTTTTAAGCATAACAATTGTTTTTATTGCGAAAATTAACCTGAAATTTTACCTTTCACTTCTCAGTATTCCACTTGGATTTGCCACACTAAGTGTTTTGGTAGTCATCCTTCTCTCTAAGGGTCAGGAGCCCATATGGTCCTGGCAGGTACTTTCATGGCTTCCCCTCTCAATTTCACAGGAAAGTCTCAATAGAGGACTATTAATTTTTTTCCGGATTATGGGTGGAATGAGTGCACTCTTTTTTATTTCACTCACAACCCCGATGACAGATCTTTTCGGTGTGATGAAACAATTGAAAGTTCCGGATCTTTTTATCGATCTCTCAATGATAATTTACAGGTTCATTTTCATATTCATAAAAAAGGCTCATGATATCTACCTGGCACAACAAATGAGAATGGGTTATTCCAAACCGAAAGAAGCTGTCAAATCATATAGTATGCTCTTTGGAAGCATATTCATCACATCATGGGATGCAGGAGAACAATTCATAAACGCAATGGAATGCCGCTGTTATAATGGAAAATATCCGAAGAACGTTTCTTATAACCCAGTCGAATGGAGAAGCCTGACCCCGGTAATTCTATTTCTTATATCTATCATCATCTCGAGCATGCTGGCATCAGGATACCAGGGATAACATGGAAATGAAACCCCTTATACAATTATCAAACCTCTCGTATGCCTATCCTTATGCCCCTCCTGCGATACAGAACATTAACCAAACCATTAATGCCGGAGAAAAGATTGCAATAGTCGGATCAAATGGGGCGGGTAAATCCACTCTTCTTCTTACTCTGAATGGTATGCTGCGTCCAGTTGATGGAAGAATAACTTTCCAGGGAAAACCCGTTCTCTATGATAAGAAGTCACTTCGCACACTCAGGCAGAAAGTGGGATTCGTTTTTCAGGATCCTGATGTTCAGATAATTGCCCCGACAGTCTGGCAGGATGTAGCATTCGGACCGGTAAATCTTGATTATCCCGAAGAGAAAATAAAAGAGGTTGTTCAGGAAGCCTTGCACAAAGTCGGGCTGGAAGGATTTGAAAGAAGGCCACCCTATCATCTGTCCGGGGGAGAGAAAAAGAGGGTCGCAATTGCAGGAGTTCTTGCAATGGACCCCGATGTCCTGATATTAGACGAGCCGACAAGCATGCTTGATCCTGCAGGAAGTGAAGATATCATGGATCTTCTGGATGAACTCAACCAGCATGGCAAAACAATCATCATCTCAACCCATGATGTAGAACTCGCATACCCCTGGGCTGACAGGGTAATCCTAATGGAAAACGGTAGAATCACTGCGTCAGGGACACCGGAAAAGGCTTTTTCAGACAGGGAATTAGTAAAACGGGCTAGATTAAAAACACCAATATTACTTGAATTATGTCAGGAATTAGCAGCAAGGGGGATAAAAAACGGGGGAAAACTTCCGACAACCGTCCTTGACATTATCAGGATTATTGAGAATGAACATCACGGAAATATCCGCCTTTTTGAAAATGGATACGGTTCAATTCATGTCGCAGACGTTGACTTGCTTTCAGGTAAAAAAGCAGTAGCTTTCATGAATGATATGCGCTGTGATACCGTCGGGGTCATGGGGAGCAGGGCAAAGATATGTTCCAGACAATGGGGTATAACTCCTGACATTTCGTATGCAGTCATTGACAAATGTATACTGCAGGCAATGAATGGAAAGACCTGTGCAATTTTTACCTCTAAAGGCATGGTTTCACGGGTGATAGAACGAGTAAATGAGTTCAATGCCATCAACAACCGCTCAATACCGGTACAGGAAATTTCTGTTCAGACACCTGACGATCAATAGATGATTCTCATGACCAGATCCCCAGACCTCACTCCTTTTGAAGAACGTATTGCATATGATTAGGGAGCACATGATAACAGATCCACCAGAAAAACCACCTACAGGAGGTCCCACAAAGGATGAAATCCTCGCAATAGCCCTGCAAAAACTCAGTCTCTGCCCTGAAGACATTTTTGCAGATATTGGATGCGGCACTGGAAAGGTCACCCTCACTGCAGCATCACTGGTTAGGCAGGTTCATGCTATCGATGTACGGGAAGAAGCATTCAGATGGACAGAGTGGGAAATAATGCAGAAAAATATAAAGAATGTCACTTTGCATCACAAGAATGCAGTCAAGGTTTTATTAACTCTTAAAAAAATTGATACAGCCTTTGTAGGTGGTTCCCGCGATCTTGCAGATGTCATTTCAGAGCTGTCACGGCTCAGAGTCAGGACAGTTGTAGTATCAGCAGTCCTCTTAGAAACACTCAATATTGCAATAAAATCATTACAGGAGCATGATATGTTTCAGGAAGTAGTCCATGTTCAGGTCTCCAAAACTATTAATCTTGCCGGAGGTCTCATGCTAAAACCCCTGGATCCGGTTTACCTGATCACGGGAGGAATTCCACAATGATTACCGGAGTGGGTCTTGGACCAGGCGACCCGGACCTTTTGACACTCAAAGCGGTGAAGCTTCTTAAGGAAGCAGACCGGGTCTATATCCCCGGTGGTCTTGCGCGAAGGCTTGTAGAACCATATTGCGATCCTGTTGAACTTCCCTTTCCCATGAGTCATAATGAAGATATGATCCGGGATCAGATCAGGCAGAATGCTGAAGCAATTGCAGCAGAGGCGCGGGAAAGGAATATCGTTTTTGCAATAATCGGAGATCCGAATATCTTTTCAACATTCTCCCGACTTTCAGTGATTATGCAGGAACAATACCCCGACATCACCATCAGAACTGTCCCGGGAATTTCCTCGATAACAGCACTGATGTCTGAAACAGGACTTCCGATAACCGGCGGATTTTGTGTGACTGATGGCAGCGGAATTAGATCACAGATCCGAATGAAAGTAAGAAAGCCCAGAGAAATTGCTGAATCACTCAGGGAAGATGGATACTCAAGGTTTGCACTGGTTGAACGAATGTACATGGAAGGTATGCAGGTCCTCCATGGGGATGAAATTCCAGAAAATAGCAGTTATTTTTCTCTCTTGTATGCAGAGCGTGATGTATGAATAAAATCTGGTTTATTGGAGCCGGACCCGGAGATCCCGATCTCATTACTGTGAAGGGACGAAGACTCCTTGACTCCGCTGACATCCTGATATATGCCGGATCACTGGTCAACCCAGAACTTGTTGCAGGTTCTCCTGCCAGCGAGAAGTATGACAGTAATGGCATGAGTCTTGAAGAAATGATTCCCATCATGATCAGAGGAACCAGCGAGGGAAAGACAGTGGTCAGGCTTCATTCTGGAGATCCTGCACTCTATGGTGCTATCGTCGAACAGATTGAACTCCTAAAAAATGAGGGCATATCAGTCGAAGTAGTTCCCGGTGTCTCATCACTCTTTGGAGCTGCCGCAGCCCTTTCATCCCAACTAACCCTCCGGGGAGTGTCAGAATCTGTCATCATCACAAGGCCTGCTGGGGCAACCCTTGAAAAAGACAAGATTGAGGAGCTCTCAAAGGCAGGTGAGACCATGGCAGTTTTTCTTGGTACTGATAAACTGGAAGATATCACCCGGCGCCTTTCATGTCCACCAGATACCACCGCAGTGGTGGTGTACCATGCCACCTGGCCGGACCAGAAAATTGTCAGAGGAACTGTTCAGGACATTGCAAAAAAAGCGGCAGAGGCAGGAATCACCAAATCAGCGCTCCTTCTGATTGGGGAAGTATTTTCCGACCACCCAAAAGGACACATCAGGTCAGTCTTATACTCATGAACCGGACGGTTGTTACAGCACTTCCCTACTTCAGAGAGAAGGGAGAGCAGATTGCTACGGCAGTAGGTGCCCGATTCATACCCTATAAAGCCGGCCTTTTTACAGAATTGTACTCTTCAACAGAACGAATCATTGCCATCATGGCAGCAGGAATCGTGATAAGAAGTCTTGCACCTCTTATGACAGATAAATGGACAGATCCTGCAGTTGTGGTTATCAGTCCGGATATGAAATATGCCATCCCCATATTGGGCGGGCATCATGGGGGGAATGATCTTGCATATCTCCTGCAGGAGAAATGTGGCCTTATTCCGGTCATTACTACCGCAACCGAAGCAACGGGTAAAGATGCGGTAGAAGTCATTGCAAAAAGCGAGCATCTTCGGATTATCAACACATCCTCTACCAGGCAGGCAAACGCGGCAATTCTTACCGGCACAGCAGGTATCTACCGGGTGAGCGAACCAGGCATGGTCATCGCGGGTCCGGGAGTATCCTTCCTTGTTGCAGATGGGAGGTACTCAGTCGGGATAGGTTGTCGTCTAGGAACATCGGCTGATGAGATTATATCAGCACTCAGCAGCGCATTTGAAAATGCAGGAATCGCAAAGAATGACGTGGCAATATATGCATCAGCTGCTCTAAAATCTCACGAACCAGGGCTCCTTGATGCTGTACGAACCCTTGGTGCAAATATCATCTTTTTACAGCCCTCTGATCTGAAAAACGATTTTTCTCTTTCAGAATCGGCAGCAACCAGATTCGGGCTGGCCGGGGTTGCAGAACCAGCAGCTCTCGCAGTATCCGTCCGTCACCAGTTAATAATGAAAAAACAGGTATTTGGAAATGTCACCGTCGCCATCGCAGAATAAACCCGGTTCCCTGACGGTTGTCGGGATTGGTCCGGGAAGCCCGGAAATGCTCACCAGGGCCGCAGAACTGGCAATAAGCCAGGCAGATATTGTTATTGGAAATGATTTTTATATCGACCAGATTCCGGACCTGCTAAAAGAACAGGAAGTCATCAAAAGCAGGATGGGAAAGGAGGTTGACCGTGCAAAACAAGCAATCAGTCTTGCGCAGGAAAAACACGTGGTCATGATTTCCGGAGGGGACCCGGGCGTGTACGGAATGGCCGGGCTTATCCTTGAAATGGCTGAACAAACTTCTCCTGACCTTACAGTTGAGGTAATCCCCGGTGTTACGGCAGCCAGCGCCGGAGCAGCACTTCTTGGGGCTCCCCTCACCAATGACTTTGCAGTTATCAGTCTTTCAGATCTGCTCACACCACGGGAGATTATCGAAAAGAGAATCCGGGCAATATGCACTGCCGGAATTCCGATGGTACTCTATAACCCGAAAAGCAGAACACGTACAAGCCTGTTTGAAGATGCCATTGCCATTGCCCGAAAACACCTTTCAGATGACACTCCGGTAGGCATTGTAAAAGATGCATACAGACCGGATCAGACGATAATTGTTACAACACTCCGCGAAGTAATGGATGTTGAAGACAGTGTTGATATGCATACTGTCGTTTTTATTGGCGGAGAAGAAACACGCATGCTCAGGAGACATAACAATGCCAGAGGAATGTTCACCCCCCGGGGATACCACAGAAAATATGAATACTGATTATACTGACATCGGTGCCGATACTGCTGAAGGATATGCTATATCAAGCAAATCACGAGAACTAGCCAGAAGGATGATTGGGAATAACGGCCCTCTTGACCGGATACGCCAGCGCTGTTCAATAGCGGTGGGTGACTTTGCCATGGCTGACCTCATGAGATTTCATGGCGACCCTGTAAAGGCCGGACTCTCTGCTCTGAAAAACAGATCCACAATATACACGGATATCAGGATGGTCCAGACCGGTATCCAGAAAAAAGGTCATTTTAGTGAAGTTAAATGTATCCTCGATACCCCTTTTACTCCTGATTCAACCGGAAAAACCCGGACATCTCTTGCACTTATGGCGCTTGGAAAGCAGCTAGACGGTTCAATAATCGTGATAGGAAATGCACCATCTGCACTTCTGGCCCTTTGTGATCTTATAAAGAAGGGAACCATCCCTGCTCTTGTAATCGGGATACCGGTAGGGTTTGTGAATGCCGCGGAGTCAAAGGAACTGCTTCGCACCCTGGATATCCCATCCATATCAAATGAAGGAACCCGGGGAGGTACTCCGGTTGCGGTTGCTGCAATGAATGAGATAATCACCATGTTTGCAGAAGAATACGGCACAGGCTGATAAGATGCAGGATCCGGTTAGTGGATTTGAATATCCGGAATCATGGGTATATCTTTGTAATGACCGGAGGAACCTGGCACTGGCTCAAAAAGGTCTTGCTGTGCTGACGGCTGATGGGAAGATACGAAAACGGGGATTTACTACCGGAACTACCGCTGCTGCTGCTGCAAAAGCTGCAGTATTATCCCTGAAACAAAATGATATCAGGGAGGTTACAATCCTAACACCATCAGGCATTAGTGTTCAGGTTCCCGTTGAAACTGGCAGCGGGATCGGACACTGCTACAAGTATTCTGGAGATTACCCGGGAGATGTAACAGCGGGACTGGAATTTATCGCATGTATATCACCATCCGAAAATGAAAACCGCGAGGCACTTATATTTGGTCCTGGTATTGGCAGGTGGGAACGGGATACTCCCCGGAACAAAAAAGGGGAACCTGCTGTATCAGTTCAGGCTATGAAAGAGATTAAAAATGCGATAAACGAAGCAATTGAAGAAACCGGAGTATCAGGAATTTCAATCATGATATATGCCCCTCGTGGTGTTGATGTCGCAGAAAAAACATTAAACCGGATGGTGGGAGTTGCAGGCGGGATATCTGTCCTGGGGACCACAGGATTTGTCGAGCCCTGGGATGACCACCTTGAGCAGACCGTATTTACGCGTGCAGCAGGCGCAGAACGGGTTGTCCTCACAACTGGCAGGATTGGTATGAAATATGCCAGGATGCTGTTTCCTGGCCATGAAGTCATTCTTGCTGGTTCTCGGTTAGGAAACATAATTCCCCATTTGACCGGAACTCTGATCATCTGTGGACTACCTGCACTGGTCCTGAAATATATTAACCCTCATTTCCTGGATAAAACAGGATTTCTCACTGTTGAGGAGATGATGAGTTCAGATCTTTTCACGCCGGCAATGCATACCGCTTTTACAAATTATAAAAAAGAGCATCCAGAGATACGAGTGGTCGTTCTCAGCCGGGAGGGAAGAATGCTAGGAGATTCAGGATGAAAATCGTCGGAGTTGGTTGTGGACCGGGAATGCTCACTGAAGAAGCAATAACGGTAATACGATCCGCCCGTCTTATCGTGGGATCGGAGCGGGCAATAAATCATGCAAAATCCCACATATCCGGAAATGCTCAGGTCAGGATCATTGAAGACTATTCATTACTGCACCAACTCCCGGAGGATGCGATTGTTCTCTCAACCGGTGATCCCATGATATCCGGACTTGGATACCTCAGGGGAGATATTACACCAGGTATATCATCAATCCAGCTTGGAGCTGCTAAAACAGGGATATCATTAACAAATCTGTTTATTATCACAGCACATGGAAGAGACCACGATAAAGCGATCAACGATTGTTGTGAAATGCATCAAAAGGGAAGAAAAACCTGCATCATCGCTGACCCGCAGTTTCCGATAATAACCCTGTGCCATCGGCTTTCAGAACTCTCTGCTCCCGCACGAATTATTATCTGTGAAAACCTTGGCTATCCCGATGAACGAATAGATGAAGGAACTTCTCAAAACCCTCCGGTTTCAAAAGGGAACATGTACATTCTTTTCGTTACAAATGTAGTAAATCTGAAAGAATAGTGGAAAAGGGGATTGGTCTCTGCACCCTTGGGGCAGTCAACCAGTGATATCGGGATCACAGAGACCAATGGGGTCTTCATCGAACATTCTCCTCCTACAAGAACCTCATGAATATGATACACACATTTTGATGGGGGGTGTGAAATGAGGCATTTCACATGTATGCGTCAGGTGTTATTCGGATGGGGGGTGTCTTCATGCAGGTTCTAATGCAGAGAGGTAATTATAGGTTAGCGTCGAGATATATTAAATTTAGCCACATTGACCTTTGGAAAAGTAAATTTGATTTTTATTTCATTTATTTAAATTAGGCAACCGATTTTATCGGCAAATAGATTTTTTAACATCCAATAAAACCAAAATTTTAAATTATAATGCATGCCTATTAGCATATGTGAAAACTACTACCCGGATTAAAAAGATAAACGGGCATGAATACCTGTATGAGATCACCTATTATTACGATAAAGAATCACGAAGAACCAGGCAGAAATCCAGATATCTTGGAAAAAATGTTGACGGACAACCAGTAAGGGTCAGGGAAAAGGCAAAAACTCCTGAACGTGCTTATGCATATGGAGAATTTATTCCCTACCTTCAGGCGGTGAAAAACCTCCGAATCCAGGAAATTCTTAGCGAACACCTGACCGACCATGAAGTGCGATTATTCCTGGCACTCATGTTTGCTGGAATTCATCACCCTGATGCTTTGCATTCGCCATCTTCCTGGTATGAGAGCACGGTTCTTCCACGAGTGTATTCCGGCCTTAAGATCAATACTCAGAGCATTACCCGTCTTTTGAAAAAACTCGGAGAAGGATCTATTCACCTTGCAATCTGCAGATCACTTTCCCAAATCCCTGATAGCGGAAATTTGCGGGCATTAAATATTGAAATTTCGACATCTCACCAACCATCATGGAATAAGGGAGTCAATCACCATGGAACTGAATCGCTTGCTCTCTTTTATGACAACACAGACAACTTTCCGGTCGGGTACCTCTCATCAGCCCAATACCTGATAACATCAGACCTTGTTAAAGCAATAAGCGCAGGAATGAGCCTTTTTTCAGGGAAAAAAAGTGTGATTGTATCCGGGAAAAAATTTGAATCCTCCATGAATTTGTATGGAGCGATATATGGTGAAATACCCATGATCTTCCCACTTGACCCTGAACATGAGCTGATTAAAAATGAGATAAAACAATTACGTTCTGAGCTCATGCACCCGAAAAACCTGAAAATATTCCGTGGTGAAACATTGTTTGTAATCCCCGCGAACATCACTCTTGAGACGGTGCACCTGAAAGCTTATATTATATACAGCCCCAGGCAGGAAGAAGAGATCAGGGGACGTTATGCCGAAGATATAGAGAATATTTTAGAAAATCTCAATGATAAACCGGTATATCGATGGGTCAATCCGGCAGAGGCACTTGCTGATGTCGCAGGTATGTATGCTCCCTTTTTTCAGTGGAAGGTAGAAGAGAATCGCATGGTTATAGATGTGAAAAGAAAAACGCTGGGTAAATACCTGAAAAACAGTGGTATCTCCGTGATAGTCACCGGAGATCCGGAATACCAGTGGGACACCTGCCTGGAATGGATTGAGGAACGTGCAGAAGCAGAACAATTTCTCACCACCTTTCTAAAAAATTTCCAAATCTTCCCCCTCTCGGTTGACAGCGACATCATGGAGAACGGAGCATTTCTTATTGCATTCATCGCCCATGTTGTTGAACGATGGGTCAATGAGCAATATGTCAGGTCAGGCCTTCTCTCTATATATACACCTGAAAAAATTCTACTTGAATTAATGAAGATACGACTTATTGGCCTTGGAAATGACAGGGTTATAGCAACCGGGCTTGCATCACGACAAAAAGAAATCCTTGATGCACTCAAATGGGATGTTGATTTTTAAAAGGAATCTCATTTTTTTCAATTCTAATTAGGCATTTTTTTCAAAAAAACCATGCCAGATTTATGTTTAGGCATGCACTACCGGTACCAGGGGAACGCGGTTATACTCAAGGGAACCGGATGATTGTGTGATCTTGTATAATCAATCCTTCAGTAATCATTTGGGACAGAATTGTCCTTGTTCTTGATTCCTGATCTCCAATTTTTTCAATAAGGTATTGATATCTTATCGGTCCGTGCTCTAGCAGGTATTTTATGATCTGTCCCCGCATCTCGCGGTCTGAACCAGGAAAGGGGGATTGGACCACATAATGCCTGCTCCGCCGATTTGGATTTACTACCCGCCCGGCAAGAAATGTTCCATAATCCATCAGGCTGTAATACCACTCCCGGGGGGTATGCCCATTAAGGGCACGGCTAACAACCGGAATAATTTCCTTGTCAGGTACCCCCACACGGTCACGAAAAAAATGGTGAATAAATACCCGTCTAATATTAGTTTCAATGAAAACAATCGGACGGTTGTATGCAAAGGCTGTAATAGAACCAGCGGTAGCAGCCCCGATACCAGGAAAGGTTTTTAAAATGTCAGGATCGTCCGGCACAATTCCATTCCATTGCTCCACAATTACCCCGGAAATCTCCCGAAGATATTTAGCCCGGCGGTTATACCCAAGACCCTGCCAGGCCCTCATGACATCTTCAAGGGATGTACAGGAAAGCGCATGAAAATCAGGAAAAGTCTGGATAAACCGGGGGAATTTATCAATCACCCGGGATACCTGTGTCTGTTGAAGCATGATCTCAGACACCACCACCCGGTATGGTGTGATATACTCCCGCCATGGCATCGGTCGTTGGTTATTCAGATAATACTCTGAAAGCATTGCATTGAACCGGTGTATTGATGCAGGATCATCAGCGTTGTAAAATTCGTCCATATAACCAGTCAGCCAGTATCCCAAAAATCAGGTATATCCTAGGGGTTCAGGACATCTAAAATTGTTGGCAAATTCAGTATAATCTGAACCAATAAAATTCGATGACTCTGCCTATTACTTTCTATTCTGCATTGTCCAAGAATTGGGATTTAAAAATAGAAACAATTTATGGTGGTTCTCTCATCGGCAACAAGAGATTCAATTTGGTGACACAGATTGAACCATCAATCCATAAATCCTATCCATTTCAACTCTTTTGAGATACATAAATTATCACGTATGAGTCATATGTGAGAGTTAAGGAAGATTGGACCAGGTCTCCGAAATCCGTCCTGGATTCTTCCTCACATATTTTCTCCTGCCATGATGACTATTCCCCTGACAGATGACCAGCCCAGGATACCTTACCATCTCCCGTGACATGTTCATTTCCCGAATTCACGCAATACGTGAACGTTCTTCACCCTGCATACTCTGTCCCCGCCATTGCAGGGCATTACGCACCGATGGGGAGTATGGATATTGCAGGACCGGTTTGCATCCTCATGTTGCATCATTTGGCCCCCATTTAGGTGAGGAGCGGCCAATATCAGGGACCAGGGGATCAGGGACGGTTTTTTTCACCGGATGCACCATGGGATGCAAATTTTGCCAGAACTATGAAATCAGCCATGATCAGACAGGATATCGCCTGACCGAAGAGGCCCTTGCAGAGGTTTTTCTTAAACTCCAGGACAAGGGATGCCATAACATTAACCTGGTTACCCCTACCCATCAGCTCCCTGCTATCCTCGAAGCACTCCTGATCGCAATGGATGCCGGCCTTGAAATCCCGATTGTATATAACACGGGGGGATATGATGATCCTGATACACTCCGGCTTCTTGAAGGAATCATCGACATCTACATGCCTGATTTCAAATTTGCAGACGAAGAGACGGGCAGGATACTGGCGCATACACCTGATTACCCCCGGATTTGTAAGGAGGCTCTTTGTGAGATGCATCGCCAGGTAGGTGACCTTACCCTTGAGAATGGCATTGCAATACACGGGCTTCTCATCCGGCATCTTCTCCTTCCTGGAAGGGGTGATGAGTCAGAGCTAATTATCCGGTTCATTGCCGAAAATATATCCCCACATACCTGGGTTAATATCATGGATCAGTACCGACCGGCAGGTGATATCAGAAGAACCTGCCCTGACGAGTATTCTGATCTCCTCCGCCGGGTATCAGAGGATGAAGTAACCAGGGCAATCAGAATTGCACAAGAATGTGGCCTTATCAGAGGTCTTGAGTGATTTACCGACAGTACGATCAGGAATACAACTCAAGCGTCCGATCAATCCAGCCGTCCAGCCTGAACTTCCGCCTGAGCCCTGCCTCATTCATGTACCGGATGGTTCCGAAAATTGGTCGCTCCTTCCATGGCCGGTCATGTTTGCCAAAGCACCAGGCAACCCCGCAGAACCCGTTCGGGTCACGCCCGTCCAGTTCATACCGATTATTGAGAGACAGCGCGATCCGGTACCCTTCCTCCGGTGATTCGGTCCATTCAAGGATCTTTTTCCCCCAATACATGCGGAGATACCCATGCAGGTACCCGGTCCGAATCATCGAAAGTTGCATAGTATTCCATGCTGTATCATGCGTCCTGCACTTTTCAAAATCTTCCAGCGTGTATGAATATTCCCGAGGATCAGTCCGGTGTTTTTCAAGGGTCTTCCTCGTCCATTCCGGAAGTCCCTCATAGTGATCATACCGGGCATTATACCAGACAAAGTTATGTGATAACTCCCTTCGAACGATCAGTTGTTCCAGGAATGCATTCGTTCCTGGCCCGGGATGTTCCATCACCCGGAGAGCGATAGCAAGCGGAGAAATATGGCCGAAATGAAGGTATGAGCTCAAATATGATGTCGCACGGGCGGTCGGATCATGATGGGTTGCCTCGTACCGGTCGATAGTCCCGGAGAGGAATGCAGAGAGATAATGCTCTGCAGCGGTCTCTCCCCCAGGGAGAAAGTGAGAAAATGTATCCCCGGTCGTAGATTCTGGTGTGAACTGATACTCTGCTGCGACCCGGACCCCAGTGAATAGTGGGTAGTCCGTGGATTCAACCTGCACATTCCGGGGAGTGAGGGTGTGCAGAAAGGTGGACAATTGCCGGGTAATTTTTGGTCTGAATGTTCCTGCCGACCATTCTTCTTTTGGTGAAGCAACATGAACCGGCACGATAAGGTTGGTCTCGACAACCGCAACCTTACAGTGAACGGTATCAATAACCTGCTGCCTCCATTCCCGCTGAAGCTGTGTCCAGCCCTGATCCGTTACAATCATACAGGCATCGTCAGCAATCCGGGGAATGATATCACCCGGACTCCCGGACAGGATCTGAAATCCGATACCCCGCCCAGTAAGAGAACGGTTCACGTCCTGAAGACCTTCCCATAAAAACCGGTAATGGGCCGGTACTGTATCAGGATAGGAGTGGGCAAGGCAGAAAACAACAATGAGAGTTTTTTTTAGTTCATTCGATTTTTCAATTGCATATTCAAGGGCATGGTTATACCGGGTCCTGACCGCTGATTGCATCCAGTAAAGAATGTACGAACCCTTCGGTTCCTGATTATTGAATGAAGTAATGCGTTCAGCATGGATCATCCAATTATACCCTCTTAAACATTTTTCCTAGTTCCTGGCATGAGAACGAGATTATCGTTGGCCGGCCATGCGGACAGGTCCAGGGATCTTCTGTCTGTGACAACTGGGTGATTATATCCATCCCCTGTTCCGGGGTGAGCATTGCTCCTGCCTTAACAGCACTTCTGCATGCAACCAGCCGGAGAACCTGTTCTTTTAACCTGGCCGGCCCCTCATCCTCTGAAAGGATCGATCCAATTATCTCCCTGACCGTTTCAGGATCCTCATACCTTCCAAGAACCACCGGAACACCCCGCACACACCAGGTATCCTGACCAAAGGGCTCAATAATAAATCCTTCATCGGTGAGAACCGGAAGAACAGACGGGATAAATCCGGCCTCTGAAGGACTCAGGGTTAATACAACCGGGGCAATCAGTTCCTGGGTCTTAAGATGCACAGATTCCCGCTGTTTTAACTGATCATACCTGACCCGTTCATGGGCTGCATGTTGATCAATGAGAAATAGTGCCCCGGTCTTATCACCTGCAATAATATAGGTCCCGCCAACCTGCCCAATCCAGAAGAGTTCAGGAAACCGCTCGTCCCTGCCCGGACCCTCATCTGCACTCTCCTGTAACCTTGTCTGCAGGAGCTGGCGTGATGTGGTCCGGTACCCGGCAAGGGTTGCTTCACATACCTGTCGTGCAGCAGGAGCTGCGGCAATAGCTCCATACCGGACAAGAACTGGCGACGGAGAAGGAATATCATTGAAAGATATCTGGGTATCTTCATCCGGCCCGGCTGGGAGGTCAAGGAGATCTGCATCGTCAAGTGCCCTTCTGACCGTCTGGACAAGCAGATCAAGGATCTTTCGTTCTGCAGAGAATCTGACCTCACGCTTGGTTGGATGGATATTTGCATCAACTTCTGATGGAGGAATTTCAAGCATCAGGACCGCAACCGGCCAGACATTGCCGGGTATCAATGTGCCATAGGCCCGTTTTACAGCAGATATTACCGTTGGAGCCTGAACAAGCCTGCCATTTACTGCAATCAGAAACCTTTGACGATTCTGTTTTACCAGACCCGGTAGGGAAATAAGTCCGGTCACTGTAATTTCTCCATCCTCTCCGGATACCGGGATCATCATCCGGGCATCAGCTGGATACAGTGCCCTGAAAATATCTAAGAGGGCAGAACCTCCATGGGTAGAAAATTTCTCCTGGCCATTGACCAGGTACCTGAAGGTAATATCCGGATACAGACAGGAAAAAGATTCCAGAAGAGAGGTGATATGTGCGATTTCTGTATGGAGACTTTTCAGGAACTTGCGTCGTGCCGGAGTATTAAAAAATATTTCTTCAACCGTAATCGAGGTTCCATCAGGTGCACCAATATCGGTATGTTCAACAACTTCTCCACCAGTGATCCGAAACCGGGTTGCAAAATCAGAACTCCTGGTTTTAGAAACAATAGTAACGTAAGAGACGGCTGCAATGCTTGCGAGGGCTTCACCCCGAAACCCCAGCGTCCGGCATGTCAGGAGGTCATCACCGGTTCTGATTTTGCTCGTGGCATGAGGAAGAAAGGCTATAGTAACCTGATCAGAAGGAATGCCAATCCCGTCATCGGAGATCCTGATCCGGGTGATAGTTACCCTGGCTGTTGTTACTTCAATGGTGATTCTCGTGGCTGAGGCGTCGATTGCATTCTCAACCAGCTCCTTTACAATCGAAACGGGCCGGTCAACAACCTCACCTGCCGCTATGAGGTGGATGGTTGATTCATCAAGAACCTGGATATGAGCAGTTTCATTCATTTTTTCGTGCTTTTTCCTGGAGATTTGAAAGAATTCCAAGCGCCTCAAGCGGGGTTATCCCATTCACATTAATACTTCGGATCTCTTCAAGGAGAAGATCAGATCCCGCACTTTCCTGCGGCTGAAGACCACTATCAAGCAGGATCATCTGGGTGTACCGCTTGACTCCGCCCCCCATGAGATCTTCACCACTAATTATCCGTTTCATCAGTTCTTCAGACCGTTCAACCACTGATACTGGAACGCCTGCAAGCTGGGCCACATGAATACCATAACTGCGATCAGTTGCTCCGGGGACCAGTTTTCGAAGGAAAATTACATCCTTATCGGTCTCTTTCACCGCAAAATGACAATTCCGGACCCGCTTTAGATCTGCCTCTATTCCGACTATCTCGTGGAAATGCGTTGCAAAAAGACATCTCGGACCTTTTGATCTTCTTCCGTGGAGATGTTCGAGAACTGCCTTAGCAATACAATATCCATCAAGAGTACTGGTGCCCCGACCGATTTCATCTAGAATTACAAGGCTCTTATCTGTGGCATGGTTTAAGATAGTGGCAAGCTCCATCATCTCAACCATGAAAGTACTCTGCCCTGATGCAAGGTCATCAAATGCCCCGACACGGGTAAATATCCGGTCAGCGACGCCTACTTTTGCATAGGCAGCCGGGACAAAACTCCCTGTCTGGGCAAGAATGACTGTAAGCGCTACACTCCGCATGTAGGTCGACTTTCCTGCCATGTTTGCACCGGTAATGATAAGAATCTGGTCAGAACCTGCAGAGAGCTCTGCATCATTGGGCACAAAGCCCCCTCTAAGACTACTCTCCACTACCGGGTGCCTGCCTTCCCTGATGAGAAGATTTGGTTCATCAACGAGCTCAGGCCTCACATACTGATATTTGAGTGCTATTTCAGCAAGTCCGGCATACAGATCAATCTTTCCAATGGCCTGTGCGATATCCTGGAGTGTAGCAATCTCCCTCCCTGCATGCTCAAGAATATCACGGAATATCTCTTCTTCAAGCCCAAGCAGCCGTTCATCGGCAGTCGCTATCTGGGACTCCATCTCCCTGAGTGCAGGAACCGTATACCTCTCGCCATTTGCTGTCGTCTGCCTCCGTTCATAATCTGGTGGAACACTTGCAAGGTTTGCCCGGGTAATTTCAATATAATATCCAAAAACCGCGTTGTATTTTATTTTTAAAGATTTTATCCCGGTTCGTTCCTTCTCCTTTTGTTCCAGGTCCACAATCCATTGTTTCCCATTCCGGGATATCATGCGGAGCCGGTCAAGTTCTTCATGATATCCATCCCTGATAACCCCTCCTTTTCTTACAAGAACCGGGGGGTCTTCTACAATAGCTCTTCTAATCAGATCGGTCAGCCCGGTTACATCCCTGATTCCTGATAATGCAACAGAAATCTCCTCTGGAAGATCGTTCTCGCCTGCCAGGAGTTTTTTCAGGTTCTCAACGGATTCTATTGCAGATATCAGGGTAACCAGGTCGCGGGGACTTGCATTACCATAACTAATTCTCCCGGCAATTCTTTCCAAATCAGGGAACCTTTGAATGTGACTCCTGATTTCGGTTCGTTTACCGGACCGGTCAATGAAATATGAAACCGCATCGAGTCTCCGGTTAATATCATCAGGAAATAAAAGAGGGGCAGCAATCCTCTTTCGAAGAAGCCGCCGACCCATCGGGGTAAGCGTCATATCAATGGTTGCAACCAGGGTACCCTCCTCAGTCCTGTCCCTGATATTTTGCAGAACCTCAAGGTTTCTGAGCGTTACCGCATCTAAAACGAGGTGAGATGAGGTATCTGACCTATTCAGTGACCTGATATGAGATAATGAATCAAATTGTGTCTTCTGGGCATATGCAAGTGCAGCACCTGCTGCGATAGTCCCGGCAGGATATCCAAAGCAGGTGAGATCATCTGACTCAGCAATATTGAACTGCCTGCAAAGAAGTTCTTCAGCAGATGTCCGGGTAAATATTGAAGAGTCCTGGAATGAAACCAGTGGAACAAACTGGTGTATGAACCGTGCCAGGTCTTCACCTGAACCTGCAGGGATGATGCATTCAGTGGGAGCGTATCTGGCAGCCTCTGATCGGATTATATCATGCATATCCGGGGATGCAATCTCAGTAAACAGAAAATCACCGGTGGAAATATCAATAAAAGAAAGTCCAACACGCCTTTTTTTTGGATCTATAAATACAGCCATCAGGTACCTTGCCTGCTCGGTTGAAAGGAGTGCAGCATCTATGACCGTGCCAGGAGTAACGACCCTGACAACAGCACGCTTCACAATCCCTTTCGCTTTTTTAGGATCCTCAACCTGTTCACAGATAGCAACCTTGTATCCCCTGGTAATCATCCGGGAAAGGTATGTATCAACTGCATGGTATGGAACCCCGGCGAGTGGGATATCCTGGCCGTCAGGCATCCGTCCCCGGGTAGTCAGGGTAATGTCAAGAACCCTTGCACAGATCTGTGCATCTTCGCAAAATGTCTCATAGAAATCACCCATCCGGAAAAAAATTACACAATCAGGATACTGCCGTTTGGCATCGTAGAACTGCTGCATCGCTGGAGTAATTCTACCAGGTTTACCTTTCACTTCCTTTTCCCTGTCCTCTTTCAGGGCTTTAGGATCACTCATGAGTAGATACAGGTTTAGAAGAAGAAGACCAAAAGAGTAACCTCATCTGTCAAAACCATCCCCCTACTCTTTGAAAAATCAATTTAACGCATTTCAGTAAGGATAATGATAGTATTAAACCTCTACAGACCAGAAATTCTTATATGAAAGCTGCAATCATCGGCGCATCCGGATATACCGGGGGCGAACTGATCCGACTGATGCATTCACATCCGCATGTGACGATTGATGTCGCAACATCAAGACAACTGGCAGGAAAGCCGGTAACTGATCAACATCCTCACCTGAAGGGTTTTTGTAACCTTAAGTTTGAAAATCCGGAAATATCTGCCATCGATACAGATATTGCATTTCTGGCTGTCCCCCACACGGCAGCAATGGAGTACGTTCCAGGGCTTCTTGATAAAGGAATAAAGGTAATTGACCTTTCTGCAGATTACCGCCTTCCTCAGGCAATTTTTGAAGAGGTCTATGCTGTCCCCCATACCGCATGGATAGATGTCCCGTATGGCCTGTGCGAACTACATCGTGATGCATGCAGAAATGTAGAATTTGTTTCAAATCCTGGTTGTTTTCCAACCGGAGCAACCCTTGCAGCAGCACCCCTTGCCAAAAAGGCACACACCATCATATATGACTCAAAAACGGGGGTTTCAGGTGCAGGAGACAGTCCCTCTGCAACCACCCACTATCCCAATGTCGGTGACACCTTTACTGCATACAAGTGGACCAGTCACAGGCACCTTGCTGAAATGCGGCAGGAACTCTCATCCCTGGGATCAAAGGCACAGTGTTTCTTTACCCCCCACCTGCTTCCCGTCAACCGGGGAATCCTGACCACGGCTCACATCCTGCTCGATGAACCACTCGGGCAGAAAGAGGTTGAGAAATTATACCAGGACTATTACCGGAATGAGCCATTTGTCAGGTACCAGCGCCCGTCTCTAAATGCCGTCCGGGGGTCAAACTTTTGTGACCTGATGGTTGAAGCTTCGGAAAACCGGGTTGTTGCGGTATCAGTCATTGATAACCTGGTAAAGGGAGCAAGCGGGCAGGCGATACAGAATATGAATCTGATGTGCGGGTGGGACGAAACACTTGGGCTGATGAACCCGGGGATGCTTCCCTGAAATTTTGGAGGAACAATGAAGGTAAGCGAAGCAATGACTAAAAATCCGGTAACCAGTCAGACGGGAGATTCAATCGCAGATGTCGCCGGAGTAATGCGAAGTAAAAAAATCGGAGGGATTCCCATACTTGAAGGAGACAGACTTGCAGGGATAGTCACGGAGACAGACATCATTAAATTACTGATGACAAAAGGACCCTCTGACGACCTGTGGCTCCCGTCTCCCCTGGAGATAATTGAACTCCCGGTCAGGGAATTTATCAACTGGGAGAATACAAAAAAAGCACTGACTGATATCAGGCAGAAGAAGATCGGGGATATCATGAGCAGACCGGTTGTCACTATCTCCCCCGGTGATGATATCGAAACAGCCGCCCAACAAATGCTTGATAAAAAGATTGACCGGCTTTGTGTCGTAGAAAAAAACCAGCTTATCGGGATTATTACCCGCGAGGATATTGTATGGTCACTTGCGGGTGGAAAGTAAGGAAAAGACAGGAAATACCATGCAGTCAATTTGTGCAATCGAAGGTGTATCTGCAGCAGGAATAAAAGAAGGGAAGTTTGGTCTCGCCCTGATTAAAGCAGAAGGAACCGCTGCTGCAGTATTTACCATGAACAAGGCTAGTGCAGCCCCGATAATTCTGATGCGTGAGCGTATGAGAAAAGGATACCTTACTGCTACCATTACTAACAGCGGTTGTGCAAATGCCCTCACCGGGAAACAGGGCATATCTGATGCAATGCATATGGCAGCAATAGCCGGCGAATACCTGGGAGTGGAACCTGAAACAGTTGGTGTGGCAAGTACCGGGGTTATTAGCAGGTACCTAGACCTGCCCCTGATCCGCGACCAGTGTTCACGGGTTGTTCCATCTTTATCTCACAGCCCGGATGCAGAAATCGCCGCTGCACGGGCTATTATGACAACAGACCTGACCGAAAAGCATGCCCTGGTGGAGCGTGACGGGTTTGTTATCGGGGGGATCTGTAAAGGCTCCGGAATGATTGCTCCGAATATGGGAACTATGCTTGGATATATCTACACCGATGCAGAAATCAGCCAGCCTGACCTTCAGGATGCCTTGAAATCCGCTGTCCGTCGTAGCTTTAACCGGGTTGTCGTTGATGGTGATACCAGTACCAATGACGTAGTGTTTCTCACCGCTACAGGGAAAGCCGGAAAAGTCCCAAAAGATGATTTTTCCAAAGCACTCGAGGAATGCTGCATGATCTTAGGAAAACAGGTTGCCAAAGATGGTGAAGGGGCAACCAAGATGATAGAAGTCATCGTGAGAAATGCCAGGACTGAGGATGATGCAGATCTCATTGCCAGAACCATTGTCGGATCCCCTCTGGTAAAGACTGCTGTGTATGGAGAAGATCCAAACTGGGGCAGGATAGTAGCAGCAGCTGGCAGGTCAGGTGCTGACATCGATCCTGAAATCGTCTCCTGCTGGATAGCGAACAGGAATATTCGTGCACAGGTTTGTGACCGCGGAATGATTTCTCCAGACCTTTCGAGTGCAAAGGCTGCCCTTTCTGGTAGCGAGGTCATAATTGAACTGGATCTTTCCTTAGGAACAGAACATGCATCAGCGTGGGGATGTGACCTGACCGAAAAATATGTTGAAATTAACGGGAAATACACAACATGAAGCGTGAAGAAGTCCTGATGCAGGCCCTGCCATACATCCAGAAATTTCATGGCAGGAGCATGGTCATTAAACTTGGTGGTCACGCCATGGTTGATACCAGTATCATGGATACCGTCATCCGTGATGTAGTGCTGCTCCAGCTTGTCGGGATAAAATGTGTCATAGTCCACGGAGGCGGTCCTGAAATTACCGAGAAGATGAAAGCACTTGGGAAAGAACCCCGCTTTGTTTCCGGACTTCGTATCACCGATGATGACACCCTTGAAGTTGCCCAGATGGTCCTTGTTGGGAAGATTAATTCAAAAATAGTATCCCTGGTCTCCCGGGCAGGAGGGAGAGCTGTAGGTATCTCAGGGAATGATGCAAACCTCATCATCGCCAAAAAAATGGACAGGCAGAAGGTGAAAATTGACAACCGCGAAGAGGAAGTCGACCTTGGGCATGTAGGAGAAATAGAAGAGATAAAACCCGCTCTCCTTCATACCCTCCTTGATAATCAGTTTATTCCGGTCATTTCACCACTGGCAATTGACCGGGCCGGAAATGATCTGAATATTAATGCCGATACTGCTGCAGGGGAACTTGCAATTGCTCTTGGTGCATACAAACTCATCAGTATGACTGATGTTGACGGCATCATGGACCGTGAACGGACCAAAGTATACCACCGGATGACCCCTCAGGATGCTGAGGACCTGATAGCATCAGGAGTAGTATCAGAAGGAATGATACCAAAAGTCCTCGCTGTGCTGCGGGCCCTTCATGGAGGAGTCCCATTTGCCCATATCATAAACGGAAACCTTGCACACAACCTGATCATGGAACTTTTCACCGCTGAAGGAGTCGGGACCATGATTACTGACAGGAAAGATGGGGTGTAATCACGGTAACTGGTGATAGGTGCATTTATTCCACAATAATTGCATTTATTCTCATCTTTTGTTTCGCAGGCCAGGTGAGTGGTTCCGTATACATAAAAAACGGAACAGAAATTTATGAAGAGAATCCTTACATCACCATATTACAGGATTCCAATACCACTCCGGAAGACATCTCAGTCATCTTTTTTTACAATACTCATTGTGGTGCCTGCCATACTGCCATGGCTTATCTTGATGAGTATCAAAAAGCGAATCCCGACGTGGAAATTTCATATTATGACCTTTTCAATAATACCGGAACCAGGGAACTGTTTGAAGGATTTAAAAGCGAGTATAACAGGCAGTATGTATCAGTGCCAGTTATTTTCATGGGCAATGCAGTACTTGAAGGAAACGAAGCCATCCGGTCTAACCTGGATCACCTGATTAAAGGATATAACGAACTGAATGCCAATGGATCCCGGCATACTATTGTACCTGCAAATACCACTCCTTCTGCCAAAGAAACAGAAAGCTTCAACATTCCCCTCATTCTGAAAGCAGGACTTCTTGATGGCATCAATCCCTGTGCTATTACGGGACTAGTAATTCTGTTGATATATCTACTCAGTCTTGGCAGCCGACAAAAGATGATACTTGCCGGGATTGTCTATTCAGCTGCATTGGTTTTCTTATTTTTCCTCTCCGGCACAGGTCTTATCATGATAATCCGGACGGCGGAACTGGTTAAAGGTTTTTTATTTGTTGCGGGGATTTTAACCATTATTACCGGCATTCTGCTGATAAAAGATACTATTTATCCAGAAAGAGGCCCGTCTCTTGCTATTCCAGAAAAGAGAGATGGAACAATTCAGAAGCTTATTGAAAAGGCATCAATTCTATTAGCATTTGTTCTCGGTATCCTCATAGGAATTTTTGAAATTCTCTGCACAGGTGGTGTTTTCCATGCCATTATCTCGATGATATCTCTCAGAACAGATATCGGTACCGGCCTTGGTTACCTTCTCATCTATACCATTGCATTCATTCTTCCGCTTCTGGTCATCATCGCCCTGGTTGCATGGGGTCTTTCTCCGGAGCGGGTAAACGAATTCAGGATTGAACAAAAAAGAGTTATCCGGATTATTATCGGGTGTATTATGTTTTTCTTTGCTGCTATCATTCTGATGGAGATATTCTGACGGGATTAATCCCTTTTTTCCCTCCAATGTTCCTGGAATTCCTCGCTCATTCTGACCAGTATCTGAAATATCTCCCTGATGGGTGCAGGATCCAGGCCGAGTTTTTCAGATTCTGCTGTGGCCCGATCAAGGACTGCACTGGCCTGCTTTGGAATCCTGATCGGGAGACCCTGTTTTTCTTTTTCACGGGCTATGTCCTGCACAATGCTCATTCGTTCTGCTACAAGCATGATAATTGCACGATCTTTATCTTCGATAGATAACCGGAGCTGGTCAAGTGACATGTCTGTATAGAATTGGTTTTGATACATAATAGGAGAAACAGATAGTTCACTAAGAAAAATTGATGGATGTGATGAAATTTTTTCCTAATATTCTCCCCCTTAGAAAACTCGTACCTTTTATTAGAACGAACCAATAAATACCAGAGTATGAAGTTCACAGGCAAAACTATCCTGTCTGGCATTCTTATCTGGCTTGTTCCATTTCTTGTCGCTATACCCTTCTATTCACCCGAAGGAGCACTTCAGGTAGATGTGCATTTTTTTAAGACCGTAATGATCATCACCGGAGGGCTTATCGGAGCGTTGTTTCTTATATTGCTTTTCAAAGAGATACCACGGGATTATAAAAGAAACGGCTGGATAATCGGGATCACATGGCTCATCATCAACTGGATTCTTGACGCAGGTATCCTCCTTCCATTAAACGGCATGGATATCCTCACCTACTTTGGCCAGATCGGACTTCGGTACCTCATGATCCTGATCATGAGTATATTGGCAGGATATATCGCAGAGAATGCATCACATAATTCACACATATCATCCTAAATGTAAAAAAGGCGTTAAATAAGAATATTCGAACCTGACAGATTCACACGATACCCTGAGGTTCTGTTCCAATACCTGAATTGATCTAAATCCCCGGAATTCAGGGCTGGAATACCCGTTATTTTATCCTTCAAATGGGCGGGTTAGAGATTCAAGAGAATATTACTTATTTTTTGAAAAAAATGGTAATTTGCAGAGATATAACGGCTCGCTATCCCTCTATCTTTTTAAAGGGGAGCTAACCTATGGCTCAGAGAGTGATCGGGTAATAGCGTCCCGCCACATGAACATTTTTTTATCGCCTGATTTACCCTTATTTCACACTATAGAGGATGAAATACCCCAATATTACAAATAATTTTAAAATTTTAAGTTTTCCAGAATTTAGCTCAAAAGCGGGATCTGCTTCACGGGGCATTTAAACCTGCTAGGATGGCAGGCGGAGCGTCTTAAAAACCAACCTTTCCCAGGCAACCTATGGGCATCCCCAAATGTCCACTTTCTTTTGCTTCGAACCATAGGAATCTGCATCGCAAATTCGCTATGCATTCCTGGATTGTCCATTATTAATTTGTTTCTTAGATGGTTGGGAGTGAATAAATACAAGCAGAAAAAAGTCCGTATTAGTATATTTTTCAACCCTAAACCGGGGTGAAGGAGGATTCATTCGCAAAAGAAAATCCTTTTCGGATACAGGATAATCCTTCTTCCTGGTGTCCCATCTTTCGAAGAGTTAATCCTTTATTATACCAGATCTCTGGATTTTTTGGATCATTATCCAGGGCTTTGTTATACCAGTTCAATGCCTCTTTGTGGTTTCCCATATGGCAATAGACATCTGCGATACCCTGAAGAGCCTTACTATTATCCGGCTCTTTTTCAATAATTTCCCGGTATAACTGGAGGGCAATAGAAAATTCCCCATTCGTCTGATATACTCCGGCTTTATAAAAAATTGTCTCATTCATCGGATTAAGTTCTCTAAAAATCCGATTATATGTTGTCTTCCCCTCTGTTACCATCTTAATCTTTCCCTAAAAAAACAGCGACCCGGGAGATATTCCCCCAAGACGCTAAACACACACATGGATAATAATTCCCTAAAAATCCCAAGTCGCCAGATAGTAAAACAAGATACAAACAATCCAGACTTATCAGCGATTCTCCTGTCCATTTGGTGACGATGAAAGTCTGACGAATTGTCTATATCTTTGTCATCTTGAGGTACATGACTTTTATCAGATTATTTGATAAAAATATGCCAATCAGGTATGCAAAGCATTAGTGCATGGCGTAGTGTAAAGGTGCAGATTTACACCATAAAATAAGATTATTGAGGGCAAATCGCAATTATTGTATTACCCAGAATTTTAACCGGACAGAGAAACCTAAAAGGAAACAGCATTCCGATATTCAATTCAGGATTCAAAGATCTGATTCTATCTTTGTTATCATTGTCCGGATATCCAGCCAGACAATAAGGCCGCTTTTATCCTTTTCTCCAACAACCTTGGCTTTTTTTCGGATTACTCCCAGAATGTCACGGTGTGATTTTTGCGATGCAGTGTTGTCCTTGTCAATATCTTCCTGGCTATAGGTTGTAACAGAAAACACGTCATCCACCAGGATGCCAATGGGTTTATCTGTGATAGAACGATCCAAGACAATAATTCGTGACTTATTCTTTCCGGATGCTTCAGTCGTAATATGCATGAGATCCTTGAGATCGATAATGGTGGTGATCATACCCCTAAGGTCAATAATACCTTTCAGATATGAAGGAGTGCTGGGAAGAGGAGTCACTTCAGTTTGGGTAATAACTTCACGGGTATCAAACAGGTCAATAGCAAATAATTCATTCCCCAGAATAAATTCCACAACCTGGATAGTTCCTGCTCCTTTAGTCCTGATACGTGATTGTGTTTGAACAGGGGCCGAAAATGCATGTCCCTCTTCTTCTGGTGCTGCCTGGGCCTCTACACTATAGGTCGCCATAATAATCCTCTGCTGATCCTTAGTCTGATAAGCATTAAACTTACCCATATAAACAAGATCACTTCCAGTGGAGATATCATGAGAACTGTTGTCAACTGACAGGTATGACCAAAAATTTAAATAATTCCATTGGAAATTAAGGGGTCATGATGATCCGATGCATTGGGTCATCAGCCATCCGTCAAACCATTGTATGAGTGATACAAATAATATGATATGCACATATGGGATCAAATACCCCTTCGTGAAAGAAAAGATCTGCTCATTGCATGGCTAGCCCTTTCCGCTGCATTCACCCTGGCAATGGTCTGGGGACAGCGGTTAGATCCTCTGGTTTTCTTACAGTTCTTTATTATATCACTCGTTACCGCAGGTATCGCATTTATTGTTCATGAGATGGCACACAAATTTACCGCGATGAAGTACGGGTACTGGGCTGAATTCCAGATGAATAGCATGATGCTGGTTGTTGCGGTTGCCATGGCTGCTCTGGCAGGAATAGTGTTTGCAGCACCAGGTGCAACCATGATATACGGCAATTCTATATCAAGGGAAGAAAATGGAAAGATCTCACTTGCAGGACCGGTTAGTAATCTTATTCTCATCATTCCGTTTGCAGCCCTGGCCTTCATAGGTCATACTCCGGGCCTTTACCTGCTCGCTCTCATCGGTATTGTCGGAGTCAAGGTAAACGCAATGATTGCAGCCTTTAACCTTCTCCCCATTGGCCCGCTTGACGGTGCAAAGATTCTCAGCTGGAATCCGGCAATATTTGCAGGAGTATTTCTAATTGCTTTTGGTATCCTCTTTGGATCACTCATTGGTTTCTTCTAACCGGGGACCTGCAGCAATATTCTCCCTGGTTTTTCTTTTTTTCCGGCCAGTAAAAATATCAGTTATCAGGTTAAGGTATGTGCTATTTATGGTACTTGAAGAAGAGATCTGGTTTTCATCTGAAGATGATGCACAGGAATGTTCCAGAATATTCAGAAAACTAAATATTTCTGCCCACATCAGGACTAAAGTTGATCTTGAAAGCCGGGTCCAGTACAAGGCAACGTATACGATATTGAAAGGAATTATTGAAGAAGAAATTTCCCGGATACAAAATACAGGCGAAGAGGAATCAGATGAACTCATTGCAGTTTTCCAGGAAGTTCTGGACAATCTGAAAGTCAAACATGATCTCCTGGAAAAAACATTTGCAGAGAAATCTGCCGGGACTCGAATAGGATCGACAATATATGATTTTCTCATAAAAGACGGACAAGTTCCGTATACAAAAGAGCGGATGGATTCATTTTTGCAGGAAGCAACATTGACCAACCTGTTAGAAATGAATGATTTACTGGATATTGATGATGAGGGACTAATACTTGCCAGGATCATTTCTCCAGATGATGCAATAATGGCACAGTATGGAGATGAAATGCCCCCTTTAAAAGAAGAATCATTGAAAAAATGGCAGGTAAAAAGAATCCTTGATTCCAGAGACATCATATCATATATCGTAACAACAAGCCCGGATGTAGTATTCCTGGAAGACACTTCTGAACTAGAGCGATTTTTTGAAAAAATAGAATATGATGAAGAAAATTTATCATTTTTCTCTAATATTCAGGTTAAACAGGTCCTTGTTGCAGAAATCATCAGTATGATTCAAAAAGAAAAAAAATTATCCAGGGAAGAACTGGCTTCAGAATTTTTACACAAAGAATTGCCTATTGAGGGAAACCAGGTCAGCATCGGTCTGCGCCTTTCTCCGAGATTTATCCTCGGAGTAATTGACGATCTGAAAAAAATCGGAATATTAAAAGGAAAAGACTCCAAACTGAAGGTAGTAATCTCCTGAAAAAGTAATTATTTCTCTTTTTTTATCTTCCATTCCCCTGAAAGCAGGTACCCGGGGTTAAACAATGCAGTCAGGCGGAAAACAATCGAATCTGATTGCCCGTCATCAGTTATTGTCCGGATGAGATCTTCAAAATCAATCCAGACCATGTCATCATTACCTGCTGCATATTGTCTTCCATTCTGATGCAAAAACGTATCAAGGGAGCATTTTAACGAACCTAACATGAAATTATTCTGGATTTTTGTATCCGACCGATCCAGATGGGAGACAACGGTATCTGGAACCTCCATTATCCCATAGACCTCATCAACAAGCATCCCAAACCTGGTCGCATCCTTATTTTCAGGAACAAAAACTATGATCTTCTTTTTGGGTTTTTCCTGTCCGAGAGGAATAATTCTTCGGATATCAATTACTTTCACAACTTCGGAACGAATATGAATGATTCCGGGGATAAAATCAGGTGCACCGGGAAGAGGAATTTTCTCCTGGTCCGGGACGATCTCACGAATATAAGAAACCTGGGCTCCGTAAAGCCCGTCTCCCAGGGCAAATAATAATAACCGGTGAAGAATTTCCTTTTCTGCTGGCATCAATTCCAATCTCCAGGGGTGACCAGTCCAAAAACCAATAAGAGCCGGTCTGACTTTATATGTATCGTATGAACAGGATAAGGGATAGGATTTTGCATCACATATGGCCAGTGATCGAAGAATATGAATAGGGGGAACTCCGAAGATATCATCTGCAGCTTCCCCGATTATCATGCAAAGCCATCTGACTCTTGTCGAAATTTTACTTGGAAGGGATCATTACCTAATCGACGGTGATATTATCGATAAATTTGTCAGACCCCTTAAGACTATTTCTGTATATGATTCACCCGATTATATTGAGGGAATGGCTAAGTGGGGAGAAGAGATGATTCCAGTCATTAATATCGCTCCTTTATTGGGAATGGAAAAAACCGTGGCCAATAAACAGAGGACCCTCATTGTTCACCGGGGAACAGTAAGCGAGTATGAGATGGCTGTTTCTGTTGATGATGTGTATAATATCAGGGCAGTGCTTCCTGCTGATATTATGCCTGCAGAAATTTCTGCCTGCAAGGGAATGGAAGAATATGTCAAGGGATTAATTCGCCTGAAAACCTACACTGAAGACATTGAAGAAGACCTTCTTCTTTTGTATCTGAACCTTCAAAAAATGCTGACCAATTTGTTGCGTGGCAGAATTGCGCGGCCATCCCCTGATTTCTATGTATGGCGGTGGGAGAATTCAGGTACGACAAATAAAACCTGATCTCATCTTTTACCGGGTGAACCTTCCAACCACTTTTTTTAAAATTATGACTATGTACTACCCATGAACTGGAGTCCGGTAGATCTTGAGGATTGGTTGGCCCGCCAAAAAAGTACTCTTGATGAAGTCAGAAGTTCTGTAGAATCAATAATAAGCGAGGTCAGAGATCGAAAAGATTCAGCGCTGCTGGATTATGCGGAGAAGTTTGATGGTATAAGGCCCGCCTGCGTGAGGATGAGCAACGCAGACAGGGATGCTGCGTATGAACATGTCTCACCAGACATTACAGAAGCTCTTTCAGAAGCATATGCACGGATCAGCCGGTTTCACGAACTACAGCGCCGGGATGATATCTGGTTATCATCTACCGAACCAGGTATCAGCCTGGGGGTTAAGACAACCCCTCTTTCACGGGTTGGCATATATGTTCCCGGAGGTCGTGCTTCATACTCTTCAACGGTCCTCATGTGTGCTGTTCCCGCAAAAGTGGCCGGTGTGGAGAAGGTTATCTGCTGTACTCCTCCACCGGTAAACCCTCTTACTGTTATTGCCTGCGATATCGCTGATGTTGATGATATTTACCTGACCGGTGGGGCCCAGGCCATTGCTGCGATGACCTATGGAACTGAGAGCATCGAACCGGTGGAAAAGATCGTAGGTCCTGGAAACCGGTATGTGACTACTGCCAAAACGATCCTTCGTAATACCGTTGAGATAGACTTTCCAGCCGGACCATCAGAGATAGCCATCATTGCCGATGAAAGTGCAAGACCTGATTATATTGCTGCTGACATCATCGCTCAGTCCGAACATGATCCGCTTTCTGCATCATTATTAATAACAACAAGCGCCGGAATGGCAGAAAAAGTTGGAGAGTGGATCGTGAAATTATCCGAAGAGGCAGACCGAAAGGAGATCATCAATGAGTCCCTCATACGGTCAGGGTACATGCTGGTAAAAGACATGAATGAGGCTGCCAGTGCATCCAATTGCATCGCTCCTGAACACCTGGCCATCCAGGTGCAGGATTCACTCTCCCTCATCGGAAAAATAAGGAATGCCGGTTCAATATTTGTTGGTCCGTACGCTGCTGTCGCCTGTGGTGATTATGCAACCGGAACAAACCATGTCCTCCCGACTGCCGGCAATGCGAAGTTTTTTTCAGGACTGAATGTAGCCCACTTTACAAAAACATCTACCATCCAGATCATTGAAAAAGAGGGCCTGGAACAGATTGGAGACATTGTCGAGACTATTGCAGATGCCGAAGGTCTGACTGCACATGCAAATTCAGTCAGGATCAGGAGAAAGACCCCTACCAGCTGATCCGTATTACCGCTTTTTCTTCCTCGGTTAGTACCGGCTCTAATGATTCAGGACTCATATCATATCCGGCTATGGGATCGAAATCAGGATACAGGTCACACTTGTCCAAGATGTCTACAAATTCCCGGAGGAATATCCGGGGCATAACATCTATTCTTCCGCCAAAATGGCTGCAGATACGTTCAACCATGGTTCTAATGAACCGGTGCGATATCCGCGTGCGGTCAATCTCACCATATGCCGAAGCATATACCCCGGTAACTCTCATGGCTACTTCTTCGAGCTTTCTGGCATCAAATGGTTTCAGGACTATCTGTGTCTGCCGGGGGTTTGGAAAGCCGGCATGCTCTGGGACCATTCCAATCCGTTCATACAAAGGCGGGACAGATTTCATCCCCCGGGCACCATCATACAGCAAGGGTGTCCCCCCGATGACAATAAACCAGTACGGGAGCAGTCCACCATCCAGGGCATCAATAATCTGGACAAGATTTCTGTATCCCCGGTCACGAAGATTTCTCGGAAGACTTTGAGTAATTTCCATTTCATCAAGAGCAAGAGCACAACCCATGTATCCTGCACCACGGGCGATAACCGAAAGCGCCTGCATGAACGAAAGAACCGAGGCATCATCTACTTCTCCCCTGATTCCGGCCCGTTGTTTTACTGCTCTTCCAACCTGTGTTTCTCCTGCCAGCCAGCCAACTGCAGCCTGTGCAGTTTTAAAATCTCCGCAGTCACAAGCAAGGTAATATGTTCTTATGACCGCAGCAAGGGCAGAATGTATTTCACTGATTTCAGAAAGGGCATGCTCAACTTCATGTATTACCATCTCCTGAATCCCCGGCGTATCTTCCGGGGTAAGGTCAGCCCTTTTTAATACTCGTTCCTCAATAGCAAAAAGCCAGCCGTCAATGAGGGACCGGAGAGCATTCTCCTCTCCACCTGCAACCAGGGAGGAAGCCATCCGGCTGTATACCGTGCTTAACTTATACAGGGGATTTGTCGGAGAGAGCGGAACCCGGGAGGTAACAAAGCCTTCTTCCCGCGCAATTTCAAGAGAACGTGAGATAAAAAAGGTCTTTCCTGATCCATATTCTCCCCGAACAGCCTTAATATCCGCACCCTTATTCGCAACCAGTCTGAGCTGGTCACGTATGGCTTGTTCTTCTGATTCAAGGCCTACCGCAAATCTTGAAAGACCCTGGCCGGGCACTGTCCCTCTTCTGAGTGCATTGATGATCCCGATACTTTCAAGGACAACCGGGTCGTACGGTTCAGGGACCTTCATATCGATATACCTCTCCGGATTCGGATACTCCTTCTTTCATAAGCACCTGCCATCCTCCTGCCATAGTCTTTCTCATCAGGCGGTTCATAAGACCTGCTACTCTTTTTGTGCCACAAACAGACCGAAGTTCAAGCTCAGAACACACCCGGTGTCTCCTGATATACGTCAGCACAGACTCCTCAGCAGGAGTAAGACCCGGAATTGCCAGAGGCTTTCCGGATGGATAATTATCACGAGTTTGATCATGAATAGTATACCTAACCGGAAGGCCGGGCGTTTTGCATGCCATCAGAACAGAAAACAGATTTTCAGCCATTTTCTGGTCATGAGGGGGGACTTTTTCCAGCGCATCAAGACAAAGGGTAAGACCATCACTGTATCTCCCGTTATGTAACTCTTCTGTGGCAATCAGGCTGGCAGCCTGACAATAGATACTTTTTCCTTTGCTTGAAAGGAGCGGAAGTTTTTTCTGAAGTTTTTCATGCAGAAACCTGATGAGAGGGATATGAGAACTTATATCCTGGATGCAGGATGATGCAACGTGCTCAATATCCGTTATTTTTCCGGTATTTTTCAGAATGTACAGCATGATTTTTTCCCACTCGCGATTATTACCACTTTCTGCCAGGAAATCCGCATATAAAAGACCACCATGAACAATATCATATCGAAACGCTTTCTGGTAATACACCTGGGCTTCATGATGCCTGCCGGACTCTTTTGCGCAATGGCCTGCAAAAGCCGCATATGATGGATGCATCACCTGCCCTGCTTTTTCCATAAGTTCATCAACTGATCCATATTGTGATCTGATGACATCGCCATAGGCTTTTAACAGTTCAAGGATGTCAGATACATGAGCATCAGGAGGATTTGGAAAAAGAACTGAATCATATATCTCTCCAGCTCGGGAGAATTCACCAATATTGCAAAGTGCCGGACATATCAGAGTTTTCAACTGGGTTTCCTGTTCACAAGAAAGATAGGATGACCATACCCCGACAGCTTCCCGGTACCTTTTTTGTTTCAATAACAGCCGAACATATTCAGCACTTACCAGTGTCGAACCAGATGATTTTATTCGCGGCAATATTATCGGGTCTGCAACCTCTGGTGCAGTTTTTACCAGGGAACGGACAAGGAACACAAATTCATCAGGGGGAGAATGTGGATCAGCCTGCACAAGGGATAAAATTTCATCATCTCTGCCTGAATCAGATAAGGCCCTGAGATATTCGATTCTACAACATACAGGACGATTATTGCATATGAACATATCAACTGCTTTTTCAGGCATTCCAGCTTTCACATATGCCTGCATCAGCAGACATAAGATACGGGGTTCTAAAAAGAGAGAATATAACCGGATCAAAACAGGTATTGCTGCATTATAATCATCCTGTTCCATTAAGAGATCTGCATACCATGAGAGCCCGTCCTTGTTATCAGGATCTAGACGCACTGCTTCTGAAAATGCTGCCCTGGCTTCATCATCATCACGTTCACGAAGTATACGGCCAAGATAGATACACACTTCAGCCGAATCCGGAACAGTTATTCTCAAATCACGAAGGCAGACTTCTGCATCTTCCCGTGAACCGGTTTCAATAAGAGATACCGCCTCAAGAATTCGAATGGGAACAACCCTCTCCCGGGGAGAGAGACTATGAATAAAACCAAGACACTCAGTATACTGGCCTTTTTCAAAAAGTTCAAGAGCAGTGGTATGAATCGGGTCAGGAATCATGGTCAGATGGAAGGGTATTAGTCCTTATCCGGATAAGAGTGGTAATCATTGAAAGGGTGTCGTGGAGACAAAGCCGTGAATCAAGGGTATCATTCCAGATAACAGGAACTTCAACAATAGAATATCCTTTTCTCTTCAGCCGCCAGAGAAGTTCGACATCAAATTCAAATCCTTTTGAGCGGATTTCGGGAAGAACTGCATCGATTGCCTCTTTACGAAAAATTTTTGCACCACACTGGGTATCATAGAAAGGGAGACCAAACATCAGGCGGATAATGCCATTGAAAATACGACTCTGTATTCTTCTCATCAGTGATTGCTTTCTCTTGATCAACTGACCGGGCATATGTCTTGAACCAATGATTCCATCGTTATCGTCCATAAGACAGGACATCCTGACTAATTCACTGACAGAAGTTGAATTATCAGCATCCATGAATCCTACAAGGGAAGAAGTTGCCTTCTGAAAACCGGTATATACCCCACCACCTTTTCCAAGCCTGGCAGGATAAGAGTAACATTTAATATTGAGTTCCCGGTGATGTATGGAAAAATCACAAATGATTTTATCTGTATAATCACTTCCATCACATATAAAGATATATTCGGTATTCAAATCAGTCAGATCGAATAAAAGCGGACTAATTCGGTTTTCTTCATTATATGCAGGTATTACGAGACTTAATCTAGGCGTCAACATATTCAATATCAGGATTAATGCGTTCCCTTAACTGGTACATCTGACATGCTCATATGTATTCCCCAATTTACGCGTTATCATCATCCTTCGGGAGATAATAATGATATATATGAATTATCTTGAAGAAATTCGCGGGCGTGGACAGGAGGCTAACCCTTTTTTCTGTCTGATGAATATCAGACCAGTTGAATTTGGTGAAGGAAAGGCAAGATTAGCAATGGATGTCAGGGATGACATGAAAAATGGAGAAGGATGGCTGCAGGGAGGAATTTTTACTGCAATCGGTGATGAAGCAATTGCCCTTGCCATATATACACTTCTTTCCAAAGGAGAGACAATTGCAACGGTATCATGCACAACACATTTTATCAGGGGTATTCAGAATGGAACCATTCATGCAGACGGGATGGTTATCAGAAAAGGAAGACAGATGATCTTTGCAGAAGCTTCCATAACCAATGCGAAGGATGGCAGTCTCCTGGCCAGATGTTCAGCATCATTTATAGTACGGTCTTCCCCGGGCACAGAATAGAAGTGTTATTACAATCAATATTTGAGCAGGTTTTGAGAGGAGCATAAGTGAAGTATATTTTTGTTACCGGAGGTGTGATGAGCGGGCTTGGCAAAGGCATTACTGCTGCATCCATTGGACGTTTGCTTAAAAACCGTGGGTACCTGATTACAGCGGTAAAAATCGATCCATACCTGAATATTGATGCAGGTACCATGAACCCGGCTCAGCATGGAGAGGTTTTTGTCCTTCATGACGGAGGTGAAGTGGATCTTGACCTTGGTAACTATGAACGTTTCCTTGATATAGAACTCAACTCTTCTCACAATATCACTACTGGAAAAGTATACCGGATAGTCATCAATAAAGAGCGTAAAGGGGATTTTTTGGGCCAGACGGTCCAGATTATCCCGCATATTACTGATCAGATCAAGGAATGTATCAGGTCGGCAGCGGAAGAACCGGCATTTGGAGGAAAAACTGCGGACATCTGTATTGTTGAAGTAGGAGGAACTGTTGGGGATATTGAAAGTATGCCTTTCCTTGAAGCGGTCAGACAGATGAGAAGTGAACTGTCTACATCTGATCGGGCTCTAGTTCATGTAACCCTGATGCCCTCAGATTCAATGGGTGACCTGAAGACAAAACCAACCCAACACTCGGTAAAAGCGCTGCGGGAACTGGGTCTCTTTACAGACATCATCGTGGGAAGAAGCGAGAGACCCTTAAACTCTCATACAAAGAAAAAACTTGCATCACTCTGTGATATACCTCAGAACGGAATCATCAGTGCAGCTACCCTCTCTGATATTTACCAGTGTCCCATGGAACTGGAAAAGGAAGGGCTTGCAACAGTCCTCTGCCAATTACTCCATCTTGACAATGAAGTAGCTGATCGTGAGTGGTACCGGGTAGTAACCCGGGAATATACACATCGTATCACCGTGGGTATTGTCAGCAAGTATGGAAAGGAAGACGTCTATCTCTCCATCAAAGAAGCGCTCAAGCATGCAGGCCGGGCTCTTTTGACGGAGGTTTCAATCAGGTGGCTGGATGCAGAGCGGGTAGATCCATCTGACCTTCGGGAATGTGACGGAGTTCTCATTCCCGGTGGTTTTGGTATCAGGGGAATTGAAGGCAAAATCGGTGCAATCCAGTTGTGTCGGGAAGAAAAAATCCCGCTTCTGGGGCTCTGTCTCGGGTTTCAGTTATCAGTTGTTGAATATGCTAGAAATGTCCTAGGAATTGCTGATGCATGCAGTAGTGAATGCGGAGACGGAACTGCAGTCATCACCATACTGCCGGAACAGGAAGGTATTGAAAACCTTGGGGGTACCATGCGGCTTGGAGACTGGCAGGTAACCATAAAACCAGGAACCCGTGCTTTCGAACTCTATAAACAACATGAAATTACCGAAAGGCACCGGCACCGGTATGAAGTTGATCCTTCGTTTATTGAAAATCTGGAGACTGCAGGCCTGGTATTTTCCGGAACCAACAAAAACAGAATGGAAATTGCAGAAATAACAGATCATCCGTTCTTCTTTACAACACAATTTCATCCGGAATTCAGGTCAAGGCCGACCCGTCCATCACCACCATTCCTTGGATTTGTTGATGCATGCCTGAAATACAGGGGAAGGAGAGAATAATGGTTAAAACAGAGAAATTTATCAAAGAAGCAATCAGCCGGATTCAGTCAGAATCCGGGAATGAAAAAGTAGTAATTGCTCTATCCGGCGGGGTAGACAGCTCAGTATGCGCTGAACTCGCTTCCCGTGCCATTGGAGACCGTCTTATTCCGATATACGTGGATACGGGCCTGATGAGAAAAGGAGAGACTACACGGATATCACAAATTTTTGGTCATCTCGGACTAAAAGTTGTGAATGCCGCAGACGAATTTCTTGATGCCCTGTCTGGGGAGCAGGATCCTGAAAAGAAACGTAAAATAGTCGGGGAAAGGTTCATCCGTGTCTTTGAACGGGAAGCAAAGACCACCGGAGCAAAATATCTCCTCCAGGGAACAATTTATCCGGACTGTATTGAAAGTGAAGGAGGAATAAAAAGCCACCATAATGTTGGAGGTCTTCCGCTTTCAATGGAGTTTGAAAAGGTTATCGAACCGCTCAGAGAACTCTATAAAGATGAGGTGCGTGAGATTGCAGAAGCGCTCGAACTGCCAAAAGAGATAGCCCACCGGATGCCATTTCCCGGGCCGGGTCTTTCTGTCAGGGTTGTCGGGCAGGTGACCCGGGAGTCAATCGAAGTCATCAGAGAAGCAAATGCCATTATCGAAGAAGTTCTTGTTGAAAAATACCGCCCATGGCAGTGTCTTGGTGCTCTGGTAGGACATGGCACTGGGGTGAAGGGTGACAACCGATTGCATGGTTGGATAGTCGCTGTAAGAGCAGTCAATTCCCGTGATGGAATGACAGCAGATATCATAGAGATTGCATACTCAGACCTCCAGGAGATAGAAAAACGTATTACATCAACTATCCCGAGTGTTGCACGGGTTGTATATGATATCACCCCAAAACCACCTGCAACCATTGAATATGAATAAAAATTTGAGTTGATATTGTGAATTTCGAAAAAAATTATCGCGAACTGGATTCATCGTACTATATGCCCGCGTTCAGCCGGGACATGATGCTGGTCAGAGGATCAGGATCTACCGTTATTGACGCGGAAGGGAATAAATACCTGGACTTTGTTGCAGGAATTGCCGTATGCAGCACAGGTCACTGTCATCCAACGGTGGTAAAAGCAATACAGGAACAGGCAGCAGAACTTATCCACTGTTCAAACCTCTACTATGTTCCTCACCAGGGGATGCTGGCAAAACGCCTTGTAGAAAAAACCGGCCTAAAAAAAGCCTTTTTCTCAAACTCAGGAGCTGAGGCAAATGAAGCAGCAATCAAGCTCGCCCGCGTCCGCACAGGAAAAACCGACTTTGTTGCTTGTGAGGACGGATTTCATGGCAGGACCATGGCGTCTCTCTCCTGTACCCATAAACCTGCAATCAGGGAACCTTTCCTCCCCTTAAATCCCAGGTGCTCCTTTGTCCCATATGGGGATGCTGAGGCCATCCGAAAGGCGATAACCAAAGAAACGGCGGGAGTATTTGTGGAACCAGTACAGGGGGAGGCAGGTATAATTATTCCACCAAAAGGATATCTTCGGGAAGTCCGGGAGATTTGTGATGAAACAGACACGCTTTTGATCCTTGATGAAGTGCAGACAGGAATGGGGCGGACCGGAAAGTGGTTTGCCTACCAGCATGAGGAAATTCTACCGGATATTGTCTCTATTGCAAAAGGAATTGCCAGCGGATTTCCCATGGGAGCAATCGTTGCCCGTGATGATCTTGAATTTTCAAAGTCAGAACATGGAAGTACCTTTGCCGGAGGTCCCCTAGCCTGTGCAGCAGCGAATGCAACGCTTGACGTAATTGATGAAGTGCTTCCTTCTGTATCAAAGAAAGGAGAACTGATAAAAAAGGTGCTGTCTGAACATAATCCACGGGTAATTGGTCTGATGGTAGGGATTACCATTGGCGATGCGTGTCCACAGGTTCTGCAATCATGTAAGGAACAGGGATTACTTGTCAATTGTGCTGCTCATGGGAATCTCCGGTTAATACCCCCCCTGGTTATCAGTGAAGAGGAGATAAAGAGTGGATGCGGAGTAATTGATGCAGCAATCAGGGCAGTCCGTTAAATTAATCAGGGATTTGTACCGGGAGGGAACCTCCTACGTTTTTGCGAGAAATCCGGAAGAACTTGCAAAGGAGTACGGATTTGAAAGAATTGCAAGACTGGCAAGTAACGAAAATCCCTTCGGACCATCAAAAATGGCCATGAAAGGGATGGAGCTGGCCATTTCTTCCATACACCGGTACCCGGATACCATTCACTCAGATCTTGTGAAAACTCTTGTAGATTATCACGGGGATTTTCCATTTGTCACCGGTGTTGGAATGGACGGGGTAATAGAAACATGCATAAGGGCACTGGTCAATCCCGGAGAAACAGTCGCACTCTCCACTCCGACCTTCTCATTTTATGGTCTCGCAGCAAAAGCCCAGGGTGCAGATGTCAGAAATATTCCCAGATCTAAAGATTTTTCAGTTGATACCCGGAGTTTTATTGCAGGAGCTAAAGATGCAAAAATAGCATTTCTCTGCACTCCGAATAACCCATCTGGAACGGTTACGCCGCCAGAAGACATCAAAACAATCCTTGAACAGCTAAACGGGGTACTTTTTCTTGACAATGCCTACGTTGAATTTTCAGACGAGGACTACAGGCCGCTCATGAAACGGTATGATAACCTTATCATCGGCCGGACAATGTCAAAGGTTTTTGGCCTGGCCGGGTGCAGGGTGGGTTATGCTTTCGTTCCTTCCTGGTTTAAACCGGTATATGAAAAAGCTGCAACACCGTTCACTCTTAATTCAATATCTGCAGCAGCAGCAACCGGTGCTCTTCAAGACCATGAATACATCAAAAAGACCATTAGGTACACCCGGGAATGGCGTGAAAGAGTAACAAAGGAATCGCCTAAACCCGTTCTACCAAGCGGAGCTAACTTTGTCATGATAGACACCTCTCCAATGACAGGAGACCAGGCAACAGAGTATTTTGCAAAAAACGGAGTCCTGGTCCGTTCCTGCAGAAGTTTCCCAGGAATTGCAGACCATTATATCAGGGTTTGTGCTGGAGAAGAATGGGAGAATAAACGGTTTTTTGAGGTAATCCGTTCACTATGATGATCGCTTTGTCCGGAACCCCGGGAACAGGAAAAAGCGTAATTGCTGATGCCCTGGAAAAGAAGGGGATTTTTGTAATAAGAGCCACCAATACCGTAGGATCATACCGACTAGGCCCTGATCCTGACAGGGATACTGACATAATCGATGATGAAAAATGGGTTCAGGAGTTCCTTCCCATAGATGGAGTCGTTGAAGGACATCTTTCTCATCTCCTTCCTGCAGACCGGATCATTATTTTACGATGCAGACCTGATATCCTGCGTGAAAGACTTTTGAAAAGAGGATACTCAAAAGACAAGGTCGCTGAAAATGTTGAGGCAGAACTTCTCGATATAATCCTGGCAGAAGCTGCAGAGATACATGGTCTTGAAAAAATATACGAGATAGACACAACAGAAAAGGAAATTATTTTTGTGACTGGAATAGTTGAAGATGTTATCAGAGGGACAGCCTCACCTTCCTCCGGAACCGTAGACTGGCTTTCTGCCTGTGGAGACATGCTATGACACTTGATTCATACCGTGAACATATAAAACCAATAATAGATCCCGTTGTTTCAAGATGCGTCAGGATTGGCATAACTCCAGATACCTGCACCATTCTTTCCCTGGTAGCTGCAGCAGGAGCAGGAATCGGATTTTACTTGTACGAAACAGGTATTGGAACGATCTGTATCATGCTTAATGCGGTCTTTGATGCTCTTGACGGATCCATCGCCCGTGCAATGTCAGTGCAAAGCCTCAGGGGAGATTTTTTGGATCATACTGTTGACCGTTATGCTGATATCTTCATGATATGCGGGATATTTGCCGGGCCACTCTGTCCATGGCAGATAGGCGTTTTTGGTCTGACCGGAGTCCTCATGGCATCATACCTGGGAACACAGGCGCAGGCGGTTGGAATCGGAAGATTTTATGGAGGATTTCTCGGCAGGGCTGACCGGCTTATTCTTCTAATCGGTGCCGGGATTGTAACTCTCATATCATCGGTTGTAATACTCGGGCTCTCAATATTTGCCTGGGTATTAGTTATTTTTGGGATTTTTGGCCATATCACTGCCGCACAGCGGTTCATGCATGTCTGGAAACAACTGTAAAAATATTTACAGTTTCTTTCCAATCATCTGAACACTTCCATTCATAAAGAGCCAGTACCCCTGCTTTGGATCCATTTCTGATATAGCACTGTCAACTCCTTTTGTAACCGGGCCATAATATCTCTGTTTTAACGCATCAAACCCGATGGCATAGCTCCAGAACTCTTCAACCGGCCGGAATGCTTCATCTGCTGAAACGGTCATGATATCTGCAAAACTTACCAGGTTCCAGCCACCGTCAAGATTTCGGGTCAGGTTGTTTTCCGGACCTTCGGAGGAGATTACGAGGGGCACTGTTACCTTATCAGATACATAGATGAAAAATGCCGAGAGAGGAGTAACCGGATCATCTTGTTTCATTCGTTCCCATGACCTGTGAGTACTATTCCAGGTAAGAACAGAATGTCCGGCAGTATTGATCCCAGACAGGATTTTCATCGTATTATATCCGTTTTCCAGAGTAACCGGGACGGAAAAGAGGTTCCAACCAGGATAGAGAGTCATATTCAGATAATGGGGAGAAACAGCAACAATATAAGATGGTTTTTTAACATCTTCACATCCGGAAACAGAATCACAGGCATGAAGTGTGGGTGAGTAGACACCAGCAGTCTCATAACAATGGAAGGGATTCCGGTCAGGAGTTGTCTGGCCATCACCAAAATCAAGCTCAGACTGTTGGATGTTTCCTGATACCTTGTAGGATGTACACAAGGGTGCAACTCCCCGTCTCGGTAATCCGGAAAAATCATACAAGTCTTTTTCCTTTTTGAGTACTTCGATAACCTGTGATTTTGTTCCCCGGCAGTTGCCGGCACCCCAGACTGTCAATGTAACATTATAGGTACCGGGTTCATCAAACCGGTGATCAATGTTCTTCTCTGTACTGGTTACGGTATCACCAAAATTCCAGTACCTTTTTTCAGAATAATCAATGGTAGTATCAGAAAAGTGGACAGTCAGCGGAGCATATCCATTTGGAGGGTAGGCGGTAAATGATGGGCGGGGCACTGCATGGGCAGTAATATAGTTTTCTTTAACTACCTTTTCAGTCTCATTTGTGAAGACATCGGTCAGTGTCACCGTATAAGGACCAGGAAACTGATAACAATGGAAAGGATTTTTGTCTTCACTGGTATCCCCGTCACCAAATTCCCAAAGTCTTGAAAGGGGTATTTCAGGTGACTGTTCATTAAACTGTACACAGTGGGGAGCACAACCTGAAAGCGGTGTGGCAGTAAAACCAAGTTTTTCCTTTGGTTTTACAGATATCTCTTTTGTCGTGACAGCATTGCAACCACAGATACCATTTACCACCAGTGAAACACGGTATGTGCCTTGTGTACTGTAGATATGTTTAACTGCTGCACCTTCACCCCTGCTTCCATCACCAAAATCCCAGGAATATTTCAGGCCTTTGGGAGCATCAGTGCTGAATGAATACTCATTTGGAGTTTTTCCAGCTGCCAGCAGGATCCTTGGCTGATGAACAAGTACCGGTGATGGGCTTTCTATGATGTCACAATAATCATTTGAACAATAGGTAAGGGAGGGGAAATAGGTACCAGACTTTCCATAACAATGGGTATCCTGGGCCCCTGTTCCTGTACTGTTATCTCCAAAATGGTATTCCCATGACTGGGAAGGATTTATTATTTTATAATCAACACACAGTGGGGCAACACCTTCCAAAGGAACAATGGTAAAATCCGGTTTTTGTCTTGGGGTATAGGTAAGGTATCTGTTTTTTGTAAGAGTGTAAGGTGCTCCATCAATGGTATACGTCATTGATATGGTATATGTTCCAGATTCAGCAAAACAATGAACAGGGCTTTTTTCATATGAGACCTGCCCGTCTCCAAAGTCCCATTTGAAGGCATCTGCTTCCCCGGTTACAATAAACCGGGTACAAACCGGAGCAATCCCTGCTTCTCTTTCAGCCAGAAAATCAATATCCTTTCCTTCTTCGACTTCAATATAGTTGAACTTTGAAATCTTGTCACAGGCACCAGCAAGACAGTAGGTCAGCGTGGGACTGTAGTTACCAGGATATACAAACTGGTGACTGGGATTTTTCTCCGTAGAATCATCACTTCCGTCTCCAAAATGCCAGATAATGTTTGTCGGATTCCCGGTAATGGTAAACCGGGTTGTAAGAGGTGCAGAACCATTCGTGGGATCTGCAGAAAAATCCACATAATAATCCGGATCATTAACCTTCACACAATCCGGCTTTGAGACTTCTCCGGATATGGTACCATAGAAATATTTCAGTTTGACCCAGTAGTTCCCTTTCTGCCGATAGCAATGCACCGGATTCATTACATTAGATGAGGTACCGTCCCCAAAATCCCAGGAATAATCCCCATCAGGACCGGTTACGGTAAACTGAACACATAGTGGAGGATAGCCTTCAAACGGAGATGCAGTATAGTCAACGGTCCATTCTGCTGATACGTTTGTTGTATCATTTGATACATTTTCCAGAATTTCCTCATATTCTGCGAGACAGATAGGGGTCATGCAAAGCAAAGACATGACAAGAGATATCAGGCACCACAATTTTATTTGAGCAAAAAACCGCATCGCACTTATCAGCCCCTGTGAAATGATGATAAACAGGTACCGTTAGGTGATTAAACTATAAAATTACTGATGAAAAAGAATTAGAACCAACTCTCCAGGGTTTTTTGTTTCTCCTTCCTCGCGATTTTATCAAGAACAGGATTTACCCGTTCGGGTGAAAATCCATATTCATCACATAAAAATGAAAATAAACCGTCTCTGTCAATAAAAGAAGCACTCAGATCATATGAATCACATACCGGAGGATTATGAAAAAAGTCTCGGATTGGACAAGGATCAAACCCAGGTGATTTTTCCCGGATTATTGTTTCAAAATCTCCTGATTTAACCTTTTTTAAACCGGTCTTTGATCCTATCCCTTTTATCCCCGGATTAAAATCAGTTCCGGTAAGGATTGCAATATCCACAAGCTGCTCCCTGCTAATTACCAGTTTTTCCAGGATTTCTGATAGCACAATTCGTTCAGGCTGAATAGTAACCTGCCGACCATGAATACGGCGTTTACCAGAGATAGTAAGATTTCTCACCAGTATTGGTGCTCCAAACAGAAGGGTATCATAGTCCTGCGAGACTACATAATCAACGTCACCAACAAGCGCCATATAAGCAGCCTGCGCCTCACCTTCTGATGGAGCATCAATTACCGGAAGTCCCATGAGGCCCAGAAGTCTCTTTGATGATGATATTATGTCTTTATCAACAACTGAGCTTGACATTGCATAGCGGAAAGCCCGGGCCATATCACCTTCTCTTTTTGCTTCATCCCATTTAACCTGTGACTGTACACGGGTTTCTTTTCTCTCCTGGATAGTAATGCTTTTCATTTCAGGAGGTGCACCATCAAAAACAAATACCGGTCGGATTCCCTGTTGCATAAGGTTGGATGTACGGAAAAATAACCCGGACAGATGAGAAGTTACTCTTCCTTCTCCATCCATAAGAGGTGTTCCATCCGGCTGCCTGATTATGGAGAGAAACTGGTAAAGAGCATTATATGCATCTATTGCAGCAGTACCCTTCAAATCATCCGGGCTTACCGGATGTTTATAATCTTGTAAAATGTCCCTGAGTGCTACACCCATGCTTTGCCTACCGGTATACCCTTCTGGTCAGATCAGTATTCAGTTCCAGAATCTGGTGCATCGTCTCTTCATATTTTCGTTTCATTTCTGAAGAATGGTCATCAAATGCCTTATGAATTGCCTTTCCCTGAACTTTTATCCCGGATATCAGATTTTCCACCCTGATGAGGATATACCAAATCAGGAAGATGATTGGAAGAGTTATAAGAAGAAGTCCGATAATCGCTTCGAATGGAAAGGAATATGCAGTTCCGATAAGAATACACCCGCATGCAACGATGAGAAGGGGAATTATGCCTGCCAGAAGGATCCGATCATCCATATATTCAGATAGATGGTTCTCCCATGATTTAAGTACTGGTTATCATGATATCAAAGGAACAAATCCGGGAGTTTCTTGCCTTACTAGCAATGCCGGTAATGCTCCTTGCCGTTGGAATAGGATCCGTTCTTCTTGCAGTTCCCATGACTGCATCAGGATATGCCGTATTTGAAGACCCTGAATCTCTCACAAATCCCCTGTGGTTTATTGTGATGCTCCTGCTGTTTACGGCATTTCTCCTTCTTCTCATAAGATTTAAATATAAATTCATTCTAGACTGGATAATCCGGATTTCACTGTTTATTGCATATATATATGTATTTTCAGGACTTGCCGGTCTTGTATGCACCATGGATATCGCACTTGTTTTTGGTATCCTCGCTGCAGGACTGGCAACCCTGCTTCTCTGGAAATACCCTGAATGGTATGTGGTGGACATACTCGGAGTCCTGCTCGCTGCAGGAGTTGCATCGATGTTTGGCATATCATTAGAACCGATGCCTGTAATTTTGCTCTTAATCCTGCTTGCTTTGTATGATGCAATCTCGGTGTACAAGACAAAACACATGCTAACCCTTGCCAACGGAGTTATCGAAGGGCGAATGCCAATCATGGTTGTTGTACCTAAAAAGGAGGGATACTCATTTATCAGGGATGGAGTTGGTGGAACGATATCTCCTGAAGGAGATAATCAAACAGAAGAATCAAAACATGACCGGGCTGCATACCTGATGGGACTTGGTGACCTTATCATGCCATCTATACTTGTCACTTCTGCAGCAGTTTTTATGCCTGGAGGAGGAATCGGTCCGATGAGTACACCTGCCATAGGAGCTCTTCTTGGATCTGTACTGGGCCTGTTCATCCTTCTCCGGTCTGTGCAGTCAGGAAGACCACAGGCAGGACTTCCTCCATTAAACGGGGGGGCAATCCTTGGTTTTCTCATCGGATGGGCTGTGACGGTTTTATAATAATGGCAAATCAGGGAGATATTTAATGGATTACTATGTCATTGAAGCTAATAACCTGATAAAAAAATACCGGGATCTCACTGCTGTAAATTCTATCAATTTTTCTGTACCCAAAGGAGAACTGTTTGGATTTCTGGGACCAAATGGTGCAGGAAAAACAACTACCATGAAGATGGTCCAGTGTATATCACCCAGGACTCAGGGAAGTCTGAAAATTTTTGGGATGGATCCTGATACCGACGGACGGGAAATCAGGAAGTGTATCGGTGTAGTACCCCAGGAAACCAATCTTGATCCTGACCTGAGTGTTTTTGACAATCTTGCAGTGTATGCACGGTTTTACGATATTTCATCCAGAGAAGCAGCAATCAGGGCAGATGAGCTGCTTTCCTTTTTTGAACTTGATACAAAAAGGGACACAATTATTGAAAAATTATCCGGTGGTATGAAAAGAAGGCTGTTACTCGCACGCGCTCTCATTAACCGTCCTGAACTCCTTATCCTTGACGAACCGACCATCGGACTTGATCCGCAGGCCAGGCATCATATCTGGGAAAAACTTCTCAAACTTCGTGCAGAAGGACATACTATTGTTCTTACCACCCATTACCTGGATGAAGCGGCCAGGCTTTGTGACAGGCTGGTTATTATGGACCAGGGTTCCATCCTAGTCACCGGATCTCCTGATGCACTGGTGAAGCATTATATCGGAATGGATATTGTAGAAACAGAAAATATCCCCGAGGTTGTGCAATACCTGGATAATGCCGGTATTCATTATGATTCAGGGGGCGAAGTCCTTCAGGTCCGGACAAAGAATCCAAAGGATATTACAGATAAATTACGCGAGTCATTCCAGGGTATCAGGATTATTACCCGCCCGGGATCACTTGAGGATGTATTCCTGCTCCTGACCGGAAGGAGGCTTCGGGACTGAATATGAAGAAAATAAAGCGGTGCAAGGAGTTCATTACTGGTTCATACCGGGTATGGCTTAGAAATGCTCTGGTGTTCCGGAAAAATATCAGGGTAAACCTGGTGCCACCATTCATTGAGCCGCTTTTATACCTGGGAGCTATCGGATTTGGGATAGGTGCGTATATTACCGATGTTGACGGACTTCCTTATGTCAGATTCATTGCTCCTGCAATACTCGCTGCTTCGGTAATGAATGCATCCTTTTTTGAATGTGCATACGGGACATATGTCAGGATGTATTATCAAAAAACATTTGATGCAATTCTTGCAACACCCATAACACTCAAAGAAGTCATTCTTGGTGAAATCCTGTGGGGTGCAACCAGGGGATTAATTTCTGCAATATCCATCAGCATTATACTTTTCGTGCTCGGTCTTGCTTCTCCATCAGGGTTGCTTATTGTTCTTCCCCTCTCTTTCTTTGCCGGGATGTTATTCGCAGGCATAGCAGCATGTTTTTCGGCAATATCTCCATCCATAGACACAATATCATATCCTGCGACACTTTTTATTGCACCGATGTTCCTCTTTTCCGGTACATTCTTCCCATTACATCTCCTTCCCCAGGTTATCCAGTATATTGCATTGATTTTTCTGCCCCTGACCCATGTTGTAAGCCTGACAAGGGCACTTCTGACCGGAACAAGTGACACCTTTTGGGCTCTCAACATAACTTGGATATTCGTTGGAATACTCGTATTTTCATTCCTTGCTATCCGGTTATTTGAACGGAGACTGATTGTATGACTGAACATGAAGAATACCTGAAAAAGGAACTGATGGATGCTGCAAAGAACTGGCTTGCCATCGATGGCCTGTGGTTTTTAGCAATAGAAGAGCGATATGGACTTGAGACTGCCATCTCCTGTGATGTTAAAGTCTGGAAGGACTTTTCCAAAATAGAAGCAGATAGAATAAAAAAACGGTTACATTTACCAGAAACTGGAACCCTTGACGATCTTGAAAAAGCTCTTCATCACCGATTATTTTGCTATCTTGATGAGTACACAATAAAAAGACCGGATAAAAATACACTTGAGATATTCATGCAGACCTGCCGGACCCAGACAGCACGGACCAGGAAAAATTTGCCCCTTTTTCCCTGCAAAAAAATAGGGATCGTCGATTATGAAACATTTGCCAGGCAGATAAACCCTGCAATAAGAACGGAATGTATATCCTGTCCTCCTGATCCCCGGCCTGATTCTTATTTCTGTGGATGGAGATTTACTCTCCTTGAAACAACTATTTCATAGTAATTATATTCAGGACTTCAGACAGACGATGTATACCTTCTTCTATCTGTTCAAATGAAGAATTCGTAAAATTCAGTCGAATGGTGTTTTCTCCCCCTCCTTGAGTATAGAACGGAATACCGGGGAGAACTGCAACCTTTTTCTCTAAAGCTTTATTAAACACATCCAAAGAAGAACATCCCTGAGGCAGAGTTACCCATAAAAACATCCCCCCATCGGGTATCGTATACGAAACTGAATCAGGGAATTCTTTTTTAATTACATTAATCATACATCCACATTGTTTCCGGTAGGTTTCGGTAATTTTCCGGATATAAGAGTCAATTGGATATTCTGATAAATACCGGAAAATAATCCTTTGTGCAAGAATGCTAGAATGAAGATCGGTGGCTTGTTTGGCAGTAACAAGTCTGTTCATGACATCCTCTGGCGCACAGACCCATCCCATCCGCATACCGGGGGTAATAATCTTTGAAAAAGATCCATTCATGACTACCTGGTCAGGAATATGTTTCTTCACTGGCTTTGAAACATCACCGTCGAACCGGATCTCTCCATATGCATCATCCTCGACGAATACCGAATCATGAATCCTGATAATATCTGCAACATCTTTTCTTTTAGATTCAGACCAGGTAAGTCCTGATGGATTTTGAGAGTTTGGCACACCATAAAAGAACCTGCATTTTTTCTTCATGGCATTTTCAACATCAGCAAGTACTGGACCATCCGTCTCAAGTTTTACCGGGACAAAACCAGCTTCATATAACGAAAAAGCCTGTATCGCTCCCAGGTATCCAGGTTCTTCAATCCCGACAGGTGTTCCTTTATCTATGAAAATTTTCCCACACAAATCAAGGCATTGTTGTGAGCCATGAGTGATAAGAATTTCATCCGGAGAGACTGACATATCATACCGGCGTGAATACCGTTCTGCAACCCATTCTCGAAGTGGCAGATATCCCTCTGTTGTTGCATACTGAAGGACCGCAGCACCTTCATCAGAAATGACATCTTTTGCTACCTGTGCAAGTTCATGGACAGGAAACAAGGTAGGATTTGGAAGCCCTCCGGCAAATGAAATAATATCAGGACATTCAGTAACTTTAAGTGTTTCACGTATGAAAGAACGAGGAGTTTTACTCATCCGGTCAGCAAACTGGTAGTCCATAATCCCGTACCTGTAGGTAAGGATCCTTTTTTGGCCTTCCGGTCATACCTGAATTTCCTTGTCTGATTAAGAGTAATTCACAAAAGCGTAGAAATTATACTAAAATAAAAAAAACCTGGAAGATTCCAGGGATCAGATATTAAATCTGACTTTTTTATGCAGTTTTGTTGGTTACTTCTTCAACAACTGCTTCAGCTGCTTCAGCTGCTTCTTCAACAACTTCTTCTGCAACTACTTCAACAGGTGCTTCAGTTACAACAGGGGTAACAACTGCTACCGGTGCTGCTCCTGCTTCAACAACATTGAAGATAGCGGTCTCTACGACGTCAGTGGTTACACCTGCGACGCGGACGATGTACTCATCCGGCTTGAAGGTGCTTGCATCGACGGTAAAGCTCCACTTGTTCAGACCGTCAGTGCCCTGCTGGACCTTGACAGTTCCGGTTGCACCGTTGAACTCACCACTCTGTGACTTGTCGGTCGGCTTGAATGAAGAGGAAGTTACCTCGACAAGCAGATCGTTGTCATCGTACATGAGGTTGGTGGTACCGGCAATCTCGAACTTGGAGCCTACGGCCTGCTCAGCGATTGGGTTGATGGTGACCTTTGGCTCCTCTACGAGGAACTGCATCTTGGTGTAGATATCATCGACCATTGCTGAGTCGATTGCTTTGACAAGTGCCTCTGCTGCGTCAGTTCCCTGAAGTGCTCCTGCACCGCCGATTCTGAAGACTTCAGAGTCACGGGTTGGGTATGCACCAAGGACTTTCTGCGGTTCGAGTGAATTGTCTGGATAGACATCAAATTCGTTGTTGTACATCGGATGCTGAATAACAACGAAGTACTGTCCTGCATAGAGAGATGAAGTCTCAGCGCCCTTAATTTCGTGTTCGAATGACATGTCATCGTTCACGCTTTCAGTTGCGTAGAGTACTTTGTTCTTTCCAAGGATCCACATTGCAATACCTTTTGATGGGTCGCCTTCTGCAGTTCCACGGATGAACATCTTGTCACCCTTTGCAACAGTACTTGCAGATGCGGTTGCCTGGATGTATGGTTTCTTGACAACCAGTGAGACAGTGTCATACTGTGCGTCACTGAGGTGGTCCTTATCGCGTGGTGCGCTTACTGCGTATACGGTGTAGGTACCTGCATCCATCTCAAGGTTGGCGGTCTGCCACTTGAATTCGTAGTTGTCATCGTCCTGGACATCAGCCTGGTCAAAGGATGCTGCCTGGTCGTTGTTGACTTCCTTACGTGGGGATTTTAGCATACCACCGTTTGTTGGGAGGTTTGGTCCAGTTATGAACAGATAGGTAATATCAGTCTCGGAGTTAGTACCGGAGAGCTTGACTTCCTCACCAAGATAGTAGCTCTGGTCACCAGAGGCAACGATGGTTACATCGCCCTTCTCTACCTTGACATCGACCTCATCGGACTTGTACTGGCTGCCGGACTTGCGTTCGACACGGATAGTGTACTTCTTGTCCTTGGTGTCTTTGGAAGACTTCCACTCAACAGTTCTGGTTCCACTGGAATTGAGTTTTATGAGTGCATAGAACTTGGTTCCGTGGAATTCGGGGTCATCGGGGACATCCTGCTTGATGCTCTTCCCTGCTCCACCCTCATACTGGTATTTACCGATTTCGTATGGACCTGCTGCTGCATCCTGCTTGACATCAGCCTGGGTATCAAGAACCATTGGCGGCTGGTCATCAGGCTGGCCGGTCATAGATCCGGTTCCCTTAATCCAGAGGTAATACTCAGCATTTGGGACACCAGTAATGGTGACGGAGAATGGGTTGCCACGGACAACATTGTCCTTGTTGGCTTCGATCTTCACCTGGTCGGTGGCGATCTGAACACTCTTTACTGAGGAGATAGTCTTACCGGTGTAATCAGAACCATCAGGTGCGGTATACTGATCCTTCATGCTGTTGGCATTACACTCTGCCCAGACCGTGTAGGTACCTGCCTTGTACATGCGGTTACCGTACCGATCCTCGGCTGCAGTGTTCCATCCATCGTTGGTTGCCGGTTCGGTGTGCTTGTTGTCTGGGGATACCCAGTACCAGAGCTGCTGGTTAACTGCAAGCTTGGTAAGCTCAATTTCCTTACCGTTGTTACCAACGAGGTTTGTATAGACACCACCGTCTGCACTCTTTACTTTAATCTTGAAAGGTGCATCTGCAGGCTGGTAGCCTGGACGGGTGATGATGCTCTGCATGTTGGTTTCAATGACAAAGTTACCGTAGTTTCCTACTGGAATTGCCTTGCCAGTGACGTCCTCATCAACAGATCCATCCCAGACCTTAAGGTTAAGAGAAGGTTCCTTGATGTTAAATGCGAGTGAGCCCTTTACGCTGCCATTCCACTGATACCAGTTGCCGGTTTTTCCGACGAAGATATCAGGAGATACATAGAATGACTGTGCGTTGGTTACCTGCTGAATATCTGCAGGCTGCTCAGTTTCAGTGTTGGTACCTGGCTGCCACCATGCAATCTGGCTGGCGCCTCCGGCAGCTGCAGAGATATCAAGACCTCTCTCACCAAGGAAGACTTCTCCTCCGGCGGGAATCTTGTTGATTGCTGCAGTAGCGGGGAATGCCATGATTGCAAGTGCAACAAGCACCATCATGACAACTGCAAATCGTGCGTTCATTACATGTCCTCCGAATGAATACGACCCATACCTTCAGACATCATGCTATCAATCATGATGACTGCCGATATGGAATACTCCGAGAGTAACTCTGAAGTATCATTACTTAGTTGTCTGGTATCCTTTATATTCTTGTGATCCGCACCGGTGACCATTCCTTGTCTGAATACGAAGAGAGAACACAAAATATATAAAAATCATTCGTATTTTCCAAAAATCAGGGTAATTTTTTAACATTAATGGAATGAGGAGAAAGTATATAATAAATTGTAAAAAGACTTGATTGTATAACCGCTTTTATGATAATTCATCAGCGCCATTCTTCTGGATAAAATTGTTATTCAGCAGCTCTTTTTTTACTGATTTTTCAAAGTCGCCCCATTTGATTATGAAAAACAGATGCATGTGCGCTATATAGCGATGTGTTATTTCATATTAATAGCCAGAAGGGAAAATGAAATAAGATTTAATCCGGAAATAGGAACATTCAGCTGCATTCCCTGGGATAATAATTATGCATTAATAGACGGAATGGAGGGATCCCTGGGAGAAAGAGGACCGGATACCATACACAACACCCGAGTATTTGATAGAACAGAACCTTTGAGGATACCTCGCCAGTACCCCCTGATATTTAGGAGATGGATACAGACCTGAATCAGAGAACTAAATATTCCCCACCAGGTATTAAAACAATAAATTTTCAATACACCAGATATGTTTCAGAACGGCAATAGACCAGGAAGTATGGGAAGTAGTGTCAGTTTTAGTATGGAAACATCACCGAAAGGTGGCCGCTTATCAGATACCTTATGGATAACCCGGTTTATCATGATGCATACGAGGATGTCTTAAAAATATTCTGGATTCTAGTTTTAATACCCTAAAAATTGCAGAAAAATTTGATGCATATCATGATCTCATAGAATCATCAGTTATTGGTCCTGATGGAGAACGGGAAGGATAAACGTACCTGACGGACAATTCAGACTTAATTAGAGCATTTGAGGAACAGAAAACCCACATCAATTCACAATATACCAAAGCCATGGAGTACCTCCAGTCAGAAAAATCACGGTATCATATTCCTTTTTTAGACCCGCTCCCTTCTTTTACCCGATGATTTTATAGATGAAAACGCAAGGGGAGCTAAACGGTTGACCCTGGAAGAGAAGAAAACAATACCCAAGTTTCAGCCGAGATACCTGACAATATGTCCGAATCTCTATTTAGTAATTATCAGGATAGAAAAATTTTCTAATCTTCGCTATCTGGGCATTGTTTGACTTTATTCGGGATATAATAACTGCAAGAAGAAAAAAATGCGGAATCAATCGATGCTGTGAGGAGAAGAGCGATGATACTTCGATGGAAGAGAACCATAAATAAAACGAATAGCAAAGGCAGGTTCATGATTTAACATGCGTTGCTCATGATTAATGCGTCTTTAAAGCAAAACTTACCTGATTCTGATTGGGGCAACACCGGTGAAATATCCAATGGGTATTTTTGTACACTATATGCAAGAGCGCAATAAATTGCTCAAGAAGCGAGATGGACTGGATCCCCTAAGCTCTCAGGTAATACAAGGCAAATTGCTCTTTTTCTCAGGGAAGTGTAAGATTCTGTTGTGGCGGAATATATTTCTCTTCCATAAAAGGGAATAGTGAAGGAATAAGCCTTCCTAATTCTAGATATTTAATATACATCTACCAACGGTTATTACTTTTTTTCCCAAACCTAAATGCTGATGAATCAGGCACAAATCCTTCATAGTCCCCATGAAATTGTCCGTTTACTAGGAAAACCGGCTGAACAATTCACCCGTGAGGATTTAATTCAGGCATCGGTGGCTCTTGGGGTCCAGATGATCAACTTTCGATATCTCGGGGAAGATGGCAGGCTCAAAACCCTGAACTTTATTATCTCCAGTATGGACCATCTTGAGACGATCCTGACCGACGGTGAGAGAATTGATGGATCACAGCTCTTCTCATCAATTGAGGCAGGATCAAGTGATCTCTATGTTATTCCACGATATAAAACGGCCTTTATAAATCCCTTCTCTGAAATTCCGACAATGGAACTCCTCTGCTCTTTTTACAACAATGAAGGTGAGCCTCTCGAAAGTGATCCCTATAATATCATCAAAAAAGCACATGCTGCTTTTACCAGGGAGACTAATGCCAGATTTTTTGCCCTTGCAGAGTTGGAATACTACGTCATTTCACAATCTGAACCGCTTTACCCGTGCATGAATCAGCGGGGGTATCACGAATCACGCCCATTCTCACAATCTGAAAATCTACGGGTTGAAGCCCTCCGCCTCATTGCACAGGCTGGAGGGAAGGTGAAATATGGCCATTCTGAAGTCGGATGTTTTACCATGGATGGAACCCTTTATGAACAACATGAAGTTGAGTTTCTGCCACAACCGATCGAGGACGCTATCGATCAGCTGATTATTGCAAAATGGATCGTCAGGATGCTGGGAGAAAAGGCCGGCGTAACGATCAGTTATGCCCCGAAGATAACCATTGGAAAAGCAGGATCGGGGCTCCATTTTCATATGATGGCGGTTTGTGATAATACAAACCTGATGGTTGGAGAATCCGGTCTCTCTGATCTTGCTCAGAAGATGATTGCAGGTCTGCTCGATTGCTCTGGGCCCTTAACCGCATTTGGAAATACAATCCCCACTTCATACCTCCGCCTCGTGCCGCACCAGGAAGCACCCACGAATGTATGCTGGGGAGACAGAAACCGTTCCGTGGTCGTCCGTGTTCCACTTGGATGGATCGGTGGTAACACGATGATTCAGACCGCAAACCCCGAATTTCCCCCTGATGTTCCTGAACGAATGTCCAAGCAGACAATTGAGTTTCGTATTCCCGACGGTTCTGCAGATGTGTACAATCTCGGGGCCGGACTCGTTGTTGCATGCCTGCACGGTATCCGGATGCCGGGTGCACTTGAGAAAGCCAGAGAACTCTACGTTGATGGGAACATCTTTGATGAGAAAAACCGGGAGAAACTGCGATCACTTAAGCAGTTACCGGGTTCCTGTGTTGAGTCGGCAGAGGCACTACTGGAAAAACGAGCAATATTTGAAAAAGAAGGAATTTTCCCGGCAAGCGTGATAGACTCTATTGCCAGGCGTCTCACAGAATACAAGGACCGGGGCATGAGTGAGCGGATTTATGGAAAAGAGGATGAAATAATGACCATTGTGAACGAATATATTCATATCCGGTAAATCCTGGTCTCACTCATCCGGCCTCAAGCCAGGGATTACCAGACCTGTTGGAGGTTCTGAACAACCGAATGAGGCTTCCCTTTCCCTGACTCATCCATGATGGAGATCTTTTACTCCTTCGAGTTGATCGCCGATGGAAAGTAAGTGATCGGACCAGATTTTCATCAACCACCCATTAACCTTCATGGTCAAGACCGAACGTGTCGATGATGAAGGTGAGCGGTACCTCCTGAGTCAGCACCCAACTCACGGATCAGATGTGTGTCTTGTTTTGTTATCTGTCCGGATGCGTTTCTCGAAAGAACACCCTGTATAGTCCTCTTTGATACTATGAAGGGAGAACTCATTGAGTGAAAGGCTCGGTGTACGTGAGAAAAGCGTAGCGACGTTTTACGTTGAAATATTTAGAAAAAAGCGAATTAAAGGTTAAAAGCCTCAGCCGAGAT